>CAVWTS010000014.1:0-221223 GCA_963757995.1 uncultured Solirubrobacterales bacterium
TACTCATGGCAGCCTATGCCGGAATTGCGCCGATCCCATCCTCGCTTCGCGATCGGGCGATGGTCGAGGCTAAAACGAACTCGTTCGCCCGACAGCCGTCGGTTCCGGAATGGTGGAGGGGTATCCCCATGGAAAAGATGCATTACAGGCGAATGGATGAGGGCACGGACGAGGACTTCGCCGTCCTGCGGCATGTGCATGAGCAGACCTTGCGCGCCGTACCCGACCGGCTGTTTGCGATGCTGGGCGACCTGAAGCAGGACACCGCCTACAACATCACGCGCTACGATCACTGCCTGCAGGCCGCCACGCGCGCGTTCGCGACAACAGGGACGACGATACGTCGCCGTGGCGCTGCTGTACGACGGCGCGAGCCGCTGGCCCGTACAACCACGGCGAAGTCGTCGCTTCGATCCTGCGCCCCTTCATCAGCCGCGACAATCACTCGATGCTGGTGCAGCACGGCCTGTTCCAGACCGATTTCTACGCCCGGCACATGGGCCTCGATCCCAACGCGGCGACGTCTACAAATCATCCGGCGTATGAGCAGACGATCGAGTTCTGCGCCAAATACGACGAGATATCCTTCGAACCCGACTACAAGAACGAGCCGCGATCGACCTTCGAGCCGATCGTCCGTCGGCTGCTTAGAAAAAATGGATCGCCCCGTCGCAGATGCCGTCGACCTGATAAGCTGCGCGGGGGAACGGCACGATCCCATCCGTCCCCCAGACTGGGACAGGCAAGGCCCTCCCACTATCGATAGGATGGAACAAATGATCGTGCGCGGTGCTTTTCCTACGCGCAGAGGTGATTATCTGAACTAAAATGTTACGCTCTCGTCTCGCATTGCTGATGATCCTAACTCGCCGCTCCCGCTTACGCGGGAACCCGCTGTGGCGCTGTTTACACAGCGGCGGCTTTCATGGCTGCGGCGTCTCCGCTTTCCACCGCAGGAGTGGTCGCGCCCATCGTTTCATTGCTTTCTTTGGCGGGTACAATTGCGGCTTCGGTTTCGACAGCGGGGGCTACCATTACGGCTATGGCAATGGCTACGGCTCTGGCAACGGCAATGGCTCTGACTATGGCAACGGCAATGGCTCTGACTATGGCAACAGCTATCTCTGACTATGCCAACAGCTATGGCTACGGCGTCAAACTCAGCAACGGCCTTAACGGCGGCTACATCCCCGACCCCGTAGGCGCGGACATTCCGCCCATGATCGTTCCTACCAACTGCTGGGTCCGCCGCCCGCCGCTTACGATCCATCCGGGCGCTCATATGGGGCAAGCCCTCATCAACCTCGCCGCCCCTCGAATAACGTGACTGTGACCGGCTTAAAAGCCGGGCTAAAACGCCTGAGACAGGGACCGGGACCGGCCAGCCCGCTCCCATCGACCGGTCAGGTGCGCCCCCATCGCCCCGATAAGGGTGCACCCCCCTCCGCGGTAGGAACGCAGGGGCCGGCCATTCGAAGACTGCGCACCCCAGCGCGCCGAAAATCGGGCAATTCAGGCGAACCTATCCGCGATTGAACGCTTGTTTCGGCTTCCGGTCGAGCGGAAACAGGTCCGGCGGCGGCTCCCAGCCGAACACGCTGCGGCCGCCGTAGCCATGCGAGCGCGCGCCGCTCCTCGGCGATCAGCGTCCGGCAGCTGACGGCCCGGTCGGCGCGTCCTCCAGCCGGCGCGCCTCGTCGTCGAGCCGCTTGAGCGCGCGCGAGCTCTTCGTCCTGGCCGAGCTTCGCCTTCGCGACCGCCGACTTCATGACGCGATCGTCTCGTCGAGACCTGACGGCACCGGGAAGGGATGCCGGTCCTTGCCGCCATGGGCGAACGAGAAGCGCGCCGGATCGGTGAAGCGGTAGGGCGCGCCGTGCACGACTTCGGCGACCATGCGCCAGCGCCCGGACGGTGCGCGCGCCGACGCCGGGAACGTGCAGCAGCTCGGCGAAGTCCTGCCGGGCCGCGATCGGCGGCCGCGGCGAGGTTGCCGTGCAGCCGCGGCGCCGACGCACGTCGCTCGCGCGCACGTCGTGATGGGCGGGCATGACGAGATGCGGCAGCAGCGAGCTGGACGGGCACCGTGGCGCCGGGCGCGGCTCGCCTCGATCGCGGCGAGCTCGCGCGCGACGCCGTCGGGGCCGAGCTCGGCAGCAGCTCGAGCTGGCCGCGGCGCGAGGCGTCCGCGCGGCGGTCGGTGAGGTTGACGATCTCGCCTTGCTGCGCGCCCTCGATGCCGCTGTGCGGCGCATCGACGAAACTCTGTCAGGCCCTCCGACAGCCAGTGATAGCGGCGCGCCTGCCGGCGTCGCCGTTCATGCCCTGCTGCACGACGACCCAGTGGCCGTCGTCGGCGACGATGAAGCCATGCAGGTAGAGGTCGAAGCCATCCTGCACGGCGGCGCTGTCGACCTTGGCCACGAGGCGGCTCGACGTTGGCGAGCGCGCGCGCCGTCGAAGACCACCCGCTCGCCGATCGCGACGAGCTCGCCCGGCGTCTTGCGCGAGTGCTTGCCGCGGCCGCCGCAGACGTGGAGGCCGAGTTCGCCGCGACAGGGCGCGAGGCCGCGCTTCAGCGCGCCGAGCACGCTCGTGGTGATGCCCGAGGAATGCCAGTCCATGCCCATCACGGCGCCGAACGACTGGAACCAGAACGGATGCGCGAGGCGGCGCAGCAACTCGTCGCGGCCGTAATGAGGACGATCGCCTCGCTGATGACGGCGCCGAGCCGGGTCATGCGGTCGGCCGAGCCAGGGCGGCACGCGGCCGCCATGCAGCGGCAGGTCGGCGCTTCCTGATCTATGGGGCATGCGTGGTCCTCGAGAGTTCGGTCTAGTGGGCGAACCCATAAAGTGAGTTTGTGGCGTTATGCCACCGCTGAGAGGCACTCTCGAAAATTCTGCTCGAAAGAGCTGTCATCAAGAATGCGACCATTGAAAGGTGGCGTGTGATGAGCCACTGCTGCCGAAGAACAGCCCCAAGGAGTTTTGCGCCGGCGCTCATCCACCGACCTCGTCCTGAGGTCGCCTCGCGCCGAAGCAAGAGCCTCGAAGGACGCTCCATGACGCGCCGCCGGTTGGGTATCCCGGGCGTCACACGCCCTCCTTTGAACCCCTCTTCGCAAGCGCCACCAGCGATGCGAAATCGCCGCGCATGTAAGCTTCCTTCTTTGCCCTCGACCAACCCTTAATCCGCCTCTCCGCGGCGATCGCGTCGACGATCCTTTCGTAGTGTTCGGAAAAGACGAGTTTCACAGACCTGCGCGTGAATGTGTAGCCGGACATCAGGCCTTGCGCGTGCTCGCTGACGCGCTCTTCAACGGAGCGTCGCGTGACGCCGGCATAATAGCTGCCATCGGAACAGACGAGGATATAGATCGACGCGCCGCCCAACTGACCGCTCCCCAACGGTTCAAAATTATATCGGGCGCCACCCCTTCGAGACAAGGCGCATGGCGCATTCTGGAATGTCCTTCGAGGCTCTTGCTTCGCAAGAGCACCTCAGGACGAGGTGGGTGGGGGTGAGGATGGGGCTGAGGCGTGCGTCGCTCCTCACCGCCGATCGCTCGGCCCAAAGCCCTCGTCGATGGCGTAGCCGGCGCCGCGCACCGTGCGGATCGGATCGCGCTCGCGCCCTTTCGACAGTTTCTTGCGCAGGCGTCCGATGTGGACATCGACCGTGCGTTCGTCGACCTCGGCCGAGCGCCCCCACACGAGATCGAGCAGTTGCGCGCGCGAGAACACCCGGCCCGGCTTTTCGATCAGATATTCCAAGAGCCGAAAATCGGTTGGGGCGAGGTGAATGTCTCGATCGCCACGCCGAACGCGACGGGTCAGTCGATCGAGGTCGAGATCTCCGACGTACAGTCGTTCGGCGACCCGCTCCGGCCGGCTGCGTCGGAGCAGCGCGTGCACGCGGGCCATCAATTCGATCACCGAAAACGGCTTGACGACATAGTCATCCGCGCCGACCGCGAGACCGCGCACCCGCTCCAATTCTTCGCGCCTCGCGGTAACCATGATGACCGGCAAGGTGCGGGTCGTCTCGCGCGCCCGCAAGCGCCGGCAAATCTCGATGCCGGAAACGCCCGGCAGCATCCAGTCGAGAATGAGGAGATCGGGCGCGTTTTCGGCCAGTCGCAGCTCCGCCTCGTCGCCGCGCGCAACGCTTTCCACGAAATAGCCCTCAGCCTCCAGGTTGTAGCTGATCAGCAACGCCACATCGATCTCGTCCTCGACGACCAAAATGCGTGGCGCGGAGACGAAGAGTTCGAACGGGCGATGGACTTGCTCGTCTCGTTCCTCAGCGCTCGGCTCCGACGGCAGTGGTGATCGTATCGTCCCCCGGTTCTCTCTATCCGCCGCATCGGGTCGCGAATGCGCCAAAGATCACGGCCGCCGCCAACTAGGGCGGCTGGCCGGCGTCTCTTAAAACCAGGGACCGTGGAGGAAAGAGTGGCGAGTGGAAACGTAGGTAGCCATCGCGGGCAATCCACTGCAACTCGCCGAAATGTGGAGACGGGCGCTGCGCTCGTACTCGGTCGGAGCGGGATTGGCTCTAGCGGCCGACAGCCGGCTGACTTGCGAGCGACAAGATTGGCCCCCGTCTGCCGGCGCACGGCCGCTAAACCGGACATTCATCTCCAATTCAGCATGGAGAGCGCAGATCGAGATGGTTCGAGAGACGCGAACGCGGAAAACTCGCTTCAAGAGGAACTGCAATGATCAATAAATATGTCGCGATGGGCCTCGGCGCCCTTATCGCTCTCGACCGTCGCGGCGTTCGCCCGGAGCAGGTGGCCCAGGCCGCAATCCCGATACGCGCGATGGCCTAGCCGGATCGGGCATACGGGGTCGCATCGCGGCCACGTTCGCCGCAAGGGCAACAGCGTCGGCGCACCGCGCGCGCGCTTCGGCTCATCACATGCACTAGATGCGACGGCACACGGCGCGGCTGCGAAGAGGTGATTGATGAAATTCGCGCCGTTTGGGGGGCGCGAACGACGATGTGAAGGGGGCCGTATCATAGCGGCCCCCTTCGTATGATATCGAGTTGAGCGAATTGGCCGGCGACAAGTCGCCATGCGCGTAGGCCGGGCGTCGGTCGATTTACTGTCTTTCTCCACTATCTGCCGAATTGTCGATGGGAGCCGGCCGCCAAGCTGAGGCGGACCGGCGCTTTCCCGTTAGAATGAACATGCTAGCTCTCTCCGCGTCGCGGCGGAGAGGCTTGAGAAACGCGAATGCCGAGCTGTTCGAGCGATGAGCATGAGCCGAGTCGCCCCTTCGTGCTGTTCGGGCGGTCGTTGATCGGACCGAGCGTCGCGTTCGTTTCGTGCCGCTGGATCGCCGCGTTGAGCGCTCCTGCGGGTGACGGCTCTCTCAGCCTCGCGCGCGTTGCAGCGGCGAGGGCGGCGTTCTTTCTTGCATTTTGGCTCATGATCTCGGGATGGGCGCCCGCGGATCTTCCGGTCGGGATCGCTGCCGTGGTCGGCGCTACCTGGGTGAGCTTGCGCTTCCTGCCGCCGATTGGGTCTCGAGTACGGGTCGCGGCCCATGGCGTCGCTCGTTGCCGGCTTCTTTCGCCAGTCCTTGGTTTCGGGAGTGGATGTGGCATGGCGCGCCCTCAGTCCGAATATGCGGCTGCAACCCGGATTGGTCGCCTGTCCGTTGCGTCTGCCGGGTGGCAACAAACGAAACGCGTTTTGCGCTTTGTCGAGTCTGATGCCGGAACGCTGCCGACGGGGACTGACGAACAGGGGGCGCTGCTGGTGCATTGCCTCGACATCAGCCAGCCGGTCGCGGCAAATCTCAGGGCGGAAGAGCGGCTGTTTATCCGGGCGTTCGGCGGTGACTGAGTTCCTTCTCGCGACTGCGGGCGCGATCCTCTTCACCGTCGCTGTCGGGCTCGTGCGCATCCTGAGCGGCCCAGGCGACGCCGATCGCCTGATGGCGGCGCAGCTCATCGGCACCGGGGAAATCGGCTTCGCTCCTCCTGATAGCCGTGGCCACAGGCGCGCAGGGGGTCGAGGATGTCGCCCTCGGGCTTGCGCTGCTCGCGGCCTTCGCTTCCGCCGCCTTCGTCAACAGCGTCGCGCCGGCGGAGGCGCCTGACGTCGCGGATCGCCGATCAGTCTCGTCGTTGACCTCTTCAGCGTCGCCGCGATCGGCGCCGGCGTCTTCTTCTTCCTTGCGGGCACCGTCGGCTTGTTGCGCTTTCCCGATCCGCTCAGTCGTCTG
The DNA here is from genome assembly GCA_963757995.1 of uncultured Solirubrobacterales bacterium. Taxonomy (GTDB): domain Bacteria; phylum Actinomycetota; class Thermoleophilia; order Solirubrobacterales; family Solirubrobacteraceae; genus Palsa-744. The sequence goes on from CAVWTS010000014.1 coordinate 6,243, forward strand.
CACGCGCTGACCAAGGCGGATAATCTCGGGCTCGGCCTCGTCGTGCTTGGCCTCTTGCCACGCTCGGAAAGTCCGCTCGCCGCGAGCGTTCGCCATCTCGTCTCCTTCCTATAGGCGCCCGCGGCGCCCACGATAGGGACCCATGAACAGCACGAGCACGACGAGCAGAAGGAGCAGCACAAAGGGGCTCACAAAGGCCCCGCCCGCGATGCTCAGAACGACCAACACGATGATGAGAAGCAACAACAGATCCAAGAGACCCTCGTTTCATTCGATTTAGGAGATAGGTGTTGCCCTACCCGCAGAACGGGTCCCTGAAGCTTCGCGCCGACCGCCACCGGCGTTTATTGCCCGCATTTCCCATCCTGGGACGGTTCCTCATCTTCTGAACGGGTAGAAGACTCTTAACAGAAAGTGAGGTCCCGATATGGATACCGATAAGAGTGTCGACGAGGGCAAGGGGCGCCTGAAGGAGGCCGCAGGCAGCTTGACTGGCGATGATGATCTAAAGAACGAGGGCAAGGTCGACCGAGCCAAGGCCTCGGTAAAGGACAAGATCGACAAAGCCGCCGATAGAGCAAAGGAGGCGCTCCATCGAGATGAGAAGTAGCTCTTTCCGCGCTGGTGGCGCGGCTCCAAGGGCCAGATCGGTCGATGCGGCACACCAGAAGCATCTGTCGATCTACTTGCAGGATCACTTTGCAGGCGCGACAGCAGGAGCAGACCTCGCGTGCCGTGCGGCCGGCTCCAATCCAGATGGCCAGGGCTATGGCGCTCCGTTGCGGGAGTTGGCTGACGAAATCGACGAAGATCGAGACTCACTGCGCTCACTTATGGACCGGCTGCATGTCCGTCCTGACCGGGTCAAGCAACTCGCGGCGTGGACGGGCGAGAAGGCGGGCCGTCTCAAGCTGAATGGCCACCTCTTCAGCTACTCGCCGCTCAGCCGGTTGGAGGAGCTTGAGCTTTTGGCGCTGGGTGTCACGGGGAAGCGGGCTCTGTGGCAGACGCTTCACCTGCTAGCGCACCAGGAGCCTCGCCTCTCTACCCCGGAGCTCGAACGCCTGATTAGCCGCGCCGATCAGCAGCTCGAGAAGATCGAGGCGTGTCGACGCAACGCGGTCGGCGATGCCCTCTCACCAGAGTGGACAGTAGAGAGCCCATCGACCGGGGTCACGCACCCGCGAAGCTGAGGTGAAGGAGGGCTCGTTTTAGCCCGCTGGTAGGAGTATGGTTGGGAGGGAGCTGGTCCTGCGACTAGAACGCTGGCCGAAGCCCGTAAGCCGCCGAAAGCGCCTATGGCGCGGACGAGGGGTGGAGCGGAGGCAAACAGCGATCGGTAGTAGGGCCAGCGCATTGAGATGGACACCCGATCTGCGCAGCGAGTTCTCAGGCTATGCCAGCCGCAGCATCACAGCCGTACAAGTGTTCGCGCAATTGGTCACAGCTCTCGGCCAACCAGCGCTCACTCGCCTCCAAGGACTCGATCAACTCCTCAGCCGCTCGAAGCAACCGCCGGTTTTCAGGCTCGCCGAACAGCAGGGCATCGGCGGCCTCCAGCAGCTGCTCCCGCTCTCTCGCGTGCAGCTTGGTGGCACCTTGATTGTCAATCGTTTCAAGCAGCGCCGTGTAGTGGGCGCCACGTGCAGTCATCGGCTCTGCTGTAGTCATCATCTGTCCCAGGTTAGCCACCCCCACGCAGGGCAAGGTCGACAGGTTGCGTCCTGCTCGCAGACGATCGGGCTACGTGTCGCTGGCGGCCTCAGCGGGGCGACCGTAGCTGCCGTCAGCTGGCCGCTCGCAGCACTGCGACGATCCGCGGGCGGCGCACCGATCGGCTGCACGTCGGCGACAACGCGCTCCGCAAGGGACGTCTCAGGGATCAGCTCGATCGGCTCAACCCGGATCGGCGGACTCACCGGTCGTTGCGTTCAGCGTGTCACCAGGCCGGTCTGTGTGAAGTACCGGCGCCTGCTTCCGCGCGTCCTTCTTGGCCTGCTTGTCCAGCCGGCGCTCGCGGAGCTTGCTTTCACGGGTGAGCTTTGCCATCGTGGTCTTCTTCTTGCCGCTCGAGGCCATGTCTATCCGTCCCTTGTTGTGGAGTTCCGAGCAGGTCCTTGTCAGGTCATCCGGTGTGATGAGTCCCGCAGCCCTGATCGTCGTTGAAACCACTTGAGGGTCCCTGTGGCCATCTCTGTTTACCTCCGGGTATGTGCACTGCGAGACGCGGAGGGTGCTGCGAGGCAACGACTGCCGAAGCGCGGGGCACTGCTCTGGTCGAACGGATGTTCCCCGACCCAGGCCACCCTAGCGCCTCCCTGCCGCGAGATCGGCCGGTGTGCACGCAGAGGCTCACCTTTCAGGACTCGTGATCATGAGTGAGCGCACGTCGCGCGACAGCGTGGCCGGGGCCATCGAGCCTGCAACCGGCGCTTCCGCTGCCGCGTGGGAAGCGGGCGCGTCTGCGCTCAAACCGGAGCGGCGGGGCCGCCGGTGTGAACGTGTCAGATTATTCTCGTGTCATGCAAGCGCCTCTTTTGGTCGCCGTCGCGCAGCCACGGTGTACAGCGAAGGACATGCACAGCAACGCACGGGCACATGCCGAGCTGATCCGCAAGGCGCGAGCGCGGGTTGTCATCTTCCCTGAGCTGTCGCTGACTGGCTATGAGCTTGATGCAGATCCGATCGCGCTCGACGATTGCGTTCTGGACATCATTGTCCGGGCCTGTGAGGAAACGCAGAGCGTCGCGCTTGTGGGAGTGCCGATCCGCGGCTTGGGATCTGGTGCTTACATCGGTTTGCTGCACGTCAGCGCGACGGGCGTCACCGTCGCTTACCGCAAGTGCTTTCTCGGTGGCGAGGAGCAGGCCCACTTCTTGCCGGGCGACGGGCCTGCCGTGATCGAGATCGACGGCTGGCGTGTCGGATTGGGGATCTGCAAGGACACAGGCGTCGAGCAGCACATCAGCGAGACTGCCGCCCTCAATGTCGACGTCTATCTCGCCGGCCTGGTCCACCTCCCAACCGAGCTGGAGATCCAAGAACAGCGAGCACGACAGATCGCCCAGGCCTGTAACTCCTATGTCGGCTTTGCCAGCTTTGCCGGCGCGACAGGCGGTGGCTTTGATCATACCGCTGGCGTCTCGTCGCTCTGGAGCCCCGCCGGATCTGCGATCGCCCGCGCCGGCACCGGCCCCGACGACTTCGCTCGCGCGACACTGATCCACACATAACACCTCCAACGCCCGTTGCTCCTATGTCAAGCGAAGCACGGAAATTGCGAGGAAGTGTCCCGCTCGCCATTGAGTACGTAACTCTGGATCCGATGCATTAGCAGTGTGTCTGCGAACGGCATGTTCGTGGTGCTGCATCTTCTTGGGAGCAGCGCAGAGGAGCGACTCTCCGCGCCCAGTTGCTCGATTCCCCTGCTCCTCGTCCTGAGCGCAAGCGAGCTGTTCGTCTGCAGAGACGCTTGCCCGATTCCCCTGCTCCTCGGTGACGGCTAGGAGCCCGGTCCTCAGGTGGGCTTGTGCGCCAGGAAAAGGTAGCGGTTGAGACTAAGGAAGTAGTTGGGGCCGAGCTCGGTTAGGTCTTCTGCCCATGCTGTGGCTTCGGCCTCGCTCACACCGTTGCGATCGGGCACGAACGTGGCGATCAGCTCAAGCATTCCGGCGCTGTAGGTGTTGGGGTCATAGCCGGCGTTGAACAACGGCACAATTTGGCGGTCGGTGACTTCCAGTCCAGCATCGCGCAGCAGCCGTGTGAGCGTACGCGGCAGGTGAGGGTGAACGAGGTGCTCCTCCCACGCGGCGAGCACCCGGTCCATGCGCTCGTTGTCACTCGAAGCCCATACGATCGAGTCCCAGTCGGTGTCAAGCACGAGCGCCCGGCCTCCCGGGCGCAGCACCCGCCCTAGCTCCAGCAGCGCGGCGGGAACATCATCGACGTACTCATAGACCTGCGTGCAGACTGCGACGTCGAAGCTCGCGTCCGCATAAGGGAGCGTGTGCGCACCAGCTTCTTGGTACTCGATCGGGCCGCTGCCAGCTGGTGGTCTGCGCGCCCTCGCGAGGCCAAGCATGTTCTCGCTGACGTCCACCCCACAGATCCGCCCGCCGGCCCCGACAGCAACAGCCATTTCGCACGCGAGTAGACCAGGACCCGAGCCGATGTCGATCGCGCGCTCACCAGGCTGGAGCGCTAGTGCCCGCAGGACCGTTTGGCGCTGTTCGATGACATCGGGCGTGGTGTAGATCCTCTCTACGCGCCGGGAGGCGTCCTCGTCGAATTGCAGTGTGGCGCTCATAGTTCGCCTTCGTTGGTGAATGGCTCACTCTTAGGGAACGCCAGGGTACACCGGCCGCCAGCCTCGCGGGCCGATCACGCACAACACCACGAGATAATCGGCCTCTCGCGCTCCCAGCTCCCGGCCCCAACCAGGCGATGGCGAGAGGCGAACTCGAACCACAGACACCGCGATTTGCGGTCGATCGACAACCGTAGTTGCCGGCGGTTCAGCACGTGGCCTGCTCGCCGCATCCTGAACACCTCGTTCTCACGAAACGCCCCATACGTAGGTTCCTGCTTGGGCCAGAGAAGCAAGCATATGTGATGGGTGATCTCGTCGCGGAGCACCTTGTACACCTCAAACGGCGTCTGGCGCCTACACAAACCTCTGCAGAACCACTCCTAGATTGACGTAAGCTTGCTAGATCGTCTATTTTGAGGCAAGCACGTTTTGGGGTGCGGAGCGTTTCATCCACTACGCCTCACCAGTTGGGGCTTAACGGGGGTTTGTAATGTCCGGTAGAGCCGCCATTTCGCATGGTCATATGCTTGCTTTGCTGGCATCATTGTGCGCAGCGTTCGTGGTGCTGGCGTCCGGAAGCGCAAGCGCGTTGGCGTCGCCCGCGACCTACCTCCACAGCTTCGGCCCCTTCGAAAGGCCGACCGGAATCGCGGTCGAAGAATCCAGCGGAAACGTGTTCGTCCCCGAAAGCGGCGAAGACTTCGACGCGGTTAACGTGTTCGGCGAAAGAGGAGGCCCGCCTGCCGGCGGTGCGCCTGCGGTGTTCTCCGGGCAACAGACACCCGCCGAAAGCTTTGCGTTCGACAGGGAGTGGGTCGGTGTCGCTGTGGACAACTCGACCGGCGCGGCGGCGGGCTCCATCTACGTCGTAGACAGGGGCCATAAGGTAGTCGATCGTTTCAAGCTGAACGGCCATGAATTCAAATATGAATCCCAGCTGAACGGCTTCACTCAACCCGAAGGTGTGGCGACAGATGCAAACGGCGACGTCTATGTGAGCGATCACGGCGCCAATATGCTCCGCGAGTTCTCGCCAGGGGGCACGACAGAAATCGCCAGTTTCCCGGTGAAAGAATCTGAGCGGAGCGTCGTCGTCGATTCAAGGGGCGACATCTTCTTGTACGGCAACCCGGACGATGCGCTCGCAGCGCCGCGTCGAGCCGAGATCTGGCGCGACTCCGATACGGCGACGAGCGCCGAAAAGGTCACGGAAGTCCCCGAAGTCGAAGAAGCATTCGCAGACGGCATCGACCGCGCGACCGACATAGGTTACGTCGCGATCGAAGGTCGGGTGGTCGAAGGATTCGCGATGCCCACCCCGCTAAGAACCGGAGGCGAATTTGGCTCGGGGACCTTCTCCCACGAAATTGAAAACATCGCAGTGAATGAAAAGACCGGCGAGATCTACGTGTCCGACAAGGGCAACGAAAAGGTCTTCATCTACCAGGGCGCACCGGCCCGGTTCCCGCTCACCGTCTTCATTTCAGGCGAGGGAGAAGTCACCTCCACGCCCGCGGGACTCGCCTGCTCGACATCCGAATGTACGCATGAATTCGAAGGCGAAGTGACCCTGACGGCGACCAAAGTCGGCGCGGGCTACGAATTTGCCGGTTGGATCGGGTGCAAGCCAATATCGACGACGACCTGCACAGTGGAGAGGGCCAAGACGATCGAAGTCACCGCCGTGTTCTTGAAAGCGGGCACACAAGGTCCGGCGGGCAAAGACGGGGCTACCGGCCCGGAAGGCAAAGCAGGCGCTACCGGACCCACCGGCCAAAGCGCCGCACCTGGTCCCGCTGGCGCTCAGGGTCCCGCAGGCCCCACTGGCAAGGTCGAGCTGGTCACCTGCAAGAAGGTCGCAAAAAAGCAGAAGTGCATCGCCAAGCTGGTATCCGGCACGGCCAGCTTCACGACTTCGGGTGCGCCGGCCCAGGCGACATTGTCCCGTCACGGCGTGGTTTACGCAGCCGGCGCGGCCCGCACCGCGAGTGGGCGTATGAGCCTGCGGCTGCTGCCCGTGCGCCGACTACAACCGGGGAAGTACACGCTCACGCTGATAAGCGGAGCCGGGAAGCACAAGCTGACCAGCAGCGAGTCCTTTACGCTCAGCTGAGGCTCTCCGAGTCGCAAAGGTCAACAGCTTGACCCAACGAAAGTCGCGGGCTGGTCACCGAAGCTAACCCGGCCGTCCAATACTGGTTGAAGCCTGGATTCGGCGCTTTGGCGACGTTGGCCGCGGGGCGGATGTAACGTGCGCGAGCGACCCGGACATAGGTAGGTAATGGCGCGGCCTGAGAGGGACAGACGGGAGCGATTCGAAACGCTGTTCGAGCGTTGCCACCCGGAGGTGCGCGCGTATGTGCTGCGCCGCGCTCCGCAAGCGATCGTAGAGGACGTGGTGAGCGAGACGTTCCTTGTTGCTTGGCGGGCGCTTGACAGCGTGCCTGGGGAGCCTTTGCCTTGGCTATATGGAGTGGCGCGCCGCACGCTCGCCAACCACCGTCGCGGACACCTGCGCTCGGCGGCGCTCAGCGCGCGGCTCGCACGCACGCTCGTTCCGCCCCTCGAGCAGGAGGGGCTGCTGAGCGAGGAAGTCGAGCCGCAGCTGCGAGATGCGCTGTTGACGCTCACGGTGCGCGAGCGCGAGGCGTTGCTCCTTGTCGCATGGGAGGGGCTCTCTCCAGCGCAGGCCGCGAGCGCGCTCGGCTGTTCAAGCGCTGCGTTCCGCGTGCGTCTTCACCGTGCTCGTGGGCACCTCGCGCAGATGCTCGAACGCGCGCCCTCTGAGGCGGCGCAGACCGAACGTCCTGCGCACACGAGCTGTGCGCTGATCGAGCCGCTGCGCGAAGGAGGAAAGCAATGAGGGGAGACGAGCGATGAGCCACGATCCGATCGACCTCGTGCGAGCGGCCAACCCGGTGCCTGATCCGAGTGCAGATCCGCGCTCGGCGCTTGCGCCCCCCGCCCATCAACAGCAGATGGAGACGATCCTCGCCACCGACCCCGACTCACGGGAGCGCGTAGCGTGGGCGGCCGTTGCGCGTCCCGGCTGGCGCCACGGCGCGAGAGCGCTTGCGTTGCTCGCCTTCATGGCGCTGCTTACGGGTGGCGCCGCGGCGGCGACGGTGCTACTCGGTGGCACGCGCTCCTCAGCTCCGCTCGCCGGCGCACTACCCGAGCCTAGGCAATCGCTCGGTCGCACCAGCTACCGCATCGCGTTCACCCCGGATATCGCCGGCGGTCACGTGGGCTGGTGTGACCAAGTGGAATTCACCACGCGGGAACGGTCTCTCGGCCACGGCCACTTCGAGCGTCAGTATGGAGGTGGCGCCAGCGGCTGCGGGTCCGGACCGACCATCGCCGAACCGTTCATCGATGCCGACGTGGTCGGCGAGTCGGGCGGGCGCGAAGGCCGGCACTTCTCCTATCAAGTTGCCTACTACCTAACCGCTCCCCAGGTCGCCGCCGTGCGCGCTTCGCCGACGCTCACGATCCTCACCCGCCCCGAACCACGCCTGCCGGACGGATACCGCGTCGCGGTCGGCTTTCCGCGGATCGAGCACGGTGGCTCACCACAGGCAATCGGAGCGTTCAACCCAGTCGCGCTGGCCACCAACGGCCACGAGCTCGCGACTCGGCGGATGCCTGGAGGCACTCCGTGGGTTCCCGATCCGACAGTCTCCTGGCAGCGCAGTCCACGAGTAGGCCTGCACACGCTCTTCATGATCCCGCGGTATGCCAACAGAGCGCGCGGCCAGCGTGTGCTCGTACGTCGCAGCCCGCCGATGGGGCCGTGCGCGATCGACAGCTCCCGCTTGCACGACGCGCAGGAGCAACTCGGCAACGTCGTGTTGCGGGTGCGGCCGGTTCGGCAGGTGGTCGGACGAGCGTATCTGTCGTGCATCGACACAGAGATCACCGATCGCGGCTGGGCGATAGATGTCGCGTTGCTGCTCGACGCCCACCACCCCGGGACCTTGCCCGCGCCGCTGCCAGGCGCGACCCCGGTCCCAGGGCATCCCGGGGTGGTGAACGAGCAAAGCGGGATCTTCGGCGACATCACCGGGCGGCGTGTGGGCGACGCATGGCTGGTCGTGGAGAGCAGCAACCGCCTCGCGCTGCGCACCAGCGCTCTCCCTCAGCGTCTAGCGGTGCTCGACGCGATGCGCACCTGCGTCAGGCTTAACGGCCGCTGCTGAGCAGGCCCTCGCACGCCGAGCGACCACACACACCCGCACACACGCGGGGCCGCGAGACGTGAACCGAGCAAGGCGACCGCTGAGCCTGACGGACAAGCCATCATCGGGACAGATGAAGGCCGATCCTGGCCTCGGGGCGAACTAGGTGCAAACGCATGCTGATCATCCACTCCGTGACTGCCGCTGCCTGGAAACGGCGCGCAGCCGTCCGCTCCGATGGGACGCATAGTCTGTTAACCCACGACATGACTCCAACACAAGCGTCGATCTCTTGCGCCGGCCGCGCCACGGCACGGACCCCGCGATCTGCGTTCCGCTCGAGGAGTATCTCCCTGCTTACCACTGTCGCCTTGGCAAGCGCGATTCTAGTGGCCTGTGCATCGGCCATCTCGGACACAGCCGGCGCAGGCGCCGCAGGCCTCCCTCATCGCGCCCGCGTGGCCGGGAGCCAGGCTGCCGCCGCCCAGTCCGCGCTACCGGTGACCGTCGCTTTCAACCCGCTTGATCCCGGCAGACGCGTTGCTCAACGCTTTCTCGGGCTCTCTTTCGAGATGGCCGCGCTAAGCCAACTTGCCCAGTACGCCAACCATGGCAATCTCGTCGAGCTGTTGCGCTCGCTTGGGCCTGGAATGCTGCGCTTCGGTGGCATTACCGCCGATGAGAATGTCGCCTGGACCGATTCGCAGACGCCGCGGCCGGCCTGGGCGACCAGCACGATCGGACCGACGCAGTTGAACGAGCTCGGGACACTTGCCCGGCGCAGCGGCTGGCAGGTGCTGCTCACCGTCGGTATGGCCCATTACGAACCGACCGCCGCCGCACGCGAGGTGGCGGCCGCCCACCACGCGCTCGGACCGTACCTTGCCGCTGTCGAGATCGGCAACGAGCCGAACTCTTACGGCAGCCACGGCTTCCGCGAACTTCCCTGGATCGCCCAAGGCTATGAGGAACAGGCAAGCGCCTACCGCGAAGCGATCGACGCACTCACACCAGGCGTGCCGATCGCCGGCCCTGACGTGTCCGGCTCCGGCGCCTTCAGTGAATGGGGCGAAGAGGAGGCGCTCGCCCAGAGCCCGGTGCTGTTGACCGGCCACCACTATCCGCTTGGCTGCGCGCAGACACCGCCACCGTCGATCGAAACACTGCTGAGCGCGGCCGGTCGTGGAGCTGCATCGCTGTCCTTGGCCAGCTACATGGCCGTATCGGAATTACGCGACATACCGCTGCGCATAGACGAGGCCAACACCGTTTCCTGCGGTGGCGTGGCCGGCATCAGCAACACGTTCGCCTCAGCACTGTGGGCAACCGGCTACATCACCCAGGCGATGGCCGCAGGAACCGCCGGCATCAACCTTCAGGGCAACCCGACGAACTGCGTGGGATACACCCCCCTGTGCGCGCCCAACCCCACAGCCTTGGCCCAAGGAGATCTACGCGCCCAGCCCGAGTGGTACGCGCTGCTGCTGACACGCGCGTTGATCGACGCTCGCCCTTTGCCCACGACCATCTCAGCCGAAGGCGCACCCAATATCGTGGCAGCCGGCTTCTCTGGACCCGGCCATGTGCTGAAGGTCGTGCTGTGTAACAACGAACCCGAAGGCACGAGTCCGCTGTCCGTGCAGCTGGCGGTGGGTGCCGGTATGGGCGCCGCACAGATTCAGCGTCTCACCAGTTCGTCGCCGAGCGCCATCAGCGGTGTGTTGCTTGCCGGACGTGCCGTCACAGCCAACGGCTCCTGGCGAGCTCCGCTGCGAGCGGAAAGCGCTGTTAGCCAGTCTGGGACAGTGTCTGTAGCGCTGTCGCCCGGCAGCGCGGCGCTCGTGACCGTAGCTCCGCCAAAGCCCGCCTCGAAATCTCACAGCCAAAGCAAGCACAAGCGAAAATAGATTCCGCATCGGAGCGGCCAGTTGCATATGGATGTTGTTCCGGTCGGTGCATGCACCGACCGGCCTGGCCGCACATGTGCGGCCAGGGACAGCGCCGCATGCGGCGCTGTCTTCATGAATATACGTTTGGAATACCGTGACGATGCGTCGTTTCGCGGCACACAGGCTGCGGGTAGCGATAGTCGTGTGAGTCACTCAGAGCATCGCCCTAACTCCCAGCCACCACCCGACTCAGCGCGCGGGGAGACATCGCACGAGCGCTTGGACCGCAACTTGGAGGAGATGACCGGGGAGCTGCGCGTCGTAGTGACCGGTGTCCAGGTCCTGTTCGCGTTCCTCCTGATCGTTCCCTTCGACACCGGATTCGCGCACATAGGCCCCTTTGAGCGCACGGTCTACTTCATAGCTCTGATCTTCGCGGCGCTGGCGGCCGTATGCACGCTCGCACCCTCAGCACAGCACCGTTTCCTCTTTCGCCATGACGACAAGGATCACATCGTGCGCGTCTCCAACCGCATCGTGATCGCCGGCCTCGGCTTCCTGGCCGTGGCGATGTGCGGCTGTCTGTTGCTCGTCGCCACCTATCTGTTCGGCGCCCTGACCGGCGCCATCACGCTCGCCGCGAGTGCACTGCCGTTCGCTGTCCTGTGGTTTGCGATGCCGCTGAGGCGCAGGGCCCGGTTGGAGAGGACCAACCGTCCCTCCGATTGAGAGCCGCCGATCAGTTGGCCCAAGCGTGTGCCGGCCCGCTGGCCTGCACCCAAACCTCTTGTCCCTGCTCGAGCACGAGCTCGCCTGAAACCCGGGCAAGCACCGTCTCGCGGCCCGGATGATCGAGCATCACGTGGGCCAGCCCATCGTGCCCGTGATAGCGAAGCTCGAGCACCGTGGCACGGGTCGCCTCGGCTGTGGCTTGCAGATGGAGCGTCAACTGCTCAGGACGCAGCAGCAGACGAGCGGGCCCGTCGGTCTGACGGTGTCCATTCGTGCGCAACGCTATGTCACCGAGCGCGCAGCGAGCGCGGGCGCCGTGTGTCTCGCCGACCAGCACGTTGGCCTCGCCGATCGAACCGGCAGCAAGCAGATCTGGTGGATCGCGGTAGAGCGAGCGAGGATCGTCGCGTGCCACCACCCGCCCGTCCTCGAGCACGGCGATCTGATCCGCGAGCGCCAGCGCCTCATTCTGGTCGTGCGTTACAAGCACGCTCGTGGTTGCCGCGGCACGCAGGATGCGCGCCACATCGCGACCGAGCGCTGCCCGCAACGAGGCATCGAGTGAGCTGAACGGCTCGTCCAGCAACACCACGCTCGGCTCGATCGCAAGCGCGCGCGCCAACGCCACTCGCTGCTGTTGGCCGCCGGAGAGCTCGTGCGGATAGCGGTGCTCCAGCCCCTGCAGCCCGACAAGCCCCAGCAGTCTGCCGGTCGCCTGCTCGCGATCCTTGCGTGCCAGCCCAAAGCCGATATTGCCAAGCACCGTCATGTGAGGGAAGAGCGCGCCGTCCTGGGGTACGTAGCCGACGCCGCGCTGTTGGGGACGCACGCTGCGCTGCCCATCGTCGAGCAGTTCCCCGGCGATCGCGATCGTGCCGCTGTCCAGCTGCTCGAAGCCGGCGATCAGCCGCAGAATCGTCGTCTTGCCGCTACCGGACGCGCCTAGCACGGCAGTGATCGACCCGGCGGGCACCGTCAACTCGACGTCGTCGAGCACGCGAGTCGCGCCGAAGCTCTTGCAGACCCCGAGCAGCTCGATCGCGCTCATAGCGGAGCCAGCTGGGGCTGGAAGCGACCGCGATCGAACCACAGCGCAAGCACTGTTGCCGGCAGCGCGGCAAGCACGATGATCATCAGTGCATATGGCGCGGCTGCGCCATAGGAAACCTCGCTCTGATACGCCCAGAACTGCGTCGCAAGCGTCTGCACCCCGATCGGCGCCAGCAACAGCGTGGCCGTCAGCTCGGTGACGGCGAACAGGAACACCAGACAGAAGCCGGCGAGGATGCCGGGCAGCAGCTGCGGCAACGTAACGCGCATGAAAACCAAGAGCGGCCCGCGCCCCAGGGAGAGACCGACGTCCGCAAGACGCGCCGGCGCTTGAGCGACAGACGCCCTGATGCACACAAGCGCCAGGGGAAAGTGCATGATCGCGTAGGCGACGATCAGCAGGAAGCTGGTTTGGTAGAGGTTGTATGCATAACGGGTCGCGAAGAAGACCAGACTGAGGGCGACCACCACACCGGGCAGCGCCAGTGGAATGTAAGTGCTGCTTTGCAACATTCGCCTTGGGCGAGTGGAGCGCCGAAAGACGATCAGCGCCACAGGCAACGCAAGCACGACCGCGGCGCTCGCCCCGAGGACGCTGTAAATGAGCGAGTTCCAGGTGGCCTGCCCGAGCGTGGCGGCAGCCGGCAGGGTCGTGTGTTGGCTTTGCTCTATCCAATAGACGACGATCCCGATCGGAAAGACGATCGCAAGCCCAACAAGCGCCGTAAGCGCGCCAAGTGTCGGCGCCAGCAGCCACCGCAGCCGAGCGCGAACCGCGGCACGCGAAGGCGCAATTCTCGCAGCAGCACGACTGGGCACGATCCCGTCCACCGCCAGCACGAGCAACGCGAGACACACAAGTGGCACAGACAGGGCACTGGCGGCACGGCTGTCGAGCTGAAACTCGGTGAAGACCTCCGTGGTGAAAGTCTGGTAGCGCACGATCTCAAACGTCCCGTACTCAGAGATCGTGGTAAGCGCAACCAGCACGCAGCCGCCCATCACGGCAGTGCGAATCAGCGGCAGGGTTACCCTCAGGAACGTCCGCAACCGACCCGCCCCAAGGCTGTAGGCAGTGTCCTGCATCGCCGGATCGGAGCGTCTGAGCGCAGCGGCGACAGGCAGGTAGACGAGTGGGTATGTCCCAAGCGTCATCACCAGCGTGGCCGCCGCCAGGCCGCTCATATTGGGGAAGGTGGTATGCCAGGCATAGCCGACCACGTCGTCGGGAATCGCGATCGGAAGCACAAGCAGCACCGTCCAGACTCGCCGTGCCGGCAGCCGAGTACGCTCTGTGCACCAGGCCGTGGCCACACCGAGCGTGGCCGCGAAAGCGGCGACCAGCAATGTCAATATCACCGTGTGGCGCAGCAGCAGATATGAGCGCGCACGGAACAGCACGTGGTGGATTTCCCCCCAGCCAGCGCTGTGTGCATCGATAGCAAGCAGTGCCAGCGGAGACAGCAAGAACACCGCGATGCAAAGTCCGAGCAGGACCACGGCGCGACCGCGACCGACACGACGACGACGCAGCTTTCGCGATGTGGGCGCGGCCAGGATGCTCGGTGTGAGTGCCTCGCTCATCGCTGGCTAGGCCTTATATGAGTCCGGCTTCTTCGAGTAGTTCCTTGGCGTTGAGCCCGCTACCTAGCTCAGCAGGCGTGAACGCTGTCGGCTGAAGCTTGCTGAGCGGGGTCAGCTGAGCGTTCGCTGCAACACCGGGGTGGATCGGATACTCGAAGCTGTTGCTTTCGGCAAGCACTTTCTGGCCGGCCGGACTGGTCATGAATTCCACCAGCTTCTCGGCGGCGGCCTTGTGCTTGGAGGACTTCAGAATACCCACGCCAGAGATATCCTCTACGTAGCCGGGATCGTACGGGGCAAAATAGGCGATGTTCGCTTTTACCGCGCTCTTCCCGACCTCAGCGACCAACCGGTAATAGTAATAGTGGTTAATCAGGCCAAGCTCGCTGACTCCCTGGCTGACGTCTCTGGTGACGGTCTCGTTGTCGGGCACATTGTCGTTACCGGCCGAGTTGATCTCGAGTTTGATCAGCCAGCGCAGTGTGGCGCGATGTCCCTTGGCCCTGTCGATCGAGCTTATGATCGGCCACAGGTCGGTCTCGTCCGGGGCGATCTCGATCTTGCCAAGCCACTTTGGGTCACCCAGTTGCATCACCGATTTCGGCAATTCTGAGGGTTTCAGCTTGCTCGTGTTGTAGATCAGTACACTGATACGCGCCGAGACCCCGACCCAATTACCGTTGGTCGCGCTGTCCTCTTTGGGCACGTTGGCAAGTGTGGCGGGAGCAATCTTGACCAGTAGCCCCTGATCGTTTAGCTGTTCAAGCCAGTTGGAATTCTCCGTATAGAAGACGTCAGCCGGCGAGAGATCGCCCTCCTGGGTGATCTGCGCGGTGAGCACGTCCTCGTCGTTATTGGCGACGCGCACCTTGATCCCGGTCTTCTTGGTGAACGCGGCGATCATGGCGTCGGTTGTCTGCTCGTGCTGTGCGCTGTAGAGGGTGAGCGTCGTGCTCGAGGAGCCCGACACCGCGGCGATCCCACAGCCCGATGCCAAGAGTCCGCCCAACACAGTCAGAGACACTCCGAACAGAACCGCCAGCAAGGAACGCCTGGCGGCCAAAACGGTACGCGGCGTCATCACCCACGCTCTCCTTGGATCTCAACGACACACACGCTGCCCTGCGCCACCCCACCCTCCAAAGACCATGATCGTTCGGGCCCTTCGATGTCCTAATCAGCAAAACGGTAGCAGTGAGCGACCCGTGTCGTGACAGGCCGAAGACCTGTATCTACAGGTGCGTGGGTGTATCTACAGGTTGCTCTAGACCGTGGCGGGCGTGTTGGGCGCAACGGGCCGCTCGGCCGCACTCCCAGGAGCCGCCTCCGCGCGCCGCGCGGCCTGCTCTCCACGGCGGCGAGGACCCCATACACGCACGTACTGAGCGGCAACGTAGGAGCCGATCACCAGCGCAAGCGCGATGAACTGACCGATGAAGGTCTCCCAGTTGTTGAACAGTGAGAACCAGGTTCCCATCCAGCCGGGAATCGACAGACCGTGGATTTCAGTGGTCCCGATCCAACCGGCGAGCTGCATCTCGTTGACCTCCTCGCCGACCGACACGAGCAGTACGAACAGCAACAACACGCCGGTGATGATCAACAGTCGCTTGTAAGGGAGACGTTGATGCAAGGCGAAGGTCAGCACGCCGGTCGCGGCGGTGAACAGCAGCCCTATCGCAACGCCCTCGAGCACGACGCTCGAGCCGTACAGCTCACGCAAGCTCTGCAAGAAGATGACCACCTCGAAGCCCTCGCGATAGACCGAGGTGAACCCCAACAACGCGACCCCGAGCAGCAAGCGGCGCTTGTTCGTCTCCGAGTCCGAGGAGAGCAGGCCGCGCCTGCGCTTGTGATGACTGGAGATCCAACCCGTCCAGTACATCTTGTGGAAGAACCAGTTCATTACGAGCAGCAGCACGATGATCGCGGGTATCCCAGTGGCGGCCTGCACATCGAACTCACCACCGTGGAATTGACCGATGAACCAGATCACGACAAACCAGGTGCCTACCGCGGCAAGCAGCGCAGTCGCGCCGCCTACAACGACCGGGCGGCGATAGATGCGATTCGTGCCCAGGAAACTGGCCGTGACGGCAGCCAGTACGAGGATCGTCTCCAGCCCCTCGCGGAAGACAAGGATCGCGCTGTCGATGACGACAGTCGCCGTGTTCAGCCGGTGGTCTGCCGGCAGGGCTGTGGGATCGGTAGTCCCACCGCGGGCGTGCCAGCCGAGGATGACCGCCGTAACGGACACGGCAAGCAGGACGACCGTCCACACATAGAAGCTCACGCGTTCTCCTGAGCGCTTCGCGGGGCGCGACTCGCACGGTTCGCTTTGACGCCGCTTGCTTTGCGCGATGTCTGTTTGTGTGCTCGCCACCGACGACTCCTTAAACCCGACCTCTTGACTAGGCTTTGCGTTGGGAAGGCTACCATAACTTAGGGTGCCCTAACACGGACGACGACGACCCCGCTCATCGGTGTAACTAAGCCAAACGCCCACTCGTCGGCAATAAACCTTGCAACCCTTCCTATGTGATGCATCTTGCAAGCCGACCTGATACTTTGACTCGCGTTCGTGCCGAGTCCTTGTCCCTACGGGGGCCAGGAGCGGGGGACCCAGTGCAGCTAAAAGGCTGCGGGGGCGAATCGCCACAGTTTGTGGCGTAGCGTAAGTACGCGAGCCCGACAGCTAACCCCGTAGGCGCCCTGAGATAACGAAAGGACGCTTTTCACATGCCGGGATTCCCGCGTGATCTCGCAGTTGCCGACCCCTGGGAGGACTCTCTTTCACGTTCGCGTGCACGTCGTGAGCGAACCGAGAAACGTGCCGCCCGCTCCCCCATGCGCCTGGCAAACCTGATGGACGCACGCAACCGTCTGCCCTCGCCGCGCAACCTCGCCGACAGCGAGCCGTGGGAGCGCTCGACGCTGCGCTCACGCACACGCCGGCGCGCCTCAGAGATCCAATTCGTCCCCACGGCAACACGTGCCCGGCGCGTCTCGCTGGGCACGCTGATCGCGCTCGCCGCCGGCCCGGCCGCCGGTCTAGCCGATGCAAGCGGTGCACCCACCTCCACACCGGCGCCAGCGCCCGAGCCTACGACCACGACAACCCACTACATCACGCTTGAAAATGGCGAGGAAGGTCGCCAGGTTCGATTGTTGCAGCATGCTCTGGGCATCCACGAAGATGGCGTCTTCGGAGCGGAAACCGAAGCGGCTGTGCGCGCCTTCCAGGCCAGCCACGGACTGGAAGTCGATGGTGTGGTGGGACCAAAGACAGGAGCGGCTTTGGCCGATAACGCGGCCCCGATCGCGACGAGCGCGGTACTCGACGAAAACACACCTGTGCTCGCGAGGAGCGCCGACGTTGTGGCCACAGAAACGACGACCAAAACGCCGGCCCTGGATACGACAGCCCCTGAGACCACAGACATAACGACCCCTGAAACAACCAAGGCATCCACGCCTGCGGGCAACCCAGTTGTGCGCCTACAGGAAAGGCTCGGTGTTCAGGTTGACGGCACCTTCGGACCCGAAACTGAGGCGGCGGTCAAGCACGCCCAAGCGCAGCACCATATTGTTGCCGACGGGGTTGTCGGGCCTGAAACTTGGCGTACGCTGAGCCTGCACGGACATGGCCGGCTCAAGCAAACGCTCTTCCCGGAACGTCACCGGTCTCTCCGCCAGACAGCACATGCCTCTAGTGCTCATATCGCTAATGGCACTACCGGCACCGGCGGCGAAGCAGCCACTAACCCTGCCGACCAGACCGCCGGGGTGCCGGCATCCGCCGTCACCCCGAGCGGGAATCCGGTCACTCGCCTGCAGGAAGCCCTGCACATCTCGGCCGACGGTCAATTCGGAGCGCAGACTGAGGCGGCGGTCAAGCAGCTGCAGGCACATGACGGCCTAACGGTCGACGGTGTGGTCGGACCGGATACTTGGCGTGCGCTTGGGCTGGACGAGCATGCGACTTTGCATCCCTCGGCCAGGTTTCTGCCCTCTTTGACAAGCAGCACCGGCACAACTGGGGGCGGTAGCCAGAGCAGCAGCACCGGCGGCGAAGGCTCGGGAGTAATTGCTCGCGTGATCGCCGCCGCCGACGAAATCGCAACTAGGCCCTACGTCTACGGTGGTGGACATGGTTCGTTCGAGTCCGACGGCTATGACTGCTCGGGCTCGGTGTCCTACGCCCTACACGGTGGCGGGTTGCTCAGCTCGCCGGAGGACTCCTCGGCGCTCGAGTCCTACGGCGAACCCGGTCCGGGCCGCTACATCACGATCTACGCGGACGCCGAACACGCCTGGATGACGATCGATGGTCGACGCTACGACACCGTTGCCCTGCAGGAATCCGGTTCGCGCTGGTCCGACTCGATGACCTCCACCGCGGGCTACGTCGTGCGCCACCCAGCAGGGCTCTAACTGCGAGGAATACCCTCGAAAAAGGCCGATGCCCCCCGCGCGCGCGGGGGGCATCGCCAGTTTTGCGACAACCCCAGCGCACGAATCCGTCTGTGCGAAAAGGCCGCTGTCACCGCGAAATTAGCCCCATAGACGGTCCTCATCTTGGCCCTGCGCCGAGTACCGTCCCAAGCGCGACGTAGCTTGATGTGCCTCGCCTGAAAACCGCGAAGGGAGGCATCGGATGCTCGCTCGGGCGCGCACGTTCACGCTTGAAGGACTCAACGCACGCGCAGTAAGCGTGGAGATCGACATCAGGCCGGGTCTACCGGCGTTTGCGATCGTCGGGCTCGCCGACGCTGCCGTGCGCGAGGCGCGCGACCGTGTTCATGCCGCACTGTTGAACTCAGGCTTTGAGTTCCCAGCAAGGCGGATCACTGCGAACCTCGCCCCCGCCGACGTGCCAAAGATCGGACCCGGCTTCGATCTGGCGCTGGCGTGCGGAATACTCGCGGCGAGCGGACAGATCCCCAAAGAGCGGCTTGACACTCACGCACTCTTTGGTGAGCTATCGCTGGACGGTGAGGTGCGTGCCTGTCACGGAACCCTAGCCGTCGCCGAGGCGACGAAGAAGGCCGGTTTGGCAATGCTCGTCCTGAGTCCACAGCGCGCACGCGAGGCGACGCTCGTCGAGGGACTGCCCGTAGGCGTCGTGGAGCGCCTGACGAGCGCCGCTCGCGTGCTGAGCGGTGGCGTCGGCGACCGGTTGCCCGAGCAGAGCAGTGATCAGCCAAGCACGCCTCCACACGGCCCCGATCTGAGCGATGTTCGTGGCCAGGACGAGGCAGTTCGGGCGCTCGTCGTCGCAGCGGCAGGAGCTCACAACAGTCTTCTCAGCGGCTCTCCCGGGACCGGCAAGACAATGCTCGCGGGGCGCCTTCCCTCGATCTTGCCACCACTCGAACGCTCTGAGGCGATCGAAGTGATGCGTATTCACAGCGCCACCGGAAAGCTCACTGGCGACGAGCTGCTCACAGAACGGCCTTTTCGGGCACCACACCATACGATCACGACCGCGGGCCTAATCGGCGGCTCACGCCGCGGATGGGTCGGAGAGGCGGTGCTCGCTCACAATGGCGTGCTGTTTTTGGACGAGCTCTCTGAGTTCGCACGTCCGACGCTCGAGGCGCTGCGCCAACCATTGGAGGACGGTCGCGTGACAATCGTGAGGGCGCGCCACTCGGCCGTATATCCGTCGCGCTTCATGCTGATCGCGGCGACCAATCCCTGTCCATGCGGATATGCGGGCGAGCGGGAGCGCTGTGCCTGCCGCGAAGTGGACCTGGCGCGCCATCGCCGCCGCTTGAGCGGGCCGTTGCTCGATCGCATCGATCTACTCCTGCATGTAGAACGCACAGCCGCCGACCATCTAGCCGATCAACCTTTGATGAGCTCTGCGCAAGCTCGGGAGCAAGTGATCGAAGCACGCCAGCGTCAAGCCAGGAGGTTGCGAGCAAACGGTGTTCTCGTAAACGCGCAGATGGATGCACCGATGCTGCGCAGACACCTTAAGCTCGATAGCCAAGGCGAGCAGATAATGGCTCGTGCGCGCGAACGCGGTTTGCTGAGCGCGCGTGGACAGCAGCGCGCATTGCGCGTCGCACGTACGCTTGCCGACTTGGAGGGTCGCGAGCGTGTTGGCGGCGAGCACATCTCACGAGCACTCACGCTACGACCCGAGGTTGGCCTCTCCGGGCGCAGAGCGGCATGAGCGGCATCTGCCAGGAGTGTGCACGACGAGCCTGGCTATTGGCAAAGCTTGGCGGCCGACTGGATCGCGAGATCGAGCGCCACGATCAATCAAGCTTTTGGAGCGTGCTCGAACTGCCGGATCTGGAGCTGATTGACGCAATCGCCCGACGCGGTCGAGTCGAGTTGCACACCGCCTACGCGGAGTGGCAGCCGGCGCCAAGACGTCGAGATGAGCAGCCTCAGGCGCTCTGTCGTCACCACGCGGCATATCCACGAAACCTGCGCGACGACGCGCTTAGTCCACACTCGTTCGAGCTGCGCGGCGGGATCGAGCGCCTTAGAGATCTGCTCCAAGAGAAGGTCGTTGTGATTGTGGGAGCGCATACGGCCAGCGACTACGGCATGGAAGTTGCTCGTGAACTCGCTCGAGGACTCGCCGCGTCAGGCATCACCATCGTGAGCGATTTCGCCGAAGGCATCGCAAGTGCCGTCCTCGCCGGAGTGCTCGAAGCCAACGGCGCGCCACTGGCGGTAATGAGCGCGAGCGTGGAGCGCTGTACACCGGCGTGGCGCGCCCCGCTCTACCGTCGTGTCCTTGAGCATGGTTGTTCGCTAGTCGAGAGTCACGCAAGCTCGCGGACACGCCGCTGGTGGTCATACGCGAACGCTCGCACGCTGGCGTTGCTTGCCCAACTCGTAATCGTCGTCGAGGCGACAGACATGCCGTGGGACCTCGCTTGCGCAAACGTCGCTCTATCGCGCGCAAGACACGTCGCGGCAATACCTGGGCGCGTCACTTCGATCGGCTCCAGAGGCACCAACCGCCTGCTCATGCATGGAGCGCGACTTGTGAGGGGACCTCAGGACGTGCTTGACGTGCTCTACGGAGTAGGTGTCTACGAAGCCCCTGACAAGTCGCTAGCCACGCTGGATCTCCAGCCGCGACTCGCGAATGTGCTCGAACTGGTGAGCGGCGGACAGGACACGCTGGCAAAGCTGGCAAGGAGAGGCACACACTCAGAGGGGGTTGCCGTGGCGCTCGCTGAGCTCGAGTTGCGCGGGCTACTTTCGCGAGGTGACGGCGGTCGGTATATGCCGTGTGCGTCGGTTCTCACCGATTGAGCGATTCGATCGACCATCACCGCGCGAACGGGATTGAAACGGGCTATCTGACCGGACCCTTAAAGGTGCCCCCCACCCATCGACCGCGAGCCACATTGAACAAGGGCACTCAATAGCCTCCTCCAGGCGCACTTCCGAGAACATCTCCGATCCACGCATCGACCGCTTTGAGCTGCTCGCGATCGCTGTCGGGGGCGCTGTCGGCGCACTCATCCGCATCGCCGTGGATCGGACCCTTCCCGTAGCTGCCGGGAGCTGGCCATGGGCAACCTTTGCGGTGAACATGGCCGGAGCGCTGATGCTTGGCTATTTCGTGACGCGCTTGCAGGAGCGCCTACCCGTATCCACCCTACGCCGGCCGTTGCTGGGCACAGGCTTCTGCGGCGCACTTACAACATTTTCGACCGTGCAGATCGAGCTTTTGCAAATGGCCGATCAGCATCACTATGGGCTTGCTGTTGGCTACCTGTTCGCGAGCGTACTGGGCGGATACTTCGCGGTCCTCAGCTCCTCTGCGCTCGTGCGCCGAGTGCGGACGATCGCATGAGCGCGGCCGCATGGATCGGCGTGGCGGTCTTGGGAAGCATCGGCTCACTTGCCCGCTTTCTGCTCGACGGGGCGGTTTCCGCGCGCCGCTCCGTGAACTTTCCGCTGGGCACGCTAGCTGTGAACGCGAGCGGCGCCTTCATCCTTGGTCTGCTCACCGGGCTTGCGCTCTCCGGAGAAGCGCTGACGCTCGCGGGGTCTGCGACGATCGGTTCCTACACGACGTTCTCGACGTGGATGCTTGAGACCCATCGACTCGGCGAGGATGGGCAGCTGCTTGCAGGCGCCCTCAACGTACTCGTAAGCGTGCTTGTAGGGCTCGGCGCAGCTCTGCTCGGCCGCTCGCTTGGCGGCGCGCTGTGAAGGCACGCTCGAATATCGCCAACCAACCTCTCGACCGAGGCGGTCAGAGTTGAGTCAGGAAGGGTTGAAGCTGACCACCTACTTCGGCGAGCGAAGCCGAGTGAAAGGCGTATTGCTGGCCGATGAGCTGCTGGACATCCATGCTCACCACAAGATCCGCAGCAGCATTCTGCTGCGTGGAGCGCAGGGGTTCGGAACCAAGCACCGCCTTCGCAGCGACCGGCTTCTGACCCTCTCCGAGGATCTTCCGCTCGTCTGTGTGGCTGTCGATGTGCGCGAGCAAATCGAGCAATTGTGTGCAGATGTGAGCTCTATCCGACACGAAGGCTTGCTGACGCTCGAGCGCGTTCGGCTGCCTGACGGTGCTCGCGAGAACAAGCAGGAGATCCTCTCCGGAGAAGCCGAGCCATCGCTCGTCGCAGGGACCGCCATAGATCCGGAACAAGATGTCCAGGATCCTGCGCAAACGGCAAAGCTGACGGTATATCTGGGTCGCCATGAGCGGATAGACGGGTCCCCAGCCTTTACCGCCGTCTGCCGAACCCTTCATGAGAGCGGCGTGGCCGGTGCGACCGTGCTGCTCGGCGTCGACGGTACTCGTGACGGCGCGCGCGAGCGGGCACATTTCTTTGCTCGCAACCAGAACGTGCCGCTGATGGTGGTCAGCGTCGGCGATCAACGCCAGATCAACGCGGCGATCGGCCGTCTCGAGCAGATGCTCAACGAGCCGTTGTTCACGCTCGAGGACGTACGCGTATGCAAGCAAGACGGTCTGCTGCTCGAACGACCCCACGAGGAGGCTTCGACAAGCGCATACGGTATGGACATCCGCCAGAAGCTCACGGTCGTGATCTCAGAGGCGGCCCTACACGAGCGTAGATCGGTATACGTCGAGCTCATCAGGCGCCTACGCGCTGCCGGCGCTGCCGGCGCCACCTCGATGCGTGGGATCTGGGGCTTTCACGGAGACCATGAGCCCCACGGCGACCGCCTACTCTCGATCCGCCGCCACGTCCCCGTCTTGACCGAGACTATCGACACCCCTGAGCGCATTGCCGCGTTGTTTCCGATCGTCGACGAGCTGACCAGAGAGCAAGGGCTCGTCACTAGCGAGCTCGTGCCCGCCAGCTCGGCGCTGCATAGCGCCCCTGGTCTATAGTTACGCGCTCGCGCGGCTGTAGCTCAGTTGGCTAGAGCGTCTGCTTGCCATGCAGAAGGTCGAGGGTTCGAGTCCCTTCAGCCGCTTTCGAGAGATCCCTACTAATCCTCGGGTCCTTTTGATTCTTGACTGCCGGCATACGACAGATGCCAGAATGTAGCTCGTGAGCGATGCGTTGATCACAGGAGGCTGCCTGTGCGGCGGCGTGCGCTTCGCGCTCAGCGAGCCACCTCACGGCGCCGGCTACTGCCACTGCACCCGCTGTCAACGCCGAACCGGGACGGCCGCATCGGCACAAGCGCGAATCGACGTTCGCACGCTGCGATTCTTGCAAGGAGAGGATCTGATGAGGGGTTGGCGACATCCAGACGGAGGCCACGAGAAGCGTTTTTGTAGCGTTTGTGGCTCACATTTGTTCAGTCGCAGCCGGGAGGACCCTACGCAAGTGAGCGTGCGCATGGGCGCCTTCGACGGGGACCCAGGAATACGACCGACCTGGCGCACCTTCGTTGCCTACGCCGCACCGTGGGAGCCAATACCCGATGACGGCCTGGAGCGTTTCGCCGAGACAAAGCCATAGTTCTAAAGGCATTACGCGCTGCCCAGTAAATACGCTGCTCGCCACGTTCGCAGCACCGGACCAAGCGACGCCGCCAGCGGACCGCCGGAGCGCAGTAGCATCTGGCTTGTCGCGGCCATCTCCGGCGTGAGCGCGCTGTCCTTGGAGAGGTACAGAGCCACCATACAAGCGACGATCACCGTGTGACGGTTCCCATCGCGCAGCCCGCGTGCTTCACAGGTGGCTCGTCGTACAATCTCGTGCGCGCGGCGTACACCCTCCTCTTTTGTGGGGTAGTGAGCGAAATAACTGTGATCCCCATTGGCGGTGTCCTCGGCCTCATCGACATAGCTGTCGAGCACCGTCGCCGCAAGACATACCCAGAAGTAAGCAGCATAAGTTTCCACGGCCTCCTGAGGTTGGCGCCCGGGCTCGGCGGCAAGCGCCAACAGCGCCAGCACCGAGATCCAGGTGCTCGCGGCGCCCGACAACTCGTACCAGGCGAGGTCTAATGGCTCGGCGAACTCCCGCGCCGTCCATTTACGCAAAGTCGCGTCGCGCAAGCCCGGATCTAGCTCATGATTGAGGCCCTGTACCTGTGCAAGGGTCGCAGCACGTATCAATGTCGGGCGAATCGCCATATAGGACGGAAGCAATACACAGGCGGCGCGACATAATTCCACCAGTAGCCTCAGGTAGCCACCGTCGTCGCGCCACGGATGATGACGGTAATAGTCAGAGATGGGCATATCTGGATCGAGCGCCTCGGTAAAAGCCAGGTGCAACTGGCGCCCATTTGCCAGACCGGCCCCCGCCCCACGCTCGCTGACGCTGTCAAGGAAATCGCACATAATCTCGTAGGTCACAAGCAGCCTGAGCAGATTTGGCCTGCGACTG
Source organism: uncultured Solirubrobacterales bacterium (assembly GCA_963757995.1). Taxonomy (GTDB): domain Bacteria; phylum Actinomycetota; class Thermoleophilia; order Solirubrobacterales; family Solirubrobacteraceae; genus Palsa-744. Next base: position 30,796 of record CAVWTS010000014.1, read on the forward strand.
TCGGGGAGTGTCCAGAAGAGCGCAGCGCCATCGGTGTTGCCACGCTTGTTCTCTAGAGAGACAAGCGCGTCGTGTCGAATCGTCTGGTCTGGTATCACTGCCGCCCTGGCACGCCACTCCTCCACCTCCAACGCAACGGCTCTGAGCCCCCAGCACAACTCCCGTGCGACCGCAGCCAAAAGCGCCTTTGTCTGCCCAAAGGAGATACGACTCGTATCTTTGACCGCACCCTGCATCAACTTCTCGGGCAGGCAGGACGCGTGCTCGGTCAGTCTTGAAGGGCGGGTTTCACCTGTGTCGCGAGGTAGCCAGGCAATGCCGCGATCGCCACAGCTATGGCGGTGACGATCGCGAATATTCCAATCGCAATTGGAACACCTATCGTAAAGACAACAGGGAAGCCTGTGACGCTCACCAACGCGTGGCTCAGCAACAGCTGGCCATATAGACCGAACACTGCACCGATCGAGCATCCAGCTCCAAGCAGCAGCGCACTCTCACACAAGAGCGCGCGCCACAACTCTCCCTGGTCGAATCCGTCAACCTTCATACCGGCGAGACGTGGACGGCGTTGCCAGATCATGGCGCCCATCGCCGCCGCCATGGCAAGCGCCGCGGCGATCAGCACCAATGCTGCGATCTGGCTTAGACGCGACAGTCCCTGTCGCTGGGTCGAGCGATACGCTTGTTCGCGTTCGTATGCGCTCTGGACCATTAGTGGCGCCTGCCGACCAAGCAGTCGCCGTATCTCCCCTTGAACAATCGCAACGGACACCCCTGGCTTGACAGTCACCTCATAAGCGCTCGGGTCGGGACTGGCCCAAGCCCGCGCATAGTCATCGGCATTGAGGATTACGGCTCCAGGCGGCCAGCCGAAGTTGGTTGTGATCGCGGCCAGACGGAATCGTGTCGGATGAGGTGTGCGCAATACGAATGCTTGCCCCACATGCAAGTTCAGTTCGCTTGCGAGCGCCTGCGATAGCGCCGCCCAACCGCCGGACCGCAGTCGCTGATTGGCAAGTACCAAGTCTCCGGCGACGATCTGATTTGGCGGAACCAGGTTTGAAGTGGTGCGTGGCGGTGCAAGCACAAGCGTGCGTCGGTCGCCGATATCCAGGAAACCACTGCGATAGATGCTCACGCGCGCAACCCCGTGCACGCCTTCCAACGTTCCCTGCAGCCGATTGTCAAAGGGGGTTGTACCGATCGTGTTCGACTTGCCGCCCGGCGAAACCCAGATGTCGGTGACCCGCGTCATTTCATGTGAGACTCGATCGAGTCCGCTCTGGAGGTTCTGTCGTGCTCCCTCGATCGCAACGCTACCGAACACGGCAATCGCTCCCGTGGCGGCGATCGCAAGCGATCGCGCACGTGTCGAGCTTGACTGCAGCTCGATGACTGCGATCCTGGCGAAACACCCATGACCGGACGCTGAACCATGTCGAACAGAGCGACCAGCCCGCTGAAAGCGATCGGCAGGATCAGCAAAAGCGAAAGTACCAGACTGATAAACGCCACCACAGCCATAGGCACACTGGAGATCCCCACGATCAGGATCGTGCTTGTGATCGCCAACCCAACCAAGCCGGCCAACAGGAGGGCAATCACTCTGCTCGTCGGCGAGCCGAGCGACTTGCGTGCCGCCCGTGACTGGCGACCGAAGATCTCAGCCCGCAGAGGGACCGTGACCCCGACGACAGACGCAAGCAGCCCCCCGGCTGTCGCGAGCGCCACGCTTTGCCAGCTGACGATCCGCAAAGAGCCCACGGGAAAGGCGAATGAGAGATAACCCGGATTGGCCTGCAACAGACCATGGGAAAGCAGCTCTCCCAGCAATAGCCCGAGCAGCGAGCCTGCAAGCCCGAGCACCACCGCGTCAAACAGCATCACCTCCACGATCTCCAGCGGCGAATAGCCGTCGAGACGCAGATCGTTGATCAGGTTGCGCCGCTGGGGCGCTGTGAGCAGCATCGCGTTGAACGCAAACAGAAAGCCCACAAGCGCGCTTATGGCCGAGAACAGCTCAGTCGACTGGGTGGTTGGACCCTCTGCCTGCCCGAACACGGTCGCCTCGAAGTTCGCTGGAAGCACGTCCAGTTGCCCACCGGCGATTCGCTTCAATTCTCGTTCGACTTCGCGGTCCTGACCGGGGCGCGGCTCCACGAGTATGCGGCTGATGGCACCCTGCATTCCGGCAAGGCTCTGGGCAAGTTTTAGCGGCGCTATCGCCAGGGGACTGTCGACCAGCTCGCCGATATCGCTTGCCTGCAGGATCACTGCAAGCAGCGTGTTGAAGCTACGATCGCCGACCTGAAAGCGAACCGGTTGAAGAGGGCCGGCACCAATCTGCTGTGTCACGGGCGCCGGCAGAGCAAGACCACGCTGCTGGGAGAGACGCGCCGTACTGACTCGTGCGAGCACGCGCCCGTCGAGCGCCACGAAGCGCGAATCGATGCCCACGAGATCGACAGACGCAGCACCGTCGGGACCGATCACGTTAACGCTGCGCTGAAGGATCGGGGCTGCAGCCTGCACACCTGGCAGCCGATCAACCTCGGCGAACAGCCGTTCGCTGAAGCCCTGAGGATCGCGTGCCGCCAACTGTAGCCGTGCTTCGCCTACGAGCCCGTTCGTGAGACGCGTGACCGAGCCGGCGAGGCTAGTGTTGGCCACTTGCGAGGCGAACAGCAGTGCAACGCCTACGGCGATGCCTGCGACCGCCAGTAGCTCCTGCACTAGCCTCGCGCGCAGACGCACGCGATAGAGGTAGAAGATCGTCGAGAGCCTCATATTCTGCTCAGCCGCGGAAAGCTGCGGCGCGTCCTCTACTCATTGTGAGCTGAACGGCTCATATGCGCGATCCGGCTCGTACTCGACGAGTCGACCGTCGCGCAAAGCGTGCACCTGATCGGCGAACGCGGCCGCCCTGGGATCGTGCGTGACAAGCAGCACAGCCACATCGCGTTCGTGACACACTTCGCTGAGCAGACGGAGCACTTCTCGACCACGGTCGGTGTCGAGACTACCCGTAGGCTCATCGGCGAGCACCAGACCAGGTCCGGTGGAGAGAGCTCGCGCGATCATGACCCGCTGGCGCTCACCCATAGATAGCTGCTCGGCACGCTGCCCGGCACGCCCGTTGAGCCCAAGCCGCTCCAGCAAAGGCGCCACCCGACGTTGCGCGTCGCGCCGTCCGGTGCTCGCCAACAGCTTCAGCGCGGCGTTGTCGTCGGCGCGGACTCCTGGGATCAGATCGAGCGACTGACGGATGAACCCGAGCTCAGAGCGCCGGTAGTGCGCGCGCTCGCGCGCCGAGAGCCTGGAGACATCTCGCCCATTGACTCTGACATAGCCGCTGTCTGGGACCAGCAGGCCCGCGATCAACATCAGCAACGTTGTCTTTCCCGAGCCGCTGGGTCCATAGAGTGCCACCAGCTCACCCGCCGCCACCGAGAGGCTCACGCCGTCCACGGCGCGCACGATCTCTCCATCGCCCACGCGATAGTGCTTTACGACCTCGTCCAGTTGCAGCATCAGAGCGCTCCAAGCTACTCGCAGTCGACACAGCGGCCGTGAGAAGTAACGGCCAAAAAGAGGATGAAGGCGATGAGCACTCTAAGTTTCAGAATCGCTCGCGAGAACACACGCCCAGATATCGCTATCGCGGACCACCTTACCCAGCCCTCTTGAAATCTCCGCGTCAACTCCACCCCTACCTTTCCAGCTGACCGACGGATCCTGTCTGTGACGATACTCCAGCAACCACGTCGGTCCCAGTGTCCCCGCTGCTTGGCGGTTACTTCGTGTGCACAGTCGGTACTTGCGACATCACCAAATAACCAATGACTATGCGGGTTCTTTTGACTTTTGCCGACTACTGGGAGAAGTTAGAGACATTTGTTGATTCGCCCAATACAAAGGAGTCAGAAACATTCGAACAGAGCATACGTAGGGTCAAGCCCAGAGTGAACCCGCATCCTCGCCCAAACTCTCCGAGTACGACATCGAACGCAGTCCCAACCATGTCCTCAAACGACTTCGGCCGGCTTCTGATGCGGCGGCCCCGATCAGCGCCATTGCCGCCGATCGATCTGTGCGCGGCGCGGCCGTGTAGGCTCTCGCCGCATATGGAGCCGACCCCATGAGCCTCGTCCAACTCGACCACGACGGTCCGCTTGCAATCGTGAGCATCGATAGCCCGCCCTTGAACCTGTTCGACGAGCAGCTGATGGGCGAGCTCTCCGACACAATCGACCAGATCGCAACCACGCCTCCGCGCGGCTTGCTCGTCAGAGCGCAGGGCCGAGTCGTCAGCGGCGGCGTGGATGTACATGTCTTCGACGGCCTCAGCCCAAAAGACGCCGCCGCGATGTGGGTGAGCCTGCTCGACCTTGTCCACCGTCTCGAGCAGCTGCCGCTGCCCACGGTCTTCGCCGCGCACTCGCTGTGCCTGACCGCCGCATTTGAGTTCTCGCTCGGCTGCGACATCCTGTTGGCAGCCGAGTCGGCGCGTTTCGGCCTGGTCGAGACGGTCGTGGGACTGACGCCGGCAATGGGCGGCACCCAGCGCCTCGCAGAGCGAGCTGGACCGGCGCGGGCACGCGAGCTGGTGATGACCGGCGAGCTGTATGACGCCGCCACACTCGAGCGTTGGAACGTAGTCAATCGAGTGCTCCCAGACGAGGGCTTTGAGCAGGCAGCGCGTGCGTTTGCGCGTAAGCTCGCCGACGGCCCCACACGCGCTCACGCCGCCACCAAGGCGATCGTGCGGGCGTGTTTGGACGAAGGTGGCGCCCACGGCGCCGACAGGCGCGTGCCAGAGCTCGCAGGCGACCTGTTCGCGACCGAAGACCTCAAGCGTGCGGTGCGCTCGTTCCTGGAGCTTGGACCCGGTCACGCGACTTACGAGGGTCGATAGAGCCGTCTGGCCCTGTGCTCGGGAGTGCTCAGCCTGCCACAGGGCGATACTCGCGTGTAACGGGGTCTTGTTCGAGCAGCCCGACCGCGCGCAACGTCTTCACGTAGCGATGTGTGGTCGATGGCGACATGTCCAGCTCTCTGGCTAGGTCGACGATCGCCCGCCAAGGCCGATCCGGCCCATAGCAGGAGAGGATCGCCAACCCGCGCAGCAGCGAGTGCGAGAGCTGTGGATCGCCCAAAGCGCCCGAGAGAGCCAGTTTGGTCTCTTCGTGTAGAGAGCGACCGGCATGACGATCGCCGTTTGCGCCAGTATGAGCATTGTCAAGCGCTGCCACCAGCAGGCGTGAGACAGCCCCGTTGCTGGTCTGACCCGCGGAACGGATCACTTGCTCGATTTGAGCCGGCGACAGTGCGATCGCAACCTCTTGATCTTGTGCCATGACCTTGATCCCCAATCTCACTTACTACTTATGAGCGCGGCTTTCTGATGAGTCCTCCGGAACATCCCAATCCGGTCTCATGGGTTTTCTTGTTGACCGATTATGGGCTTTCTTTTTGAGAGTCCGAATGAGCTGTCCTTGAAACGCGCCCCTGACAATCCATATTTCGATACTACCCAACCAATTCGGGAAGCAATCAGTTGGAAACAACCAATTTGTTTTCTCTTGCGAATAAAAGGGCTCTTCGGATCATTCATATCCCAATAGGTTCTTGACTCGGGTCTGACCCCGGGTCTTGACTCAAACAATTAGGGTGATTCAACAGGCTCCAGCGCTTTCTGCCGTACCGACGAATCGAGCTCACCGCGCAACTCAACAGGCAACCTCTCAAGCGAGTCGGGCTAACTCCGCTCAGGCGCCGCTACACACTTCTCAGCCAGCCATGCGCGGTCGGCACAGGGCTCTGATAGATACCCTTGCACATGGGGGTCTCACCGAGACGACATCGCGGCGCCCAGCGCGCCGGGCTGATCGCAGCTGCACTGGCGCTCGCAGCGCTGCTGCTCTACGCGCTCAGCCGGCTGAACCTGCCGCGCGTCGGCCACGCACTGGTCTCAGCAAGCCCGGGCTGGCTCGTTCTGTCGCTCGCTCTGATGATGCTCTCGCTCCTCGCCCGCTCGATCTCCTGGCATGCCATCCTGCGCGCCGCGCTGCCCGGCCAACTGCTGCGCTGGGGGCCGATTGTGCGTGCCACGATGATCGGCGTGATGGCCTCCGCGGTCTTCCCTGGCAGACTTGGCGAGCCAACGCGCGTGGTCGTGCTGAGCCGTCGCCTAAAAGGCCCGGCAACGAGCACGATACCTGTCGTTGCCGGCACAGTCTTCTCGCAGACACTCATCAACCTTGTGGCACTCGGGATACTCGCCGCCGTTACGTTCTCAAGCGTACCGCTACTGCGCGGCCACGCGTCAGCTTTGGAGGCCGTCGTCGCGGCGCCGGTGTTCGTGGCGCTGTTCGTGCTTGGCGTCCCTCCCCTGCTGCGCCTGGCCCAGCGTTCGCGCAGCGCACGCATTCGCACGGGAGCGATCGCCTTCGCTGAACTGCTGAGTCTCGGGCGCCAGGGCCTCATAGCGTTCGCAAAGCCGCGCTACGGAGTACCCGCGGTGGGCCTGCAACTGCTCGCCTGGATGCTGCAATGGGGCTCCTGCTACATGGTCATCCTCGCACTCGGCCTAAACCCTCAGGCTACTCCGGTGACCGCGGCAGCGGTCCTGCTGGCCGTCAACGTCAGCGCCGTGCTGCCGGCAACTCCCTCAAACGTCGGCGTTTTCCAGGCCGCCTGCCTGGTCGTGCTCGCCGCATACGGGGTAGGCGCCGGGCAAGGCCTGGCCTACGGCATCATCCTGCAGGCCATCGAGTTGCTCACTGCACTCAGCCTCGGCGTGCCGGCGTTGTTCAGGGAGGGCATGACCTGGCAGGACATCCGCCGCAGCCGAGCAGACGCCGATGGACCGGGTGCCGGACCGGGGTAGGCAGATGGAAAGGGTTGGCAAACCCGCGATAGGCGGTGATAGATCAACTAACCGGTGCGTGGATGTGCGACCCCCGAGCCGGGAGTACGCCGATCAGAGATCGCCCAGCGCGTCGCGAGCAATACGGGTAAGTCAGCTGACTAGCGCTCGTACAGACTGGCGCAGCGAATGAGTTGTCTTCAATACGGCCGTGGGCTCGTATCCACAATGTGCCATGCAGTTTTCACAGCGCGGGTCTTTGCCGCGACCGTACTTGCTCCAGTCGGTTGTTTCGATCAGCTCTTTGTAGGTGGCGGCGTAGCCGTCTGACATCAGGTAACACGGACGCTGCCAGCCAAACAACGAATAGCTCGGTATCCCCCAAGCAGTACAGTCGAATTCAGCTTTGCCTTCGAGGAAGTCGAGGAACAGGGGGCTGTGATTCAGGCGCCACTTCTTGCGCCGCCCGCCCGCGAATGCCTCGCTGAACAGCTCGCGAGTCTGGCGTACGCCCAGGAAGTGCTCCTGGTCGGGCGCCTTCTCATACGCATAGGCGGGTGAGATCATCATTTCGTCGACTTCGAGGTCGTCGTTGAGGAAGTCCAGCACGTCGCGCACCGTCTTGGGCGAGTCGTGCGTGAAGAAGGTCGTATTAGTCGTCACGCGAAAGCCGGCTGCCTTAGCGGCGCGAATCGCTGACACCGCCTTGTCGAATACGCCCTCGCGTTCGACGGAAGCGTCGTGGCGTTCCTGTAGGCCGTCCATGTGAATCGCCCACGCGAAATACGGGCTCGGCTCAAAGGCGGCGAGCTTACGCTCCAGGAGGATTGCGTTAGTGCACAGATACACGAAACGCTTGCGCTTAATCAGCTCAGAGGCGATCACGTGGATCTCAGGGTGGATCAAGGGCTCACCGCCAGCGATCGAGACCATCGGCGCCCCGCTCTCCTCGATCGCACCGACCGCCTGCTCAACTGACATGCGCTGGCGCAGTACGTGCTCGGGCTGCTGGATCTTGCCGCAGCCGGCACAGGCCAGGTTGCACTGAAACAGTGGCTCCAGCTCCACGATCAGCGGAAACTTCTCGCGTCGCGCCAAGCGCTGGCGCGTCAAGTACCAACCCATTCGTGCGCCCTGTCTAACCGGAACCGCCATCTAGGAACCTCGCTCGTTTGCCACGGGCCCACTAGAGAGAGCCCTGAGACTCGAACCGGCGCCGCCGAACACGGTATGCGCTCCCTGCTCGCGCACCAACTCTTCGAGCACCGCCGCTACTCGACGCAACGATAGCGCCGCGCGCGCCGCACCCGCCAATGTCAGCAGCGGACGCGTGACCTCACGCGAGGGAGTGTCAGCCACGACGCGGATCACCGCGAACGGCCGTCCTTGCGCGCCAGCAGCGAGCCAGGCAGACTCCATGTCCACGACGACACCTCCACGTTCGCGCAGCTCGACACGCTTCTCACCGTGGGCGATGTGTGCCACAGACACCACCGCGGCCTTGCGCACGGCGATTCCGTGTCGCTGGAGTGCCTCGGCGAGCGGCCCGGCCGAAGGGCAGGCAAGACGCACAGGCTGACCAGTATCCCCCGCCTCGCTGCTCTCGCCGGCGCCGATGTCGCTGTGCTCCTCGCGCTCGCCGTCGAGCAGTTCATCGGCGAGGACGACATCGCCCGGCTCGCAATGCTCGTCGAGCCCGCCACACACGCCCATCACCGCCAACGCAGCGGCCCGGTCTCTACACAGCCTTGGGACCGCCGCGTGCGAGCGTGCAGGGCCCATACCGGTCTTTTGGACGCGTAGTTTCCTGCCTCCCGCCTTGATCGCAAGCGCCTCCAGGCGCAGCGGAGCAGCCACGAGCAGGTCACTCATGCAAGCACGCCCTTCGCGCCGCGGCTCATACGGCTCACGCAAACACCTTTCCTGTGACTTGCCGGCTCATGCAAAGCATCCCAGGCGTTTGTGACTCTCGACTCACGCGAACACCTCCCGTGCGGCGGCGTGCCCGCTGAGCACAGCCCCCTCGAGCGTCGCCGGCCAGCCAGTGTCCGTCCAAGCTCCGGCCATGACGAGGCCAGCCACACTCGTCTGCGGACCGGGACGCAAGGATTCCGTGTCAGGACGTGCCGCGAAGGTGGCGGCGTGCTCTCGGCTGACATACACGCTGCGTACAACAGCTCCGCGAGCGCGAGGAAACAGCTCCTCCATCGCCTCCACATAGCGCTCGCGCAAATGCTCAGAGGAGAGCTCCATCTCCTTCGTGGCACCGGACAGCGATATCGCAAAATACTGCCCGTCACTGCCTGCTTGCATCCCAGAGGGTGTCCCCTTCAGGGTGAGCCCCGATGCCTCGCTGCGATCGAATACGTACTGCACGGGCGTTCCAACCCCGGCCGCGAACTGCAGGCCACATACACGCCGGTCATACACGATGTGCACGTTAACGATCGGCGAGGCGCCCAGCGCGCTCCAGCGGCTTGCCTCTTCGCCCATCAGCGGCTCGAGCAGGGCACTCGCGCGCTCGTGGGGCAGCGCGCACACAACCGCGTCGGCCTCCAAATTCTCGCCACCGGCGCGCACGCGCAGCGTACATTCCCTATTCCGAAAAACTCGATGCCCCGCGCTCGCGTACGGGGCATCGAGCTCAGGAACGACACGCTCCACCTCAGTCACCTCCACCCCGAGCCGCTTGCCTGCTTCGGACCGCTCAACCGCTTCGGCCCGCACTCCAAGTCGCACGTCAACTCCTGCCTCCCTCAGCACCCGGATCGCCGGATCGCCCAGCGTCTCACTCAGGGGCCGTATGTGAAAGCCGATGTCACCTGCGTCGTTGTGGCGCAGCAGCCCCGTCTGCAGCACGAAGGCGCCAAGAGCCAGTGAGCCTTCCGCGGCCGGCAGGTTGAGCGTCGGCAACGCAATCAGATCCCATAGGGCCGCCACGCACGCGGGGCCCTGTCCGTGAGCTTCCAGCCATTCGCCCAGCGTGCCTGAGGCGTTGCTCAGATCGAGCCGCCCGAGCGCGAGTGCAGCGCGGGCGGCGCTCAGACGCTGTGCCCACGTCAAATGGGAGTAACACAGCAGCGTGCCGGCGAGGTGCAGCGGCGCTGGCAGACCGTTGCGACGCAGCATCACTCCGCGGCATCGCGGACGGAGTACCGGGATTTCCAGGCGCGGCTGCAGCATCACACACTGCTCACTGCCCAGACGCGCGAGCAGGCCCCGGTAGGCCGTACAGCAGCGCAGGAACACATGCTGGCCGTTGTCGAGCAACAGCCCCTCGCGCTCAAATGAGTAGGCGGCGCCGCCGAGGCGGGGACGCACCTCGATCAGCGTCACCTGTGCGCCGGCCTCAGCGCAGTCGAGCGCCGCCGTGATCCCCGCGAGGCCGCCGCCGAGCACGATCACGCGTTGGGCGCTCAAGCGAGCCTCGGGTGATCCAGCTCATAAAGCCGCTCAGTGCGTAAGCCGACGCTCCCGGGCGCGCCTTGGGAGCTGGGCGGACGTACACACTGACAAGCGCTCAAGGAAACTGCCAACGCCGATCGCGGACCGGCGGTCGCCCGAGCGCGGCCGTGAGAATGCTGCGGCTCGCCACCCAACCCTTCTCCCAGATCGGCAGCGACACGTGCACCATTCGCGAGTGCTCGGGATCGTCTTCGATGCGCCTGAGCACACCCCGGTAGATATTGGCCATCGCAAGCACGCAAGCGCCACTACGGCGATCCAGCAACGGCACGAGCTCGAGGCCGCGGTCGAACCATTCGCCGGCACGCCGTGCCTGAAAGCGCGTGAGCGCGTCGAGCTGACCCTCCCCACCCTCGAAGCGCCCGTCATCGCTCACCTGGTAGCGCCGCAGGTCTTCGTCCGGGATGTAGACGCGCCCCAGCGTCGCGTCCTCGCGCAGGTCGCGCAGGATGTTCGTCAGCTGTAGGGCAACACCGAGATCGTCGGCGAGGCGGTGCGCCTGCTGTTGCTCGCGAGCGCCGAAGATCGCCAGGCACAGCCTGCCGATCGAGCCGGCGACAAGGCGACAGTAGACGAGCAGATCCTCAAAGCTCTCATAGCTCGCGCCCTCGACGTCCATGCGCACACCGGCGATCAGATCCTCAAGCGCCTCGATCGGCAGCGAGAAGCGCTCATGGGCGTCGGCAAGCGCCACGATCACGGGGTCGATGCTCGACGTCGAGGCTGTTTGCAACGCCTGCTCGGCCACGTCCAGCAGCTCTAACTTTCGAGCCCGGTCGATCTGCCCGTCGCCGATGTCGTCAATCCTTCGTGCGAAGGCATAGACCGCGCACGTTGCGCGACGCTTCTCCTTTGGCAGCAACCTGATGCCGTAGTAGAAGTTGGCGGCGGCCCTGCGCGTCAACGACTCACAGTGCTCATAGGCTTCGGTCGGATTCATCGCGGTGGCGGGCTCGAACTCGTCGCGTCTGCGGCTACGCTGCCGCGACTGCGGGCAAGCACACTCGCTACGAGCCGCACGCGCCGACTGACAGTGGGCCGGGGCACAGCGCCGAGCACATCGAAGTCGGCTCGATCGATCGCCTCGAGTGCCGCCTCGCCACCGGCGATGAAGCCGGCCAGCGCGAACTTTGGCCGTCCGTGCACGCCGGCGACGAGGGGCAGACCGGCCGCCAGCAGGGTCCGCGCCCGCGCCACCTCGAAGGCGATTGCTTTGCGCAGACGAACCGACTGGCCTGAGAAATCCCCGACGGGAGCGGGCGAGACAACCGGCACGCCCTTCAAATCCAAATCATGACTACCCTGCGAGCACAATTGAGCAAGCTGCTCGTGCGAGCAGTCGAAGCAGACGAGATCTTGCGCCGGTATGTAGTAGCGGCCGCGACGCACATCCTCGCCAAGATCCTGAATATGCTCCACCAACTGTAGGGCTGTGCATACGCAGTTTGAGAGCTCAATTCGCTCTGGGCTCGCTAGCCCGAAGACGCCCAAGACCAGCTCGCCGACTGGGTTCGCGGACAGCGAGCAGTAGGCCTGCAGCTGCTCCCAGCTCTCATAACACAGGCTGCGCTGGTCCATCCGGTTGGCGTCGATCAAGCGCACGAATGCCTTGCGCGGCAATGCGCACTCAGTAAGCGTCTGCTGCAGACGCACGAGCAACGGGTGGCGGGCGCTGCCTAAGTATGCGCAGTCGAGCTCTCCTTCCAGCCAGTCAAGTGCCGCCAGACGATCTCCTGTGAACTCGTCGCCCAACTCGTCCGCGAGCCGCGCAAAGCCGTATACGGCGAGCAACCGGCGCCGGTGCTCAGGTGAGAGAACGCGCATCGCTACCGGGAAGTTCTCACCGCTTGCCTGCTCCATCACCCCACGCGTGCTCGGGGCTTGTGCCGGTGCCATCTCAAGGGGTGCGGTGTGCATCATCGCCGCCCCGCCGCTAGACAACGCCCGAGCGCCATCACAGGGAACACAAGCCGGTAGAGGTGATAGTTGATGTAGTAGTCGCAAGGAAAGCCGGTGCCTGTGTACTGCGGCTCATCCCAGCCGCCGTCCTCGCGCTGGGTATCGACGAGCCACTGCACGCCCCTGGCGACCGCGTCCGAGCGCTCGCCAGCAGCGTGCAAGGCAAGCAGCGCCCAGGCCGTCTGTGAAGCAGTGCTCTCTCCGCGCCCGACCCACTCGACATGATCGTAGGAGCGCGGGTCCTCGCCCCACCCCCCATCGCTGTTCTGGTGGCTGCCGAGCCACGCTACCGCCCGCCTGATGCACGGCTCGGAAGGCGATACACCAGCCGCGATAAGTGCCGGCAGCACAGCCCCAGTGCCGTAAACATGGTTAACCCCCCAGCGTCCGAACCACGAGCCGCCGGGCTCCTGGTGTTCAATCAACCAACGCACGGCCGCCACGGTCTCGGGGTCACTAGCGCGGCCAAGCGCCGCGAGCATCTCGACCGCGTGCGCGGTCACATCCGCGCTTGGCTCGTCGATTACCTCGCCGAAGTCCAGGAACGGCAGCTCGCGCACGAGCGAGCGTGTGTTGTCGGCGTCGAAAGCCCCCCATGCGCCTTCGCTGCTCTGCATACCCTTGGTCCAGCTAACCGCACGCTCGATCGTTGCACGCAGGCGTCTGTCGTTTTGATCGGACGACCTACTGTCCGCTGGCGTCTCGACGACCGAGTCGATGCTCCGAAAAGGGCGATGCCCCCCGCGCGCGCGGGGGGCATCGCGCAAACGCAGCAACCCCAACACCACCTCAGCCGTGTCGTCGACATCGGGATAGTTGTCGTTGGCAAACTCAAACGCCCACCCCCCTGGCGCCAGCGTTGGACGACGTACCCGCCAATCGCCGGGCACTCCTACCTCCTCACCGAGCAGCCATTCACCAGCGCGCGCCAGCGCCGGATGCTCGCCCGATAGCCCGCGTCGCTGAGCGCAACCACGCTCAACGCCGTATCCCACACCGGCGACTGGCAAGCCTCCAGCCGACGGCTGCCCGCCGGTGCAACGGACTCACTGACCGGTAAGAGGCCGCCGGGCTCACCCGCGCCCTGCTCCTCCACCATAAAGCGATCGAGACCTTCGATCCCGCGCCGCATCAACGGGTGCTCGAGCGCGTAGCCGCTCAGACGCAACGCCATTAGCGAGTACACCCACGGCGGCTGAATGCCACCCCAGGAGCCATCAGCCTCCTGGCGACGCACGATCCAACGCTCCGCACGTGCCATCGCGATCCGGCGCAACAATCGTGGCGGGTGACGCTCGTAGGCGCGCAACACGCGATCCAGACGCGTCAGCCAAAGACCGCGAGCGCTTGTGGGCTCGGCCGCTCGCCAGGGCTCGGGGCCACGCAACTCCTCCAACGCAAACGGCAACTCGTGTCGGGGACGGTGTGCCATCACAAGTGACAGCGCCACAATCGTCTGGCGCGCCCAACAGGCGAAGTCGTAGATGTTCAACGGCACCCACGAGGGCAGCAACACGATCTCCGGCGGCAGCGCCGGCACCTGATCCCACGACCAAAGGCCGAACAACGCAAGCCAGACGTGCGTAAACACGCGTGCACGCTCAATGCCGCCCTGCGCGCGAACGAACTCGGCGGCAGCGCGCATGTGCTCGGCCTCTGGCTCGTCTCCAGCCAGGCGCAGCGCCCAGTAGGCCTCGATCGTCGTCGACAGATCGCCGGGGGCGCCGTAGAAGTTGGCCCAGGTGCCGTCGGTTCGTTGCTGCGAGCGAATCCATGCCGCCGAGCGCTCGGTCTCCTCGGCGCAACGGATGCCCAGGAACTCGCGCAGAAGCATGTCCTCCGCATCCATCGTCACGTTTGTCTGCAACTCGCCGCGCCACCACCCAGCCTCGTCCTGGAGTGAGAGCAGGCGCTGGCAGGCCAGCTCCAATGTCACCTGCGCCTCGCTGACTGTCTGCGCGATCTGCGATGACATGGCGAAGGACGCTAGAGAGTTTTCCCCGACGATGCTATGGGCACGAGCGCCTCTGGGCGCCCTTCTTCGGCGATCACTGCGTGCAGCAGCGTCCCTCGAGAAATTGTGACGGGTGTGCTGGATATGAAGCGGTACACCATCAGACCATTGATGTCACGTCGTTCTGCAAGATGGAATCCACGAACTGGTGTTCGTTCAGCGTCCCGACGCAGCGGAGCGTAGCCGGTCTCGTCTATCTCAGTCACGCTGACGCTCTGCCCCGCGTGCAGGTTGTCCAAGCGTGGCAGGTAGTACTCCAGCGGCGCCGAGCCCAACTCGACCGTGGTGATCACGTGCTTTGGCTGGGCTGAGCGCAGCACGCCCGCCACCCCTGACCAGTCGCCGCGCTGCAAGCGGGGACTGAGATTCACGTCGACACTGAGCACGAAGAAGGCGAACGCAAGCAGTCCCGCCATTGCCATACCGATCCGGCCTGTTCGCTGCGCCGCGATCACGATCGCAAGCAGGGCGCTCAACGGCACCATCGCCGCGACAAGATTACGCGGCGCCAAATAGTCGGCGCCCAGCAACGCAAGCAGGACAGGCGTGAGCACCGCGGCGGCGGTAATCGTCAACACGATCAGCGCGCCATGCTCCTCACGTCGAGTGAGCGTGCTCCACAGCCCGTACAGGACTCCCGCCAGTATCACGAGCGCCACCAGCGCCTCGATGCCGTGCCCAAGCGGTGAGCCGCTGTAGCCGGTCAGGTAGTACTGCGGGATCGCTTCCAAGCGGCTTGCAAGCGCCCATTCACCGATCCACTGCGTACCATGGCCGCCCTGGGAGATGACCAACGGGATCAGAGCCAGACCCACGAGTCCTGTCAATGCAAGCGCACAAAGTACGCGTGGGAGATTTTTTGGATTTGAAGTTTGTGCCTGTGATGTGAGTTGGGCGCCACCGCGATCGTCGGATTTGATGTCGTGAGCATGAGGATGGGAGCCGGACTCCGGTCTGGCATCGCTGTCTGTCGAATTGGCGATGCCCCCCCCGCGCGCGCGAGGCATCGCGCTTTCATCGCTCCACTCACCCGTGATCGCAAACCACAGCAGCCACAGCGCCATTGGAATCAACAAGAACACGGCGAAGTAGTGGGTGAGCAGGGCCAGCGAGGCGCTGAGCGCGAACTCCGCGAGTCGCCTGTTTGTCAGCGCACGCATGGCGCGCAGGAAGCACAGCAACGCAAGTGAAGCCGTGAACACGAACAAGGCGTAGGCGCGTGCCTCCTGCGAATACCACACGAACAGCGGGTTGACCGCAACGAGCGCGGCTGTGACGATCGCCACACGACGGCCGGCCAGCTCAGAGCCGATCGCCCAAGCAACCGCCACGGTGGCGATCCCGGCTAGTGCGGAGAGCAGACGCAGAGCCACCACACCGGTACCCAGCACACGCGAGACCCCCCACTCGAGCACATACCAGAGCGGCGGCGTGTTCTCGGTGTGTATGACGTTGTGCAAGGTGGCACCAAAGCTCGCGCGCAGCACGTGCACGGGCGTGAACGCCTCGTCGTACCAAAAGCTCTGTAGGCCGAGCGTGCTCAGGCGCAGCGCTGCTGCGAGCAGCAGAATCGCAAACAGCGGCCACCACGTCGCCAGAGCAGCGGTCAGACGGTCACGCTGAGCACTGCCCACCGCGAGCTCGCTCCTGCCACCGAGCGCAGCTATGTCAGCGGCGGAGCCGCTCATCAGCGCGCCAGATTGACGGGAGTGGCGCTCACGGGCGGCCGGTTGGCAACAACGGAGAGGGCGGCGAGCCGACAGGCGGCGAGCTCAGACCGCACAAGTCTGTTTCAGCCGCAAGGCCGAAGCACTTGTAGCGATTGGCGCGCAGGTCCGCTTTGTAGGGCGGCAGGTAATAACCGCCGCTCACGCTGCGCGTCCCCGAGACAACCGCTCCCGCGAGCATCAGACACACCTGGGCGCGCTCCCCCGGTGCACCCGGCGATACGTTCCCACAGACCGTGTCGCGTGTGCTGTAGGTCTTCACGTCCTGCTCGGTGTTGAGGTTCACATAGTCGTGCCCGGTCACCATGCGCCAGGTCAGCAGATCGGCCTTGAGACGGTGGTTGACGTGCGTCTGCTGCACCACGTCGTTGACTGTGGCCACCGCCAGCAAGATGCCCAGCAGGATCAGGATCGTCGTCTCGGCAAGGCGCAGGCTGCCGAGGCCGCGGCGCTCGTGCTCGAGCGGACGAGCCCATTCGGGTAGCCAGCCCCACGTATTGCGTTTGGTTGCGCTCGGAAGCTCGCTCGTGCCGCTGCCCGGAAGATCGCTCATAGCTCGCTCATGAGACGGGCGCGAAAAGTGGCGCGGTCTGGTGGACGATGAACAACGCCTGTACGGCAAGAGTCGCATAGAGCACACGCCGATCGCGGCTGATGGCGGCAAGCGGCAGCGACCACAGCGTGTACCAGGCAAGCAGCCAAGTGCTCGTGACCGCGATCGCAAGCAACGTCCACGCCGAGGCGGCCACCCAGTCATAGCCTCGCCACGTGCGCCACATCAAGTGCAGCACGATCAGCACGAGACCGGCCTTGAGCAAGTCGTGATCAATCGGGAACACGCCAGGCTTGCCGAGCAGGTGGGCGATCTCGGTCGGGAAGCTATCAGTGCCGACAAAGGCTGCGTCGCGATTGAGCGCCGAGACGATGTCCACGCCGTGAACGCCGAATACGACGTAGGCGATGAGCGCGCCGATTGCCGCAGCCGCAATGGCCCCGATCAGCGGCGCGAGCCGACGACGGCTGAGCAGCATGAACGGCAGCAGTACGATGCCCGTAGCCTTGATCAGCGTTGCGCCGACGACCGCGGCTCCGGCGTAGGTTTCGCGGCGCGAACCCGTTTGGAAGGCACGCTTTATTTCGCCGTGCAAACCGCCCAAGCCAGCTCCGTGCGCCGCACCACGCTCAACCGCTCCATCGGAGACTCCGTCTGTTGCCGCGTGGTCGCGTGCTGTTGCTAGGCGTTGTTCGCTCGCGAACGTGAGCGCCACCGCGCCCATCAAGAACAGCGTCATGATTAGGTCGTTGTGGGCGCCACCGAGCCCGTAGATGACCCACAGCGGGTTGACACCGACCACGATCAGAGCGAACTTCGGGTCGAGCCCGCGCACGCGCGCACAGCGCCAGGTCAAGGCGAGCGTGCCGGCGCTCGCCGCCAACGCCTCTAGCTTCATCCCCCACAGCGCCCCGACAACGCCGAGCGGCGCCAGTGGATAGGACAGCAGCGTGTACAGCGGCCCGTAGGCAGTCGCCACCTTGACCCAGTCTTTGCCCACGTAGCGGTAGACGGGATCGGCCGCGATCGACGTCGGACCGTGCAGATAGGGGTTGACGGCATGTACGACCCCCATGCGCGCGTAGGCGATATAGCTGAACACATCCGTCGAGATCAGAACGGGACCAACGAACACGATCAGCTGCAAGGCAACCGTCAGCGCGATCGCCCAACGCGAGGAGACGCGCCGCGCCAGCAGCAGGATGCCGACGAACGCGCCGCTATAGGACAGCAGGGCGATCAAAAAGACGCGATAACCGAGGCGCTCGCCGACACCGTCGAGCCAGGAGGCGATGTCCGGGGACTTGGGGATAAGCGGCGAATGTCCGACTGCGCCATCGAGCACGATCTCAAGCGTCGCGGCGAGCAGCACGAGTGTGAGCACGCCGGCGAGAGCGGTCGTCCAGTGACGTCTGTGCTCGTGCGCTCGCTCCTCGCTCACGAGCGCGCTTGGCTCGGCTATCGAGCTCAAAGGACCTTCACGTCTCGAAGCGCAAGATGTCGAGCGCGCCGGTCATCTCAAACACGCGCTGCACCGGCTCTGGGCCTGCCAGCAACACAAGTTCGTAGCTGTGCTCGCGCGCGCGGGCGTCCGCGAGCAGGAGCATGCGCAGGCCGCTTGAGTCGATGAACGCAAGTCCGCTGAGATCGACCACGACGCGCGCGGGCGCCTGTTCGTCGATCGCGGCGAAATGCTCTTCCATCTGGCGCGCGCAGGACAGATCTAGCTCGCCTTGTAGGGAGACCCTGACGGCGCCGTCCACGAGCGCGCTCGATATCTGAAGGCTCCCGGGCCTCAGCGGATGCCCGCTCATGATTCTGACTCTAGTGCACGTAGTGCACTGACGGCGTGCTCTGCGTCGCGTCGGCAATGACTCCCATACCGGCCTTGGATCACTCTCAAGCGCAACGTCCGACCAGACGGCTGCTCAGCCCAGCGCGGTCCACACCGTCTTGGTCTCCAGATAAGCGTCGAGCCCGTCGTGTCCGTGCTCACGCCCCACGCCGGACGCCTTGAAGCCGCCAAAGGGAGCCGCCGGATCGACCAGGCCCCACTGGTTTATGTATACCGAGCCCGCGCGCAGCATCGCCGCAAGACGGTGAGCCTTGCCCACGTCGCGTGTCCACACTCCCGCAGCGAGCCCGTACTCGGTCGCATTGGCGCGCTCGGCCACCTCCTCGAGTGTGTCATAAGGCGAGGCCACCAACACTGGCCCAAAGATCTCCTCACGCACGATGCTGAGCTCCTCAGAAGTAGTGCTGAACAGTGTGGGCTCGACAAACCAGCCGCCGCTGTCGGCTAGCGCTACGCAACCGCCCGCCAGCAGCTCCGCGCCCTGCTCGCGGCCAGCGTCTATGTAGGACATCACGCGGTCGCGCTGCTCGGCGGAGACCAGCGGCCCGAGCTGGGTCTGCGGATCGAGACCCGCACCCACGCGAGTGGCCTTCGCGCTGTCGGCAAGCGCCCCCACTACCTCGTCGAAGTGCGCGGCCGGTACGAACAATCGCGAGCCCGCGTTGCACGCCTGGCCCGAGTTGAAGTAAATCGCCTGGAAAGAGCCCTTGATGGCCGCTTCGATGTCGGCGTCCTCGAGGATGATGTTGGGCGACTTGCCGCCGAGCTCGAGCGTCACGCGCTTCAGTGCACGCCCGGCCTTCGCGCCGATCTCGCGCCCCACCGCGGTGGAGCCCGTGAACGCGATCTTGTCAACGCCAGGGTCGTCCACGAGCGCAGCGCCCGTCTCGCCGTCGCCGGTGAGCACGTTCAACACTCCCGGTGGGAATCCCACCTCGAGCGCAAGCTCGCCGAGGCGTAGTGCACTCAACGGTGTTTGCTCTGCGGGCTTCAGCACGATCGTGCAGCCAGCAGCTAGCGCAGGGGCGATCTTCCACGAGGCCATCATCAGCGGGAAGTTCCACGGCACGATCTGCCCGCACACCCCGACCGCTTCGCGGCGGGTGTAGCAGAGCATGTTCGGTGCTGTCACCGGCAGTACGCTGCCCTCGATCTTCGTGGGCCAGCCCGCGTAGTAGCGAAGGTGGGCGATCGTGCCGTGCACGTCCACGTACTGGGCGAGCTTCACCGGCTTGCCGTTGTCGAGCGACTCGATCTGCGCCAACTCCTCCTGGTTTGCCTCGACCGCGTCGGCCAGCGCGTTGATCAGCCGCGAGCGCCCGGACGGGGCGAGCGCCTTCCACGGGCCCTCGAACGCCGCACGCGCAGCCGCGACGGCCAGGGCGACATCCTCGGCGCCTGCCTGTGCGACGGTCGCGATCTCACGGCCGCTCGAGGGATCGAGCGTGACGAATGTGCGCCCGTCGGCCGCGGGCACGCGCTCTGCACCGATCAGCAGACGGTGCTCTTTGGCGATGAAGTCCCGCGCAGCGTCACCGAGCGCGTCGGGAAGAGTTGGTTGTGTGGCGGTGCTCATCGAAAGCTCCTTGGGTGGGCCTATGGCGTCAGGACGATCTTCAGCGCCTCGCGGCGGTCATACAGAGCGTACGCCTCCGGGGCTTCCTCCAACTTCATGTGGTGCGTGACGAGCGGCCCCGGGTCGAGCAAGCCCGCCGACATCAGCGCCAGCACCCGATCGACGTGGCCGATCACGTTGGCGTGACCGGCACAAACGTGCAAGGACTTGATCCACAACAGACCCATGTGCACCTCCGCGCGCTCTGCGTACACCCCCACCGCCTGCACTGTGCCGCACTTGCGTGTGAGCTTCAGCGCGAGATCGAACGCCTGCGGATGACCCACCGCGTCGATGCACACGTCCACACCCCGTCCTTCGCTGGCCTCGCGCACCACCGCACGGGGATCTCCCTCGTTGAGGTGGACAGCTTGCGCGCCAAAGCTCTCAGCCACCGCGAGGCGCTCTGGGACCGTGTCGATTGCGATCACGTGCGCCGCCCCGCATGCTCTCGCCGCCTGCACCGCACACAGCCCCACCGGCCCCAATCCGAGCACGGCGGCGACATCGCCGGGGCGCAGTCCGCTGTCTACGACCGCGTGGAAGCCGGTGCCCATCACGTCGCCTGCGAACAGGGCGGTCTCGTCGCTCATGCCTGCCGGGACCTTGCGCAACACCAGCTCGGCGCTTGGGATGAGCGCCCGCTCGGCCTGTGTGCCCTGTAGCGAGCCGAGCGCCGCACCGTGACCGAACGTGCGCGAGGAGTCGCACTTGTGAAACCAGCCCCGCCGGCAGAAGTAACAGTGCCCGCAAGCCGTCTGAAAGCAGCCGAGCACACGATCGCCGACCGCCACGCTGTGCACCGCGTCGCCGACCGCGAGCACCGTGCCCACGTACTCGTGGCCGATCGTGAAGCCGGGCTCGATCCTCACGCGGCCGTGGTAGATGTGCAGATCCGAGCCGCACACACCGGTGGCCTCGATCTGCACGATCGCATCGCCGGGGTCTGAGATCTCCGGCTCGGGTACGTCCTTGACTTGGACCTCTCCGGGCGCTTGGAAGGTGACGGCTCGCATCGAAGACGGGAGCCTAGCCCGTATGCTGAGCAAATGCCCGATGAGCCTTCCAAGGCCGTGCTTATCACCGGCTGCTCCTCCGGGATCGGCGAGGCCACCGCAAAGCGGCTAGCCGGCCACGGCTGGAGCGTCTATGCAAGCGCGCGACGCTTGGAGTCGATCGAGCACCTGGAGGGCTTTGGTTGCAAGCTGCTGCAACTGGATGTCTGCGACGAGGACTCGATGCGCGCGGCGGTACAGACGATCGAGCGCGAGCATGGCGCCGTCGGTGTGCTCGTCAACAACGCCGGCTACTCGCAAGGCGGCCCGATCGAGCAGGTCCCGCTCGAGTCGGTGCGCCGCCAGTTCGAGACGAACGTGTTCGGCCTGATCGCCTTGACGCAGCTGGTACTGCCAGCGATGCGCTCGCAGCACTGGGGCAAGATCGTGAACATCGGCTCGATGGGCGGCAAGCTGACGCTGCCCGGCGGCGGGCTGTATCACGCCACGAAGCACTCATTGGAGGCGATCAGCGACGCGTTGCGCTTCGAGGTGCGGGGCTTTGGCGTGGACGTCGTCTTGATCGAGCCGGGCTTGATCGTGACCGAGTTCGGCAAGACGGCCGCCGCCACTGTCGACGAAACAGACGCGGGCGCGCAAACCGAAAACGGGGCCGGCGATCCCTACAAAAAGTTCAACACGAAGCTCGCGGCGATGACCAAGGACGTCTATGAGGGCCCGATGCGCCACCTCGGCGGCGGCCCGGATGTCGTGGCCAAGGCGATCGAGAAGGCGATCTCGCGGCGTCGCGCGCCATCGCGCATGCTGCTCACTCCCTCCGCGCGCCTCACGGTGCTACAGCGCAAACTGCTGCCCGACAGGCTGTGGGACGCGATGTTGCGCACGCAGATGCCCGAGCCGCGCTGAGCCCAGTCGGGCTCGTCGCAGTCCGCCAAACCCAAGCCGGGCCGGCCCAAGCGTGTGTGGTCGCAGTATTTGAAAAGAGCCGATGCCCCGTGCGCGCGCGGGGGCATCTCCCTTTTGAAGCGCATAACCCTGCCGGATCAAGCGCGCGCGAACGCCTCGAGCTGGCCACAAGGACGACCAACCTCGAAGCCCTGGGCGTAGTCGACGCCGTACTCACGCAGTAAGCGCATCGTCGGCTTGTCGCCGACGTACTCGGCGATCGTCTGCTTACCCATGCCACGAGCGACGCCGACAAGCGCCTGCACGACCAACTGGTCCTTGTGGGAGGAAGGCAGCGTGCGGATGAAGTCACCGTCGATCTTCAGATACCTGAACGGCAGATGCTTCAGATACTGAAAAGAACCGAAGCCCGCACCAAAGTCATCGAGCGCGACTGAGCTACCGAGCGTGTGGACGCCTTCGCAGAAGCTCTGGGCGCGACGCATGTCGCCGATCGCGGCCGTCTCGGTGACCTCGATGACCAGCCGTCCTGGATCGACGCCGTGGCGGTCGAGCTCGCGCTCGATGTGGGCAAGCATGCCGTGATCTGTGATCGACAGAGCAGACAGGTTGACGGCCACGCGGGCATCGCGCTCGGCGAGCTCGCCACCCATTAGGGCGATCACCTTGCCAACCACCATGCGGTCGATCTCTCCGATCAAGCCGTAGCGCTCAGCCGCTGGCAGGAAGCTGCACGGCGGCGTGAGTGGACCGCCCGGATCGTCTGCCAGACGGATCAGCGCCTCGTAGTGGGAGATGGCGCCTCCTTGCAACGAGACGATCGGCTGATAATGGAGCACGAACAGGTCTTCGCGCAGCGCGTGGCGCAAGCGCCCAAGCCACGGTCGCGGGTGCAGCCCAGCCGGTGAGGAGAAATTGGCATGACTGGCTGGATAGCGCCGGCGCCGGTCTATCGAAGTCCCACCCGCCCCGCGCATGTCGCGCGCCCGGATGACGAAGCTGGAGCTGACGTCGGTCGTGGAAGTTGGCATCGCGGCAATATTCATCGAAA
This sequence comes from uncultured Solirubrobacterales bacterium, assembly GCA_963757995.1. Taxonomy (GTDB): domain Bacteria; phylum Actinomycetota; class Thermoleophilia; order Solirubrobacterales; family Solirubrobacteraceae; genus Palsa-744. The sequence goes on from CAVWTS010000014.1 coordinate 53,828, forward strand.
GTCACCCGAATGCTCACGAGTGTCCAGGTATGTGGAGGTTTTCGACCGAAAGCCGCAGGGAACCTGCTCAAAAGTGCACAATTGTGCCCAGAAACACCCTCGGCAGCGTCAGGTTCGCCTCCATCTCCGCCGAAGTGTTGCCCGCGAGGGACCCGAGCACCTACTCAGCGCGAGGCCGAATACGGCCGGCGCGCCCGGTCTGAGACGACCAGCAACAACGCCAGCAGCACGAAGTTCATCACCACCGAGGAGCCACCGTAGGCGACGAATGGCAGCGTCACGCCGGTGAGCGGGATCACGCGCGTGACACCTCCCACGATTACGAACACCTGCATGGCGATGATGAACGACAGCCCGACCGCCAGCAGCTTGGAGAACGAATCGCGCGCGAGCATTGCTGTCTTCAGCCCACGCGCAATGAACAATAGATAGGTGAGTAGCAACGCTCCCGCGCCGACAAGCCCCAGCTCGTTGACGATGACCGCATAGATCATGTCGCTTTCGGGCACCGGCAGGATCGGTTCGCGCGTGTGAGGGCTCACTAGCAGCGACTGGTCGAAGCCGGTGCCGAGAAGGCCGCCGTCGGCCTGGGCGAACAGCGACTGGCCGAGCTGATAGCTGACGCCGCTGTGAAACAGCTTCGGTTCAAGGGGATCTTCCCACGCAAGCACGCGAGCATGTACATGGCCGACGTGGCCGACTACGAACCAAGCGCCCAGGCCAAACAGCACGAGCCCGATCAGCGGGAACGAAAAGCGACCGGTTGCGACGTACAGCAGCGCCAGGAATGCCCCATAGAACATCAGCGAGGTTCCCAGCTCCCCCGTGAGCAGCAGCGTGCCCATTGCGGCCCCCCACACGACGAGCATCGGCCCGAACTGCTTCATCGGTGGCACCGTCAGGCCAAGCACACGCCGCCCCGCCGTCACAAGTATCTGGCGGTTATCGCGCAGGTAGCTGGCCAGGAAGATCACGATCGCGACCTTCGCGAACTCGGCGGGCTGGAAGGAGACAGAACCGAAGTGGATATCTAGATAGGAGCCGTTGACCTGCTCGCCGATCACCGGGAAACGTGGCAGAACCGCCATCAAGATCCCGACCGCCGCGATCGTATAGCGGTAGCGCTCGAGCACACCGATGCCCGTACGCCGCAGCCACAGGATCGTGACGGCGAAGAGGATCAGCCCGAGCACCATCCACTGCGCCTGCTGGCGCGCCAGTGAGGGGTTGATGCGGTAGACCATCACGATCCCGACACTCGCAAGCACAGCTGCCAACGGGAACAGATACGGATCGGCGTAGGGCAGCGCAAAACGGATCACGAGGTGCGCGGCAAGACACAAGCCCAAGAACAGCAGCCCGTAGGTGAGCGACAGACTTGAGACACGGTTGAGCGTGAGGTTCGTGGAGGCTGTCAGCGAGCTGTTTTCCTGCTGAATGAAGATCGCCGTGAAACCGGCGGTGACGAGCAGTGCCGCCGGGATCAGGCCAAGCAGCTCACGATTACGGGGCTTGAGCAAGCTGCGAGCGTATCGGGATGCCCGGCGCGGCAGTGCCGCTGAACGTGTGTCCTGCGTAACGCTGGCACGGTGGACGAAACCGCCGGCGCGCGACGGCCGACACGCTCGCTAGGCTGACCTGAGGGCCAGCCGTGGTGGGTGATGGCTGCCCGTATGCCCATGAGCGTCCCTCCGCTGACACCTCTCGATGATGAGCACCCGCCCTCGCTGGCCGGGCGCATGTGGCGACGCTTTGCCGTTGCGGGTGTGCTGATCCTCCTGTTGAGCGGTGCGGCGACGGCCACTTTCGCGCTGACCAAGCTCAACCACATCGCAAACGAGGTTTTCCCGCGCACAAGTCAGCTGCATGTCGCCAAAGGCGTGATCCAAGCCTCATACAGAGGCGAACCGCAGACCTTCCTGATCATCGGCTCGGACAGGCGCGTTGGGTCCAAGGACGCCTATGACCGCAACAACGCGGCCCACAGCGACACGCTGCTGCTTGTGCGACTGGATCCTGCGGCCGGACAGACCTCCGTGCTGTCGGTGCCGCGCGATCTGCTCACGACGATTACGACCCGCTCGGGTCACGTCTACTACCCGCGCAAGGTCAACGCCGCCTACACGATCGGCAGCCTCGAAGGCGGCAGCGACCGCGCCGCCGAGCTGGCGACCGAAACTATCGAGCACCTATTGCACATCAAGGTCAACGGCGTGATCGACGTCACCTTCAAGGGCTTCATCGACATCGTCGACACGCTCGGCTGTGTGTACGTGAATGTCGATCACCGCTACTTCAATGAACCAAACGGGAGTGTTGAAACCAACTACTCCGCTATCAACCTGCAGCCCGGCTATCAGAAGCTCTGCTACGAAAAAGCGCTCAGCTATGTGCGCTATCGCCACGACGACTCGGACTTTGTGCGCGTCGCCCGCCAACAAGACTTCATCCGCAACCTGCGCGAGCAGGTGCCGGCGAGCCAGCTCATCAGCGAGATCGACAAGGTCTCCAAAGCCGTCGGCAAAGCCGTCATCAGCACGTTTCACTCCTCGGCCGGCCAGCTGATCGAACTCGCCGAACTCGCCGCCTTCTCTCAACAAAAGCCGTTGCGCCAGGTCAAGTTCCAAGCCGAAAATGTGGACGCGATGATCGGCGGCGAAAGTTACGTGACCACCTCTCCCGCGCTGATCAAAGCGACCGTCGATGACTTCTTGCACGGCCACGAACAGCTCAAGCTTCCCGCCAGCTCATCCTCATCCTCCCACCACTCCCACCACCACAGCTCGCACGGCCCCTCAGACGCGCAGCTCGACCTCTATCCGGTCTCTTCCTCCGCCCAAGCGATGGCGCTCACGGCGGCCCCGGGCGTGCCTTTCCCGCTCTATTACCCGTCAATCCAAACCGGGCCGGCGATACCGCAGGAGGTTCACGCCTACACGCTCGAAGACCAACACAAACACGTCCATCACGCGTATGTGGCCGTCTGGCAACAGAACTCACTGGGCGGCTACTACGACGTGGAGGGCATGGACTGGGTGAACATCCCGCTGTTCGCCCATGCGCGCGTACAGCAGATCGGCGGACGCAGTTATCTGATCGTGGACGATGGCGAACACATCCACGACATCGGCTGGCGCGTCGGCAGGGTCATCTACTTCGTTACAAACACTCTGCTCGAGGACCTCTCGAACTCGCAGATGATCGCGATCGCCCAGGCTACGCACCCGCTGCGCTGACTAGATCAGGCTGTGGTCTTTGCGTCGTCGAGTGCGGCGTTGACGAGCGCATCAGCGTGCGCGTTCTGGGCGCGCGGCACCGAGCGAATCTTCCAGGCATCAAACCCGCGCAGCGCTGCCATCGCCTCGCTATAGAGCGGACGCATTGCGGCATGCTTGACCTTATAGAGGCCCTGAACCTGCTTGGCGATCAGCTCAGAGTCGTTGACGACTTCGACCTCGCTCGCTCCAAGCGCGCCCGCACGCGTCAAGCCGAGTAGCAAGGCTCGGTACTCGGCCACGTTGTTGGTGACCGTTCCCAGCAGCTCAGATGCCTCATCGAGAACCTCTCCGGCTGGCGTGGAGACGACACTTGCGGCCGCTGCGGGCCCAGGATTGCCACGCGAACCCCCATCGACGTGCACGACTACCTTCATCTAAAGCTAAGAGCCGTCGACGAGCGGCGGCAGATCTCCCGGCACACGGGCGCGACGACGATCGCGGATGACACGACGCTGCAGCTCGGCCTCGGAGGGGCGCATGCCACGGGCGCGGCGGTCGGCCTCGCGGCGATCGATAATGACCGTCACGTTGTCGTCGTTCTCGTAGCGCTTGACGAGCTTCGGATAGAGCTCGTCGGCAAGCGGCTTTGGCACCACGCAGTAGATCATCGCCTTAGATCGTACTGCGCGCAGTACGCGACAGCCCAGCGCATCCCCGGCCGCGCCCCAAACTCATCACCGACCAGCCCCTAAACCCTCTCAAAGCAGGCGACTCGCGACTTCTATTGGCGACGTGCTACAAGGCGCTCAGGCGATCAGCGCTGAGAGCTCACCGCGCTCATCCGCGGCGGCGTTCGCGAGCCGATCCTCTGCAGGCAGCTCGTCCAGCTCCATGCCTTGGGCTACGAGCTGCGAGCCGGCGGCCTCATCGCCGAGATCGACCTCATAGCGGTACCAGCACAGCTCCCAGGCGACCACTATCGCGACTGTGCTACCCGAGTCCTCAAGCGGACGCACGGTCACAGTAGGTGCGCCAAGTGATCGTGCGACGCCGGCTACGCGCCTTGGTTGCTCACCGGCATTGAAGACCTTGAGCGCTCGCGCGACCTTCAAATCGCCCGCAGTTGAGGCACCAGAGCTCGATACACCAGCCATGGATGCATGTCCGCCAGACTGGCCGGCCCTGATTGGACGGGCACGTGCAGTGCCCGGATCACCCTGGTCCACGCCATCGAGCGGCAGGAAATCGTCCTCGGCGCTCCATGCACCCTCGTTTGATTCCGCTGCTCCCGCAGAGCCAATGTAGATCTCGTGCTCGCGAAGATCTTCACGCTCGGTATCGCCATCGAGGAAGTCGTAAAGGTTCTCCTCGGGAAGCTCAACGCCCGTGTCGGACCCGTCGAGGCCGGCGGCGCTAGAGCGTTGACGATCTACCGAGCCCTGGCCCGGCTCGCGCAACTGGCGTAGTCGTCCAAACAGCGAACCGGCGCGGCGCGCGCGGGTAGGGCGAACACTCGAAGCATGATTGTCTGCCTCTCGCAACCAGCCCTCGGCCGCGGCCCGAGGCACGCACAGCTCACAGACCGTGCGACGTTGGCCGCCTGCGAGAAACACGTCTGGCGTCTCCCCTCGCAAGAGGCTTCTGCCGCACACGTCGCAGGCGACAATCGGATGCGAGGTGACGATTGCTCTGGTAGCCATCAGCCAACCAGAGTAGCCGGACGACAGAAACGGCGCTCCGCGCTCCGTTACGACAGCATCCGCTCGCGAGCTCTCGAGCCACTTGCTCGAGTACACACGAGAGCGCTGATGTGAGCGGCGACGCACTTGCTCTTGCGACGCTCAAGCACCTACGTCGACTTCAAAATCGCTAGTCGAAAGAAGCCTCTTGCATGCGCCCGCGCAGACGCAGAACGGCCTTGGTGTGCAGTTGAGAGATACGCGACTCAGTGACGCCGAGCACCTCGCCGATCTCACGGAGGGTCAGGTTCTCGTAGTAGTAGAGGGCGATCACGAGCTTCTCGCGCTCGGGCAACGAGGCGATCGAATCTGCGATGCGATCCTTCAGGTCGCCCATGTCAAGAGCGCGCGAGGGGTCCGGAGCATTGGGGTCCTCGATTGTGTCCATCAGCGAGACCTGGTCTCCGCTGGAATCGGAAACGCTCCACAGCTCGTCCAGGGCCGCCACCGAGGAATGGGAAATAGCAAGTAGCGACTCGTGCAACTCTGGAACGGTGAGTTCCAGCTCGGCGGCCATCTCCTCGTCGGTGGGGGTGCGCTGCAGGCGATGCTCAAGCTTGGTGTTGGCACGCTCGATCTCGCGCGCACGAGCGCGCACGCTGCGCGGTACCCAGTCGATCGAGCGCAGCTCGTCGATGATGGCGCCCTTGATGCGCGTGATCGCGTAGGTCTCGAACTTGATTTCGCGTGAGGTGTCGAAGCGCTCGATCGCGGAAATCAGGCCGACAAGGCCGTAGGAGACCAGGTCCGCCTCCTCGACGTGCGGAGGCAAGCCTGCAGCAGTGCGTCCGGCTACGTACTTGACCAGCGGTGAGTAGGCGACGACCAACCGCTCGCGAGCGCGAGGATCGTTGTCATTCTTATAGCGTCGCCACAGTTCGCGCAGCTCGATCGCTTTGACGTTCGTCTCCAGGGTCTTCTCCCCGCCGATCAGGCCCGAGGGTGACTGCGCGCGTAGGCGCTTCTGAGTTTGGCGGACTCTACCCGAGTGTAGACCTGAGTGGTCGAGATGCTCGAGTGCCCGAGCAACTCTTGGATCGAGCGTAGGTCGGCGCCGCCGTCGAGCAGATGCGTCGCAAAGCTGTGACGCAAGGCGTGAGGTGAGATTCCACCAGGGATTCCGGCGCGCGTCGTCCACGCCCGCAAGCGGCGACGCACGTCGCTTGTGCCCAGTCGACGCCCGGAGCGACTGAGAAATAGCGCCTGCTCGTTAGGCATTTCTCGGGCCGCGGGTACGGGGGTCCCAGCTACGGGCGTCGCAGCCTGCCGCGCGCCGTGGCGCCCGGGCGCATCTGTGAGCACCGGTCGACCGCGCTCCAGATATAGGCGCATAGCGCTCAGCGCGAGCTCGCCGACCGGTACAAAACGGGTCTTGGAACCCTTGCCCTCGACCCGCAACTGCTCGGCGTCATAGTCGATGTCCGCGACATCAAGCGTAACGATCTCCTCGGCGCGAAGGCCACACGCATAGGCCAGCTCGAACAGAGCTCGGTCGCGCAGCTCCAGCGGGCCGCCGGCGGGAATGGAGTCGAGCAGACGCGCGACATCTGGCGCCTTCATCACACGCGGCAAATGAGAAACTCGACGCGGCGTGGCGAGCAGATCGGCCGGACTCTGGTCGATGTGACCGTGCTCGCGCTGACTACGAAACAAGGCACGGACCGCGGCTAGCTTGCGGGCGGTTGTCGTGGCCGCGAGCTCACGCTCGGTGAGCATCGCCAGATAGCGACGGACATCGCGGGGACCGACGGTTGACGGTGCGAGCGCTTGGGCGTCCGCCCAGCAAGCGAACTGCAAAGTGTCGACGGCATAGGCGCGCCGGGTGCGCGGAGCGGCGTTGGTGCGGCGCAAGTCCTCGTCAAGCAGCGCGAGCCCTCGCAACCAAGGTCCGCTGATGCTCGGGGCTGTCTCGGCTATCGCGGTACTCATCACCACGCCTAATTCGCCGTGAGGGGCAGGCGCCCTGCCGAGATCTGATCTAAGTCGCTGTCAGGGAGGATCGCGCGATACCTGCCGCGAGTCGATCAGTGGGGGCTGAGGAGCGTCGAGTTGGGCACGGAGAGCACCGGCGCAAGTAGTTGTGCAAGCTCAGGCCAATCGTGCGCGCCGAGCACATCCTCTACCTCGCACAACTCGGCGTTCCACGGGTGCAAGATCGTCGCCGCGGCGATCCCATGCTCGATCGCGGCGCTGATGTTGAGCGGGCTGTCGTCGACCAGGACGTCGATGTCGAGCTCCACGCAGCGGCTGATCTTGTCGTATGAGCAGCACAGATCGTCAAATGGGAGCCCGAGTTGCTCCAACCAGCGCGCGGTAGCCGGCGCACATGCATTTGCGCGATGGCTGGTGATATGGATGAAGTGACCTTGCTCACTCCATTCGCGGACCGTCTCGACGGCACCGGGATAGGGGCGCCCGGCGATGATCGTCTCGTCACTGTGGCTCTCCTCGATGCACAGCTCCAGCTGATCCGCCCGCAAGCGAGTGATGCCCCAAGTGAACTGCTCCTCGTATGGCAACTCGATGCCAAAACGCCTCCGGGAGATCTCCGAGAGGACATCCCAATAGTGGTGCAGGGTCGAGTCGACGTCGATGGCGATGCGCATGGGCTGTAGATTATTCACAGATGAGCGGCGTAGGCACTCTCAACGGAAGCGAGGAGCGACAGTCCTATGGCCCGGAGGGACGCTCGAAGTGGCTGGATATCGACTGGCGCGCGCACCAGCGCTGGGTGACGGTCGACGGCAACCGGGTCAACACGATCGATATGGGCGAAGGTCCGGCAATCGTGTTCGTGCATGGGCTGTCGGGCTCTTGGCCGAATTGGCTGGAGCAATTGCCTGTGTTCGCCGCGGATCACCGCGTGATCGCGATGGACCTGCCCGGCTTCGGCCATTCGCCGATGCCGAACGAGCAGATCACGATCTCGGCCTATGCGCGCACGCTCGACGGACTATTGGAGACGCTCGGGGTGAGCGCCGCAACCGTGGTCGGCAACTCGATGGGCGGGTTCGTCTCGACCGAGCTTGCGATCGCCTACCCGCAGCGCGCAGAGCGCCTGGTGCTCGTGTCTGCGGCTGGGATCAGCACATATCGCCACCGCGACGTCGAGCGGCTCGAGCCCTACCTGCGCCGCCTGGCGCCAATGATCGCCGCATACACCGGCTGGACGGCGAGCAGATCCGACTGGGTGGCGCGTCGTCGGGGGCTGCGCAACATAACCTTGGGTTTCGTGACACGCCATCCCGGCCGGCTGCCGGCGGCACTCGCGGCTGAGCAGCTGCGCGGAGCGGGCAAGCCCGGCTTCATGCAGGCGCTGCGCGCCAACATCGACTATCCGATAAAGGAGAGGCTGCCCGAGATCGCCTGTCCGACGCTGATTGTGTGGGGCGCCGAAGACAAGGTGATCCCGGTTACCGATGCGAGCGTGTTCGAGGAGCTGATCCCCAATTCGCGCAAGGTGATCTTCGATGACACGGGCCACATGGCGATGCTGGAGCGTCCCGCTTCGTTCAACCGGCTGCTGAGCGACTTCATCGCCGAGTAACCGTTCGGCGTCTGAGTAGCCGCCTCAGCATCGCCGAGCAGACGCCCGGCACAGCCGTGTACTTCAGCTGGTGACCGCTCCCTCGGCGGCGGACCCGACGAGCTTTGCGTACTTGCGGATTGCGACGTCGATGTGCTCGTCGGCGCGCGGTGGCTGAATGTAGGCCGACAGACGCTCGGCGATCTGCTCGTCAGTCAAAGTAACGTCGATGCGGCGCGCTTCGACGTCGATCGTTATCTCGTCGCCATCAGCCAGCGCGCCGATCGGCCCACCCCGAACAGCCTCGGGGGCGATATGAGCGGCCATGAAACCGTGTGTGGCACCGGAGAAGCGTCCGTCGGTGATCAGCGCGACGCTCTCCCCCAGCCCCTCGCCGACGATCGCTGCGGTGACGGCAAGCATCTCGCGCATACCGGGACCTCCTGCTGGACCCTCACCGCGAATCACGACCACGTCTCCCTCGGAGATCTCATGGGCGAGTACCGCGGCCATGGCGTCCTCCTCCCCGTCGAACACACGTGCGCGGCCGACATGGTGGCGGCGCTCGTGCCCGGCGAGCTTAACGACGCAACCGTCGGGCGCCACGTTGCCGTGCAAGATCGCAAATCCGCCCGTAGGCTTCAAGGGATCGCCAAGCGCTCGCACGACCTGTTGGCCTGGTGTTTCGCTTGCGAGCGCGGCGTGCTCGCCGATCGTGCGCCCAGTGACGGTGATCGCGTCTCCTCGCAGTACGCCGACTTCCTGGAGACGGCGCATGACGAGCGGTACGCCACCTGCCTCGTACAGGTCGGTTGCCACATAATGACCGCCGGGTTGCAAGTCGCAGAGCAGCGGCGTCGCATCGGAGATGGGGTCGAACTCGTCGATCGACAGCGGCACACCCATTTCGCGGGCGACGGCCAGCAGGTGCAACACGATGTTGGTGGAGCCACCGCTTGTCGCCCCAGCGGCGATCGCGTTCTCAAGCGCCGGCTTGGTGATGACCTGACTGGGACGCTGCCCTCTGCGCAACACATCCATGACCAGTTCGCCACAGTCGATCGCGACCTGCAGCTTGCGCCCGTCCTCGGCCGGCACCATCGAGGAGCCCGCCGGTGAAATGCCCAGCACCTCAAAGGCCATTGCCATCGTGTTGGCTGTGAACTGCCCGCCACACGCGCCTGCCCCGGGGGAAGCAGCCTCCTCGAGCTCATGCAATTCCTCCTCAGTGATCTTGCCGGATGCGAACGCACCAACCGCCTCGAACACCTGTTGGATTGTGACGTCCTCACCCTTGTAGTGGCCGGGACGGATCGAACCGCCGTAGAGCATCAAGCCCGGGATATCCAGACGCGCGAGCGCCATCACCGCGCCAGGGATCGTCTTGTCGCAGCCGGAGATCACCACCAGTGCGTCGAAGGCGTGAGCGGAGGCGACCAGCTCGATCGAATCGGCGATCAACTCACGCGAGACCAGCGAGGCGCGCATGCCTGAAGTACCCATCGTGATGCCGTCGGAGATGGCGATCGTATTGAGCTCCATCGGCGTGCCCCCGGCAGCGCGGATGCCCTCCTTGACCTTCGCGGCAAGCACCCGGTTGTTGAAGTTGCACGGCATAGTCTCGATCCAGGAGTGGGCAACGCCCACGATCGGCTTGGCCAGGTCCTCGGCGGTGTAGCCGATCCCGTGCAGATAGGCGCGCGCGGCCGCACGCTCTGGCCCCTCGATCAGGGCACGGGAGCGGTGCTTTACGTCAAAAGGCTCCGATGTGCTCACAGCGCGGGAACACTACCGGCGCGACGTGGCACTCGCCTACGTGACTCGCTGCGCTCGCGCTCCCAACACGCAAGACGCACGAGATCGCGCCTTGCCTTGGCGACGCGAATCTGGCGTCCCGCCAAGTGCATGTTGGCCTGCTCGATCAGAGCGCGCTCGTCGGCCATGAGCGCCATCCACTTGGCGAGAACGTCGTCTGAGTCAGGCAAGCGAGTGCTGCCAAAGGGCCGTGTGCGATCCGGGAACTCGATGCAGTACTCGCCAAGCATGTGGTTTGTAGAAGGAACGTAGGCGAGAATCGGCTTGTGGGGGTAGATGAGGTAGGCGTAAGGTTGTGCCTCTAGCGTGCCGTCCACACGCAGAAAGCCAAGCTCGCTGTACATGGCCCAGTCTTCCTCGTTGACACACGAGCGCAAGAGCGCGCGTGCACGTTGCTCGGCGCGCAGTTCACGACCTGGATCGTATTCGTCCACAAGCGCCAGTCGCTTGTGTTCTGTGCGCTCGGACAGGCGTAGACGCGCCATGTCGATCGAGCGCTTCAGATGTGGCAAGGCCAGCACTGAGAGCAACGTCATCAGCATCAGCGCCGCAGTACCGAGAGCCAACGCCATCAGCTGCCTCCAGCGGCACGGGGAAAGAAGATCACCCGCTCGGCGTCTGCCGGAACATCCTCGAAACTGCGTACCAGCTCTGCTTCGCGCCTTCCCGAGTGCGTCGATGTCGGGACCGCGGCCCACATACCTGCATCGAGTTCGCGACTGAAAGTTTCGAGCAGCTCGCTGTACTGCTCAGGCACAGTGACGTCGCCCTCGGCCAAAACCACCTCACCATGACCAGGCTTGACGCGTAGCAGCTTCATGCCTTGCGATTATGACAAAGGCCCACTCAGCTTAGGACCTAGCCCGATAGGCACGTGCGGCTGGGGCGGTTGAGTGTCGAGCGAGACGATGATCTAAAGCCCACCCGCCCGAAGGCTTGGTGGCGCCAAGTCGAGCGCCGAGGACAAAGTCTCGCGAAGGCAATCGGCCGTCACAGATGTGCGATCCCATCGGGATAGGTCCTTAGGCTGAACGTAATCGGTCAAGTCCGATTACGTCGACCGGACCAGGGCCTTCCCCGACGTCTCGCAGACCACCGGCGACGGCCTCTCCAGCAAGCGCGCGGGCCGTGAACGCAGCTTGAAGCGGCGCGTATCCCAACGCCAGTTGGGCCGCGAGCACTGAGGAATGAGTACATCCGGAGCCATGAGCCGCCCCGTCCGGATACCGCTCACCGGGAATCTCAACGATCTCCTCGGCCTTGGCGCCGCGCTCTAGAAACAGGTCGATCGTCTGCTCTCGATGACCGCCGGTGAGCACGACGATTCCAGGGCCGAGTGCGCAGACCGCGAGCGCAAGGGCGATAGCCTCGCTCTCCTCGTCCTCCGGTGTCGTCTCGATCGGCTCGCCATGGCGCAGGTGTGCCGCATGGCCTGCCAGCACACGCGCCTCGGGAATGTTCGGCGTCACGATGTTGGCGCGCGGCAAGATTTCGGCTACGAGCGCGCTCTCGGCGTCGCGGTCCAGCAGCCTGGCACCGGACTCGCTGACCATTACCGGATCGACCACCACCGGCGTCTCGGCGGGTAGCTCGTCCAGCGCAAGCGCAACCGCACGGACAGTCTCGATGCTGCCGAGCATCCCCACCTTGACGGCGTCCACGCCGATGTCCGCAACCACAGCGCGAATCTGAGCGAGAACGATCTCTGGGGGCAGAGCGTGGACGGCATCGACACCGAGCGTGTTCTGTGCCGTAATCGCGGTGATCGCGCTCATACCGTGGACCCCGCAACGCGCAAAGGCCTTCAGGTCAGCCTGTATGCCGGCGCCGCCGCCAGAATCCGATCCGGCGATGCTCAGCGCGCGAGGAGTGCGTGCGATGTCCGGCATGCCATCTCAGCGCGTCAGGGCGTGCGCGAGCGCTTGCGCGCCGGGAAGATCGCGTAGCTGCCGATCGCGCTTACGAGCAGCCGTCCGTCTTCGTGGCGCACGTCACTGCGCAATACGGCATTCGTCCGGTTGCGTCGGTCGAGCTCGGTCTTACACACGATCTCGCCCTCTGTCGCGGTTTGGATGTAGTTGATCGAGATGTTGAGCGTCGCGATGTGCTCGTCCTCGTTCGTATGCGGCCATAGTGTGGAGCCCATGCAGTAGTCGACCAGCGCATACGTGACCACCCCGGAGAGCAGCCCGCCCGCATTGATCAGCTCCGGACGGATCTCCAAGCGCACCGTATCGGCGCGGTCCCAACGCATACCCATGAAGCCGCTGACGCCATCGATCCCAAAGCGATCGGCACTCTGTTGGCTCGAATCCTCGTGCCTAGCGACCGAGTTGTTGTGTCCTACAGCGCCGGCCCCCGGTGCAATGGCTGAATCACTCTGACCACGGCGCTCCGTGGCGGCCTCGGGCCTGCCGGCTGAGTCGCTGGGGTTATCGGGTGTGTCGCTCACAAGATGCGCTGAGGTCGGACTTGTTGGGCCCCGGCCAGGATATCCGCCCATCAGGCATCTCCTGTGCAAGCGCGACACTTACTTGATCCTGAGTTGGCACAAATGTGTGTTTTTCGTAACATTATTTACCGTATGGTCGGAGCATGGCACCCGAGAGCCCATCTCCAGCCGACGCACCCGCACCCCGTGACCCGCGACGTGTATTGGGTGCGCTCGGCGAGGACTTCGCCGTCGGTCATTTCCGGCGGCTGGACTTCGTGGTCGTCGAGCGCAACGTCCGGACCCGTCACGGCGAGATCGACCTGATCGCATTCGACGGCCGAACGCTTGTTTTCGCCGAGGTCAAGACGCGCAGGGCCAGCAGTCGTCGTCGTGGCCTCTGTCCTGGGGAACAGCCGCTGGCATGGCTGAAGTTCAGTCAGCGCTCACGACTGAAGCGACTGGCCTGCGCTTGGTTGTACGAGAACACCGCCGCACGCCCCAAGGCACATACGATCCGCTTCGACGCAGTCGGTGTGATTGTCGACGGCTCAAACCGGCTGTTGCGCCTCGACCATATCGAGGGGGCTTGGTGAGCGCCCACTTGAACGAGATGTGCGCAGATATTGCTTCTGAGCCTGGACTCAGCTGAGGATCACAGCGCCAGATGCCGATAAGCAGTCGACTGAAACGACATGCGATGCAGCGGCGAGACGCCCTGGCGACCGATCGCCTCACGATGCACCGGCGTGGAGTAGCCCACGTGCTCGGCGAAATTCCAGCCCGGATGCAACTCGTCGGCGTGATGCATGTAGCGATCGCGCGTGACCTTGGCGACAATCGAGGCGGCCGCGATCGCGGCGCTCGTGGCATCGCCGCCCACGACCGGTCGCTGCGGGCGCTCGAACTCGGGCACGGCAAAGCCGTCGATCAGGCACATCACTTCGCCGGGGACGCCGAGCGTCACGCCCCTGATCGCGTCTCGCAGGGCCGCCAGATTCGTCTTGTGCAAACCTCGCGTGTCGATCCCCTGCACACAGCGCGAGACCACGGTGACGCGAGCGGCGGCACTGAGCACGAGCGGATAGAGCTCCTCGCGAGCCTCCGCTTTGTGCTGCTTGGAGTCATTCAGCGTCGCGAGAGCACGTAGCTCGCGGGTCGTGAGCTGCTCGTAATCGAACAAGACCGCCGCGGCAACCAACGGACCTGCCAGACAGCCGCGTCCCGCCTCATCTGCGCCGGCGACCATGCGCACCCCAAGCGAGCGGTCGAAGGCGAACAGGCGTTGTCCGCTTTTGTTCCGCGCGCGACGGCGAGCAACCCGCCGAGAGTAAGGAGCCCTGGAGGAACTTGTGCGCTTAGCGCCCGAGCCCTTAGAGGATGCCGATGCGGTCGGGAGGCCAGTAGGTGGCGAAAGCCCCTCCGATGATCCAACTTGTGGGGACAGGTCCCCAAAACCTGCTGTCGTCCGACTCGCCACGATTGTCCCCCATCATGAACCAATGACCGGCGGCTATCTTGATCGGCTTGGGGAAATTGCACTCTGACGCATTACCGCACGGATCGATGTAGGAGTCTTTCTCGCCGATGAACTGGCTTGTGCCGGGCGCCTTGCGAAAGACGTGGCCTTCCTTGATGAAGATTTCATCTCCGGGCCCCGCGACAACCCGCTTGATGAAATTGACGCTGGCCTCTTCGGGCTCAGGCGTTGCGCAAGCCGCACCTCCAGGGGTGACCATGTGAGGTTGCGGCCCGCAAACCTGCTGTTCGGCGTCCTTGGGCGGATGGAACACCAGGATCTCGCCCACATGCGGTTCTTTAAAGTGCATGTCTACGCGGTTCACAAGCACTCGTTGACCCACCTTCAAGGTCGGTTCCATCGAACCACTGGGAATCCGATAAGGCTTGACGATGAAAGCCTGTATTGCAAGCGCCAGGCCGACCGCGACCAGCACGATCACGATCAACTCGACGATCGAATTCGTTCTGGACTTCGGCTCGCCCCTATCCTCAGTCCGCTTCACCGAGGTGGGTCCTTCCTTCACGCCGACGGCTCGCCGGCTCCACTGTCGCCGGCGTCGGAGGGGGAGTCAGCTTCGTCCGCAGCCACAGTTGACGCGTCTGCGTCGTCAGCCGCGACCGTCTCGGGAGCCCCCTCATCCGAGTCGGACACTGGCGCAGCGGCAGCGGATGGTTCGTCCTGAGCCTCAGTCGAAGTCGTTGTCTGCTCGGCCCCCTTGGCATCAACGGAGGCCTTTGCGTTGGTGTCTCCCGCCTCCGTTCCCTGCGTCTCAGCAATCTGACTCTCAGCTGCCGTCTCTGACGCAGTCGCACCGTCGGCGTCTGTGGCCTCTGTCGGCTCATACAGGAGGCCCGGTTGAACTGTCTCCTCAGGCCCGGTATAGCGACGCTCGCGTACGCGAGCACGCTTGCCGACGCGATCGCGCAGGTAGTAGAGCTTGGCCCGTCGCACGTCGCCGCGGGCCGCTACCTCGATGCGCTCGATCTTGGGCGAGTGCACAGGGAACATACGCTCTACCCCCACGCCAAAGGACTGCTTGCGCACGGTGAAGGTCTCGCGGGCTCCATGGCCTTGGCGCTTGATGACCACACCCTCGAACACCTGGATACGACGACGGGTACCCTCGATGACCTGGAAGTGGACGCGCACGCGGTCGCCCGGCCCGAAGTCGGGGACGCGGCGCAACTGCTTGCGCTCGATGCTTTCGATAACGGTGCTCATGGCAAAAAGAAGGCGTCGAGTGAGCGGAAGTCGCTGCACTGCCCGACGCGCCCGCGAATGGTAGCGAACCCCGCGCTATGGAGCGCCGTTCGTTCCCGCTCCTCGTGCCCGACTCTGCTGCAGGCGCCATTCACGGATGCGCTCGTGGTGGCCGGAAAGCAGGATCTCAGGGACATGCCAGCCGCGAAACTCAGCCGGTCGCGTGTAGTGCGGATACTCGGGCTCACCCTCCAACGCCTCGCTGAAGGACTCCTCGACGGCCGAGTCGACGTGTCCAAGCGCGCCCGGCAACTTGCGCAGGATCGAGTCGCAGAGGACCATCGCCGCCGGCTCCCCACCGGAGAGAACGTAACGACCGATCGACAGGCTCTCGCTCGCGAGATGCTCGACGATACGCTCGTCAAAGCCCTCGTAGCGTCCGCACAGCATGGTCAGGGCCGGCTCGGTCGCCAGCTCCTGTACGTAGTCCTCGTCGAGCAGCCTTCCCCCCGGGGTAAGTGCGATCACCCGTCGGCGCTTGCGCACCTCGGTCGCGTCGACGCCGTAGTGAGCATGCATGGCGGCGTCCATCACGTCGACACGCAACACCATCCCGGCGCCGCCACCAAAGGGGGTGTCATCGACCTGTCCGCCGCTCAGGGGCGTGTGCTCGCGAAAGTTCACGTAGCGCAGGCACGACCCACCGTCGAGTGCGTTGCGCACATGGCGCTGAGCCCCAAACCACTCAAACCACTCGGGGAAGAGCGTGAAGACATCGATTTCCATCAGTCCTCTCCCAAGAACGCCATGTTCACGTCGATGCGCCTTCGCTTTGGATCGACGTGACGGATGGCGTCGCTCACCATCGGTACGAGCAGCTGATGCGTCCGGGAGCCCGTCGACTTCTGCCGGCCGTCAGCCTCTGACTCGACAAGCCGCACTTCCAATGCCTCACACGAGGGAAGCTCCATCAGTCCGATGACCGTGCCCACGTGTCGCTTGCCGTCGACGACATCACAGCCCACCAGTTCTTGGGCCCACCACTCCCCCTCCTCCAGTACCGGCGCCTGCGCAAGCTCGACCGTCAGCTCCCGCCCTCGCAGCGCCTCGGCGGCTGGACGATCCTGGATCTCCTCCAGGCGCACAATCGGATGCTCGTCTGTGCCCGCTCGCCTGACGACCGTGCACGTGCGATCGTCGAGCCTCACCGTCGTACCAAGGGCAAGCAGTCGCGGACGCGCGCCGGTGACGTAGAAGCTGCCGTCGAGGCCATGAGAACGACCGACGCGACCGGCAGGAACGGCGCGTGCGCGATCGTCACGATCACTCGGCCCCTCGTCATCTCCCGCTACGGATGCACCGATCTCCTCGGCCGGCGTTACGTCATCGCTGCCCGTCCTGGGATCGCCCGTGCCGGCGCTCACCTCGTTACTCCTAGTCGACGATGTCGACGAGCACGCGGCGCTTCTCGTTGACCGCGGAGGCCTTCACGACTGTCCTCAATGCGTGCGCGGTGCGCCCGCCGCGGCCGATCACTTGCCCGTAGTCCTCATCCGCCACGCACAGCTCCAACACCACGGTCCCATCGTCCTCCTCGAACTGCTCCACCGATACCTCTTCGGGACGATCGACCAAGCCCTGAGCCAGGTACTCCAACAGATCTCTCATGACCTCACCTGACATCCGCTGCGGCCCTCATCGCGGGCGATCACACTCTCGCGTGACGAGCTCCCAGGGGGGTCGATGAGCGAGCGAGACAAGGACGTACCCCATTCGGGGCACAGGCAGCTGCGTGCAGTGTGCTGTGCACATAAGCGAGCGAGGACGCAACCGATCGTCGATCAAGGGGATCGCCGATCGGCCAGCGCCGCTCAGCGGCTCCCCTGGGTGATGCCTTGAATGCGCAACAGCTTGGCGACCGTGTTCGACGGTTGCGCGCCACGCGCAAGCCAGCTCTTTGCCCGCTCCTCGTCGATCACGATCGTCGAGGGGTCCGTCTGGGCGTTGTAGTGGCCGATCGTCTCGATCACGCGCCCGTCGCGCGGAGAGCGCTGATCGGCGACGACTACTCGCCATACTGGGTTCTTCCTTGCGCCCACACGCGTGAGCCTAAGCCTTACCGACACGGTTTCCTCTCTGAGTGCTTTCCAATCCAGCTAGAGAGCTTAGACGGTTCAGGTGACAGGCGAAGATCGGGATCGCTGCCAATGCCATCAGGCGTACTCACTTGGGGGGGCCTACATGTGCGATAGCTGCACGTGGGTCAACGAGCCTGTCTCATCAGCGCGCCGACATCGGGCATCTTGCCGCGGCTCATCCCGCGCATCATCTTGCGCATCTGACCGAACTGCTTGACCAACTGGTTGACCTGCTGAACATTGGTACCCGAACCGCGTGCGATACGCAGGCGACGCGAGCCCTTGATCAGCTCGGGGCGGCTGCGCTCCTCTGCAGTCATCGAGAGGATGATCGCCTGAATGCGGTCGAGCTCGCGCTCGTCGACCTTCAGGTTTTTCAGCTGCGCACCGGCAAGGCCAGGAATCATGCCGAGCAGGTTCGTCAAAGGGCCCATGCGGCGAATCGTCTTGAGCTGGTCTAGGAAATCGTCGAGGCCGAACTCGTTTCGGCGCAGCTTGCGCTCGAGCTCAGCCGCCTGGGTCTCGTCGAACTGGCGCTCCGCGGTCTCGATCAGGCTCATCACATCGCCCATGCCGAGGATGCGCTGGGCCATTCGATCGGGATGGAAGCGCTCGAACTGATCGAGCTTCTCGCCGGTGGAAGCGAACATGATCGGCTTGCCGGTCACCGCCTTTACCGACAGGGCAGCACCACCGCGGGCGTCACCATCGAGCTTGCTCATGACCACCCCGTCGAACTGGACGGCCGCGGCGAACTGCTCGGCGACGTTGACGGCGTCCTGCCCGGTCATTGCGTCGACTACCAACAGCACGTTGTGCGGCTTGACGGCGTCGCGGATCTTCAACCAGCTCGGCCATCAACGCCTCGTCTACGTGCAGCCGTCCGCTCGTGTCGACGATCAGCACGTCCTTGCCATCTTCACGCGCTCGCTCAAGCGCCCATGTGGCGATGTCGACTGGATCGCGCTCGGTTCCCTGCTCGTACACTGCTGCGCCAGCCTGCGCGCCAACCTTCATAAGCTGATCTACCGCCGCGGGGCGGTAGACATCACAGGCAGCCAGAGCCACTGAGGAGGAATGCTCCTCATGTAGGTAGCGCGCCAGCTTGGCAGTCGCGGTCGTCTTCCCCGAGCCCTGAAGGCCGGCCATCAGGATCACCGTCGGCGGTCGTGGCGAGAAGCTCAGGCTTGCCGAGGCACCTCCCATTAGGCTCGTCAGCTCATCGGCCACAATCTTGACGACCTGCTGTCCCGGGTTGAGCTTGCCGACGATGTCAGCGCCAAGGCAGCGTTCCTTGACATCGCTTGTGAAGCCCTTGACGACCTTGAAGTTGACGTCGGCCTCCAGCAGCGCGAGGCGGATCTCGCGCATCGCACCGTCGATGTCGCTCTCGGTCAGAGTGCCGCGCTGACGTACGTCACCAAGCGTGGCTTGCAGCTTCTCGGCTAGGGAGTCGAACATGAGACGCTCAATTCTGGCAGCCTCGGGCGATCGTCACGGCTGCGGCAAGCACCGTCATAGGCGCCCGCGCTCGCAACTGCTTTCTGCGCGCATCCGTCGCTTGCGCGTATCAATCGCGCTCTGAAGTGCCCTGAGACGGCGGCTGCTGGGCAGAGCGGCGCGCAATCGCCTCGCCGATGCCACCAAACGCCTCGGCGAATTCCGAGGGGATCACGAACACCTTGTTGGAGTCGCCTTCAGCCAGCGATGGCAGCATCTGCAGGTATTCGTAGCTGAGCAGCTCCCGTGAGGGTTTGCCGTCGTGGATCGCTTTGAACACGGTGTCGATCGCCTTCGCTTCGCCCTCGGCACGCAACACGGCCGCCTGACGGTCGCCCTCGGCGCGCAATACCACCGCCTGCTGTTGGCCTTCGGCGGTGAGAACCTGGGCCTGCTTCTCGCCTTCGGCGGTGAGGATCGCCGCACGACGGTCACGCTCGGCGCGCATCTGCTTCTCCATCGCAGCCCGGATGTCCTGTGGCGGGTCGACTGACTTGATCTCCACGCGGTTGATGCGTATCCCCCACTTGCCGGTCGCCTCGTCGAGTACTACCCGAAGCTGCGTGTTGACGCTCTCACGGGCGGTAAGCGTCGCCTCGAGCGATAGTCCACCGATCACGTTGCGCAGTGTGGTGACGGTCAGCTGCTCAATCGCCTGAAGCGGATTGGCGACTTCGTAGGTGGCCGAGCGGGGATCGGTGATCGTGAAGTAGAGGACCGTTTCGATCGCAACGACGACATTGTCTTCAGTGATGACAGACTGGGGGGAGAAATTGACCACCTGCTCGCGCAGATCCACCAGTGGCTTTACGCGATCGATGAACGGCGTGACGAGCGTCAGACCAGGCTCAAGCGTGCGGCTGTAGCGACCAAGTCGCTCCACCACGCCTGCCCGTGCCTGAGGAATGACACGGACCGTGCGCGCGGCTGCGATCAGCGCGAACACGACCAAGACGGCTATGACGATGAGAGCGACCATAAAGTTGACTTGTCCTTTCTATTCCGACTTTCTAAGAGGTTACCTATGCCGGCTAAGCGTCGGAGGGGTCGATGGTCGAGCGAGGCTAGGTTCCAGATGCCCACCCACCCCACGAAATGTGCTGGCCGATTGGAGATCCCATCGATCTCCAATCGGTACATGGGTGACCGAGGACGACGCCTCGCGAAGCGCCAGCGGCCCCTCAGTGCATCACCAGCGCCGTCGCTCCGCGTATTTCAACGACTTCGACGCGTTCTCCAGGATCGAATATCTGATCTTCGTCGAAGCTGCGTGCCGTCCATACCTCGCCGTCGATCTTCACGCAACCGACGCCCTCATCGTTTGCGATCCGCTCCAAGACGATCGCCCTGCGACCGATCAGCGCCGCCGCGCCCGTACGGATCGACGGGGGCAGTCTGCGGTGGCGCCTTGCCACGGGCCGTAGCGTCGCGAACACAAGTCCCGAGGAGAGCAAGAAGACGACCACCGCGAGCAGAGAGCCCATGCCCAACAGGCTCACGATGGTCGCGAGCGCCGCTCCGGTGGCGAAAGGCGCCAGGTAGAAGCCACCCTGGTGCATCTCCCCTATGCCAAGGATGCACGCCACTGCTAGCCACAGAATCCAAGCGTCCATTACTTGATTATGCCGCCGCCACCAAGGCGCGGGCAAAATCGTCTGCGTCAAACGGGCGCAGGTCCTCGAGTTGCTCGCCGATCCCGATCAGCTTCACCGGTAGCTCCAGCTCCCGTGCGATCGCAAGCGCGATCCCGCCACGGGCGGTCCCGTCGAGCTTGGTCAGCACGACTCCGCTGACCCCGGCAGTCGAGGCGAACATCTGCGCTTGGCGCAAACCATTCTGACCGGTCGTCGCATCGACCGTCAGCAGCGTCTCGTGTGGTGCACCGTCGAGCTGCCGTGCGATCACGCGCCTGACCTTCGCCAGCTCCTCCATCAGGTCGTCCTGGGTGTGAAGGCGGCCGGCGGTGTCCACGATCACCACGTCGATTCCTCGCGCTCGCGCTTGCGCAACCGCCTCGAAGGCGACCGACCCGGGGTCTGAGCCCTCAGGTCCCGTGACAATCTCACAGTCGGCACGCCGCGCCCAGCCTTCCAGTTGCTCTGTTGCGGCCGCGCGAAACGTATCCGCGGCGCCTAGCAGAACGCTCACTCCCAGCTCCTTGCGCAGATGCCAGGCGAGCTTGCCGATAGTCGTGGTCTTGCCCGTACCGTTGACTCCGACCGCGAGAATCACAGTCGGCTTGGCGCGGATGTCGATCTTGTCGTGCTGGCTGCGCGCGGTGTCGGCGAGCAGCTCAATCAGCCGCTCCGACAGCTCCTCGCCGCTGCTCACGCCACCTTCGGTTGCTTCCCGCTCAAGCGTCTCGACGACCGCGGCGGTGGTGCTCGCACCCACGTCGGCCATGATCAAGGCCTCCTCCAAGCGTTCCCATGTGTGCTCGTCCAGCGTGGCAAAGAGCGTCGCTTGGATCTCCGATCCAAGCGCTTGCCGTGTCTTTGCGAGGTTTTCGCGCAAGCGCTTGAACAGTCCCCGGCGACTTTCACCGCCCTCCCCGGCCGTAATCTGCATCGACGCCTGGGTCGATCCGTCGGTGATGAACAGCTCAGACCAGTCGCGTGGCATCGCCTATGCGACCGGGGCGACGCGCAGCGGATCCTCCACAGCGGCAACCTGCGGCGCCGACTCCTCTTTCGGGAGCCTGCGCGAGAGCACCTTCGATACACCGTTGTCGGCCATCGAGACGCCATATAGCCAGTCGGCGGCCTCCATCGTGCGCTTCTGGTGGGTGATCACGATGAACTGAGCACGATCGGCGTAGCGACGCAACAGCGTCAGGAAGCGGTCGAGATTGAGGTCGTCGAGCGCGGCCTCGACCTCATCGAGCACGTAAAAAGGGCACGGCCGCGCCAGGAACACCGAGAACATAAACGCCAGCGCGGTCATCGACTTCTCACCACCAGAGAGCAACGACAGCCGCTTTGTCGACTTGCCGGCAGGTGTGATTTCGATCTCTACGCCCAGCATCTCCTCAGCGTCCCGCAGCTCATCGGTGTCGGCCTCGATCTCGGCCGCGGCTTCAGCGTCGGCGTCGGGCGCCTCGCCGTTTTCCGGCGCCGGCTCGCCGCCGAGCACGGCGCGTGGAGCCTGCTCATCCTTGACCAGGCGCAAGCGTCCGCTGCCTCCCGGGAATACATCGCCGACGAGCTCCTCGAAGTTGCGCGCCGCTGCGCTGAAGGTCTCGTTGAAGGTTTCGTGAATCTGGCGGTCGGTTTCGCGGATCACGGCCCGCAGCTCGCGCAGCGCCGTCTCCAGGTCGGTACGGCGCTCCTCGAGCTCCTCGACATGGGCGACCGCCTCGGCGTACTCGTCCTGGGCAAGCGGGTTCACGGGACCGAGCTGCTCACGACGACGCGCCAGACGCTCCAGACGTGAACGCAACGCCTGTTCCTGCTCCTCGCCCAGAGGTTCGACCGTCTCGACTTCGGACTTCTCCGATGCAGACTCCCCCGCACTCGCGGGCGACGGACTATCTGAAGTGTCCTGCGGCTCTGAGGCACCCTGTGGCCCATCCGCGTACTGGCCCTCCGGCGCGTCGAGATCATTCTCCTCGACCGGCTGCGCACCGCCCGAACCCGGCACCGGCAGCTCCAGACGTTCACAGACCTCGCGCAGCTCCTCCTGGGCCTCGGCGGCTTGATCGCGCAAACGCTGGGCGGCCACCTCGGCTCCTGTCACGGCCTCGCCCTCAACGCGCAACGCCGCCTGGATCTCAGCCTCCACCTGGGCACAGGCACGCAGCTCAGCGGAGACCTGCTCGCCTGCTGCACGGTCCTCGCTCAGCAACGCCTCTACCTGCTGCAGGAGACCCGTCATCGCCTCGCCAGTGCCGGCAAGCACCGTCGCGAGGCGCTCGGCGCGCGGCGTAAGTTCGCGGTCGGCTGTGTGCTGAGCTCGCAGACGCTCGATCCGCTGTGCGCGCTCGGCTCGTTCTGCCTGCCTATGCTCGGCCTGCCTACGCTCAGCCGCAAGCTCACCTTGCAACTCCGCGCGCCGCACAGCCAGCGGCCCCTGCTCGGGCGCGGCCTTGCGCTGCTCGATCAGCCAGAGTGCTTTGCGCTGAGCCTCGGCCGCCTCGCCCAACAGACGCTCGCTGTCGCGTAGCGCACCATCGGCCCGGTCTCGTGACAGATTGGCCTCACGTGCCTGCTCGAGCGCCTGCTCGACCGCTGCTCTGGTGGCGTGCTCGCTGCCCACAGCCTGCTCGCTCTCGGCGATCAGTCGATCGCGCTCGTTGCGACGCGCGAGTACGCGCTCTGCTCCGCCCTCGGTTACTTGGCGCAGCTCACCCCAGCCGGCAAACAAGACACGCCCTGAGGCAGTGCTAGCGACACCGCGGAAATCATCGGCCACATCCTCAAGACGCTCGACCACCCAAGCGTCGGCAAGCAACCTGTGCGCGAGCGCCAGCACCGGGCCCGAGCCGCCCAGCAGGTCGGTCAGGCGCAGTGCGCCAGTCGCCGGCGGCCCAGTGGCCGGCACAGCCGAGCGGTCATCGCCCTCCTGGGCGACAGTCCGGCCGCCGGCGTCTTGTCCCGTCGGAGCGTCCTGTGCGACAGAACCATCGCTCTCGCCCGCCGCGTCTCCCGCGAGCAGGGCTGCGCCGCCATCGGGGCCGACTCCATCGAGCAACGTGCGGGCGCCATCCATGTCGCGCACCAGCGCCGCATCGAGACGCCCACCAAGCGCCGCCGCAAGTGCCAACTCGTAGCCCGGCTTGACCTGCAGCGCGTCGCTGAGAGCGCGCGGTGCGCCCGCCTTTGCACCGTAGGCGCCGGCATGGCTGCGCAGGAACTGGTTGGCCGCCGCAAGCTCCGCGCCGACCTTCGCCGCCTCGCGCCGCGCCGCCTCGGCATCGCCTTCGAGCTTGCGCAAACCACCGCGTGCAAGCTCTGCAAGCGCATCGGCCTGCTCGCGAGCCTCTCGCGCGGCTTGGGCCTGTGCCTCAAGCTCGGCTACACGTGCTGTTGCCTGCTCACGTTCGCGCTCCAAGCCTTCGATCTCACACTCAAGCTCCAGCTCGCGTTCGTCGTCAATCTCTACCAGCGCCGTCTCCAGCGCACGCACACGATCAACGCTTGCCTGCTCCTCGGCCTGCTCGCCGCCTCCCGTGCCAGGCCCCTGCTCGAGCGCGCCAAGCTCGATCTCAATACGACTCGCGCGTTGGGCGAGCGTCGCGGCGGTGGCAGCCGCTTGCTCACCGCGCATCTGCAAGCGCTCGCGTGCCGAGCGCGCCTCGTAAACCCGCTTGGAGAGCGCGTCGTGGCGCTCGGTGCGCTCGGCCAGTGCGCTCTCCGCACGTCCGCGTCGCTCGACTACTGCGCGCAGGCGCGACTCGATCTGCTCGCGTGCCGCCCTTGCCGCCTGCACGCCTTCCTCGGCTTCGACGAGTTGCACTCGGCTTGCCCTGACCGCCTCGCGCGCCAGCTCGAAGCGAGCCTGCAGCATTTGGTGCTCCAAGCGCTCGTGCAACTCGGCCGCCTCCGCTTGACGCTTGAGCGGACGTAGGCGCGTGCGCGCCTCGCGCTCCACGTCGAGCGCCCTGTCCAGGTTCTCCTGGGTGCGCTCCAGCTTCAACTGCGCACGGCGGCGGCGCTTGCGGTGCTTGCCAAGGCCCGCCGCCTCCTCGATCAAAAGGCGCCGGTCGCGCGGCTTGGAGGTGACGATCGCCTCGACCCGTCCTTGAGAGATGACCGAATGGGTCTCCTTGCCGAGGCCGGTGTCAGAGAGCACCTCGATCACGTCGACGAGGCGGGCGCGGGCGCCATTGAGGCGATACTCGCCGTCACCCGAGCGGTCGAGCCGGCGCACGATCGATATCTCAGCGAGCGGCAGATCGACCGTCTCATCAGAGTTGTCGAGCACGATCTCGACCTCCGCGGCGCTGCGCGCCTGCACGCCACGGCCGCCGCCGAAGATCACATCCTGCATCGACTGGCCCCTGATCGCCAGCGGCGACTGCTCACCCATCGCCCAAAGCAGCGCGTCGGTGACGTTGGACTTGCCTGAGCCGTTGGGCCCAACCACGACGCTCACGCCCGGACCGAAGTCCAGTTTGGTGCGATCGGGGAAGGACTTGAAGCCCTTCATGGTTAGCGACTTTAGGTGCATCGATTGGTCCGATCTTCGCGAGTTCCACCGCGAGCCGCATGGGCACGCATGGCAAGCCGTGCAATTGATTGATGTCCCACCCGCCCCGCGAAATGTGCTGGCCGATTGGAGATCCCGTCGATCTCCAATCGATACATGAGCGACTGAGGACGCCGCACGGCGCCGCCATGCGTGCTCATGCCTTGGCGAGGCTCTCCAGCGCCTTACCCGCCGCCTGCTGCTCGGCGTGCTTCTTGCTGCGTCCCCGGCCCTCACCAAGCGGCTTGCCTTCGAGCAGCGCGACGACAACGAAGGTGCGGTCGTGCGGTGGGCCATGCTCGTCTGTCACCTCATAGGCGATCGTCTCCCCTCTCCTGGCAAGCGTCTCCTGGAGGGCCGACTTGAAGTCCAGGGGATGCTCCAGCGCATCCTCCATCTCCGGCGCAAACGCCTCCACGACGGCCTCCGCGGTGCGCTCGTAGCCCGTGTGCAAATAACAGGCGCCGATCACGGCCTCGATCACCGACGCCAGCACACGCTCCGTCTCCAACAAACCCACGAGCCGACCCTCGCCGTTCTCTGGCGCCGCGGCGCGTAGACGCTCACCCACCCGCAGGCGTTCGGCCACGGCGCGGCAGGAACGGCCGGATACTGCCTGCGCGCGGATCTTCGTGAGCCGCCCCGCCCCAAAGCGCTCAGCTTCAAGGCGCGGATAGAGGTGCGCCGTCACTGCCAGCGCAAGCACGCTGTCGCCAAGGAACGCCAGCCTTGTGTAGGAGTCGCTGCGCCGCTCGGTCCATGACGCATGCGTGAAGACCTGTCGCGCCAACTCCTCTGGCAACTCCTCGAGTAGCGAGCGCAGCAGCGCCACCCCCTCCTTGCTCTGCACGCTAGCCATCGTTTGAGTGTGCCACGACGAAATCGACTGCCTGGCCGACTGTGAGGATCTCAGCCGCCTGCTCGTCCTCGACCTTCACACCGTATGTGTCCTCGAGCTCCTGTACGAGCGTGTAGAGGTCCAGCGAGTCCGCGCCCAGATCGTCCTTGAAATGGGTGGTCTCTCCGATTAGGTGGGGCTCGACATCGAGCTCGTCGGCCAGATGGGCCTGTATCAGGACGAACACTTCCTCGCGGGTCATTCGCTTGCCAGGCTAGCCGGATCACCGGATAGAGGACCCGCCCGCCCCGCGCGCCTCAGCGCGTCGGCCTCCTCCAGCGCACGGCGTGTAGCACCGATCACGTCCTCACGCACACCACGCTCGGCGCGCAGGATCGCCTGCGCGAAACCGTGTCTGGCAAAGCGTCCGTGCGGGACTACTGCCAGACGACGCAGACCCAAAAGGTAGGCCCCGCCCTCTCCTTCGGGATCGATTTCGTCGCGAAAGCCACGGAGCGAGGGGCGCAGCAGCATCCCACCCAACTTGCCCCGCGGCGAGGACATCGCGGCATCTCTGATCGCGCGCAACATCGTCTGCGAGACGCCCTCCATCAACTTCAGAGCGATGTTGCCGGTGAAGCCGTCGGTGACGATCACATCTGCCACCGCAGCGACAACGTCGCCGCCCTCGACGTTACCTACAAAGCGCAGCTGTCCGTCGCTGGAGCGTTGCGCGAGCTCCTTGCCCGCCTGGACGATCAGTTCGCTGCCGCGCTCTGACTCCTCGCCGTTTGAGAGCAAACCGACGCGCGGACGCTCGACGCCCAGCACGGCACTTGCGAAGGCCGCTCCCATGAAGGCAAACTGGACCAGATGCTCCGGGCGCGCCTGCACGCTCGCACCGACGTCGAGCAGCGTCACTGCATGGCCCGGGACAGGTATTGGCAATGCGAGCGCAGGCCGGTGGATACCAGGGGCACGCTTGACGTTGAACAGACCGGCGGCGAGCGCCGCCCCCGTACCACCCGCGCACACAAGCGCATCCGCGCGACCCTCTCCCACCGCCTTTGCGGCCTGCACGATCGACGCCTCTGGTGTGGAGCGCACCGCCCGCACAGGGTCAGCACTCTTGGCAACGGACACGGACGCATCTACCACCTCGACGCCGGGTCCGACATCGCCGAGCTCTGCGGCCGGACCAAACAGCAGCACATGCACGCCCCGTTCTGCCGCGAGCCGCGCACCGGCAGCAACCTCGGACGGTCCCAGGTCGGCGCCATTTGCATCGACGGCCACGACCGTATGCGAACGCGGGTCGAGCTGCGCTGCGCGGCCGCTGCGACTGGCCGGCCCAGTCATGCTCGGCGACTACTCGTGATCGTGATCGTGATCGTGGCTGTGCGCGCCGGGCGCCACCACCTCACGACCTGCGTATGTCCCGCACTCAGGGCACACGCGGTGTGGCCGGCGCGGGCTGTGGCAGCGCGGACACTCGTTCACCGTGGGCGCCTCAATCTTGTGATTGGCGCGACGCAGCGCGGTGCGGCTGTGCGATTGCTTTTTCTTGGGGACGGCCATCGGCGGGACAGGCTAGCAGGGCCGAGACCCGAATAGCCGCGTTGGTACTAGTCGGTATTAGGACTAGCCGCGTTGGGACTAGTCGAGCTTCATCTCGCTCAACTTCGCCCAGCGCGGGTCCGGCGGGCGCTCGTGCGCGTGCTCCGGGCCGGTCTCGTTCAGATCGGCGGCGCACACCGCGCACAGCCCGGCGCAATCCGCGCGACACAGCACCTGCGTCGGCAAGGCCAGCACGAGAGCGTCGCGCGCCCAGCCCGCCAGATCGAGCGCCTCATCCACCAGATAGGGGCTCGAGAGCTCCTCCCCGCCGCCAGGCCGGTCAACCTCGCGTGCGTCGACGTCGATCTGTGGCGCGGCATCCTTCAGGCAGCGCATGCAAGGCCCTACGAGCGCTGCGAGAAAGCGCAGCCGTAGCGCGTAGCCGTTGCCGAGCATGCGCGAGACGTCGAGCTTTACCGGCAGCGTCGCCGGCGCTACCTCGTACGGCTCGCCTCCGAGCGTCAGCGGCTCGATGTGCACCGCTAGCTCGAAGCTTCTCCCCTCGCCGGCGCTTAGGCGCAATCCACCGAGGTCGAGGATGTCCGTCACAGCAGGCATCCCTCCAGATTAGTAAGAGGTCTGCCGAGTCGTGGCCCGAAGCGGTGCAAGCCATCGCCGAAAACGCGATGCCCCCCGCGCGCGCGGGGGGCATCGTCCAAAACAGAGCCACACCCGCCGACCTTCACCGCCGCCATTCGGCCCAATCCTCGCCCCATTGAGCTGGCACGCCGGGACGATCGCCCCGAGAATTTCAGGCGATCTCGTGCAGCTCGCGCTTGAGCACCTTGCCCGTCGCGTTGCGTGGCAGCTCCTCCACGAACACCACCTCGCGCGGCACCTTGTAGCGCGCCAGATTGTGCTTGACGTACTCCTTGACGGTCTCCTCGTCCAGGCTAGAGCCCTCGCGCCTGACGACGAACGCCTTCAGGCGCTGTCCGAACTCGGCGTCCTCGACACCGATCACGGCCGCCTCCTCGATGCCATCGTGATCGGCCAGCAGGTCCTCAACCTCGCGTGGGAACACGTTCTCGCCACCGGAGACGATCATCTCATCGTCGCGTCCGTCAACGAACAGCCGGCCCGCGGCGTCCATCCGGCCGACGTCGCCGGTGCTCATCAGCCCCGCGATGATCTCCTTGCCGCCGCCGCCGGTGTAACCCTCGAACACCATCTCGTTGCCTACGAATATGCGCCCGTTCTGCCCTTGTGGCACCTCGTGGCCCTGCTCGTCCAGCAACTTCACCACGGTTCCAAGCGGAGGCTTGCCGGCCGTGCCCGGCGCCGCGCGCAGGTCGGCGGGGGTGGCGATCGTCGCCCACGCAACCTCGGTGGAGCCGTACAGGTTGTAGAGCACATCGCCAAACGTGTCCATCGCGCGGATCGCAAGCTCGCCCGGCAGCGCTGAGCCGCTCAGCGCGATGATCTTCAGCGCGTGGGTGTCGTAGCTTTTGATCGTCTCGATCGGCAACTCGAGGATGCGCTGCAGCATCACGGGCACCACCGCGAGCGCCGTCGCCCGGTGCTCTGCGACGGCCCGCAGCGTCTCCTCGGGGTCAAAGCGCCGGCGCAGCACGACCGTCGAGGACAGCGGCAGCGCCAGCGTGAAGTGCCCGAACCCCCACGAGTGGAACATCGGCGCGGCGATCATCGTCGTCTCGCGCGCCTTCAGCGGGATCTTCGAGAACAGCGCCGCCAGCGGCAGCGGTGAGTCTGGCTGTTTGCGCGCCGCCCCCTTCGGCGCTCCGGTCGTGCCGGAGGTGAGGATCACGACCCTGCCGGGCTCCGCCGGTGGGGTCAGATCGGCGGTGCTGCCTTTCCCGATCAGATCCTCGAGCGACGGATCCGCCGGATCAGCGCCCGGCTCGCTCCATCCGACGAAGCGGATGCGACCCTCGCCGCCGTCGTGCACGAGGTTCGCGAAGTCTTCGTCGTACACGAGCCCCGCCGGGTTCTCACGGCGCATCACGTCGGTTATCTGCGGTCCCGCGAACGCTGTGTTCAGATACAGCGCGCTCGCTCCCAGCTTCGAGCAGGCGAGTGTCGCCTCGATGAAGCCGCGGTGGTTTCGGCACATAATCGCGACCGAATCACCCTCGGATATACCCGCGGCACGCATTTCGTGCGCGAGCGCATTTGTACGCAGATGCACCTCCTCGAAGGTCAGCGTCCCGCGCTCATCCACGATCGCCTCACGGTCGGGGAAGCGCGCGGCAGAGCCGGTGTACGCCGCGGCGGGCGTGGGCCCCCAGTGCCGTAGGGCCATCACCGAGCGCACGGCGCGATCCGGTCGTACAGGCGTGAGGATGCCGGTGCCGAGCAGCACCTTGGCGGCTTCCAACTTGAATCTACTCGCCGAGCTCACGCGGGCACCCTACCCAAAATACGACTTCTCCCGCGTGTGCGCACGACGGAGTGGGAAACACCAAGGCTCGAGAAAGAGCCCTCCATGAGGCTGTTCAGGTGCATGCTTACACCGACCGCCCGGTCGGCACATGTGTCTTCTTTAACCGAGTGTCACTCGGCGCATGCGCCGAGTGACCGAGCCGCGCATGCGCGGCTCGGTTCCGGTCGGCACATGTGCCGACCGGCGGGTCGTGCATGCACGACCCGCGCAGGGCCGCATGCGGCCCTGCTGACCATGCCGCATGCGGCATGGTCCCTAAGAGACTTCCGCCGGTTCGTCCTTGCCCTGCAGGCGCTCGCGGCCACGTTGCACAGCCGCGATGAACTTCGACAAGTTGACCTCGAGCGTGCCAAGGATCTCATCCGCGTAGTCCTCGGCGCCAAGCCTGATCTCGCGCTCGCGCGCTCGCGCGTCCTCGACGATGTCCTCGGCGGCCCGCTCGGCCTGCTTGGTGACCTCCTCCTCGCCCACGAGCTTCTCCTGGCGCTCGCGCGCCTCCTTGACGATGCGCTCGGCCTCCTTCTTGGCCTCGGCGAGCATCTCCTGGCGCTCCTTGACGATCCAGCGCGCCTGCTTGATCTCCTCGGGGATCGTCGCGCGCATCTGATCGAGAATGTCGTAGATCTCCTCCTTGTCGACCCTCACCTGGTCGGTCATGGGCACCGACTTGGCGTTGTGTACCAAGTCGTCGAGCTTGTCGATCAGCACCAGCACGTCCATCAGCGATCACCTCCGTGGAGCATCCGATATGGCCCCACGACATAAGAAAAGGATATGAAGGGTCTCACGTCAACCAAAGTTCGTCAGCGCGCCAACTCTTCCTGCAAGCGGACTGCCACCCGCGCAGGCACAAGGTCGTCGATTCGTCCGCCGAACGTCGCCAACTCCTTGACGCCGCTCGAGGACAGAAAACTGTATTGCGGTGAGGCCATCAGATACACCGACTCTATCTCGGGATCCTGCCTGCGGTTGAGCTGGTTCATCTCGAACTCGTACTCGAAGTCCGAGATCGCCCGCAATCCCTTGACGATCGCCTTCGCTCCAACCGTCCTGGCGAAGTCGACGACAAGCGTGTTGAACGGCTGCGCGCGCACATTCGGAACATCCGCGAGCGCCTCTTCGATGAACGCCATTCGCTCCTCAATCCCAAACAGCGTGGCGTCCTTGCGCACCGAGCGGTTGACGACCGCGACGATGACCTCGTCGTACAGATCGACCGTACGGCGGATCACATCCAGGTGGCCATTTGTGATCGGGTCATAGGAGCCCGGGCAGACGGCTATCGACTTGTCAACGCTCATCCTCCTCCTCTGTGCTGTGGATTGTGATCGTGGTATCGCCGTAGCGCTTGTACTTTGTCACGCCCAGAGGCAGCTCGGACGGCGCCCGTCGATCGCTCTCTACCACCACACGCGCACCAGGAGCGAGCACTATCGGCAACAGCGCCGACAGCTCGCGCTCGGAGTCGCGCAACTGGCTGTATGGAGGATCGATGAACACGAGATCGTACGTTTCGCCGGCTCTACGTGCGCTGCGCAGTGCCGAGAGCGCGTCGCCAACCCTTACCCGCACCAGTGGCTCGACAAGCTCGAGCCGGGCCAGATTGCCCTTGAGCACCGCCACCGTGGCCGCGTCGCGCTCCACGAACAGCGCCTTTGCAGCTCCTCTGGAGAGCGCCTCGATGCCAAGCGCTCCTGTCCCGGCGAACAGGTCGAGCACACTCGCCTCGTCGATCGGGCCAAGCATCGAGAACAGCGCCTCGCGCACACGGTCGGATGTCGGCCGCGTCGTGCGCCCACGCGGCGCGCTCAAACGCCGGCCGCCTAGACGTCCCGCAATCACTCTCATGCCGGAATCGGCGCCAGCGCTTCCGTGCCGAAAACGCGCTCCAGCTCCGCGCCAAGCAGCCCGTGCAGCGGTCCGCTCAGGTCAGGATCCTCCGCCAGGATCGCGCGAGCCCGCGCCCGAGCGCGTTCCAACAGATCTGTGTCCTCGGGCAGGATCGCGAACTTGAACTGACCGACGCCAGACTGGCGGGTGCCGATCAGCTCTCCCTCCTTGCGCAGCCCCAGGTCGATCTCGGCGAGCCTGAACCCATCGGAGTGCTCCACAAGCGCACGCAAACGAGCCGACCCTTCCGGTCCGACGAGCATGCAGGTAGAGCTGTGCTCGCCACGACCCACGCGTCCGCGCAGCTGGTGCAGCTGAGAGATGCCGAAGCGCTCAGCGTTCTCGACCAGCATCACGGTCGCGTTGGGCACATCGACGCCAACCTCGATCACGGTCGTCGCCACCAGCACCTGCGCACGCCCGGAGGCGAAGGCCTCCATCGCCTCCTGCTTCTCGCGCGGGCGCATCTGTCCGTGCAGAAGCGCAAGACTCCAGCCGGCCAGCTCGCCGGTGCGCAGCCGCTCGAACTCGGCCGTCGCCGCCTTGGCCTCGCCCGCCCCGCCCCCCGGCTCGGCCTGCTCACGCCCTCCTACCGACGGACTTTGGCCGGTGGCTGACTTGCCCTGGTCCTGCCCTGAGCCCTCCTGTGGTGCTTGCTCGACAAGCGGACAGACCACATACGCCTGGCGCCCGCCCCTCAGCTGCTCGTGGAGTACACGATAGGCATGCTCGCGCCCGGCTTCACCGGTCACGATGCTCGTGGCGATCGGCTTGCGCTCGCGCGGCAGCTCACGCAGCACGCTGCGATCGAGATCGCCGTAGCGCGCGAGCGCCAGGGTCCTCGGGATCGGCGTAGCCGTCATGTGCAGCACGTGCGGGCGTCGGGCATGCTCCCGTCTTTCCAGAGCCGCACGCTGGCGCACACCGAAGCGGTGCTGCTCATCGACGACTGCCACCGCCAGATCGCGAAAGCGCACCGAGGGCTCGATCAGCGCGTGCGTGCCCACCACCAGTGACAGCTCGCCACTCGAGAGCTTGCCAAGCGTGTCGGCCCTTCGCGCCGTGGCAGTCGAGCCGGTAAGCAGTGCCACGGTCACCGACTCGCCCCCGAGCAGCCGTTGCACCGTGGCGAAATGCTGCCCGGCGAGCGTCTCCGTCGGCGCCATCAGTGCCGCTTGGGCGCCGTGCTCAACGGCACGCAGCATCGCGTGCAGAGCAACAACGGTCTTGCCACTGCCAACCTCCCCCATCAGCAGCCGCTGCATCGGCTGCTCGCGTTCGAGGTCTTCAGTGATCGTGGCGATCGCTTTGCGCTGGTCGCCGGTCGCCTCGAACGGCAATCCGTGTTGAAGCCAGCGAGAGCTCAAGCTCGCCGGCTCGTTCAACACCAAAGCCTGTCCTTGCGCCGCCCGCCTGCCGCGGCGGATCAGGAAAACCAGCTGGCTGAGCAACAGCTCCTCGAAAGCAAGCCGCTCGCGCGCAAGCTCGGCCTGAGCCCCAGCGCCCTGGAAATGCATTGCACCGAGCGCTGTCGCACGTGCCGGCAGGCGCTCAGCGACGCGTATACCGGCGCTGAGCGACTCGACAATGTCGGCGAGATCCTGGCGACGCTCGCGCACAAGCGCCAGGATCTGGGTGGAGCTCACGCCCTCGCTCGCCGGATAGTGAGCAACCGAGCCGGTCTCATCGGTAGCGACCTCCGAGCCGATCGCGTGATGGGAGACGCGAAAGCGCCCGCCACCGTCGGCCTTGCCGTGCAGCACCAGGTGCGTGCCGGGCGGATAGCGACTGGCAAGCCAAGGCTGGTTGAAGAAAGTCGCTCGCATCGAGCCGCTCTCGTCGAACACGCTGGCCTCAACTAGCCCGCGCATGCCGCGCTTGCGCACCGCTCGACTTGCGATCGAACGCACCTGCACCGCTACGGTTGCCTGCTCGCCCTCGCGCAGCGCGGCCACCATACGCGCCTCGCGATGGTCACGCGGCAGGTGCTCGAGCAGATCGCCGACCGTATCGATCCCGAGCGCCGCCATCCCGTCCGTCGTCTTGCCGGCCGGAAGGCCCAACGGCTCGGCCAGCCGCGAGAGACGTGGCCAGCGCACCGGGGCGGCCAGCATCTGCGCGCGTGTCAGCGGCAGAACGTCCGCGAAGCCGACCGGGAACCGGTCGCGCTCCTCACTCAGCGGCGAGCAGCCACCAATAGGCCGGCTGGCCACCGTGGCGAAGCTCGAGCTCGACATGACCATCCATGATGCCCTCCAGATCAGACAACTCCAGAGGCGCTCCGTCGCCGGCAAGCACGCTGATCAGCTCCGTGTCGGCCGCAAGTGCCTGCAACACCGCCAGCAGCGTCTCGCGCGGCTCCCCCCAGGCGACCACCTGTTCCTCGACAAAGCCCACCGCATCCCCTTGCTGGAAGCGACCCTGTGTATCCGCGCGGGCCGCGGGAGCCACCGCGCCGGTCCTCAATGCGTCGAGTGCTTCGTGCATCGCCTGCGCGTTCTCTTGCACGCCACGGTCGCTCTGCAGCGCCACGGCAACCGCAAGCCCAGCTTGCTGGCTGGTGGCCGGCACCACAAGCACCTGCTTGTCTGAGAGCTCTGCGGCACGTTCGGCGGCCATCACGACGTTGGCGCTGCCAGGCAGCACGACAACCTCCTCAGCGGGCACCTCGTGGATCCCCGCCAACAGCTCGTAGGTTGAGGGATTCAGCGTCTGGCCACCGTTGATCGTGTGCACGCCGAGCTCACCGTACATGCGCGCAAGTCCACTCCCGCTGACGACCGCCAAAGCACCGCAACGCACGCGCGCACCCGTGCCAGCCCGCTTGGTGGAAGCCGTGGGGCCGCCGTTGTCGCGACTTGCCTCGACAACAGATCCGTTGCTCGGAAAGTCGCCGGCCAGGCGCAGCTCGCGCTCGGTCACCTGTGCGCGCATATCCGCCACGTCGAGATGTGACACCTCGCCGACGCCATCGAACAGTGCGGTAGCGCGCTCGGGCTCGTCGGTGTGCAGGTGGATCTTCAGCGTGTTGGGATCACCGACGACGAGCACCGAATCGCCAAGCTGCTCGAGCGCCGGGGCAAAGCTGGCGGGCACCAGCTCGCGGCCCGTGACGGCGAAGTTGGTGCAATAGCGATAGGTGCTTGAGCTGTGCTCGGGATGGGTGATCTTGGCCGGCGCGTAGTGCTCGAGCTCCGGCGGATCTTCATCCCGTAGCGCCGCCACCACCCCGGCGAAGATCACGGTCAGCGCGTGACCGCCGGCATCAACGACGCCCGCGTCGCGCAAAGCGGCCAGCATCTCCGGCCCACGCTTGACCGAGTCGGTGCCGGCCTCGACAGCGCATTCAAGGGTCTTCGCAATCGCCAGATCCTGCTCGCGCGGCTCGGTCGCCGGGCCCAGTGGCTCCGCGTCTTCGCCATGCGCAAGGTCGGCCATGATGCCGTGAGCCATCTCACGTGCGACCGTCAAGATCGTGCCCTCGGCAGGCTCACGCACCGACGCGTAAGCGCGGTCGGCGGCGTTGGCAAGCGCGGCCCCGATCAAGGTCGCGTCGATCAGCTGGCCGGGGCGGCTGACGAGCTCCTCGGCGGCCCCTCTGATCAGCTGCGAGAGGATCACGCCAGAATTGCCCCTAGCCCCGAGTAGCGCCGCCCGCGCGACCGATTGGACGATCTCCTCGCGGCCGATCTCATCGATCGTGCGCGCTGCATTGCCGTCCTGCAGGCGGTCGAGCTCGTCGAGCACCGCCCGGAGCGTCAACACCATGTTGTCACCGGTATCGCCGTCGGCGACCGGGAACACGTTCAGATCGTTGACCTCCTCGCGGCGAGACTCCAGATGCGCGAGCGCGCCGGCCACAGCCGCTCTGAAGCGGATCAGGTTGGTGTCGGTCAAGGGTTCTGCTCCATCGAGTGCGTCCCCTCAGACGCTCTTAGGGCGTATGACCCGTCAAAGATCCTGCTCACAGCCCCTGTCATACCACCACAGTCACCGGTCGATCCGCAATCGTCCGTCGCAACGCGAGAAGCGCCTGTAGGGTCGAGAGGCAAGTCAGGCAAGGATTGACGAGCCCACCCACCCCGCGAAATGTGCTCTGCACATGAGCGACTGAGGACGCAGCCTGACGCCGCTTATCGGCCCTACAGGGCCTTGGTGACCTTGCCGGCCTTTAGACAACGCGTGCACACGTATACGCGACGCGGCGCCTTGCCGACGAGGATCTTGACCTTCTGCAGGTTGGGATCGAAGCGCCGCTTGGTGGCTACCATCGAGTGGCTGCGACTATTTCCGAACGCGGGGCCCTTCCCGCAGCTGTGACATATCTTGGCCATGACGCTCGGCAGTGTAGCCGCTCGGGCGAGCTCGCGCCGAGCAGAGCCTCAGTCGGCAGCGGCGCCAGAGCCTCCAGCTTGCGTCAGTAGCTCAGGCTCGCCGAGCAACTCCAAGCGCAGCGCAGCCATCCTGAGTACTGCCTCCGCGGCGTGACGGCCCTGGTCGCGCTTGCCGCCGCCGGAACGCGCAAGCGCTTGCTCCATCGTCTCGCACGTCAGCACTCCGAACGCACATGGAACCCCGGTTGTGAGCGAAACCTGCTGGATTCCACGGGCCGCCTCGGCGCAGACAAAGTCGTAGTGATCTGTCTCCCCACGAATTACCGCTCCCAAGCAAGCAACACCCGCAAAGCGCCCAGAGCCGGCCGCGTAGCTGGCCGCCAGTGGCAACTCAAACGCGCCTGGCACGTCAAATACCTCCACATCTGAGCATCCGGCTTCGTGAAACGCCTCAAGAGCACCCTTTTGCAGACGCTCGGCCAGTTCCTCATAGAAGCGCCCAATGACGATCGCGAAACTCATTTGCCGCGCTCGCGATCCTGCTCGCGCTCGGAATGCAGGAGCTCCGCGTCGAGGTTAAGCCCCTGGTGGTGCAGGATGTGGCCCATACGCTGTGCCTTGGTGCGCAGGTAGGCCTCGTTGTGCTCGTTGGGGGCATGCTCGATCGGGATCTGCGCGCTGACCGATAGGCCGTAGCCCTCCAGGCCCTTGATCTTCTTGGGGTTGTTGGTGAGGATACGAATTGAGCTCAGCCCAAGATCCACGAGGATTTGAGCGCCGATGCCGTAGTCGCGCAGGTCGGCAGGCAGCCCGAGGCGCTCGTTGGCTTCGACGGTGTCAAGGCCGTCCTCCTGCAGGCGATAGGCGCGCAGCTTGTTGAGCAGACCGATGCCGCGGCCCTCCTGGGATAGGTACAGCAACACCCCTTCGCCCTCATGCTCGATCATCGAAAGCGCGGAGGTGAGCTGCTCGCCGCAGTCACAGCGCAGCGAATGAAACACGTCGCCGGTCAGGCACTCGGAGTGCACGCGCACGAGCACGTCATCGCGTCCGGCGACATCGCCCTTGACGAGCGCGACATGGTGCTTGTCATCCACCAGCGAGCGGTAGCCGACCGCCTCGAAGTCTCCAAAGGTGGTAGGCAGACGCGTGGAGACGACGCGCTCGACGAGCTTGTCATGACGTCGACGGTAGGCGATCAGATCCGCGACGGTGATCATCTTCAAGCCATGTCGCGCGCAGTAGTCGACCAGTTCAGGCACGCGCGCCATCGTGCCGTCGTCGTTCATCACCTCGCAGATCACCCCAGCCGGGTTCAGGCCCGCGAGTCGTGCGAGATCGACCGCCGCCTCGGTCTGGCCCGCCCGCTCAAGCACCCCTCCCTCGCGACTCTTCAGGGGGAACACGTGGCCTGGCTGAACCAGGTCGCGAGGGGCGCTTTCGGGATCGATCGCGACCTGAATCGTGTGGGCGCGGTCATGCGCGGAGATGCCGGTGGTCACGCCGTCGCGCGCCTCCACGGACACGGTGAACGGAGTTTCGAAAGACGACTCGTTCTTGGCCGCCATCAGATCGAGCCCAAGCTCTTCGCAGCGCTCGGATGTCAACGACAGGCAGATCAGCCCGCGTCCCTCCTTTGCCATGAAGTTGATCGCCTCGGGCGTCGCAAACTGGGCGGCGAGCGTAAGGTCGCCCTCGTTCTCGCGATCTTCGTCGTCGCAGACAACCACCATCTTGCCCTGCCTGATCTCCTCGATCGCCTCCTCGACGGTCGCAAACGATGTGGTTATCTTGGACTGGCTCATACGTGCGCCTCCATGAGTCGCTCAACATGCTTGGCGAGGATGTCAGCCTCGAGATTGACCCGATCCCCGACCTGCGCCCCTCCGAGATTCGTGCGAACGAGCGTCTCGGGTATCAGCGATACCGAGAAGCCCCCATCGCGAAGTCCGCTCACCGTCAAGCTGACCCCGTCGAGCGCTACCGAGCCCTTCTCCACCAGATAGCGCGCCAACTCGTCATCCACATCGATCTCCAGCACCCGCGCGAACCCCTCCTCGCGTAGCCCGACGATCTTCCCTGTCCCATCGACGTGCCCCTGCACGATGTGCCCGCCAAGGCGTCCATCGGCGCGCAGCGCAAGCTCCAGGTTGACGCGCGAACCACAACGCAATTGCTGCAGCGAGGAGCGCCTCAGCGTCTCCTGCATCGCCTGTGCGCGGAAGGCGCCGTCCTCGACGGCCGTGGCAGTCAGACAAATGCCGTTGACCGCAACAGAATCGCCTACGGCTAGCTCGTCCGCAAGCGCCGTAGAGATCTCGAGCGTGGCGCCGTCGGCGTCGCTCTCAATGCTCTTCACGCTTCCCAAGTCGGCGATCAGGCCGGTGAACATTTTCTACGAGCTCCTTTCAAAGTTTCGAGCCGCTGACAGGCACGTAGGGCAAGCTGGGCAAGGACGCAGGGAGCGAAATGTGCTTCGCACATGAGCGACCGAGGACGCAGCCCAGCGCCGCCATACGTGCCTGTCAGTCACCACTCGCGCAAACGGGCCGACACCAAAAGGTCTTCCCCGACACGGTCGCAGTCGAAGCTGAGCGCGCGCAACGCCTCGGATATGCGCTCGACGCCCTCGCCCTCCAGCGGATCGCGGGCGGTACGCCCACCGAGCAAGATCGGCGCGAGAAACAGCCTGATCTCATCGATCTCCCCCGCGTCAAGAAACGCTCCAGCGAGATGTGGCCCACCCTCCAACAGCACCGAGGCGATCCCACTGGTGCCAAGCTGGTCGAGCGCCGAGCGCACGCGTGCCGGCTCGTTCTGACCGGTGGCAACGAGCACCTGCGCACCGGCTGCCTCCAGCGCATCGGTGTCGGCGCGGGCGGCCGCGCGCGAGACGCACACAGTCAATGGAACCTGCTCAGCAGCAGCAACGAGTTGTGAGGAGATCGGCA
Source organism: uncultured Solirubrobacterales bacterium (assembly GCA_963757995.1). Taxonomy (GTDB): domain Bacteria; phylum Actinomycetota; class Thermoleophilia; order Solirubrobacterales; family Solirubrobacteraceae; genus Palsa-744. The sequence continues at coordinate 93,137 of CAVWTS010000014.1, forward strand.
GACGCGCGAGCGAGTCGAACACGACGCGCCGCGGCTGACGAGGGAGCTCGGCCGGGATCCCGTCGGGTCGCGCCGTGAGCTGCGGATCATCAGCGAGCGCGGTACCGATCCCAACCACGACAGCGTCCACAGAAGCCCGCCAAGTATGGGCCAGCAACCGACTTTCCTCGCCGCTGATCCATTGCGAGTCGCCCGCCCTGGTGGCGACCTTGCCGTCGAGCGTCATTGCCGACTTGAACAGCACCCATGGTCGCCCCACACGTGCGTGCTTGCGAAACGCCTGATTGATCAGGCGCGCAGTGGCGGCCAACTCGCCGTCGGCGACCACCACTTCGACGCCCTCGTCGCGAAGAATGCCGAGGCCGCGTCCGGAGGCCTTCTCGGTTGGGTCATCAGAAGCCACGACAACACGCGCGATGCCCGCGCGCATGATCGCGTCGGTGCAAGGCGGTGTGTTGCCAACGTGGCAGCATGGCTCGAGCGATACATACAGGGTCGTCCCGGTCAGATCTGCCGGCCCGCAAGCTTCGATCGCGTTGACCTCGGCGTGCGCGCCGCCGTAGCGCTCGTGCCAGCCCTCACCGAGAATCTCGCCGTCGCGCGCGAGCACCGCCCCCACGAGCGGGTTGGGCTTGACCCGCTCGGCGCCGTTGCGCGCGAGCTCGATCGCTCGTCCGAGCAGCGCCCGGTCGGTGTCTGTGGTGATCGCCATGCCTTTCCCCCAGGATAGGGCCTGACGTCCTAGCGACTGCGGGCGCAGCGCCCACCGTGTAGGCGATACACGGTCATTTCCGGCCCAGGATGGGCATAGGAAAGCGGATAATAGTCAAACGACCAGTCGAAGCTGAACCGCGTTTGGTTACTTCCCGGCGAGTAGGGCGAGACGCGATAGGCGACTTCCGCCTGGCTGGCCAGCGCGTGGTAATAGGCGCTTGCAAACGGCGCGGCGCGCGGATCGGCAAGCGCGCGACCTGACTCGGTGGAGCCGACCACTACCCAGCAGTAGCCGAGGTGCTCATACCAGCCGATCAAGGCCGGGCTGAGCGTGGTCTCATAGTCTTCGAGCGTCACTTCGTGGACCGCTTGCGGAGCGAGGCTCCCGTCCGGCGCGATCACCGACTGCAGCGACTGGTACTTCAGCCAGCGGTCTGAGCGCGAAGCGCCCGAGCCCTCTTCGATCCACGAGTCGAGCACGACCGGCTCGACCACGATCGAGGTGCCACGTGGCACATGGGCAACCATCCAAGCGCGCGTGATGTTGCGCGTGTCTGCGCGTGAGAGCACAAGGTCATTGTGGATGCTGTAGGCGACGCCTTGCGCGAGCAGCACGATCGCGATGAGCGCCCCTGCGAGCAGTGGGAGGTGCCTCCGACGAGACGAACTGCGCGGCGTCTGGGCCCCCGTAGGCACACCGCTCGCCGTGGGACTGGCTGAGGAGACCGACGCCCCGTCCTCGATCTCAGGCGCCTTTGGGTCGGCAGCAACCCGAATGCCCCCTGCGCGCGGGGGGGGCATCGCCTTCTCGACGACAACTCGCACGAGCTGCGAAGCGAAATAAGCGGCGAGCACGCACGTGATTGGGAAGATCGGCAGTAGCCAGCGTCCGAAGTAGCGGTCCTGCAAGCCCATGAACCCGAGGAACAAGACCGCCGCCGGCACGAGCAGCCAACCGATGCGTGCGTGGCGGCGCCAGATCGTAATCGCGCCACCGAGCGCGGCCAGCGCTGGCACCCAACCGAGGCCCCACGAGAACGACCACAGGTAATAGAAGATCCCGATCTCCTTGGGCGCGCCGAGCTTGCCCTGCGCTTCGTCGGAGAGGCTCGATTGATGTACCAGTTCGGAGTAGAACAATTTGAAATCGAGCAATGCGTAGGGGTTGGCGATCAAGAACGAGACGAGCGCACAAACCACCGCCAGCGCTACGCCCAGTACCACCCGGCGCCCGGGGTGCTCATGGTTCGCGCGCTCGCCGGTCGCGTGCCCAGGGGCCGTGCCGACGCGCGTCGCATCGATCTCATCCAGGTAGTGCGCCGCGGTGGCAACGACGAGCGGCACGATCGCGATACCGGCCGTGTACTTGCTCGCGCACGCCAGCCCAAGGCCGATTCCAGCGAGCGCATAGTCGCGCTTTCGTCCATAGCGCATCACGCCGGCGCTGCCGAAGAGCGACAGCGTCAGCGGCAGCACCGTGACGGCGTCGTTGAGTGCCAAGTGCCCGTAGGAGACCGGCAGGAACGCGACTGCCTCGATCGCGGCCGCGAGCAGACCGATGCGACGATCGAGGAGACGGGCTCCGAGCAGATACAGCATCCACACGGCAGCGGTGCCCAGCAGGGCAACGGTCACTCGCCCCACCAGGAACACTTCGCCAGGGTGGCGCGCATATTCGCTGCGCACGCTGTGGGCTCCCCCAAACCAAACGTCGAGTACAAAATGCAGTACGTAGGTGAGTGCGGGCGGGTTGACGAAGTAGCGCGGGTTCAGCCCGTCGGAGAACATCGTGACGGCCTTCGGCACGAAATGGCCTGCCTCGTCGATGTTGTAGACGTAGGGCAGTCCCTCCTTGATGCCCCACAGGCGTAGGCCGAGTGCGACGCATAGGACCAACGCAAGCCCGCACCACGCCCACAGTCGTCCCTCGCGATCCGCCGGCTTCTCGTCTTGCGACTCGCGTGAGTTGTGCACAGAGGGGCTGCGAACGCGCGTGGAGCTGCTGTCCGACTCAGTCGACGGCATACGCGCTGTGCTCAGCAGTTGGCATACACGGCGTAGTAGCGACTCGTGTACAAGCGTTTGTAGCTTGCCGGCGGCACCTGGTTTCGCGGATCGTCGCCGACGTCGACGATCGCATCGACGAACACCGCTTCGCCGAGCGGATACACAGCGACGCTGCCGCGACGCAGCCGATCTTCGAGCTGGTGGGAGCCCTTGAGCGCGTCCGCGCTGGCCTCAGAGCGAGCGATGATGTCGCGCTGACCTGTGCTACCCAGGATCCAGCGCGCATCGGGGATCAGCTTGTTGTTCGGCAAAGACAGCAAAGGACAGCTTTTCAGCTCGGCCGCCACTGCCGGACTGTGGAGAGCGCTTGCAAGCCCCTCATGGAAGTTCTCGTGGTCGGCGAGCGTCGTACGCAGGCTCGAGAGGCTGAGCGTGTTCGCGGCGGACGCTGCGCCATAGAGGATAAGCAGCGCGGCTGCCACCAGCCATAGACGCCTCAGCGCCGTCCCAGGCTCGAGCATCGACCAACCGCCGACCGCGACCGCGCAGAAGACGAGCATCACGACCGAGGAGCCGATCATGTAGCGATCGACGACCGACGCACCCACCGCACCCTCGGCGACGAACACGAACAGCAGGGTCCCAAGCACGACCAGTGGCACCAGCACGCGTCGTGGGGTCAACCAGATCGCGATCAACGCGCCGGCGATACTGCCGAGCACCACCGGCAGCTTGTCGATCCGCACCGCGTAGTTCCATGTGGAGGAGAGCACGCTTGAGAAGCCCTGCGTACGTTCCAGTTCGGAGGCGAGCCCTGAGGTGGAGTGAAGCGAGTAGAGCGGATCGCCTGTGACCACAGCGTCGACGCCGATCCACAACAGTGGCGCGATCGCGGCCAGCGCCAGATAGCGCAGGCGCGTCTTGGTGTCGGCCGGGTAGGCGCACCACAGCCAGTAGACGCCGCTCAACACCCACGCATCGGGACGTAGTAGGCCGGCGGCGGCAAGCAACAGGAACACAAGCGGCCCGCGCCGCGGGCGCTCTATCTCGAGCGCTGTCGCCCATACGACAAGCGCGACATAGCTGATGTCGAGATAACCCTGGGCGGCGAGGTTCTCGATGAAGAAGCGACTGAGCACGAGCAACCCGGCGAAAGCGCCAACGATCGGACCGAAGCAGAGCCTTCCAAGCCGGTAAAGGCCGGCGACCAGCGCCACGAAGGAGACGATCGAGCCGAGCACGACCAGGCGCGCGCCGCTTTGGCCGACGATCGAGCAGAGCGCCCCGAACGCGATCGCGAGCGGGTGCTCGGTCGGTCCGCGATAGACGCTGAAGTCGGGCATGTGCAGGTGCAGCAGGTCCCGCCCCCACAGCAGCGCGTAAAAGGAGTCGTATGTGGGATACGTGGGGAAGGCGAAGTAGCCGGCGAGCGCCAGCACGCACATCGCAACGAACGCAAGCTTCGCCCACGCCGATGCCGGCACCGCACGCAGCCAATGCAGCGAGCCACCCTCATCGCCCGGTCCGGGCCGTGTCAGCGTCGCGCTTGCCATCCGGCTGTAGAGCCTATCTGCGCGTCCGTCCGCGCCAACCCGGCCACGCCATGTCCTCACGTCCTTCGCGAAGCGACAGCGGGAACTTCGGTGCACACCCCCAGGCACGCCTGCTCGACGGGATAGGCTTTGGCCGGTGAAGCTCATCATCCAGATCCCCTGCTTCAACGAGGCGGAGCAGCTGCCCGCCACGCTTGCCGACCTGCCCCGCAAGGTGGCCGGCTTCGACGTCGTCGAGTGGCTGATCGTCGACGACGGCTCGACCGACGAGACGATCGGCGTCGCTCGTGCGCACGGCGTGGACCACGTGGTGCGCCTCACCAACAACAAGGGGCTGGCCGCCGGCTTCCAGGCTGGGCTGGATGCTTGCTTGAAGCTTGGTGCCGATGTCGTGGTGAACACCGACGCCGACAACCAGTACTACGGCGGGGACATCGTCAAGCTGGTCGGTCCGATCCTCGAGGGTCGTGCCGACATGGTCGTAGGCGACCGCGAAGTCAACAACATCGAACATTTCTCGGCGCTGAAGAAGGTCTTGCAGCGCCTTGGCTCATGGGTCGTGCGCCAGGCCTCCTCGACCTCGGTTCCGGACACGACCTCGGGCTTCAGAGCCTACAACCGCGAGGCCGCCATCCAGATGCTGGTGGTCTCGAAATTCACTTACACGCTGGAGACGATCATCCAGGCCGGCAAGCAGCTGGTCGCGATCGACCACGTCCCGATCAGAACCAATCCGAAGACGCGCGAGTCGCGCCTGTTCCCCTCGATGGGCGCGTATGTGAGGCGCAACTCGATCTCGATCTTCCGCATCTATGCGCAATACGAGCCGTTGCGCGTGTTCTGGAGCCTGGCCGCGGTGATCGGCGTGGCGGCGCTGGGCGTGTGGATTCGCTTCGTTGTCGCCTACGCCGAAGGCAACGGCAAGGGCCACGTGCAATCGTTGATTCTGGGTGCCGTCCTGTTCATCGCGGCGGTTGTGCTGTGGGCGCTCGGTGTGATCGGCGATCTGCTGGCCGCGCAACGCGTGATGACGCAGAAGACCTTCGAGCGGGTACGCAGGATCGAGCTGCAACTCGGTGTAGAGCCCTCTCACTACGAAGCCAATTCGGCGCGGCCTGGCGGCGGAGCCGGCCCACTCCACGAGGATCGCCCACAAGACGCGCTCGAATCGGAGAGGACGGTGGAGGTATGAGCAGCGGCGTAACCGTGTCGAAGGATGGTGTCGTCACCGGCAACACCTACGACAAGTACGGCTCGACCAACCCGCTGGTACGGCGCATGATGGCCGGCTTCGAGCGCACACTCGACGAACTATTTGCCGCCGCCAGCCCCTCCTCGCTACTGGATGTCGGCTGCGGAGAGGGCGTGCTCGTGCACGAGTGGGCGCAGCGACTCCAGGGGAGCCGCGTCGTGGGGATCGACCTCGAGGAGCCCTCGATCCAGGCCGGCTGGGAGCAACGCCAAGCGCCGAACCTCGAATACAAGGTGATGCGAGCCGAGAACCTGCCGTTCGCCGAGGACGAGTTCGACGTTGCTTGCGCGATCGAGGTGCTCGAGCACGTGCCCGACCCTGAGCACACCCTTGCCGAGATGGCGCGCTGTGCCGAGCACCGGCTACTCGTCTCGGTGCCGCGCGAGCCGCTGTGGCGGATGCTGAACATGGCTCGTGGCGCCTACTGGTCGCAGCTGGGTAACACGCCTGGCCACCTCAACCACTGGTCCAAGCGCTCGTTCGTGCAGCTGCTCTCGCGCTATGGAGACGTTGTCGAAGCGCGCTCGCCGTTCCCCTGGACGATGCTGCTTGTCCGCCTCGGGTGAGCGGCCCTCGGCGGCGCCTAGGGCCGCTGCGATGACGGACCGATCCACCACGACAGACGAGCAGGCCAAGATCGAGTCGGAGCGTGCACAGCAGAAGTCGCCTCGCTCATACGGCAGCGGTGCGCGCATCCTGTCGATCGGGATCGCCTCAACCGGGGTCCTGACATTCGCCTACTTCTCGATCGCCAGCCACGTGCTCGGCGAAGTCGCGGTCAAGCGCGTGGACCTGTTGTGGTCGATCATGTTCGTGATCATCTCGGTCATCTATCGGCCGATCGAACAGCTACTCTCGCGCACGATCGCCGACCGTCGTGCACGCGGGCACGAACAGCATTCGGTGCGCGTGCCGATCGCGATCCAGGCCAGCTTCGCGCTGGTATTCCTGATCCTTGCGCTGGCGCTGCACGAAGTATTGATCGACGACGTCTTCGACCACTATGCAGCGCTGTATTGGGTGCTGGTGGTCGGCACGCTTGCATATGCCGCTAGCTATTTCGCCCGCGGCTGGCTGGCAGGGCACGAATATTTTGGGCTGTTCGGCGGCCTGGTGCTGATCGAATCGCTCTCGCGCCTGTGCTTTGCGCTGGCTGTGGCGCTCGGCATCGCCCAGGGCCAGACCGCGGTCGTCTTGGGAATCGCAGCGGCGCCCTTCGTCTCGCTCGTGGTAGTGCCCGTGGCGTTTACGCGGCGCTCCAGCGAACTTCGTGGGAAGCCGGAAATGGAGGATCTCGAGGAGTTGGACGCGGCCCTGGCAGGGCCTGGGACCGAGGGCATCGAGGAGGCGGTGGCGGCAGACGAGTTGTCGCTGCGACGCGGCTCAGGGTTTGCGTTTGCGGTCTCCGGTGTGATGCTCTCCGAGCAGACGCTGCTAAACGCGGCCGTCTTGACGGTGGACATCACCTCGACCAATGTGGCGCTCGCTGGGATCGTGTTCAACGTACTGCTGATCGCGCGCGCGCCCTTGCAGCTCTTCCAGGCGATCCAGACTTCGCTATTGCCGCACCTGACAGGCCTTGAGGCGACCGAGGGCCACGATGCCTTTGCCAAGGCGATCCGCGTGACGGTGCTGGCGATCGCCGCGTTCGCGTTGGCAACCTCACTCGGCTTGCTGGCTATCGGGCCACCGGTGATGAAAACGCTCTTTGGCCAGAGTTTCGAATATGGCCGCGTTGGGCTCGCGCTGATCGGGCTGGGCATGGGTATGCACCTGACATCAGGAGCTCTAAACCAGGCTGCTCTCGCCCGCAACCAGGCGCGCACCGCTGCCACCTGCTGGATCGTGGCAGCTGTGGTGTTCGTCGTCTGGATGCTGGTGCCGCTCATCTCAGAAGAACTGCTGCGTACCGAGATCGGATATCTGGGCGCTACCAGCCTGCTTGCCGTGATGCTGGGCTTTGTGTACAGGCGTGGAACGCCACCGCGTCAGAGCGTGCCGGCTACCGCAACATCATGAGCCTAACCAGGGCGAGACTCATGGCTTCGTGTGACGACTCAGAGAGCGCCGGCGACATTGGCTAGGCGACGATAGGCCGTCGCCGGATCTGGCTCGCCGAAGATCGCCGAACCGGCGACGAACAAGTTTGCGCCCGCTGCTCGACATGGGGCGGCGGTGTCGGTGTCGATGCCGCCGTCTACCTCGAGCGCGACGCCGTCGCCGTCGCCGTCGCCGTCGCCGAGAATGTGGCGCAGTCGCTGGATCTTGTCGAGCGAATGCTCGATGAACGCTTGTCCCCCCAGCCCGGATTGACGGTCATGCACAGCACCAGATCGATCGCATCCGGCAACTCCGCAACCGCGCCGACCGGTGTCGCCGGGTTGATCGCGACGCCAACGCTTGCACCACCCTCGCGCACAAGGCTTGCCGTGTAGGCGATGTGAGGCGTGGCCTCGGCGTGGAAAGTGATCGAATGCGCGCCAGCTTTTAGGAACTCCGGGATCATGCGCTCGGGACGCTCGATCATCAGGTGCACGTCGAGTATTGCGCCAACCTGCTCAACAAGCTCGCGCAGCGCACCCACCACTATCGGGCCGAGCGTGATCGACGGGACGAAGTGTCCGTCCATCACGTCGACGTGGATGACACGTGCCCCAGCTGCAAGCACCTCTTCCACCTGCGCGCCCAGCCGCGCGAAATCGGCCGAGAGAATCGACGGCGCCACACGCACCCCGCGCAGGAGATCTCCGCTTGACATGCTCAGATCCTCTCAGACGACGAACTCATATGGACACACAGGGCAAGCTGGGCAAGGACGCACCGAACGCAGCGTGCTTCAGCACACAAGTGAGGGAGGACGCCGCCCAGCGCCGCCATGTGTGTTCATATGGCCATCAGCATGCTGTCGCCGCAGTTGTTGCACTTCAGGATCGCCGTCGATGACATGCGCACGATCGTCGAATGCTCGCCGCAGTTCGGACATACCGAGGACAGCTCGAAACGGTGCAAACAGTAGACACAACGGTATCTGCCCGGGAGGTTCGTGGGCCGCAGCCACGGCTCGCTGCAGTTCGGGCACAGCGGACCGAGATCGACCGGATCTTTCTTGGGTGCGGGCTGAGTGTCGTCCATGCCTATCAGAGCCTACCCGCGGAGGGCTACCCCACTCGCCGCATCCGCGCGATGAAGAAACCGGCGGTGTGATCTCGGTGAGGCATCGTCAACAGGGCCTCGGACATGCTTGGGTGGATGTGGGATTGTTGTTCGTTGCTGAGGTCATCGAGCGCGAAGTGTGAGTTCCTATTCAGGAACCGCTCAATCTGTCGCTCGTTCTCTTGCGCGGAGATCGTGCATGTGGAATAGACCAGCATGCCGCCCGGACGGAGTGCCTGGGCGCCCGCATCGAGGATCGCCATCTGGATTTTGGCCAACTGCTCGATGTTCTCGGCGGTGACTCGCCAGCGCAAGTCCGGGCGAGCTTGGAGCGTGCCCAGACCTGAACATGGCGGATCGATGAGAACGCGATCGTAAACTGACCCCTCGGGGCGCGCCGTTATGGCGTCCGCCAGCTTGACGCGAATACTGTGGGCCTTCAGGCGTCGCGCCGTGGCGACCATCTCGGCGCCGCGCGCACGGTTGCGCTCGACCGCCACGACTTCGCCTTCATCCCCCATCAGGGCAGCGATATGCGTGCTCTTGCCACCTGGCGCGGCGCACAGGTCGAGCACCCGCTCGCCCGGCTGAGGATCAAGCGCCCGTGCGACCAGCATCGCCGCGCGAGACTGGGCAAGGACCGCACCCGACTCCCACAGATCGGAGCCGTGCAGGTCAAACGGGCCCTCAAGCACGAGCGCCTCGGGCAACTCAGGGTCGGTGTGCGTGGGCACGCCCAGCTCAGCCGCGACGGCGGCGGGGGTCGCGCACAGCGTGTTGACGCGCAGCGCCAGCTCGCCTGGCTCGTTGTCAGCGACCATCAGCGCACGGGCATCCCCCGATCCCAGATAGTCCCACCAGAGACGCGCAAGCCATTGTGGATGAGAATGGGCGATTGCCGCCTGCTCTGGCGTGTCCTCGCGCAAGGCGCCAATCAGCGCCGCGGCTCCCTCGCGCGTCGCCCGACGCAGCACGGCATTGACGAGGTTGTAAGCAGAGCTTCTGCCTGTCTTTGCAAGCTCGACGCAGTCGGCGACGACCGCGTGGTCGGGCGCACCGTCAAGGTACAGCAGCTCATATAGGCCGAGCCGCAATGCGGCCAGCACGGGCGCGTCGAGCCGCGCGGAGGGACGACCCGCGAGGCGTTCGATCACATGATCGAGCGTGGCACGTCGTTGGATCGCGCCGTAGGCAAGGCGCATCGTAAGCGCACGGTCGCGCGCGTCGAGCTTGAGAGCCTCGGCTTGCAGCGCGCGGTCGGCATACGCGCCCTGCTCAAATACGCGGCGTAGCACTGCATAGGCACAGCGCCGTGCAGGCGCGATTGGGGCGCTCGCGCGTCTCCTCCGCGCTGGGTCGCCGCCAGCCTTGCCACGACCGCCGCCGGGACGACCGGTCGGCTCCGACCCCTCCTGAGCGTGCTTGCTCACAGCGATAGCAGACCACGCCCGCGCAGGAAGGCCTCGGCTGCCATCGGGCGCTTCCCGGGCGGCTGGACTTCGAGCAGCTCAAGTTGGCCCTCCACGCAGTCCAGCAGCAGCCGACCATCGCGGGTGTGTACGCCCTCACCGGCATCCGCTGCCGACAGCCTCGCCATCGCAGCTCGTTGCACGCCCAGCAGACTGCCGTCGGACAACTCGACGCGCGCGCCAATGTGTGGACTCAAGGCCCGCACGGCGCGCTCCAGCTCTACGGCCGGATGCGTCGGGTCGAGCAACCGGTCGGTGGGACCGATCTTCTCCGCGTAGGTGGCTTGACGCTCGTCCTGCTCGGCAAATGTCGGTGCCTCGCCACGATCCAGCGCCCCGAGGGCGCTAAGCAGCAGGTCTCCACCGGCCTGCTCGAGTCGTCCGGCCAGCGTGCCGAAAGTGTCATCGGCGTGTATTGGCTCGCTTGCCGACATACACACCGGGCCGCTGTCCAGACCGGCGGTAAGGCGCATGATCGATACGCCGGTGCACTCATCACCGGCCATGATCGCGCGCTCGATCGGGGCGGCGCCACGCCAGCGTGGTAGTAGCGATGGGTGTACGTTGAGCATCTCGTAGTCGGAGAGCAGCGGCTCCTTGACGAGCGCACCAAATGCGCAGACGATGAGGGCATCCGGAGCGAGATCGGCAATCAGCTCATGCACGGCAGGTTCATTGACGCTCTCGGGTTGGGCCAGCCCCAGGCCAAGCGTACGGGCAGCCTCAGCAACCGGCGGCGAAGTGAGCCTGCGACCCCTTCCCGCGGGACGATCCGGGCGCGTGAGCACAAGCGTTGGGGCGTAGCTGTCGGGCTGCCCGCGCTCCCCGACCAAACGTGTCAGCAAGGCTGCGGCGAACTCAGATGTGCCCAAGAAGACCGTGCGCATCAACAGGCGTCGCGCTTACGCCGCGCTCGCGGCCGCGACTGCCTCGCGCATTTCGCGCATCGTCTGCTTGCGCAACTCGCGCGGGATTCGGTCGAGAATCAGGATCCCATCAAGATGGTCGATCTCGTGCTGGATGACGCGCGCCTCCAACCCCTCCGCCTCGATAACTAACTCCTTGCCAGCAATGTCACGGGCGCGTACGCGCACCTGTGCGGGACGTTCGACCTCGACGTGTACCCCCGGCAGGCTTAGACAGCCCTCCTCGAGCGTCTCGAGCTCCTCGGCGGCCCACTCGATCACGGGGTTGACGAGCGCCGTCAGCGGGTCATCGCTGTAAGCGCGATAGACAAGCACGCGGTGCAGCACGCCAAGCTGGGTCGCCGCGAGGCCGATGCCAAGTGCGTCGTGCATCAGATCCCCCATGTATTCGATCTCGCTTGCCAGCGACTCGTCGAAGCGATCAACCGGCAGCGCTGCGGCACGCAGCACGGGGTCGCCGAACTTGCGCACACGGCGCAGGGCCGCGTCGCGGCGCGCTCTGGTCTCCGGGTCAAGCTCGGCTACCGTCGAGGCGCCCTCCTCGGGCTCGACCTCTGAGTCCATCACCTCTTCGTCGCTCATCGTCCCCAAGTCTAGTGTCCAGCGAGATTTCAAAGACGAGCGGGCCGGCGCTTACATCCCGATTATTGGGGATCTACGTCGACGCTGAAATTGACACCGCTATAAGCGCGAGAATCAGCCGTTTGTTGAACCGCTGCGCCGATCAGCCCGATCGTCTGCGAGCGCCGCTCAGGTAGCGTCTTGATGACCAGCACCTGACGCTCCCGTCCGCGTAGTCGAAATAGGCCCGCAGGCCCGAGGATGCCGCTGCCGCAGCCGGCCAGTTGCTCACGTAGAGCCGTAGCCGCAGTGTGTGCCTGCGCGGAGTGCTCGGCCGAGCAGACTACGCGGATCAAACTCGAGAAGGGCGGATATTCAAGCGCGCGGCGACGCTCCAACTCGCCTTTGAGGAAACCGTCGCTGTCGTGTGCAGCTGCATGCACGATCGAGCGAGCATCGGGCGCGATGCTTTGTACAAGCACGTGACCGTCATTACCACGCCCGACACGGCCGGCAAGTTGTGTCACGAGCGCGAAAGTTCGCTCCTCCGCACGAAAGTCGGGAAAGCGCAAGGTCGCGTCGGCGTCCAGTACTACGCCGAGCGTGACATCGGCAAAGTCGTGACCCTTGGCGACCATCTGCGTGCCGATCAACACACCGGCGGGCGCAGCCTCGAAGCGACTCAACAGATCGCCGACTCCACCTTGCTCTGAGGCGTCTCCCCCTCCCACAGCCGTGCCTGCGGCAGCTTCGCTCACACCGCCGATCGTGTCCGCGTCCAGCCGGAAGACGGGGAAATCGCCGTCGTCGAGCGTGGCGGCGAGCTCATGTTGGAGGCGCTCGGTGCCGGCGCCGTGGCGGGCAACCGACATCGAGCCGCACGTGCAGCGTTGCGGGGCCTGCTCTTGGTGGCCGCAGTGGTGACAGGCGACAATCCCGCTCGCGCGGTGCAGCACGAGTGCGACGTCACACTCGGGGCAGCCCCACACACGCCCGCACTCACGACAGCTGAGGAAGTTCGACCAGCCGCGACGGTTGAGCAGCACGATCGCCTTGCCACGCGCCGAGCGCACCTCCCTCAGTGCCTCGGCCGTCAGGGGGTGCAGACCGGGCAGCTGGTTGCGCATGTCGAGCACTGTGACTTGCGGTAGCGGCCGACCATCGACGCGGCGCGAGAGCCGGATTGCGGCTGGAGCCTCGTGCATGCTCTCCGGACGCGGGGTGGCGCTGCCCAGCAGCAGCAGTGCACGGCAGTCGCTTATGCGCCTTGCAGCGACCGTACGCGCGTCATAGCGAGGGTCGCCCTCGTGCTTGTAGGAGGAATCGTGCTCCTCGTCAACCACAATCAAGCCGAGCCGCTCGATCGGCGCAAAGACGGCTGAGCGTGGTCCCACGCACACGCGTGCCTCCCCGACACGTAGGCGCCGCCACTCCTCGCGGCGCTGGGCCACCGTCAGGCGAGAGTGCAAAACAGCCACGGTGTCGCCGAAGCGCTCGATGAAGCGCCCGACGATCTGCGTGGTGAGCGCGATCTCGGGAACCATCACGATCGCACCGCGGCCCTGCTCCAGTGTCTCGGCGCAAGCACGCAGGTATACCTCCGTCTTGCCCGAGCCGGTGATGCCGGCAAGCAGCCGCGTCTGCGGCCGACCGCTGCGCAGCGCCAGGATGAGATTGCTCAGCGCGGCTGACTGCTCGACGGTGAGCGTGGGCGGCTCGGCAGTGCGCGCGCCGAGGCGGATGTGCTTGGGCGGCGCAGGTCGAGTGCGACGTTTTCTTCCGCTCAGACGACGCGTGGCCGCGGGTGGCAGCACGAGCGAAAGCGCCCTGGCGAGGGTGGAGCAGTACTCATCTGCCAGCCATTCGGCGAGCGCCACCAGATCCATCGGGAGGGCGGGCACGCCATCGTCCAGTGACCGCAGCGGCGCCAGAAGCTTCTCCTCCGAGACCTCACTGTGGTCTGCGAGCGCCGTCACTACACCGAGGATCTCGCGGCGCCCAAAGGGGACGACGAGCATCGAGCCAACGGTGACAGTTTGGCTCATCTCTTCAGAGAGGCGATAGTCAAACGGCCCGCGCAACACGCGAGCCGTCGTCATCGGCTCGACTTGGGCTATCGCAGACACATACCCACACTAAAGACGGCGCCGGACCACATCGAGCGCCCCAGCCCCGAACTGGCGGGTAGCACAACCGACCTATGAATTGGACGTGGAGCCCACCGAACCGCCTCGCAACGCACTCTGCAGGCCATGAGGGCTCTGGGCAAGTTAGACAAGGACGCACCGACCGCCGTGTGCTTCAGCACACAAGGGAGGACGCAGTATGGCGCCGCCCAGAGCCCTCCTGGTCAGACGCTGGCGCCGGCCGCGGTCAGCCCGGCCGCCGCACGCAAAGCCTCGGCCTTGTCGGTCTTCTCCCACGTGAAGTCATGATCATCGCGACCGAAATGCCCGTAGGCAGCGGTCTTCTGGTAAATCGGACGGTGCAGTTTCAGCTCCTCGCGGAACGCTCCGGGACGCAGGTCGAAGTGCTCATCGACCAGCTTCGCGATCTGTCCGCGGCCGATCTTCTCGGTACCGAACGTCTCGACCATGACTGAGACCGGATGCGCGACGCCGATCGCGTAGGCGACCTGAACCTCGGCGCGATCGGCCAGGCCTGCGGCGACGATGTTCTTGGCGACCCAGCGTGCCGCGTAGGCAGCGGAGCGATCGACCTTGGAGGGATCCTTGCCGGAGAAAGCACCGCCGCCGTGGCGTGCCATACCGCCGTAGGTGTCGACGATGATCTTGCGTCCAGTCAAGCCACAATCGCCCATCGGCCCACCGATCACGAAACGGCCTGTGGGGTTGACGAGAAAGTTCTTGACCAGCTTCTTCTCGTCGTACAGCTCGACCGGCAGCACAGGACGCAGCACGTGCTCGAGCAGGTCGGGCTTGATCAGCGTCTCGGAGTCGATGCCGTCCGCGTGTTGCGTGGAGATCAGGATCTTTTCGATCTCCACAGGCCGTCCGTCCTGGTAGCGCACGGTGACCTGTGTCTTTCCGTCAGGGCGCAAATAGGGAAGCACGTCACCCTTGCGCACCTCGGCCAAACGCTTAGAGAGCTTGTGGGCCAGCGCGATCGGTAGCGGCATCAGCTCCTCGGTCTCGTTCGAAGCGTAGCCGAACATCATGCCCTGGTCGCCCGCGCCGGCGATATCGAGCTCGTCCTCGTCAGCCGGGTCGTGACGCGTCTCATAGGCCGCGTCGACACCTTGGGCGATGTCCGGAGATTGCTTGTCGATCGCGTTTATGACCGCGCAGGTATCGCAATCGAAGCCGTAGGCGGCGTTGTCGTAGCCGATCTTGCGCACCGTCTCGCGGGCGATTTCCTGAATATCGACGTAGGTGTCGGTGGAGATCTCACCGGAGACGACGATCAGGCCAGTGTTTACGAGCGTCTCGCATGCGACACGGCCGTAGGGGTCGTCGGTGAGCACGGCGTCAAGCACGCCGTCTGAGATCTGGTCGGCGATCTTGTCGGGGTGTCCCTCCGTGACTGACTCGGAGGTGAACAGGAACTCTTTATCGGAATGTTGGCTCATGGTTTGGGAATCGGCTCCGTGCGTCGCTTGCGAAGTGGACAGCAGTCTAAGAGTCTGTCCGAAAACTCGCGCACGTGTCTGGCGGCACCTGACGCTGCGTGCCGCGGCGTCCTCGGACCTCGACTTGGCACCGCCAAGCCTTCGGTCCTGCGTCCTAGCGTCACTTGGTCATGCACACGCCATCCACGCACCCGAGTTTCCGGACAGACTCTATGCAGCCTGCACGCGTGTGCGGGTGCCGCGCTCGACGAAGTCGATAATCAGCGGCACTCCATCCATCCCATAGCGGGCGCGCAGACGGTTCTCGATGAAGTAGGCGTAGTCGCGTGTGACACGCGCACGCGAGTTGACTTGGATCGCAAAGCGCGGCGGGGCCTCATCGATCTGGGTCATGTAGATCAGCTTTAGTCGATGCTGGCCTGAGCCGCGGCGCGTGCCTACGGGCGGCTGGCGTGCCTGGACGGCCTCGGCAAGGAAGCGGTTCAGCTCAGGCGTGGGGATACGCCCACGGCGGCGATCGCCGAGCGCAAGCGTCTCGGCTATCAGGCGTGAGACATTGCGACCGGTCTTGGCGCTCGCAGTGAGCACACGCGGGCGCAGACGCAGCTTTGCGGCGACGCGAGCACGCTCGTGATCGAGGTCCTGCTCAGTGCCTTCGTGGAGATCCCACTTGTTGAGCACGATCGCCGTGGCACACCCGGTCTTCATCGCAAGCTCGGCGACACGCAGATCCTGGGCGGTGACCCCGTCATTTGCGTCGCATACGACGAGCGCTACATCGGCACGCTCGGCGGCGCGCTGGGAGCGCAACGTCGTGTAGTACTCGACCGAGTCTTCCACCTTGGACTGGCGGCGCATGCCGGCGGTGTCGATCAGGATCAGTCGCCGAGCGCCCGCACCATCTGGGGCCTCCACCGTCAGAGGTGTGTCGATCGCATCGCGCGTCGTGCCTGCGACATCAGAGACGATTACGCGCTCTTCGCCAAGGAAGCGATTGACAAGCGAGGACTTGCCCACGTTCGGGCGCCCGATCAACGCAAGGCGGATCTCCTCCTCATCCTCTTCGTCCTGCACCGCAGGTGGAAGCAGCTCCACGATCCGGTCGAGCAGATCTCCCGTACCGAGCCCTTGAGTGGCGGAGACAGCCAGTGGCTCGCCGAGGCCGAGACGATGAAAGTCGGCGGCCAGCGGCAGGTCCGATACACCGTCACACTTGTTGGCAGCGACGATGCTCGGCAGGGGTGAGCGGCGCAAGAGTTCGGCCATCTCCTCATCGCCCGGGCGGGTGCCGGCCTTAGCGTCCACGACGAGCACAGCGACCTCTGCGTCGGCGAGCCCGGCCCGTGCCTGCTCGCGAATCGAGCCCGACAGTGGGTCCTCGTCCTGGAAGTCCACACCGCCTGTGTCGATCAACGTGAAAGTGCGTCCACTCCACTCGCACTCGATCTCGTTGCGATCGCGTGTGATCCCAGGGCGCTCGTGCACGACAGCCTCGCGCGAGCCCGCCAAGCGGTTGACAAGCGAGGACTTGCCCACATTTGGATACCCGACTATCGCCACCTTCTGCATCAGGTGAGTATGACCGGCCTTGGGCACGATACCGGCTAAGGGCCCTCAGGCCACGGCAGGGCGGCTTGGGCATGAAGCCCGGCCGCATAGCTTCATCCCGATGGGCGCGCCGTGTCGGCAAGCCCCGCGATGCGCTCAACCACCTGCTCGAAGCTCATGCCGGTGGTGTCGAGCACCTCGGCACCGGGAGCCGTTTGCAATGGACTGTGAGCACGACTGGAATCGCGCGCGTCGCGCAGCGTTTGCTCGGCCATCACGGTCGCCTGATCGCCACCCAGCTCGGCTGCTCTACGACGAGCGCGCTCTGCCGGATCGGCCGTCAGGTAGACCTTCAGCTCCGCCCCGGGCGCCACAACAGTGCCTATATCGCGACCCTCGGCAACCCAATCGCCGCTTGCGATCAGCTCGCGCTGCTTGGCCACAAGCGCTTCGCGCACGCCCGGATCGACGGCGACGCGTGAGGCTGCCGCGGAGATCTCGGACGTACGGATCGCGTCGCTGACGTCACGCTCGTCGAGCAGCACCCTCCCTGCCAGCGAGCCCCGGGCTGAGCTCGCACCCGTGACAAACTCGATGCGAGCCGAGCGTGCAAGCGACGCCGGTTCTCGATCCGGAGAGTCAAGCGAGAGCAGCCCGACACAGCGATACATAGCGCCGCTGTCGAGATAGGTAAACCCGAGTCGACGCGCCAACGCACGCGCAACCGTGGACTTGCCTGCGCCCGCGGGGCCGTCGATCGCGATCAGCACAGCCTGTATACGTCCGGACGATATGTGGCTCGCCGGCGAGTGGCCCATCGGACAAATGCCTGCGCGATCCTGGCAGAAGCGCAAACCCTCACGACGAGAGCGCCTTGATGTCCTGCACGAAACCCGGATAAGACACGGCCGCCGCCTCCATCCCGCGCACCGTGACGCCCTCACGCGAGGCCAGCCCGGCTACGGCGCCCATCATCGCCATGCGATGATCGCCGGCGGCGTCGATCGTGCCGCCACGCAAGCCGCCCGCCCGCGCCCCGCGGGGTGTGCCGGTCACAGCAAAACCGTCCTCCAACGCGTCGATGTCGGCACCAAGCCCGCGCAGACCCTCGACCACGGTTGCGATGCGATCTGACTCCTTTACGCGGAGCTCCTGGGCACCACGCACGACCGTTTCCCCTTCGGCGAAGCAGCCCAACAACGCGACCAGCGGCAGCTCATCTATCGCCAGTGGAACCTCGTCCGGTTCGACAAACGTGCCCTCAAGCGCCCCATGAGCCACATCGAGGTCACAGATCGGCTCCTCTGCGATCAGTTCACCGCTTTCGTCCTCTAGGTCGCCAAGCACGATCCCGCGCATGCGTTGCACGATTCGTAGGAACCCTGTGCGCGTCCAGTTGGCGCCGATGTCGCGCACGAGCAGGCGTGAGCCTGGGACAAGCACGCCCGCGGCGATCGCAAACGCGGCTGAACTCGGATCGCTCGGCACGATTACTCGATCGAGCACGAGCTCATCGGCGTTGACGACCGTCACGTGCTTGCCGTTGCGATGGATGTTGACTCCGGCACGGAGCAGCATGCGCTCAGTGTGATCACGGCTGCGTGCGGGCTCGCCTACGGTCGTAGCGCCATCGGCCGCGAGCGCCGCCAAGAGCACGCACGACTTGACCTGGGCCGAGGCGACCGGCAACTCATAAGCAATCGAGCGCAGGCGCCCACCGTGAATCGTGAGCGGCGCGAAGCGTCCCTCGTGTGCATCGATCGAGGCACCCATGAAGCGCAGCGGCTCGGCCACGCGATCGACCGGGCGACGGCGGATCGACTCGTCGCCGTCGAGCGTGAAAGAGCGTCCCTCCTGGGCTGCCAGCCAGCCGGGCAGCAGACGCAACAGCGTGCCAGCATTACCAACATCGATCGTCTCGGCGGGTATACGAGCCTCGCGCAGGCCCGTGCCGCGCACCGTGATCACGCCGTCGCGCTCCTCCACCAAGGCACCTAGCGCTTGCACAGCCGCGAGCGTCGAATCAGTGTCGGCGGCATGCAGATAGTTCTCGATCCGTGTTGGCTCGGAGGCCATCGCACCCATCAGAGCGGCACGATGAGATATCGACTTGTCGGCGGGAGCTCTCAACTCACCGTTCAGCCCGGCAGAGGGCTCGAAGCGCACATCCATCGCGATCCAGCCTACGAGCCCGAGACGAGTCCTGCTCGCCGCAGCCCCGCTCGCTCCACACGCGCACGTTCGTTCCATGCGGCAAGTAGCTGTGCGTCGCCGGCCCTCAGCGCATCGCGCACAGCGCTCAACTCGTGGATTGCCCCATCGAGCGCCTCGGCTAGCAGGTCGCGGTTTGAAAGGTATATGTCGGTCCAGATCGCAGTATTGGCACCGGCCACGCGCGTGGCGTCGCGAAAGCTCGGACCTGAGCCAAGAGGAACATCGAGGTCATGCGTCCTCCCGTCTGACTCGATGGCCCGCACTGCCTGTGTGACAAGCACATTGGCGAGCACATGCGGCAGATGCGAGACGCTCGCCATCAGACGGTCATGGGCATCGGGAGCGATCGCCGCCGGCCGACCACCGATGCGCTCGATGAGTCCGCGCAATCGCTCAACCGCCCACGGCGCGGCATCGACAAGGACATCGGCAGAGGCCGCATCCTTCCCCGGGTCATCGCTTGCACCGCTGGGCGTGCCGGCGCCGGCGGCAGACCATTTCGCTCCAGCCGCGGGCGTGAGATACCAAGTGGCGCCGTCGAACAGATCTTCGCGTGAGCTGGCCACTCCAGCCGTCTCCGCTCCGGCCAACGGGTGGCCACCCACGAAACGCGAATCGGATATCGCGCTGACGATCGCGCGCTTGGTCGAGCCCACGTCGCTGAGCGCGCATTCGGAGCCGGCTGCCTCCAGAGCGAGCAGGGCGGTGTCCGTCGCAGCCCCGACTGGTGTGGCTATGAACACCACATCAGCGTCGCGCACCGCATCTGAGATCGCAAACGCCGGCTCGTCGATCGCGCCAAGCTCAACAGCGCTCGACAGAGCGCTTGCCTCGCGGTCGTAGCCGACGACGTATGCGCCGGTGCGACGGCGCGCGGCCAGGCCGATAGAGCCCCCGATCAGCCCGACCCCGAGCACCGCTAGCCTCACGCCGTGGTGAACGCCTTCCCCGCGAGCGCCGCGGCGCTCTGCACTGCCGCCGCATAGTCGGCGAACTCGTCCGCGATCAGCGCCTGTGGCCCGTCGCAGATAGCCTCGTCGGGGTTCGGGTGCACCTCGACGATGATTCCATCGGCCCCGGCGGCAGCCGCTGCCAGCGACAACGGCAGCACGAGGTCGCGTCTGCCCGCCGCATGGCTTGGATCGACGATCACCGGCAGGTGTGAGAGCTCCTTAAGCACCGGCACCGCCATCAAATCGAGGGTGAAGCGGTAGGCGGTCTCGAACGTGCGAATACCGCGCTCGCACAGCATCACGTTCGGGTTGCCCTCCTTGAGGATGTACTCAGCGGCCATCAGCAGCTCATCGAGTGTCGAGGAAAGTCCGCGCTTGAGCAGTACCGGACGCCCCGAGCGGCCCACCTCGGCCAGCAGTGGGTAGTTCTGCATATTGCGCGCGCCGATCTGCACGACATCGGCGACCTCGAGCACCGGCTCCAGGTCACGCATATCCATCAGCTCGGTGACGATCGGCAATCCACTTTGTTCCTTCGCCTCGGCGAGCAGACGCAGGCCCTCTTGGCCCAAGCCTTGGAAAGCGTATGGAGAAGTGCGCGGCTTGTAAGCACCCCCACGGAACAGCGCGGCGCCGGCATCCTTGACGACCTCGGCGGTCGTGAGTGTCTGCTCACGCGTCTCGATCGTGCAGGGACCGGCAATCAATGCGAAGTGCTCGCCGCCGATCTTGTGCCCTTCGATGTCGAGTACGGTGCGCTCGCCGTGGCGTATCTGCGAAGAAGCGAGCTTGTAGGGCTTGAGGATCGGCACCACCCGGTCCACGCCAGGCTGGCCTTCAAGACCCAGGCTCTCGACGCTTGCGTCCTGCTCGACATCCCCAATCGCGCCGATTATGGTCACGCGCGCGCCTTGACTGCGGTGGGCGAGCGCGCCGGCTCGCTCGATCTTCTCAACGACCAAGCCGATCTCATCCTCGGTCGCGGTCTCCTTCATGACGATCATCATTCGTTCATCCTTTCAAGTACGGGTTGGTTTTGGGTGCTCGTCTGCTCCGTGAGCACCGCGTCGCCAAGGCGAGTCGCGGTAGGCATGAGCCCGGTGAACGGCGCTCGATCCTGTGAAGGATCCAGTGCGGCCTGTTGGTCTCCGCTCACGGACGGAGGCAAGGCCGAAGCGCCTAGCTAAATCGCCAGGCGCAGCGAAACGACCAATACGACGTGCGGGCACTGGCGGATGCCAGTGCAGAGGCGTATGTCGAAGAGGTCGTCTGCATGATCGTCTACAAGCTTTGTAGCAGAGAAACCGCTGACCGTCGAGGGTTGAGCCTCAATCGTCTCCGACCGTTCACAACGCCTCGCCCATCTTCACAACACTTCCCCCAATGCATCCAGGAAGATCGCGTTCTCCTCGGGTGTGCCATAGGTGACTCGCAAAGCCCCAGGCATACCAAGCGCACCTCCTCCGCGCACGAGCACGCCGCGCTCGACCAGGCCCTGCATCACCTCCTGCTCCCGCACCTCAGCCTGTTCTGGGTCGTCCTCACCGAGAGCGAACCAGCAGAAGTTCGCTTGCGACTGCGCCGGCTCGATACCAAGCGCGCGCAGACGCTCGTCGACTGAGATGCGCTCGGCGATCGTGCGTGTGACGCGCTCAGTCACGGCGTCCTGGTGTGAGAGCGCCTCCACGGCAGCGGCCTGGGCGACGGCGTTACAGAAGAAAGGCTGGCGGATCTGGTCGACTGCGCGCGGCAGATCCTCCGAGCCACACAGCGCGAAGCCGATGCGCAGGCCACAGAGCCCGTAGACCTTGGAGAAAGTGCGTAGCAGCACGAGGTTGGGGTGGTGCGCGAGCAACTCGACCGACGCGTCGGGATCATCGAGCAGATTGAACTCGCAGTAGGCCTCATCCACGATCACGCACACGTGCTTGGGAACTTCCGCGACGAACCCCGCGATATCCGTGAGCGGAAGCGCGGTACTCGTTGGGTTGTTCGGGTTGCACACGATCACAAGGCGTGTAGCGACCGTGATCTCGCGAAGCATCGCGTCGAGGTCGTGATAGTCGTTCACGTCCAGCGGAACGG
The DNA here is from genome assembly GCA_963757995.1 of uncultured Solirubrobacterales bacterium. Taxonomy (GTDB): domain Bacteria; phylum Actinomycetota; class Thermoleophilia; order Solirubrobacterales; family Solirubrobacteraceae; genus Palsa-744. The sequence goes on from CAVWTS010000014.1 coordinate 115,161, forward strand.
TCACCGCTCGCGCCCCCGAAGCAGCGCTCAGGTGGGGGTATACAGAGAAGGATGGCCACGCATACACAAGCTCAGCTCCGGGCTCAAGGAGCGCCTCGCCGGCAGCAAGCAGAATGTCGCACGAACCGTTGCCGATCGCGATCCGCGAGACCGGAACGCCGTAGCGCTCGGACAAGCGCTCGCGCAAGAGCGAATTGGTTGGGTCCGGATAGCGGTTGAGCGTCGGTAGCGATCCTTGGATCGCATCGATCACCGCCGGTAGTGGCGGCCACGGCGACTCGTTGGATGCCAGGCGCACCTTCGGCGCGCGCTGTGCGTAGCCACCCGCCGCGGGGTAGGAGGGAATGCGCGCGATTCGCTCTGAGAACTCGAGTGCCATGGACCTATTGTGGCGGACGCCCGTGACGGCGGCGGTCATCTCGGGCAAACGACGCCGTAAGCAACTTCAGCTCAGCGTTTACTCGTGTGCGGCAGATCTACTGCGCGGCGAGTAGATCCGCTCGCAAGCTTGCCGCCTCGCCCAGGTAGACGTGCCTTGCCTCGTTCCCCTCGTCCGCGTAGTAATGAATCAGAACGCGGATCACGCGCTGTAACGAGCCCGGCACCGGAATCTCGCGCGCACACAACAGCGGTACCCGCTCGAAGCCCAGAGCGCGCGCCGCCACCGCCGGGAACTCCGCTGTTAGGTCATCTGTGACGGTGAAGATGCAGCTCACAACCTGCTCGGGGACAAGTGTGTTGCGCTGCATGATCTCGCTCATCAGCTCAGTCGTGGCGCTCAGAATCTCCTGCGCGTCGTCGCGAGATGCCGAGATCGCGCCCCGCAGGGCATAGAGACGTTGCGGCATCGACGCGATTCTTTCATAGGCGCTCCGAGAGCCGGCCTACGCAGTTGTCGCTCACGACTCGCGCGTGGGCCAACGCCTCTTCGGCTGACCGGCAACTGGCGGCACGGATTGCTTACGATCCTCTGGACCGCCACGCAGGCGCGCGAGCTCGGCCTCGGTAAGACGGCGAGAGGCGCCCGGCGCCAGCTCCCCGAGCTTCAACCGCCCGAACGCGATGCGCTCAAGCGCCACCACAGGATGACCCAGCGCCTCGCACATGCGCCGTACCTGACGGTTGCGACCTTCACGGATCGTCACTTCCAGTACCCCCTGGCCCATCTGGCGCACCTGCGCGGGAGCAGTCATCCCATCCTCCAAACGCACCCCGATACGCAGCTTGGCGAGCGCGTTCTCGCGAACAGGTCCCCCACCGACGCGCACGCAGTAGGTCTTGGGAACTTCGAAGCTCGGATGCGTCAAGCGCTGCGCGAGCGCGCCGTCGTTGGTGAGCAGGATCAGCCCGCTCGAATCGGCGTCCAGACGCCCAACGGGATACAGGCGCCGCGTCTCATTTGGAACCAACGAGACGACTGTCGGGCGACCATGAGTGTCTTGAGCGGTGCTCAGCACTCCGAGTGGCTTGTTGAGCGCATAGACAACGGGTTGCTCAGGCCCGGCGACCGGGCGCCCATCAACCGCAAGAGAGCTCTGTTCATTGACGTCGCGTGCAGGATCGAGTACGACCTGCCCGGCGACGGTCACCCGTCCTTCGGCGATCATCGTCTCTGCGGCGCGGCGTGAGGCCACCCCCGCATGGGCCAGATACTTGGCTAGGCGCATGAGGGTTCGTACGGGGGCAGATTGTGGGCTGGGGTGGTCGGCCAGTGAATGCCAGACGTCGCACGCGAGCGGAGACGTACCAGAGGTACGTCGAGCATCGCGGGTGACGTATGGCGCTGCTGGACGGCCGCATCCAGCGCGCAAGATGTACTCGTGCGAACCCGCATACTGCAACGATAAGGGTATGGACCTGGAGCTCCTCGATCAAACGCTGGCCGCGAACGGCCAGCCCGCGTTCCGTGCGCGCCAGATATGGGAGTGGGCCGCCAAGGGCGTCTCGGGCTACGAGCATATGACGAACCTGCCTGGCCCGTTGCGTGAGTGGCTGGGCGAGAATGTGCCGTTCTCGAGCCTCGAGTTGCGCGAGCAGCGACGCGCTAGCGACGGTACGGTCAAGGCTCTGTTCACGACAGCCGACGGGCGGCCCTTGGAGGCCGTGCTGATGCGCTATCGAGACGGGCGCAACTCGATCTGCGTCTCCTCGCAGTCAGGCTGTCCGCTCACATGCACGTTCTGTGCCACCGGCCAGATGAAGTTCGGCCGCAATCTGAGTGTCTCGGAGATCGTTGAGCAGGCGCTTTATTTCCGGCGCATGACCGCCGTCGACCATTGCGTGTTCATGGGCATGGGCGAGCCGATGCTCAACCTGGACAATGTGCTTGCCGCCTGCGAGCGTCTGCCCGACATCGGCATCACTCATCGCCGCACTGCGATCTCCACGGTCGGTTGGATTCCGGGGATCGAAACACTCACAGGACAGGAGATGCCGCTGCGCCTTGCGCTCTCGCTGCACGCCGCCGACGAAGCCTTGCGCAGCGAGCTGATGCCGGTCAACGAGCGCTACCCGCTATCCGATGTGATCGACGCGTGCAGAGCCTTCTATGAGCGCAAGCGCCGCCGTGTGTTTGTTGAGTACGTGATGCTCGCCGGCGTCAACGACCGCTATGAGCAAGCGCTTGCGTTGGCGCGTCTGCTCGAGCCGCGCCGCTCCGGGGAGCATCCGCACATGTTCAAGGTCAATCTAATCCCATACAACCCGACCGATTCGATCTACGACGGTTCCAGCCGCGAGTCGATCGCGGCTTTCAAGGGAGCGCTTGAGTCAAGAGGCATACCTGCCACGGTGCGGCTCACGCGCGGACGTGATATCGACGCTGCCTGCGGGCAACTTGCTGCACGCGCGGCCTGAGCGCAGCCGAAGTTCCGGCACCGAATGGGCCACCACCTGCACATCGCCTGGAGGACGCTATTGAAGCTCGGGCTGAGGACCGCCGCCAGCGCGGGCCTCTCCGGCGCGCAGGAGGCGATCACGCAGCTCAGCCTCCTCGTCGGGACTTGGGTCCCACTGCCCGATATCGGGCAACTCCTCGAGGCTCTTCAGACCGAACAGCTTGAGAAATTGGGTGGTCGTGCGGTACATGACCGCACCGAACTGCGAGCGTCCGGACTCTTCCACCAGCCCGCGCTCCAACAGGGTGGAGGCGGCCGAGTCGGCACTGACGCCACGAATACGCGTTATCTCGGGGCGTGAAATCGGTTGCAGGTAGGCGACGATCGCCAGCGTCTCGGCTTGTGCCGGTGTCAGCACAGAGGCGCGGGGCCGGCTGAACAGGCGTCTGGCCGACTCCTCGGTCTCTGGATCGCTCGCAAAAGTGAAGCCGCCGCCCAACTCGCGCAGGTTGATGCCGCTGCGCCCAGGTGCATAGCGTTCTGCCAGCTCGGCGAGCGCCGCGATAACCGCAAGCTCCTCGACAGCCGCGGCGTCGGAGAGCTCTTGGGGGCTAAGCGGATCGGGCGCCAGGAACAACAGCGCCTCTACTGTGCGCACGATGTACGGCTCGGGCTCTGGCAGGCCCTCGATGTCAAGCGCGCTGGCTGCGGGGTCAGCGGCCGCGGTGGCATCTTCGGGGTCAGCCTCCTCGACATGCTCGAAGCCGTGTGCCGGCTCTGGCGTATCGAGATACTCATGATGGGCGAGCTCGTTGGCTTGCTCTGACTCGACATCTGTCACAGACACATGATCCTGATCGGCAGATGACTGCAGATCCTCAAGCGCCGGTCGTTCCTGCCCCGGCTCACCCGTGCCCCGGGGAGTGTCGGTCATCCTGTGCGTGCGTGTCGCGGCTCGGCGGCGGCGTGGACGGCGTGGACGGCAATATCGCCGAAGCTCTCGTCCTGCTCCCACCATGCCTCGCCACGCTTGTAGAGCTCGAGCAGCGCGAACACGGTAACCGCGACGGTCATGCGATCCTCGCCGCGCACGGCCTCCTCGAAGGAGAAGTCGCCGCCTTTGAGCAGCGTGCGCAGGCGATCGAGGCGCTCAGCGACGGTGACTCGCTGGATCGAGATATGGCGCAGATTGATTGTGGGCGGCATGCGCAATAGCCGCCCGATCGCCTGACCGAGCACCGCGGCGTCCTGCGAGCCATCTTTGGGCTGGGCAACCGACTTGCGTAGATGGACCGGTAGCGGCGCGCTGCGAAAGCGAACACCTTCCTCTGCCTTGAACAGCTCCAGCAAGTGCGTCGAGGCCGAGCGGTAACGGCGCGCCTGCAGCATCCGCTCGAGCAGCTCCTCAGCCGCCTCTCCGGGCTCGATGTCGAGCAGTTCCTCGCTGTCCTCCGCAAGCATTAGTCGCGACTTCAATTCCAATAGCGCTGCGATCAGCACGATGAATTCAGTGGCTGTCTCCAGATCGAGCTCGCCACGACCCTCGAGGTGATCGAGGTAGGCGAGCACGACATCGGCCAGCTCGAGATCGAGCAGGTCCACCTCCTCGCGCAAGACGAGCGCGAGCAGCAGGTCGAACGGGCCGCTGAAAATCTCCAAGTCGAGGTCGAGCGCAGGGAGCGTCATACGCCTACCGTATCGATCGCTCCCGACGGCGTGAGCTGTATCGGTCGTTGTCTTCGAAAATGACGATGCCCCCCGCGCGCGCGGGGGGCATCGTCAAAATCGAGCAACTGGCCACACGCGCCAATTGCCAAGACCGCGGATCCCGCGCGATCCGCTCTCAAGGCGTGCGCAACGGACCTACGCCCATGTATTCGCGCACATCGGCCAGCGTCTCGACCGCGATCGCGTGAGCGCGCTTCGCCCCCCCTGTCAGCACCGCCTCGAGCGCCGACTCGTCCTCGCGCAGCTCTACATAGCGCTCACGCACCGGCGCGAGCATCTTGGTAACCGCCTCGGCCACAGCCACCTTCAGGTCACCGTAGCCGCGTGCGTCGCGCAGGTCGGCTTCGACCTGCTCCGGTGAGACATCCCGTGCCACCGCAAGGATTTCGATCAGGTTGGAGACGCCGGGCTTCTCAGGCGAGCGTTCGATCTCGCGTCCGGAGTCGGTGACGGCCGACTTGAACTTCTTGAGGATCACGGCCGGCTCGTCGAGCACGTACACGGTGCCCTGCTCAGAGCCACCAGTGGTGGACATCTTGCACGTGGGGTCCTGTAGGTCCATGATGCGCGCCCCCACCTCGGGGATGCGGTGTTCGGGCACGAGCAGCACCTCCTTGCCGTCACAGAAGCGCGCGTTGAAGCGCCGGGCGACGTCGCGCATCAGCTCCAGGTGCTCGCGCTGGTCCTCGCCGACGGGCACCTCCTCGGCACGGTAGGCCAGCACATCGGCGGCCTGTAGAACCGGATACAGCAGCAAGCCCGCAGAGACGAGTTCGCGCTGGGCAACTGACTTGTCGCGGAACTGGTGCATGCGCTGCAAGCGTCCCAGCTCGGTGACGCCCGAGAGCAGCCAACACAGCTCTGTGTGCTCAGGCACATCGCCCTGACGGAACAGAATGCAACGGGCGGGATCAAGGCCGGCCGCAATCAGCAGCGCCGTTAGATCGTAGGTGCTGCGGCGCAGCTCGAGCGGCTCGTAAGTGACAGTGATCGCGTGCAGGTCAACGATGCAGTACAGCGCCTCGCCGCGCTCTTGGCCGGCGACGTACTGTCGGATCGCGCCGATGTAGTTGCCCAGATGCTTGGTGCCCGTGGGCTGGATGCCCGAGAAGATGCGCATGGCGAGCCAGGCTACAGGGAAGCCGGCTCAGCCGGCAAGGGCACGAGCGCGAGCGTCAAAGCTTTTGGCGGATGACCGGATTCTTGGCCGCACCGACCTCGTCCAGCCTGCGCACAGGCGTCGTGTAAGGCGCTTTCAGCGCGATCTCGGGATCCTCGGCGGCCTCGGCCAACAGCTCGGCAAGCGCCTCGGCGAAGCCGTCGAGCGTCTCCTTGGTCTCGGTCTCTGTCGGCTCCACCATCAATGCCTCCTCAACCAGCAGCGGGAAGTACACGGTCGGCGGGTGATAGCCGTAGTCGAGCAGGCGCTTGGCGAGGTCGAGCGTCTTGATCTTCAGATTGCGCTTCATCGGGCCACCTGAGAGCACGAACTCATGGAGGCACAGCCCTCCAACGCCACCGCCATCCTTCCCATCCCCGTCCGGGGATGGGACATTGGCGAGAGTTTTGTCGGATGGGGGTGAGGGATCGGCTTGGGCGTTGGCGTACGCCAGTGGCAGCTGCTCGCACACACCAAGCTGGCGCAAGCGAGCGAGCAGGTAGTTGGCGTTCAATACAGCCGTCTCGGAGGCGTCCTTCAGGCCCGGTGCCCCCAACGAGCAGATGTAGGCGTAGGAGCGCACAAAGCAGCCGTAGTTGCCCTGAAAGCCGCGCAGACGGCCGATCGATTTGGCACCGGACCAATCCTCGACCAGATCGAACCGCGGGTCGGACCCGTTGGATCCCTCATTGCGCACGATCCGCGGCACAGGCAGAAATGGCTCGATCCGATCGGACACGGCGATCGGACCGGAGCCGGGGCCACCGCCCCCGTGCGGCTGGGTAAAGGACTTGTGCAGGTTGAAATGCACGATGTCAAAGCCCATGTCCCCGGGGCGCGAGAGGCCCATGACTGCGTTGAGGTTGGCGCCGTCGTAGTAGAGCGTCGCGCCCACCTCGTGCACGATCCGCGCAATCTCCTGGATGTTCGCGTCGAACAGCCCGAGCGTGTTGGGATTGGTCAGCATCAGGCAGGCCACGTCGGTGTCGGCCTTCGCACGCAGATCGTCGAGGTCCACGCCGCCGTCTGGGTTGGTGGCGATCTTGACGACATCGAAGCCAGCCATCGTGACCGTCGCCGGGTTGGTGCCGTGAGCCGTGTCGGGCGTGAGCACCTTGTGGCGCGTCTCGCCGCGCGCCTCGTGGTAGGCACGGGTGAGCAGCACTCCCGCCAACTCGCCATGGGAGCCCGCGGAGGGCTGCAAGCACACGTGCGGCAGGCCAGAGACCTCAGAGAGCGCCCGTTCGAGGTTCCACATCAACTCAAGTGCTCCCTGTGCCCGCTCGGGGTCCTGCAGCGGGTGCAAGCGCGCATGGCCGGGAAGCGCCGCCACGCGCTCGTGCAGGCGAGGGTTGTGCTTCATCGTGCAGGAGCCGAGCGGGTAGAAGCCGGAGTCCAGGTCGAAGTTGCGCTTGGACAAACGCACGTAGTGGCGCACGATCTCGGGCTCTGAGACCTCGGGCAGGCGCGGTGGCTCCGTCCGGCGCAAGTGGGCGGGCAGAAGCTCGTCAAGCGGCACGTCGGGGACATCGATGTCAGGGCACTGGAAAGCACGTCGACCAGGGGCGCCGCGCTGGAAGATCGTTAGCGCCCCTTCGCGCTGCAGGGCCGTATCCGTGCCCTGTACGGGCGGCCTACCCCCGCGCGCACGGGGGGCATCAAGGTTTTCGTTCACGCCCACACACTCCTTGCCGACCAGCTCCCGCGCACACCTACGGGGCAAGCACATTCGCTCATACCGAGACACCCGCCTCGACATGGCGCCCGGCATCGCCGTTTGCCTGCTGCTCGGCAGCGACAGCCTCGCCGAGCACCTCGACAAGGCGATCGATGTCGGCGCGCGAGCGCCGCTCAGTTATCGCCACTAGCAGTCCACCACGATCCTGCTCGCGGCCCGTGAGCGCATACAGATCAGCGCCAGGATTGATACCCCGCTCGGCGCAACGACGGCGCACGGCAGCCACATCCGCGTCGAGGCGCACGGCGAACTCGCGCACAACAGGCTGTGAGTGAAGCTCAGCTAGGCCATCCAGCGCGCACAGCGCCTCGCGCGCATAGTGGGTGCGCCTCAGCAGCAGCTCTCCCAGCTCCACCAACCCACGGCGACCGAGCCATGACAGGTAGACGACTCCCGCCAACGCGTTCAGCGCCTGCGAAGTACAGATATTGGATGTGGCCTTCTCGCGGCGGATGTGCTGCTCGCGTGTCTGCAACGTGAGCACGAAGCCACGGCGACCGTCCACGTCGGTGGTCTCCCCCGCGATGCGGCCGGGCATCCGGCGCAGATAGTCCTGGCGCGCCGCGAAGAAGCCAAACGAGGGACCGCCGAAGTCCAGGCGATTGCCGAGCGATTGGCCCTCCCCCACGGCGACATCTACGCTGCACTCTCCCGGCGGGGCAAGAATGCCGAGCACAACCGGATCTACTTGGGCGATCGTGACCAGCTGCTCGCCGCCCGCGGCCTTTGCGGCGGCAGACAGCGCGGCGGCGTCCTCGACGGCCCCGTAGAAGTTGGGATGGGCGAAGATCGCGGCGCTTGTGTCCTGGTCGATCGCCGCCACCCAGGCTTCGGGGTCGGTGACACCATCCGTAAGGGGGACCTCGACCACCTCGATCCCGTAGCCGTGCGCGTACGTGCGCAGCGTGGCAAGTGTATGTGGGTGTAGCCCAGCGGAGACGATAAAGCGCCTGCGATCGTTGTGGAGCTTTGCCAGATAGCCGGCCGAGGCGACAGCGCTTGGGCCCTCGTACACCGAGGCGTTCGAGACCGGCAGTCCCGTCAGCTCGCAGATCGCCGTCTGGTACTCGAACATGACCTGCAGGCCACCCTGGGAGATCTCCGGCTGATAGGGCGTGTAGGGCGTCAAGAACTCCGAGCGCTCCATCAACATGTCCACGATCGAAGGCACGTAGTGGTCGTACATGCCGGCGCCGAGGAAACACAGCTCGTCCTCGGCGCTGACGTTATTCGCGGCAAGCGCACGCAGGTGCTCGTAGACGTCCTGCTCGCTCTTACCGGCCGGCAAGTTGAGCGGACGGCCGAGCCGCACAGCCTCGGGGATCTGGCGGTCGAAGATCTCCTGCACGGAGGAGACCCCGATCGCCGCGAGCATCGCCGCGAGGTCGCTGTCAGTGACTGAGGTGTACTGAGTCAAGTGGTCTGAGCCTAGCCGCTTGGCGCGACGGCTCCCTCAACCACCGAGCGTGGCTGAGTAGGCGTCGGCGTCGAGCAGGGCGTCGCGCTCGGTCGGATCGGACAGGCGTACCTTGACCAGCCAACCCTCGCCGTAAGGGTCGTCGTTGATCGCGTTGGGGTTGTCGGCGAGCTTCTCGTTGACCTCGACGATCTCACCCGACAGCGGCGCGACGACATCTGAGACCGCCTTGACCGACTCGACCTCGGCGTAGGGCTCGTCCTTGTGGATAATCGTGCCGGGCGAGGGCGGGTCGAAGAACACGACCTCACCAAGCGCGTCCTGCGCGAACCAGGTGATGCCGAGCACCGCTACGTCGGGGTCCTCAGCATCCGGCCGCGCCCAATCGTGCTCGGGGTGGTAAAGCAGGTCGTCTGGATAGCTCGACATTTCAACTGGCCTTTCGATAGAGCGGCTTCTGCTTGACGATCGCCGGGCGAATCTTGCCACGGACATCGATCTGAAGCACGGTGCCGAGGGTCGCATGCTCGGCAGGAACGTAGGCCATGCCGATACCGGCGCCCAAGCTGGGCGAAAGCGTGCCACTTGTGACCAGGCCGCCGCCCACGATCGGATTGCCTTGGCGGGCGATTCCCGGCCCGTCGATCTCGAATGCGACGAGCTTCTCCGGCGGTCGGCCGGCAGGACTCACCACCAGCTCCGTCGGTGATGCGGTGTCAGAGGATGAAAGAGCGGCGCGCGCCGCGCGGATCGGCACCGAGCCGATGAAGTTTGTGTCCTCGCGACAGCACCAGCCGAGGCCCGCTTCGATCGGGTTGCGCTCGAGACTCAGGTCGTTGCCGTATAGGTGAAAGCAGGCCTCCAGGCGCAACGTGTCGCGCGCGGCCAAGCCCGCAGGCATGGCGCCACGACGGCACAGCTCGTCCCATAGCGCCGGCGCCTCGCTGGGCGCGAGCAGCAGCTCGACGCCGTCCTCGCCTGTGTATCCGGTGCCGCAAACGAGCGTCTCGACTCCGGCGAGCCGCCGTGTGGCCGTCGTCATGCGAGCCGGCAAAGGTGCGTCGGAGATGGCCTGCACGATCTCACGCGCTAGCGGGCCCTGGACGGCGAGCATCGCGTAATCGTCGATACGGTCGTGCAGATCGACGTCGAAGTCGTCTGCGTGCGAGCGAAACCAGGCCAGGTCGCGCTCGTGGTTGGAGGCATTGGTGACCGTCAGATAGCGCTCGGGCTCCAGGCGGTAGGTGAATAGGTCGTCGATCACACCGCCCTTCTCGTCGCACAGCACGCTGTACTTCGCCCCGCCGATCGCGATCTTCGAGATGTCGTTCGAGAGCAGGCGCTGCAACAACGCTTCGGCGCCCGGACCGACCGTTTCGATCTCGCCCATATGCGAGACGTCGAAGATGCCGCAGCGCTCGCGTACCGCCATGTGCTCTGCGCGTACGCCGTCGGGGTACTGCACAGGCATCTCCCAGCCGGCGAAGTCCACGAGCTTCGCTCCGGCCGCGATATGGCAGTCATAGAGAGGGGTGCGACGCACGCGCGCAGGTTATCGACGCGAGCGCGGACGGCACATGCGCTTACCGAGCCTGCGTTCGACCCGGCACATTGCGCTGACCGCCAGGCACCTGAATTTGAAAGCCGAGAAGGAAGTCGGGAGCGCACATGTGCGCTCCCGTGTCGTGCCACATGTGACACGACAAAGGACGGTGCATGCACCGTCCTTCACCTCGGCACATGTGCCGAGGTGCCGATGGCGCATGCGCCATCGGTAGACATGCCGCATGCGGCATGTCTCGGGGCCGCGCATGCGCGGCCCCGACTCGGTCATCAATTCAAAAGCATGCGCTCGGCGCTTCACCCTGATCGAAGCGTGCCCGGCGCTTACAGCGCAAAAAGCGACTACCGCAAGAACGGCGGGACGTCGATGTCGTCGTCGGAGATCTCAAGCGCCGAGCGCTGGCGATCGTCGATGCGCGGACCGCGATCTGGGCGCCCGCCCTCGCGGCGCTTGCGGTCGCCGCGCACGGCCCGTCCGGGACGATGGTCAAAGCCGGTGCCGATCACCGTGACGCGTACGTCGTCGCCCATCGTCTCGTCGATGACTGCACCGAAGATGATGTTCGCGTTTGGATCGGCGGCGTTCTGGATGATCTCGGCCGCGTCGTTGACCTCGAACAGGCCCAGATCCTTGCCGCCGGTGATGTTCAGGAGGATGCCGGTCGCGCCGTCCACGGACTCTTCGAGCAGTGGCGAGGAGATCGCGGCACGGGCAGCATCGGCGCTGCGCGCCTCGCCACTACCGGTGCCGATTCCCATCAGCGCGGAGCCGGCGTCATGCATGATCGTGCGCACGTCGGCGAAGTCGAGGTTGATCAGGCCGGGAATCGTGATCAGGTCGGTGATGCCCTGGACGCCTTGGCGTAGCACGTTGTCGGCCTCACGGAAGGCATCAAGCATCGAAGTGCGACGCTCGACGACCGCAAGCAGCTTCTCGTTGGGGATCACGATCAACGTGTCGACGACCTCGCGCAGCCGCTCGATGCCCTCGACCGCTTGGCGTCCACGCTGAGATCCCTCGAAATCGAAGGGCCGCGTGACCACGCCGACGGTCAACGCACCGATCTCATTCTTGGCGATCTCGGCGATCACAGGCGCCGCGCCGGTACCGGTGCCGCCGCCCTCGCCCGCGGTGACGAACACCATGTCGGCGCCCTTCAGTGCCTCCTTGATGTCGTCGCGCGACTCAGCCGCGGCGCCAGAGCCGACATCGGGGTTGGCGCCGGCGCCGAGACCCTTGGTGGACTCGTGGCCGATGTTCAGCTTGATGTCGGCGTCGCACATCGCGAGCGCCTGCGCGTCGGTGTTGGCAGCGATGAACTCCACGCCGCGAAGCCCTGCGTCGACCATACGGCTGACCGCGTTGGTCCCGCCTCCGCCGACTCCCACGACCTTTATGACCGCCAGGTAACTGCCGCCGCTCTCCATGATGTCCGAAGCCTTCAGTAGGCGTTTAAGGTTTGCTCCGCGTGACGGAGCCAGCCTTCAGAATACGCAAGTTATGCAGGGAACTTCGCCCTGTCAACGGCAACCCTCACTCTCGCAACATTCGTTGCAGAACCGCCAACCCTCGACTACTGCTTGAGAATTGGCCTCTAACCATAGTAACCCTCGAGTCGAGGTTGATGCCGCGTTAGCCGCTTTCGCCGGCGCCCGCCGAGGCTTCTGTACCGGGCGACGTCGAGGCTTCGCTCGAACCAGGAGCAGCGCTCGAGCTGGCGCCGGCGGCAGACGAAGACGAGGACGAGGTGGCTTCGTCGCTCGAGGTCGAGGAGCCAGCGGTAGTCGAGGTGCTTTCGCTTTCTTTCGTGGCGCTTTCGCTTTCGGCGGTAGTCGATCCTGAGGAAGGAGTGCTGCTGCCGCCAACGGCGTTGGCGAGGCTTGCCGCGAGTGCGGTCGCGGTGGGTTCGGATGTGCTGGTCTGCGGTGACGCGCCGCTCGAGGAGTTCGTGGTCGAGCCCGAGAACCCGGCTGCCGGACGTTCGGGCAGCCGCACGTCGATGTAAAGGGCACCTGCCGAACTGGGCGAGACGAGCACGCGCGAGAGCGACAGCCACTTGGCGTGCGGGCGCATGTCGTTGCCGAAGTAGACGAGCAGCCCACTGCGCATCGCCACCGTGAGCCCTTCGGGACCCTCATAGACGCGCGCCACGTTTCGAGCGAGCGGTGCCGGTGCCGCGCCGAGCACGGTGACCGCTGCCAGCGCTACGGGTTCACGGAGACGTGCTCCCGGTGCCGGCTCGACCGAGCCACTCACATCCGGCAACGAGCTGGAGGAAAGCGCCGGCCCGAGCACGGTCCCGTCGGCCGCGACGGCGGTGCGTTGCCCGGCCGAGACGAGCTCGGCAACCGGCGGGCGCTCGCTCACCGAGATGCTAACGCTGTGCGGAAAGCTCGTCCTGACCCGCACGCCTGCGACGATCGCATAAGAGGCGAGCGCGGAGCGAAGCGCGCCGGCGTTGAAGTCCATCGTGGTCATGCGCCTGGCTGAGTCCTCGAGCGCCGCTCTGATCTCGATCGCCTCCGGCCCGCGTACACCGGATATGTGCACGTGCTCAACCGCGACCAGTGAGGAGCCGCGCAGCCACAGCCAGCCGCCGCCAAGCAGTGGCAGCACTAGCAGCAGCACGATCGTCGTGCGCAGCGCGAGCCGATTGCCCGACAGCCGCCCTAGCGCCTGTCGGGCGTATGCCGTTGTGGCGCCGCCACGCCTTCCTTTGCGCTGTGCTCCACGGCTGGGCAGACGGCGCGGGAAGGGAAGCGATAGCTCCATCCGAGCTTGTTCGACCCCCGGCCGCCAACCCCTTGTTCACTCAGCACCAAAGCCGCAATAACGCCGGGCATCGCAAGCCCAGCCCAGCTCCGTCGACTGTTGACCGTCCTAAGGAGTCTCGCGCTCGACGCCGAATACCAGTCCAACCTCAGCGCTCGATTCAATGCACAGCCAGGTACTGCCGATTCCAAGATACGGGGCAAGTTCGGTAGCCGCTGCCCGGTTTTTGAACTGTTCAGGAGAGGGTTACAATGGCTCAGTCAACTGCTACAGCTTCACCGACGAGAATGAGACATGAGCGCAATCAGACTTGCTGAGCGTCTGAGCTTGGTTGTAATACTCGCGATCGCATTGCTGTGCGTGGGCGTCGGTTTCGGCGTCGGTGGCCTGGAATCGCGCTTCTCCAGTGCCTCCGACCAGCGCGGTGAGCTGTCGCCAACCCGCCTCACCGCCGTCCCCCACCATTCAATCCTCGACGGCACGCTGGCGCTGCGCGTAAGGCTCTCAGCGCCGCCCGCCTCGTTCTCGCCACGCCCGACGCTGAGTCCCGCTGTCGCCGGCACCTGGACCACGCACGGGGACTCGGAGATCTTCACGCCGGTCTCGACGCTCGACCCCTGCGCCAGTTACACGCTCACGATCCCGGCGGGCTAGCAGCGCCGTCGCGCATTCGCCTCTGGCCAGGCCACGGACGGTTGCATTGTCTGTGCAGTGCCCCTCAGTGAAGGGTCTGCAACAGACACTGGCGCGGCTCGGCTATCTCCCTTACGGCGCCCACTCCTCCACCCGCGCGCGAGCATTCGAGGCTGAAGCGGCTCAGGCTCAAACCGCCGGCGCCACAGCGAACGCAACGGCAACCGAGCAGACGAGCAGCGGCCCCCCGGACACCGCAACCGCAGCACCCCCCATGACGGGGGGCAGGCAAGCGAGTGCATCATCCAGCTACTCCGCCGCGCATGTAGACAGGCGTGTCGCCGCAATCGACGCGTTCGATCCTTCGCCTGAGGCGCCCGACGCACACGTAAACGACGCCCCACCGCTCGAATACGGCCAGCTCGACGAGACGACCAAGGGCGGCCTGATGGTGTTCCAGTCCGAACACGAAATCGAACCGACGGGAACCCCCGAAGCGGCGACATGGAAGGCGCTGCTGCGAGCAGCCGAGAAGCACGAACGCAACCCTTCCCCTTACACGTTTGTGACGGTCACCGAGTCGCTGCCCGAGACACTGGAGGTCCACCACGACGACCGTGTGGTGTTCTCAACGCCGGCCAACACGGGCGTACCGGGAGCCGAAACCGCCCAGGGAATCTTCCCGATCTACTCGCGCTTCGTCTCCACGACCATGACCGGCACCGACGTCGACGGCACCAAATACACGGTGCCCGATGTCCCTTGGGTCAACTACTTCAACGGCGGCGATGCCGTCCACGGATACCCACGCGCCTCCTACGGCTTCCCTCAGTCCAACGGCTGCGTCGAGCTCCCGATCGAAGCGGCGGCGCAGGTCTACCCGATGCTCAAGATCGGGGATATCGTCGAGGTCAGCTGAAGGGTTCATGCAGCGGTCGTCGCCTGCGCCTGCGAGTGATTCAGCATGAACGCATCAAGCCTCCGAGCGGTAAATCGCTCAAGAGGACTGAGAGCCGCTGGGCGCCCTGTCATGGCGCTTGGCCTTGCGCGCCGCCGAGCGCTCGGCGTTCTTCTCGCGCGCCTGACTGTATGACCGCGAGACGAGCGTCTTGCCGTCAGACCAACCGAAAGCCCGGATGAGCAGCACAATCGCAAAGAGAATGCCCCAGGCCGTTGTCACCAATTGCTGCGCCACCGAGTAGGCGGTCGCATTGGACGTGCTGGTTATGCCCTTCAGCGAGAGCACGTTGAAGCCCTGCACGACGCCGGCGCCGCCGGGCGTCACCGAGCTGACATTCGCTATCGAGTTACCGGCGACTACACGCATCAAAATATGAAAGCTGACCGGGATGTTGTAAGCGGACAGGAACACGGCGATCGTCCCAAGCATCGCGACCCAGGCGATCGCCTCGGGCAGCACGACGCGACCTAGGAATGCGCGAACATGGACGAGTATCTGCGCGCCCACCTTCGCCTGCTCCCACCATTGCTTGACGCGCCGGCGAAGTACTCGCCCCACCATGAACAGGAGCATGGCGATGCCTACGAGCAAGATCGCAGTGGCCCAGGGATGTTCGCTCATGAACCCCAGCTGCAGCGAGAACGACCCGTCTACCGCCAAGAACAGGTACAGATAGCAAAATGCGCCGATCAAGGTGAAGAAGATCTTCTGCACCGCCATCCCGGCCAGCACACCGGCGAACGTGGCGGCCGCGATGATCGTGGTGTACATCAGCAGCATCGCCAACGTGCCGATGTTCGCCGGCAGGACGGAGTTGAGCGCGACCGCGGCCGCATAACAGGCCAGGACCTGTATCCAGCGCACCTCGGAGTCGGGATATCCGTAGCGCAGGATCGAATACCAGGCATAAGCGGTAGCGGTCGTCTGCAGACTGATCAGCACGATCGCGGCGATCACGTCGCCGAGCGGAATTTTCGTGAGCGTGTCCCAAATCTGTTTGAACCAGCTCGTTATGTCCCAGCCGGCAAGTGTCGCGGCGGCGCCGATCACGACGATGACCAGTAGGCCGATCAGGATCCGCCTCGGGTGCAACCGTCCTTGCCAGGAGACATGCTCCTGCTGAGTCGTCATCCGCGTGATCTTACGGGTAGCTCGGCGGACCACCAGTGGAGTGCCAGTCTTTACGCGAAGACCGTGTGCAGGACTTATGCTGATCGCAGGCGATTGCCCATCCGTAGCGCAACTCCAGGAGGTTGACCGTGCCGTCCAACGACCAGACAGGCCGACAGCAAACGGATGAGACACCGCCCGATCTCATGGGCCGGCGAATCGAGAAGCTTGAGAGCGAGTACGGCAACCGCTACCGGCTCGAGCCGGCGCCCGACAACAAGCTGCCCAAGAGCGGCATGCCGGCCGAGGACGCGCTCGGTTTGGTCGGCGAAGAGGTGCTGCTCGACGGGATCCCGATGCGTAACCTGGCCACCTTCGTCACGACCTGGATGGAGCCCGAGGCCGAGCGACTGATCGCCGGATCGCTTCACACAAATTTCATCGACCACGCCGAGTACCCGCAGACGGCCGAGATCGAGCAGCGCTGCATCAGGATGCTCGCCGACCTCTTCAACGCTCCGGGCGAGACAACCGGAGCGCGCACGCAGGGCTCCTCTGAGGCGATCATGCTCGGCGCACTCTCGCTGAAGTGGAAGTGGCGCGATCGCCGCCAGGCAGAAGGCAAGGCGATCGACCGGCCCAACCTCGTCTTCGGCGGCGACGTGCACGTGGTGTGGGAGAAGTTCTGTCGCTACTTCGACGTCGAGCCGCGCATCGTTCCGCTGGCGCGCGACAAGTACACAATCGGACCCGAGGACGTGGAGCCGCATGTCGATGAGAACACAATCGGCGTCGCGGCGGTGCTAGGGACCACGTTCACCGGTCACTCCGACGACATAACGGGGATCAACGACTTTCTGGTTCGTCTCAAGAACGAGAAGGGGCTTGACGTGCCGCTGCACGTCGACGCGGCCAGCGGCGGCTTTGTCTGGCCGTTCCTCTATCCGCACACTGAGTGGGACTTCCGCCTGGAGCAGGTTCGCTCGATCAACGTCTCAGGCCACAAGTTCGGCCTCGTCTACCCCGGCATCGGCTGGCTCGTGTTCAGAGAAAAGAGTGACCTCCCCGACGACCTCGTCTTCTACGAGAACTACCTCGGAAAGCGTGACGCGACGTTCACCTTGAATTTCTCCACCGGCTCGGCAATGGTGCTCGCGCAGTACTACAACTTCGTGCGCTATGGCCACGATGGCTACCGCTACATCATGGAGACGATGCAGTACAACGCGCGCCTGCTCGCCAAGGAGATAGTCGATTGCGGCGAGTTCACCCTGATCGGTACAGAGCAGGAGGAGCAGCTCCCGCTCGTCGCCTTCCAGTTGGAAGGGGAGCATTCCTACGACGAGTTCGACGTCGCCTCCCAGCTGGCGGCCGAGCGAGGTTGGATGGTGCCCGCCTACACGCTGCCGCCCAACGCCGAGCACGTGAAGATCATGCGGGCGCTCGTCAAGCAGACGCTCGGGCACTCGCTCGTGGCGACGCTCGGAGCCGACATCCTCGAAGCATGTGCAACGCTCGAGAAGAAGGGCCGCCTGCACGAGTCAGACCGCAAACGGGTCAAGACGAATCCCGGTTATTGAGCGGCCACGCGGTTCGGCACGCCGCGTCCGGAGCGCCACTCCACACACAGGATTCCAACCACTTGCATAGAATCTCGTAACAGGTGTCACGAGGCACCCTTACCGAAGGAGTGCGTATGCGAGGGGTAGGCAGTGCGTTGTTCGCCGGAATCCTTTTGCTGGTAGCCGGAACCATCAACATCATCTATGGCATCGCCGCTGTAGGAAATGCGAGTTTCTTCGTCAACGACAACAGGTACGTGTTCGCGAGCCTGCACACATGGGGCTGGATCACGATCATCCTGGGGATCATCCAATTGACCGCCGCGCTTTCGCTGTTCGGTGGCGGTGCCTACGGGCGCATCGTCGGGATCATCGCGGCGACGATCGGAGCCGTCGGTGCGCTGCTGTCGATCGGCGGTGCGTACCCATTCTGGTCACTGGGCATCTTTGCCATCTGCCTGATCGTGATTCACGGACTCGCTGTTCTCGGCGAGCCCAAGACGACCTGAGCCGGCTACCAATCTCAGCCGACGAGCCGGCGCGCGAGCTTGCGCGCCGGCGAGTGGCTACTCATCCCAGGATCTTTGCCTTCGCGTCCGCGAACTCCTGATCGGTGAGCACGCCCGACTCGTGCAGCTGACCCAGCTCCTTCAAACGCTCGATCGGGTCGACTTCTTGAGCCGGTGGCGGCGGCGGAGCGGCATACGCTTGCTGCGGGGGCGGCGCGGCAGCCGCCTGCTGCTGTTCTTGAGAGGCCCAGCGTCCCTCTTGGCGACGGCTGACGCGATTTGAGACGGTTGTAGCCGTGCCGGCAACGACGGCGGTACGGGCCATGGCGCGAAGTAGTGGCATGAGATACGCCTTTCAGTTCAGGATGCGCTGTCGAGCGCATCGAGTGTGTCTAGGACGTCCTGCGCGGCGACTCGCTCGAACGCAAGCACCTGTCCGCCGTTGCGACGCACGGCGGTCGCGAACGGCGCCGCCCAAGCATTCTCGAAACAGATCATCAGCGCGGCTTCGCCGGGCTTGAGCGCCTCGCCGGCGGTACTCGCGTCCTCGTCGCCGAGCATGCCCGTGCGCGCGCCGGCGAAGACCAGCAGGTCGTCCACCCCATCGCCGTCGAGATCGGCGATCTCCAAGCCCGAAATGTTTCCCTCGCCGTCCTTCTGGACCATGAGCACATCGAGCACCCTGATGATCCCACGGTCCACGAGATCTACGAACAGCGGGATCGCCTCTCCCGTACGCGGCGCATCCGGCGGATAGCCGATCACCACAACGTCGACAGGACCGAGCTCCAGCTCCTCGTTGCTCATGGCTGCTCCTCTGATTGGCCTGCGCTCTCCTCCGGCCAAGTGACCCGATCAGAGCACCGGAGACGCCCCAATTCGGGGACTACGGCCGAGTGTAACGCCAGTCTCCCTACCCCGCCCGCCGCTAGGAGCAGTTGAGCGGAGCCAGCGCTTTCTCGTAGCTCGAGGCAAGCTGCGTCAACGAGGATTTGAGCTGTGTTTCGAGTTTGCTGAGCGAAGGTTTAGAGACCAGTTCCGAGAGGATCGAATTGATCTGACCTTCGAAGGTGCGGGTCGCCGCCTGAACCTGTTCCTTACGTGCCGGTTCAAGGTTTGGTTGAGCATTCTTGATCGTCGTGAGATCCTTGCCGATTGCTTCCACGCCACCCTTGGCTTCAGTGAGGATGCTCGTGGAGAGCGTCAATTCACTGAGCTTCTTGACTTCCTTGGAGATGTCTGAGCGCGCTTGACACACCTGGGCCTTCGCTTTTTCCTGGGAGGATTCGCCGCAGGAGACAAGCACAAACACGCTGAGCAGCGAGACGATCATGACGAAGGACTGGCTGCGAGCTTTATGCGTCAAGAAGACATCTCCAAGAGCTGATTTGCCGTCACAACAGGAGCGGAGCTGTTAGCAGTCTACAGCGGTGGACTCCCCCGACCTCAAAATTCGCACCTCGACGTTGGGTGCCAAGCGCGCAACGTGCTCAGCGAACTGTCGCGGCGGGTCGCCGAGGCGCGCGCGGTAGTTACGGGCAAGCCCGATCGGCAACAGGGTGCCCCAATGTATGGGTATAGCCAGGCGCGGCTGGAGCAGCTCGACGGCGTGAGCCGCCTGGAGTGGATCCATGTGGCCTGGACCCAACTTCGGACCCCATCCCGCGACTGGCAACAACGCGACATCGGGCTTCGGCGAGAAGCTGCCCATACCCGCGAACATTTCGGTGTCTCCAGCGAAGTAGACCACGTGCCTGCCTGCGACGAGATAGCCAAGCGCCTTCGCCTGCGGACCGCCCAGACGCCCACCGTTGTGGTGGGCGACGACCGTCGTGATCTCAAGCGCGCCCACCTTCAGGACGTCACCGACGTCCACCTCCGACACATTGACGAACCCCTTTCTCGCCAGCCACACGCCGGCTCCACTGGGCACGATCAGATGCGTGTCGCGACCCAGACGCCGCAATGAGGCCAGGTCGAGATGATCGTGGTGGGAGTGTGAGATCAGCACCGCATCCGGGCCGGCGAACAAGCTTTCGTCGACCGGCGGGACCTGGCGGCGTAGATGCAGGACACGCCCACGCAACAGCGGATCGAAAAGCAGGCGCACACCCTCCAATTCGATCAGCACGGTGGCGTGGCCCAGGAAGACGATACGGTCTGCGGCTATGTCTGCGTAGCGGACAGCATCCGCACCATCGGCCATCGACCAGAAGGTAGCAAGTGCCGGATACAGCGATCGACGAACGCAATAACCAACGTCATCTGAGCGGCGTGCGGGCGGTATTTGGATTCTGCATTAGAACGGCGGCGATGCTGGTTGTTCAGGCGCTGGTGCTCCTGGCCATGACAGCGCTCCTCTCCGGTCGCGATACGCTCTCCTTTGACGCGGCGATTCTGGTTGCTGCATTCATGGCGATTATCAACGCGGTTCTGTGGCCGCTGCTCATACGCGTCGCCTTGCCGCTCACGATCGTCACGTTCGGACTCGGCTCGCTCGCCCTCAGCGCCGGCATGGTCGCGCTTGCCTTCTACGCGGTGGACGGCAAGACCCCCTCCTTCTGGACCGACGTGGCGATCGCCTTTGGCCTTGCCCTCGTCTCAATGCTCGTGGCACCGCTGCTCGATGTCGACGGCGACGCTCGCCACTTGCGGATCGTGCGCAGACGGGTGAAACGCACGCGCAGGGACAATCACACAGATGTTCCCGGGGTGATCTTGTTCGAGATAGATGGGTTGGGCGAGCAAGTCCTGCGCGAGGCGATCCGCGACGGCCACACTCCCACGATCGCGCGCTGGATATCGGACGGTACTCATCGGATGCTTGGCTGGGAGTGCGACCTCTCTTCACAGACAGGAGCAAGTCAGGCCGGCCTGCTGCTCGGCAGCAACTGGGACATGCCCGCCTTTCGCTGGTATGAGAAGGAGTCCGGGCGCACGATGGTCTCCAACCATCCCACTGACGCTGCCGAGATCGAGCGCAGGCGTTCGACCGGGGCGGGTCTGCTGGCAAGCGCGGGGACCAGTCGGGGAAACATGTTTTCCGGCGACGCTCCGCGCTGCACGGCAACTATGAGCGTGATCCGCGATCGCTCGCGATCGAAGGCCGCGGACCTGTTCGCCTACTTCTCCGACCCCTATGGGTTCATGCGCACAATCGTGCTGTCGCTTACGGATATCGCCGACGAGCGCCTGGCTGCCTCTCGTCAGCGCCGCAGCGGCGCTGCTCATGTCGATAGGAAAGGTCTATATCCGCTGATAAGAGCCACGATCGCGGTGGTAATGCGCGACCTCGTAACCGCGCTGTTGATGGCCGACATCGTCGAGGGCGTCCCGGTCAGCTACGCGACCTTCGTGGGCTACGACGAGGTGGCCCACCATTCGGGAATTCGCGAGCCCGACGCACTGGCGGTGCTCAAGCGACATGATCGCCAGCTGGCTCGACTCGAGCGCGCGACAGCCCAGTCGCCTCGTCCCTACCACCTCGTGGTGCTATCCGATCACGGCCAGACGCAGGGCGCTCCGTTCCGTCAACGCTATGGCGAGACGCTGGAGGATGTCGTCCGCGGGGCGCTAGCCCAGGGCGAGGTGTTCGCGCCAGCGGCGGTTGACGAGGCTTGGGGCGACGTGGGTGCGGTTTTGGCGGACGCGCGTCAGGAGCCGAGCGTCGGCGGACGCATGCTGGCACGGGCCACACGCAGCCGGTCGGTCGATGGCACGGTCGCTTTGGGGCCGAATCGGGAGGCCTTGGCGGAGCGCAAGGTGACTGGGCCCGCGGACGAGCAACAGCCAGACAGCCAGCCGACAGAGGCAGGCGGCCCAGATGCGAATGGGACGGGCGCTAAGGAAGCGATCGTGATGGCCTCGGGCGGCCTGGGTCTCATCTACCTGCCCTCGAGCCCGGAGCGGCTGACTGTCGAGCAGATCAGCGAGACACACCCGCGCCTGTTGGATACCTTGGCGACACATCCAGGGGTCGGATATGTGATGGTGCGCTCGCGAGAGCACGGCGCACTCGTGATCGGCGGTGCCGGACAGCGGCGCCTGAGCGACGATGCGATCGAGGGAGATGACCCGCTAGCCGATTTCGACCCGACGGCAGCCGATCACCTGCGCCGTCACGACGGCTTCCCGCACTGTCCAGACATCCTCGTCAACTGCGTGTACGACCCGGTGTCGGACGAGGTCGCCCCGTTCGAGGAGTTCATGGGCTCCCATGGTGGACTAGGCGGCCCGCAGACCAAGCCGTTTGCGGTCGTTCCGGCGGAGTGGCGCGAACCGGAGTCCGCGATCGTGGGCGTGGAGGCGATGCACGAGGCGCTACGAGAATGGGTGAACCAGTCGCAGTCGGGTCCGTCGGAGCGATCCGTGTCCGTGAATTTGACGAGTAAAGGAAGGTGATTCTTTGGTGCCATGAAGCCTGGCGTTGGCAGTAGCCGCTCTGGGCTCCTACACCTCACCAGCTGGCCGAGTAGCCCACCCAGCGCTTGCCTTGTGCGCAATCCATCACGTCCGGGCCACGATAGGAACCCTCCGTGCCACATCGAAACCCGGACTGTTCAAAGCGTCGTTCATGTGCGAAGGGACCCGCCGGCAGTTCTGCAATCAGCTGGCTTGCAGCTTCGCATGACATATTTTCAGCTGACACTTCGGTGGCGAGACCATTGCCCGCGAGGGACGCGTCCGGGCATGACAGCGGCGAATAGGCATTTGCCGGGCGAACATAGCTGTGCGAGCAGGTGTCGTAGTACTGGTGGGGTTCGAATGACTCTTCATATTGAGAGAAGTACCACTCCAGTGCGTTGTAGGACCGGTGTCTGTGACACTTGCCGAGATCGAAGGCCACCACTGTCGCGCTCGTCAGCCCGTTGCAGCCAACACACGACCCTGGCCACACCCACACTGCTTTGCCGGTGCCGATCGCCTCGTTCCCGCCCCAGCTCGTCCAGTGAATGCCCAGAACCTCCGTCGTCGAGTCGCCGTCATTGGAGATCAGCTTAGGCCGAGACTGTCCGTAGCCCCTCAGGTCGCGCATCGCGACTCCAAGACGAGGTGTCTGTGACCTTTGGCGTGCCGCATTCGCTGGGGCTGCGCCGATAGAGGCCACCATCGTCAACGCGACTGTCGCCACTAGCGCCAAGCAAGGCGTGGACCTTGGCGAGGTCATCCGACCTGTAGCTGCCAAGAGTTCCATTGCCGCAAGCATATAAGGACGTGTACTCGCTCCAGAACACACGCAGCCTCTATGGGTAGCGCGGCGCGGTCGCATCGCGTGCTGCCACGGACTCGTTCTGCAGTCGCTCGCCGACACCGAGATCTGCGACACCCACATTCCGCCGGCACCCGCCTGATCCTTGAGACCCGTTATGCCTCCTGTCACGCGGGCGGCGGTGCGGAATACGAGCCCGAGCGGTGGCTAGGAAGCGACGAGCGCAAGCCGCCCGACCAGAAGAGCTTTCTCGCCTTCGGCGCCGGCCCACGATTCTGCCCCGGGCGCAACCTCGCCTTCCTGGAGGCCAAGACCGCGATGACGATGATCGCCCGCAACTTCGAACTGGAGCTAGACGAGAGTGCACCGGCGGTCCGGGAGCTCCTTAGCTTTACGATGATCCCTAAGGGCCTGCGCGTGTGGGTCAAGCAGCGAGCCGCAAGCGTCTCTGCGCGCGCCTTCGCTCCTTCCAAAGCTTAGGTGGATCACGTAGAAGAGATCCTCGACCGCGTCTCAGACCAATGAGCCGCTTGCGGCTAACCGCCCCCCGAGCCGCCGGCTCCAGCTTTTGTCTGGTAGCTCGTCTTGGGGCAAGTGAAGCCGCCTAGTTGCCAGGTGCCCTGGAACTCGCCGCCCGTGAACTTACCTGTAACGTCGACCATGCCGGTGGTGGTGCCGCTTGGAAGCTTGTGGATCGTGCTCTGCTTGTCGAACTTGAACGAGCCATGCGTCAACTTGACGGTTCCGAACCACTGGCCACCGGCAGCGCCGGATGTAGGCAGGCACTCCACGAATATGCGGGCCTTGGTCGCCGGCTTGCCCACAGTCACGGTAAGGAATTCCGACGTGTAGAGCTGACCGGGCTTTGGGGAGCTCGACGAGCCTGCGAGAGCCACCCCGCTGATTGCCGCGAAGCTCATCAGAGAGACCGCCAGCACTCGCTTGATCACAACCACCACCGCCGTTCCATTCGATTGCCACGCGCCTGTATGTACGACGTCCTTCGAGTCGACCTGAAATCTAACGATCCCGCAGTGCGATCGCTCTGCGGGGTGCCGTCACACGTCTTCCACAAGCCGCCACGGCAAGGCCGACCCGGACACATCGCCGTTTATACCGCCAACGGGATTCGAACCCGTGTTACCGCCGTGAGAGGGCGGCGTCCTAGTCCCCTAGACGATGGCGGCTTGTCTAGTCGTGGTCGAGGCTAGCAAAGCGGAGGGCAGGACGGAGAGCAGAACGGGAGTTGCGCACACATGAATGGCCACCATGGCGAAGGACTATCAAGCTAGCCGACCGCTCCCCTGCCCTCGGCCTCGGTGCGATATCGTCGCCTGCCCGACACGCGGATGTGGCGGAATTGGTAGACGCGCGGCGTTCAGGTCGCCGTGTCCGTAAGGACGTGGAGGTTCGAGTCCTCTCATCCGCACTGCTTGTTTGCGAGTAGCAGGGGCCTCCATCTACTCGGAGGCCCTATCTGTCCATGATTTGGTCTTGCAATGTTGCGCAAGAGTTGCGCAATCCTACGCATTCCTATCAGTTCGGTGGACTATTCGTCAATGAACCCGCGCCGGATGCGTGACAATGTGGTTACAAGTCCGGTAGTTAGGATTTCGACACTTGCGGCAGTTGCTGCGGCGAGCGAATTGCGCGGAAAGCTCGCCGGCGGATATGCGTTGCCGGGCTCAAGCAGGCATACGCTCCAACCCGCCTCGGCCAGGCGGGCGGCCGTCACCGAGCCACCGAACCAGAGCCAACGCGATCGCGTCGAAATGCTCGGGAAGCGCCAATCACCTGTAGGACCGTGTGGGAATAGTACGTATTAATGGATTCCTGCCAATCTCCCCGTCGAGCTTCCGCCGAACTGGCTAGTCTTCATTCCCCGTGACTAAGACAAGATTCATCACAGTGGCCTGCACATTGATGACGCTGGCAAGCGCAAGCGTCGCGCAAACCAGCGCCGCGGACGCAGTTTCGGGCGCCGCTACGCAGATGACGTCGGCCGACTCGACGACTACTACGTCCGGCCAGAGCACGTCGAGCACGACCACTGGCACACCCTCTACACCCGCCGGCGCACCGCCGGCTACCACGCCACCGAAGTCTGCCCCGCGCACGCGCCTAACTGGCCTGCCCTCA
The DNA here is from genome assembly GCA_963757995.1 of uncultured Solirubrobacterales bacterium. GTDB lineage: Bacteria > Actinomycetota > Thermoleophilia > Solirubrobacterales > Solirubrobacteraceae > Palsa-744. The sequence continues at coordinate 140,499 of CAVWTS010000014.1, forward strand.
GCGGCAATCACGGACGGGACGGCACAACTCGTAGTGCGCTTGTCGGCGGCGCCCGCGCCGAACTCGCCCGCGCCACTACTCAGCCCCAGCGTCGCTGGTACATGGAAGTCGGCTGGCGACTCCGAGATCTTCACGCCGAAGTCGACACTCGAGCCTTGCAGTAGCTATACGTTGACGGTGTGGGCCGGCACTGACGCGCTCGGACATCCCCCGCTCGGCACGGCCCATAGACAGACGCTGCACATCGCCTGCCCGTCGCTGCGAGGGCTCCAACAAGCGCTTGCTCGCTTGCGCTACCTGCCCTACACGATCGACGCCGCTCACGGCCGCAATAGCGGCGCACGAGCCGAGAGCCGCGGCAGCGCCGCGCACTATGCTTTCGACCCGCCAGCGGCAAGACTCGTGACAAACGAGTCCGACGCGCCTGGGCTTGCCTATGGCACGCTCGACCCGACTACGCGCGGCGCATTGATTGTCTATCAGTCAGATCACGGGCTGTCCGCCACCGGCGCACCAGACGGCTCTACCTGGGCTTCGCTACTGGCGGCCGAGACACTCGGCCACGTCGACCCGACGCCATATACGTTCGTTACCGTCAGCGAGTCCAGCCCCGAGACGCTCGAGGTCCACCGCGGCGGGCGCGTGGTGATCTCAACGCCCGCCAACACCGGTGTGGCCGGAGCGGAAACCGAACGTGGGACCTTTCCGATCTACGCTCGCTACGTGTCTACGACGATGACCGGCACCAACCCGGACGGCTCGCACTACAGCGATCCGGGCGTGCCCTGGGTCAACTACTTCAACGGCGGTGACGCCGTGCACGGCTTCCCGCGCGCGTCCTACGGCTTCCCGCAGTCAAACGGCTGTGTCGAGCTGCCGATCGGAACAGCGGGCCAGGTCTACCCGCTGCTAGCAGTCGGCGACATCGTGATCGTCAGTTAGGCGGCTGATGGGCGGCGCAATACTGCGTCCTCCCTCCCTCGTGTGCTGAAAGCACACTTCGGTCAGTGCGTCCTTCACCAACGGCTTCGCCGTCGGTGCCGGCTTGCCCTCAGCCGCCTAACGGCTCATGTCGCTAACGGCTCGTATCGCGGCGGCGCTGGGTCAGCAGAATCGAGGCGCCCATCGCCACCAGCAGCACGCCACCGATCACGATCCACGTCAGGTTGAGACCAGTGAAGGGCAGCGTTTTGGCCGCGGTGGTCGCGGTCGGTTCGGTGCTCGATTTGGCCGGTTCGGCTGTTTTAGCCGGTTCCACACCAGATTTTGCGGGAGTTTCTTTGGGAGTGCTCGACGTTTTCGTCGGCGCCGTTTCCTGTTTGGGGGTAGGCGTTGTCGTCGTTGTCGGCGCGGGCGTTGTCTGGCTGTAGCCGGACGTCGGTTCGGCTGCCAGCGCCGTACCGGGCGCGATCAGCATCAGGGCGAGCGGGAGGGCCAGCAATCCGCGCATCGTGCGACGGCGGCGCGAGCGTGCTCGAACGATCGATGTCGCATTTGCCTGCTGTGGCCCTTCGCAAGCCGTCAAGTTGTTTTGCATGTTGCTATCTCCCGCGTCCGGTGGTTCGCTTGGGCCTCTCTGAAAGCAGCCCCTCATTTCCTTTGAGAGCTTTGCCAATCGCTTGGCGATGCTGCGAGCGCATCAGTCTATCCGAGACCCTTCTGGCTCGGGTGTCCATTCTCCTGCATCTTTGCCCGTAATCCGGACGGGTCATGCGTCCAACAAGCGCCTCACACCACCGGCAACGACATCATGGGGCCACCATCATGTGCCCAGCTTGACACGCCCTTCAAGGGTTCCGTCCTGCAAGTGCGCGCGCAACACCTTCTTGTCGAACTTGCCGACGCTTGTCTTTGGAACCTCGGCGATGAAGGCGAACTCATCCGGCAGCCACCACTTCGCAACGCGGCCACTTAGGTGCACCTGCAGATCCTCAGCGCTCACCTCGGCACCCTCGCGCACCACCACACAGCACAACGGCCGCTCGGCCCAGCGCTCGTCGGGCTTTGCGATCACCGCCGCCTCGATCACGTCGGGGTGAGCCATCACCTCGTTCTCGAGCTCAACTGAGCTGATCCACTCGCCGCCGGACTTGATCACGTCCTTAGAACGATCGGTGATCTGAATGAACGCCTGCTCGTCGATCGAGGCGATGTCGCCGGTGCGCAACCAACCATCATGAAAGCGCTGCTCGCCGGGGTCATCGTTGAAGTAGCGAGCAGCGATCCACGGTCCGCGCACCTCGAGCTCGCCGGTGGACTCGCCGTCCCAGGGCACCTCGGCGCCGTTGTCGTCCACCAGTCGCGCCTGAACCCAGGGCAAGGGCTTGCCCTGCTTGGCGCGCATGTCCCAGTAGCCATCATCGTGTCCGGCATTCTCATCCGGGCGCGAATAGGAGGCAACGGGGCTCGTCTCGGTCATGCCCCATGCCTGGAAGACGCCCACGTCATGGCGCTCCTCGATAGTCCTTCATCAGCTGTCTCGGGACAGCCGAGCCGCCACAGGCGGCGTTCTTCAATGAGGAGAGGTCGACATCGTTAGCGTCGGCGTAGCGCAGCAGGTCGGCGAAGATCGTTGGCACGCAGCCCATGATTGTGGGCCGCTCGGCCTCTATCAGCTTCGCCAGGGGCTCTGCTTGAAGAAAGCGGTCGGGCATGATCAGGTCCGCACCGGCAAGCGCTGCGGCGTGCGGGATGCCCCAGGCGTTGGCATGGAACATCGGCACCACCACGAGCGCGCGATCGCGCGTTGAGAGGCCGAGTGCATCAGTCATCAGCGAGGCCGAGGAGTGCAGAGAGATGGATCGATGGGAATACAGCACCCCCTTCGGGTTGCCGGTCGTGCCGCTCGTGTAGCAGAGCGCGGCGGCCTGGCGCTCGTTGACCTCGGGGTAGTCGTAGGTCCCTAGGCCGGCCTCCTCCAACAGCTCCTCGTAGCGCAAAGCGTCGGGGAGGGTGGTGCGAGCGGACTCCATCTCCATCGCCCATTACCACGTAGTGACGCACTCCCTCGAAAGTGGGCGCCAGCTCTTGCAGGATCGGCACGACCGAGTCGTCGACGAAGATGACGCCGTCCTGCGCGTGGTTGACGATATAGGTCAGCTGCTCGGCGAACAGCCGGATGTTGAGCGTGTGCAGGACCGCTCCGATGCAGGGAACGGCCATGTACAGCTCGAGGTGGCGCTGATTGTTCCAAGCGAACGTGCCGACGCGATCGCCCTGTTTGACGCCAAGCCGATCGAGCACACGGGCGAGGCGATCGACGCGCTCTGCCACTTCCCCGTAAGTGGCGCGCACGGTGCCACCGTCGGTGAGCGTGACCACCTCCGCTCCGGGATGGACCGAGCGCATGCGGTGCAGCGGGTGGTGCAGCGTCAGCTGAAAGTCGTCCTGCATCAACCCTTCGAGCATCTCCCCTACTCCCTCTTGGTTGCTTCTCTGCGCGGTAGGACATCACTGTAGATCGCGCGCGTGCGCTGCGCCACATCACTCCAATCGAAGCTGAGCACGTGCTCTGAGGCCTCGGTGACCAGGCGATCGCGCAACTCGACGTCGACCAACAGGCGCTCGATCATCACGCCCAGGTGCTCCGGGTCGCCGCCGTTGAAACGCAGACCGACGCGCTCACCGGCGGGGACCACCTCGCGCAAGCCACCGGTGTCGGCCACGATGCACGGGCAGCCCGAGGCCATCGCCTCAAGCGCCACGAGCCCGAACGGCTCATACAGCGAAGGCACCACGCACAGGTCGGCGATGCGATAAAGCGAGTGCAGGGCATCGTCGCCGATCCAGCCCAGGAATACGCCATGCTCTGAGAGGCCGAGGCGCTCGGCCTGGGCCTTGAGCTCACCCTCGTGGGTGCCACTGCCCGCCACCAGGAAGCGCACGCCCGCGACTTTCTCGATCACGCCCGGGAGCGCATCCAGCGCCAGCTGAAAGCCCTTCTCATAGACCAGGCGCCCGACGAGCAGGACGAGCTTCTGCTCGGGCTGGGCGAACTGCAGGCGCAGCGCGTTCAGGTCATCGACCGGGCGCAGATCGCGCGGGTCGATGCCGTTTGGGATCACGGTGATGCGTCGCTCGTCGATGTCGTAGATGTCGGCGACGTGGCCGCGCATGTAGTGCGAGCAGGTGATCACCGAGTCGGCGCGGTGGGCCATCCAGCGCTCGATCGCGTGGATGTCGGACTGCGGCGATTTGTCGACCCAGCCCTGGTGGCGACCGTGCTCGGTGGCGTGGATCGTCGTCACGTAAGGAATCTCAAGGCGCTCAGACAGCGCTACGGAGGCGTGCGCGACGAGCCAGTCGTGGCCGTGCACAAGGTCGTAGGCGTGCTCCTCGGCCAAAGCGCTGCCGGCGGCGAGCATGTCGTCATTCATCCGCGCCACCCATCCGAGGAAACGATCGAGGTCGAGCGGGAAACGGGGCTCGCTCACGCGATGGACGGTTACTCCGTGCTGCTGTTCGCACGCCGGGGACTCGTCACGCCCGCGCGTGAGCACGTCCACGGCGACTCCCTGGCAGACAAGCTCCTCGGCCAGCTTGCGCACATGACGGGCCAGGCCGCCCTCGATCACCGGGGGGTACTCCCAGGAGAGGATCAGGACGCGGTCGGCCACCGCCTAGACCCTATCTCGTAGCGGGGCGGCGCCGCATGACCTCGACGGCATCCGGATTGGAGTCGATCAGCACGAAGCGACGACCCAGCCGCGCGGCAACCGCGCCGAGCGTGCCGAGCCGGCGAAGAAATCAAGGCACCAGTCGCCCGGGCGGGTGGAGGCAAGCACCATGCGCCGCACGATGCCCTCCGGCTTCTGCGTCGGATAACCGGTCTTCTCGGCGCCGTTGGTGGGAACGATCGTGTGCCACCACACATCGGTGGGCAGCTTGCCGCGCGCGGCCTTCTCGGGCGTGACCAGGCCGGGCGCCATGTAGGGCTCGCGGTCGACCTCCTCTGCGTCGAAGTGGTAGGCGGCCGGGTCGCGCACGTAGACAAGAATCGTGTCGTGCTTGGACGGCCAGCGCCGGCGCGAACGCGCACCATAGTCGTAGGCCCAGATCAGCTCGTTGAGAAAACACTCGCGCCCGAAGATCTCGTCGAGCAGGAGCTTGCAGTAGTGGGCCTCGCGATAGTCGATATGGAAATAGAGCGTGCCCTCGCGCGTAAGCAGCCGGTGTGCCTGCTCCAGGCGTGGAGCCAGGAACGCCAGGTAGTCATCGAAGCTGTCGCGATAGGAGCTCTCAGCCAGTAGTCGCGTGGAATAGCGTCGTCCCTCGAAGCCGACGCGGTCGCCATCCTCATCCGAGACTGTCTGTAGCGTCTTGCGCGTCTGTCGCGCCCCGTATTGAACGGCGGGTCGATGTAGATCAGCTGGAAGGAGCCGTCGAGCAAAGTGCGGCAATAGCTCCAAGCAGTCGCCGAGCAGGATCTGATCCTGCGAGGGTTGCTTCGGCGAGCTACTCATGTCCTGCCCCTCGGGACAAGGAGAATGGCCGCGAGCGTCGCCGCGCCGCCGTCGCCCGGCGCAAGATCGGCGCCAGGACGCGCGATCGTCAACGTGTGGCGTCCCGCGCCAAGGCGTCTGCGGAGTGGAGTAAGCACGTTGACCACGAGCGAATTACCGTCGAGCTGCCCGCCGAGCGTACCGAGTGTGAGGCCGTCGATGCCGACAGTCAGCGCACGCATGACGTCGCCCTTCAGCCACAATTCCCACACGCCGCCGTGGGGAAGGACGAACGTGGCGCTCAGGGCTCCTGCGCCACCCATCACGATGCCCTTGCGCGAGAGTGTCCAGTCGAGCGGGCGGACCGTATGCACAAGAGGTACCTTCACGAGCCGGGCGACACGCGCTCCGCCAGAGGATCTGTCGCGCGGCAAGGCGCCCCCCGGGACGCGACCCCACACCTGGTAGTAGACGTCCTGCCACAGCAGCCGATAGGCGGCGGGCGGAGGCAGGACTGTCGGGTCGCGGCGAGTAACAATCAATGGGTAGGGCGCAAGAGCTGCTAGAGCGACCTTGTTGAGATCGACTGGCTTGCCATAACCACCGGCGGCCACGGCAAGCGCGGGCGGCGGATAGACGAAGTCCGGGCCCACCAACGTCCATGTCGCGCAACTCATACAGGGAGTATTCGTCGAAATCGGTGAAAAGCGTCGGCCCGCGTCCGGCGAAGCGCTTGTCGATCGAGGCAAGCCCTTCGTAGCGCGCGGTGGGTGCGAGATTCGAGCTGTGGTAGAGCAGCGCGTCCGAGCAGAGCATCCCGCCCACGACCAAGAAAGCAACAAGCGGAGCAGCGATGCGGATACGCGAGTCGCGCAACGCCGCGATCCCAGCCCAGGCCATCAGCATCACCGCGGGCGAGGTCAGCATAAGCGTCTTCGCATTTGCCCAGGTGCTGGCAAAGCCCACGAGCGCGAGCCACACGATCACCATCCCAGCGAACCAACCAGCCAGCGCATACCGACGGGAACGAACAAGATTCCCCACTCCCACCACCACAAGGACCAGTACGAGCGCGATCAGCAGACTCGTGAGCGTGAGCGCTCCACCGGTTGGCAACAGCTTGTAGCTACCGCCAAGCCACACACCGAAGAGTTGGGAGGGACGCAGCGGCGAGTGCAGGTTGCCGGAGTTGGCGGTCGAGGCGATCGCCTGCGCGACATTCAACGAGCCCGAGACTTTGATCCATGTCGGCCAGGCCGCAACGAGCAGGACAAGCAAGCCAGTCGCGAACAGCGCGAGCAAGCCGCGAGTCCTGCCTTATCCGACGCTCCAGCGACATCGGGCCCCGGTGGAGCCCCCTGATCGCCATGAGGCAGCCCGACCAGCACCCAGTTCGAGAGAGAGCCACGCCCGCGAGCACCAGCGATGCGGCAAGCACCCACGCACCGAAAGCGACGCCGAGCGACGCCACGCCCGCGGCGGCCACGAGCGCGAACGGGATCACTGCACGGGCGCCATTCCACAGCCAGCGCCGATGATCCACGACCAGCGCGCCCATGCACAAGATCAACGAAAGCGCCGCGATCTCCTTGATCGAGCCGATCAGCTCATACGCGTATACGAGCGACGGCAGCGTGACCGTGAGCGTCGCGATAGCCGCCCAACCGTTGCGCAAACCCACACGCCGGACTAGCACCCAAACTGGACCGGCGGCGGTCGCAAGCATAAACGCGACGAACGGCTGAAATGTCCAGATCAGCGGCAGCCCAAGCAGGAACGAGCTACCACCGAACAGCGTGTCGGCGCCTGAGGGATAGCTCGATCCGTAGTAGTTATGAACAAACAGCCCGTAGGAGTTGTGCAGGTCAAGGTGCGAGTAGTCCTGCCCGTGACGAATCAGGAAGTCCGCGCCGAGCATGTGCACCGCGGAGTCGGCAAGCGCCATGTAGGAGGAGAAGGTCGGCCGTCCCGCCAGCAGCACCGGCGCAAGCGCCAGGGCGTAGGCGAGCGGACACACGAGCAGCTGCCAGGTAGACGTGCGCCAGACGCGCACAAGCGCGTGTAGCCGCTGCCGCCCTAGCAGCAGCCCTGCGAGCGCGAGCGCCACGAGCAGATAGGGAGTAGCGGGTGCAAGCGGCGTTATGTACGTGCTCAGCTGTGAGAGCACGATCAATGCGCGCTAGGCCGACCGCAGGGAACAGCATCGTCGGCAGCAGCCCACCGCTGGCCCGGTCGACCAGCAGCGCCCCGCCGAGGCACAGCAGCGCGAGCACAACCGGGTAGACCAGCGTCGTGAGCACGAACATCGGCGGCGGCCGATGCTACAGACGGCATCTATCGCGTGCCGAGTGGTGCGATGCCTGGCGGCCGTATGGACCCTGAATAAGCCACCCCGCGGCGGCCGAGCTTCGGCCGCCGCGGGATGGCATTCAGCGGATCGTGACCGTCTCCAGGCTTGTACCGTGCTTGCCGGTCAGTACGAGCGTGTAGCGGCCGGCCGGGACCTTGCGCTCGGCCTTCAGCAACAGCGCCGACGCGCTTGTCGTGCGTCCGAGCAATGGCGCTTGCGTAGGTCACGCCATGGCGCTCGACCTTTGCCGAAGCGGTCGCTCCGGGAGGCACGGTGACGCTGACGAAGCAGGCCTCCTTGTATTTACCATTGCGTTGACGCGGATGACAGACGTAAGTGGCCGTCAACCCGCGCGGCCCGCGTTCGCCTTTCGGGCCTTGAGGCCCGAGTCGAGCCTTGCGGTCCGATCGCACCTAGTCCATTGCACCGGCTTCCAGGCCGGCAGGGCCCTGGAGGCCTGTGGCGCCGGCCTGTCCGCCAGCGCCGGTTTCGCCCTTGGCGCCTTGCGTACCGCTCGTGCCTTGGGATCCTTCGGTACCGGTCGCGCCCTGTGTCCCTGGGAAGCGCGCCGCCGGTGCCGGCGAGCATCACCACAGTCGGCCCCGCGCCCATGTCGCCCAAGATCCGAAGCGTCCCGGTTTGCGCCCCTTCGTTTTGTGGGTGAAGCGCACCGTCACCTGACAGCTTTCTTCATAGGCGATCGAGCCGAAACAGGTCGAGGAGCCAATCAGGAAATCTTCAGGAGCGTCTGTGGGAAGCGGCGACGGCGAGCCCGCGAATGTATCCACTGATCTGAAGCGGATTGCCGCCCGTATTGGTGATGGTGATCGTCTGTGGCGCGCTAACGGTTTGGAGCGGCTGTGTCGCCGGAGAACGTGACAGCTGAGGCACCGGGCGTCGCTGTCGCGGGCGTCAGATACGTGATCGAGACCGACGGCGCTGTTGACGTGGAGGCAGCGCCGAAAGAGGAAAAGCTGGCTCCCCCTCGACGAAGCTCGATCCACCGCCACCACCAGCCCGCCGCACTGCTTCGGGGAAGGGGTTCGCAGGAAGCCTCGCCTCCCCCTCCGCCTGTATAACCACCGCCGCCGCCACCGGCACCGCTCGCCCATGGGGTAAAGGCCTCGCCGCCGCCCAGCCTCACCGAGACCAGGCTCGCCGTCGCGCACCGCTCGAGTCGGGTTGGCCGCAACCTGTGCCGCCGGCACCACCGCCTGTCAGCGTGCCCGCGCCACCGGCAGCGCCATCGTAGGAGGACCGTCCGCCTGTGCCTGCCGTGCCCGGGTTTCCGGCATTGCCACCGGTCCCGCCTACGCCATTCTCGTAAGCGGCCCCTCCCCCGCCGCCACCGCCGGCCACAAGCAACCGTGATTCGAGCGATTCAGTTTGTGTCTGCGACACGGTGCGCACATCCGAGGCACCACCGCCGGAGCCGCCTATACCGCCTTCGAAACCAAGGCCAAAGCCACCAAAGCCGCCGCCGTTGAAGCCATCTGCGGCGACCTCCACATACAGCACCTCGCCGGCGCTCACCGGCAGCTGACCGACCACGTCGGCGCCCGCGCCCCGGTGCCGTCCACGCCTGCGAAGCCGAAGCGTCCCGGTTCGCCGGCCGCGCCGATCGCGTTGACGCGGACGCTGCTCACCCCGGGCGGCACCGTGAATGACTGCTCGGCGCCGGTCGAGGGAAACGTTTCCGTCACAGTCGGCGGCGTAGCGGCCGCGGACGTGGAAGCCGCAAGCGCGCTCGCCGCAAGCACCGCGCCGATCGCGCCCAGTCCCGCACGCGCACGGCGGCGGGGCAGCTTAGACAGGCGCGCCGCGCAGCTGTCGGGCCTATCGGAGTGGGACGGGTCGCTCGCACTGAAGCGAGGGTTGTGCTGCGGGTCATGGCACGACTCCTGAGGTTTGAATTCATCGAGGGAGACGAAGTGAATCGCCCAGCAGCTTCTCGACAGCCATAGCGAGAGGCATGAGGGTTGACATACACAGCCCACCCGCCAATGTCCATATAGAAGCGAGAACGCGCGCGGAAGCGAGGCACAACATCGAAGCGCGACAGCGAAGACAGCGAAGGTACGGGAACGAAGCAGACGCAAGAGCGCAGACGCAAGAGCTAGAAGGGCGAAGCCATGACACCCACAGGACCAAGCGCGCTCGGACTTGGACGGGCTCAGTCTCCGGCCTGGACGTGTGCGGAGGCGACAGCGAACGTCCAAACCAACACCTCGGCGTCGCGACCGGGTGTCTCGGTATATCAACCCAGTGCGGTGGCCGCATCCTCCAGACGATCATCGCCCCAGAACAGCTCCTCGCCGACAGCGACCGTCGGCACCCCGAAGACGCCACGCGCTCCCGCCGCTTCGGTGGCGGCACGCAACGCGAACTTGACCTCCGGTGTCGTTGGTGGCCTCGTCGACCACATGGCGTCCCAATCCTGCCCGCTCCGCGGCCCGCAGCACGTCTCGTAAGCGCAAGGTCGTGGCCGCGGGCGAAGGCGTGGCGAAAGGCCTCGAGCGCGAACTCACGACCGCGCCCGACCTGGAAGGCATAGGTCGCGGCGCGCATCGCGTACAGGTAGTTGCTGGGCCACGGCTCGGGCCAGCGCACGGTCCCGCAGGCCGTACTCGCGCGTCCGCCGCTGCACCTCGGCGATCCCGGCAGCACGGCTGTCCGCCCCGCCAGCGCCCAGGAGGAACGGCCGTTGGCCTTGAACAGACCGCCCAGGGAGATCGGCTGCCACAGCGCGGCCTTGGGCAGGACAGCGTCGATGCGCTCCGCGGTCAGGTAGGCGTAGGGCGAGCCGAGGTCGAAGTAGAAGGTAACCGGAGACATCTGCTCGCACGATTATGAGCCCCCGCTGTTCAGAACGTTAAGAACGCCTATGGCGACGTGACAAGAAGCTGTTCCGAGACGCCGACGGTTGACACGCACGTACATCGGAACTACGATCATTCATGCATGTTGAGGGGAACAAGGTCAGCAAGCGATTCGCTGCCGCCTGGGCCACGCTTGCCACGAGCGGTGCAGATGGGTCTCTTTAACTGGCGCTTCGCCGAGTTCACCGAACGCGCGCACGCGCGTTTCGGAGACACGTTCACATGCCGCGTCGGCGGCTTGCCCGAGAGTGTGCTCACGAAGGACCGTGACGCGATTCGGCGCCTGCTGACCGGCGACCCGCTGCTCAAGCGCAGCGCCAACGATCAGATACGCCCTATCGTCGGCGAGCATTCGATGCTGGTGATCGAGCCGCAAGAGCACCTGGCACGGCGCAGGCTGCTGCTGTCACCGTTTCACGGTGACCATGTCCGCTCCCATGCGCGGCTGATAGAGCGGCTCGTCTCCGTCGAACTGGATCGCATCCAAGCGGGGGAAGTCGTGAGGATGCAGTCGGTCGCTCAGGCGCTGACGCTCGAAGTGATCCTGCAGGCCGTGCTTGGCCTGTCCGACGCACGCACACGCGCACGGTTGCATGAGATCTTCGACGCGATGAACACCCCGCTGGGTAGTCTTGTGCTCTTCATGCCACAGCTGGTGCGCCGGTCGCGCTGGAACCTGCCGGCTGCCCCCTTCTGGCGCCTACAGGACGAGTTCGACGCGCTGCTTGCCGACCACATCGCAGCGACCCGTGCCGACCCGCGGCTGGCTGAGCGCGAGGACATCCTCGCCATGATGGTCCTCGCGCGCGACGAGGACGGCGTCGGGCTCGACGACGGGCAGCTTCGCGACGAAATGGTCACTCTGATCGGCGCGGGGCACGACACGACTGCAACCTCGATCGCATGGGGTGTGGAGCTGCTAGCGCACAACCCGGCTGTTGCGGCAAAGGCACGCGAGGCTGAGGATGCTTACATGGAAGCACTCGTCAAGGAGGTCCTCCGGATCCGCACGCTCCTACCGATCGCCAGCGCACGCCAGGTGCTCGAGCCTTTCCCGATCGGTAGGTGGACGATCCCGCCCGGGGTCACGATCTGGACAAATGGCCATGCGGTGCACAACGACCCCGCTATCTATCCGCAACCGCACGTGTTCCGCCCCGAGCGCTTCCTCGAGGACCCACCCGACGGCTACGCGTTCATGCCGTTCGGCGGCGGCGCCCATCGCTGCCTTGGCGCTGCGCTGGCGCTGCTCGAGATGAAGGTCGTGCTGAGAGCGATCCTGAGGCGACTCGAGTTCGGACCGACTTCCGACCGGATAGCGCGACCGGTCCGTCGCCATGTAACCGTCGCTCCCAAGGGAGGGGCACGCGTGCAGATCCTCGCTAAACACGCCGCCAGCGGCGCGAGCGGAGAACCGGTCCCGGCCCTCCCGGCGTGAAGAGGCAGGGACCCTAGCTCGACGTCGAACCGTTGTGAGGCAAGGATGCTGCCCGGTGTGGGAGTCCCAGCGCCGTTGCGCCTGGATCACCCTGCAAACCCAGTGTTTCCAGGCTTCTCGTAAGCGCCCCCGGCAGGATTCGAACCTGCGACCCTCGGATTAGAAGCAGAGGGTTGGTAGTGCCGCGTGGCTTGCCTAAGCCAAATACAGGCTTCCCCGTGCCGCCCAGTACCGCCCCGTATTGCGCAGTTCGGGTCCCAGTGGCGGCCTACTCGGTACCTGCCTCGGTACCCGCTGTGGACGCCACCGGCTCGCTGACGTCGCTGGCGACCACGAACGCGGCGGTCAGCTTGGCGGCTGCGTCGTGCTTGGGAGCGTGGTGCATGTAGATCTGTGTGGTCTTGACGTCCGAGTGACCCATGTAGACCTGGATGTCGCCCACAGGCACACCGTTGGAGGCGCACAGCGTGCCGAACGTATGCCGTAGGTCGTGAAACACCATCGGGTGCGTGCCTTCGCGCCTGTGGCCCAGTCCAGCGCGCTTGAGCGCGCCGTAGAACTGCGTACGAATTAGTTTGGCGTCCAGGTAGCCCCCGACAGGGCTGGCAAACACAAGGTCGCCCGGCTGCGTGAACTCGTCTCGGCGGCTAAGCCCGTCGAGCGCCACAGCCACCTGATCGGCCATCGGCAGCGAGCGAACCTTCTTGCTCTTAGGCGCGCCAAGCTGCCCGCCTGTGAAGTTTTGCCTGACGTGGATTACGCGCCCTACAAAGTCCACGTCGCGCCACTTCAGCGCCAGCAGCTCGCCTTGGCGCAGGCCGGTAAGCGCCGCCACCAAAAACAGCGCGGTGTCCTGCGCATCGTCGGCTTCGCGCGCAACCGCGTAGACCTCCTCGACCGTGAGTACGTTGAAGTCGCCCGACCTAACCAGCTTGACACGCTCTGCGTCCTCACAGGGGTTGGTGGCTATCCACTTCTTGCGCTTGGCTCGCTTGCAGATGCCGTACAGCATCACCATGAGCTTCTGAACCGAACGGCGGCTGAGTTTCTTCGCCAACAGCGCTTCCTTTACTTCTTCCACCTGCTCGGTTGTGATCGTGCCCATGTCCGTATCTGCGCCAAGCGCAGGCGTAAGGTGATGCTTCACCGAGGCGCGGTAGTCGCGCACCGTTTTCTCGCCGCGCCCCCGGTCAGTCGCCAGGTACGCAAGCCACAGCTCGCAGGCTTCACCGAAGGTGTGCGACACCGTGCCGGGCACAGTGGTCCCGACGTCGCGCGAGGCATCCACCAGCACTTCTCTCAGCCGTTCTTCGGCCTTGCCTTGCGTGTAGTAGCCCTCGGGCGGACGGCCGCGCTGATCCCAGGCAGGCCCGAGCAGCTTCTTGGTTTGGCGTAGCCGTCCCGGCCGCTGTGGATCGGGCAGGCGCAGCTTGAGGTACCAGACGTCACCGCGCTTGCGAGCGACCTTCAGCGCGTGCCCTGTGGGTTTGCGCGCGTGGGTTGTGGGCATGTCACTCACCCTGCCCTTCCCAAGCGGCCGTGATGCGCTTGACCTCGGCACTGGCCGTGCTGGGCCACTGGTAGCGGCTGCCACGTCCCACGCCTATCCCTTGGGCGCGTATGAACTTGCGTAGCTCGCGCGGGTTGGTACCGAGCTTGGCCGCAAGCTGGGTCACGCCCACAGGGGCCTTGCCGGGGGCCTTGGGAGCGGCCACAGGGGCCTTGCTGCTTGGGTTGCTGGGTTGCTTGCTGCTGGCCATTTGGGGCCTCCTTTGGTTGGGTGGGAGCACCGTACGAGACATTTGTCTGCACTCCCAAGCCCTTGCGCGCAGATATGTGGGAAACGGGAGCTTTGTGACGTGACTCACAAGTCGGCCCGTCCCCAGGTGCGCCATGCCCACCACCCCGGCCTATAAGGAACCGGAGTGCTAAAGGAATGGGCCGTCGCAACACTGGGGACGGGCCTTGGCCCCGGCCAGAAGTAAGAGCCGGGGCGTGCGGCTCCCTGCGCAGAAGGTGAGATACGCAGGGAGCCATTTTGCGGGGGTCCTCAACCCCCGCAAACTCCGTTAGCCACCCATGCCGCCGCCCAGTCCCTCCATCATGGCTCGCTCCTCCGGGTCTTCGTGCAGGTCCGGCTCCATGCCGCCCAGTAGATGTACCTGTGGTGGTCGGGCAATCCATCCGCCAGCGTGAACATCGACTTGATGCGCTGCGAGTGGGAACGCGCCCACACCGAGGATTTTTGCCGCTGTGCAGAGTGGTGCCCAAGCTACCTGTGCCTCTGCCCATGCCTCGTTTGCCTTGTGGTAGATATCGGCGATATCTTCCAGGGTGGCGAGAGCGCGCCTTGACGCCATGTCTGCCTCGTCGGCAAACACAGCGAACCGGTCCTTGTAGAGCTGGCCCAGATTCACTTCTACCGCTTTGTTGGCATCGAGTGCTTGATTGGCCGCGTCATGCGCTCGCTCGTACTCCTGTTGGCGCTGTGCTACTTCCTTCTCGGCTTGCGTGACCTTGGAGTCGTCGCCTTCACCACAGGCCACACTTCTCTGCGCCGCTGCCAGACGTTGCTTGGCTACCCCGAGCTCATGCTCAGCGCGCTGGCGTAGTTTCGTTTGCTGCGAGTAGCGCTTATATGCGTTGTCACGCTTGGCGACCAGCTCGTCGCGCTGTTCCAGTGGTGAATTAGGCATCGGACGTAGCCTCCTCAACCACAGGGTTTCGCAGTACCTCTTGAACCTCGGCATAGCGCTCTACAACCTCCTCCTGGCTCATCTCGCGTACCTTCGCCAGCGTGAGCGGTTTGTCGTCGTCTTTTGGCTTTGCGTCTTGCATACCCAGCGCGTAAGCGGACTGCTCGGCTTGAGTTCTAAACCTTCGTGGCATCTTTTACTCCTTGTGTCGTATTTGTCTCTACGAAAAAACGTCCTGCGGCGAAACCTTCCGGCTTGGGTGCTTGAGTTGGCGCATAGGTACTGAACGCGCTCCCGTCCACGCTCTGCAAGGTGGGCCGCGCATAGACGCGTAGACCCGCCCCCGTAACCACCACAGGGCAATCCAACTGTGGTGCGCGTGCATCACCCGGCGCACGTCGTGAACCCGCCAGCGCAGCCACACGACACACGACGCGCTTGGCTGCCTGTGGCCGGTAAGGCAGCATCGCCAGCATCAGGGCATCCGCAATGTCGTCGTGAATGGCTGACTCCCCCGCTTCTATGCGCATGAATCCACGCGCGCCCTGCTCGAACCGCAATCCGGCGAGTTGGCGAAGCAAATCCGGGTGACGAGGCAACACAAGCTGCCCGCGCTCCAGCAGTGACAGGATCAGACCATACGCAGCGGTCTTGCTCCCGGCCGTCGTATTGACGAATACCCAGGAGCGTTTAGTTCGGTCCTGGCGCTGGCGACGAGTCTCCTGTGCTAGCCGTCGCAACTCAGTTGTCGGCATGGCACCTATGCCGTTTGTCTCCGACGCCACATAAGCAAACGGAGCCAAGCCGTCTACCACGTCCCGCACCACCCTGTGTAGCTCGGCCTTGACAGGCCAGACGTACGGCATCACAACGAAGCACGGAGCAGCACGGCGATCGGGGTTGAGTGCGGCCACAGGCAGCCTGAACAGGGCACAGGCAGCAGAGCGGTCGTAGCTGGCTCCCCAGTCCACACCAATGATGCCTCGCGCCATGCCGGAGAAGCCCGTTAGCGGCGGGATCACAATGTCCGCTGTGTGCTTGTCCAGCAGCTCGCGCGGCAACAACGATCCCGCCGCGTCCGACCACTCCCCCAAAACCTCCGCGGCATACTCCGCTGGGCTAACGCGGTCGCGCTCACGCTCCAGATAGGCGTGATCCAGCCTTGGGTTGGCTTCGTAGTTCCACTGCACACTGTGGTGGTCAGGGTCGCCATCCAGTCCTGCGAGGTATGCACGGCGAAAGAAATGATCGCTGCTGCCCCACGGAGTGCCCAGTAGCAGAATGCGCGACTCTGGCCGCTCATCTAGAGCTGTGTAGTGCGCAGCGTTCCACAACTCCCCCGGCATAAAGCCGGCCTCGTCCAGAATCACCAACCGAACGCCCTTACCGTAGCCGCGCACCTGTCGCTGTGAGGCAGGCAAGCTGATGATTTCAGAGCCATTTGTGAGACGTATGCGGGTAGCGTAGTCATCCACAACGGCACCCTTCGTCAATGGGTTAGCGTTGAGCCGCTGTCCAATGGACTCCGTGAGGCGACGCGCTGCCTCCTGTGTAGCTGACAGGATGATTACCTTGACGTTGCGCTGACCGAACGCTGTCCACATCGCGCATACTTCGGCGAAGGCAGTCTTGCCAGTGCGTCGAGCAGCAGCCACAGTGCGTATGAACGCATCGCTTTCGGCCAGCGCCACTTGATGCGGCCACAGGGGCTCTTTCAGCACCCGCTGTGCAAACGCCGCAATGCTTGTCGTGGGGTCCTGTGACATTTGAGTCAGTAGCTGACGTCGTTGGGTGCGCCGAGCGCGTCGTCGGGCGCGTCTGACACTTCACCCACAGGTAGAGGTAGTGGACTTGGGACTTGCTTGCTGGGCATCTTCACCGGTGCCGTCTCTCCGGCCTGTGCATAGTTGTTACCATCTACAAGACCCTCCTCTGGTGGCATACCTTTTCGCTTATCGAGTGAATTGGGGTCTACAGTCATTGTCGATCCTTCCGTTTGGCGTTTTCGTCTTGTACGTGAGAATTGGGTAGCGAATCCTTTTGTGCCTTTCTAAACAACCTCTGGCCCCCCTACCTCCGGCAATACCTCTGCAAGCAGTGCCTCGCGCTTGGCGGCGTCCGGCTCGCTCATAGCCGTCGCAAGGTCCGCCGTCTTGGCCAATGCAAGTCCCAGCTTCACCCTTGATGAAGGTGTCATGCCTAGCGCCGACAGCAGCTTCAATGCCTGTGACGACAGCCGCCGCTCCCACAGTGCCGCGCTACGCACTTTGCCGCGCCGATCCAGCACGCCGTGCGTGTCAAGCCAGCCTTTCACGTCTTCCAAACGGCACAGGGTTTGCGCGAGCAAGCGCACAACCTCCTCGTCGTGTACCGGCAGAGCACCACCGGGACCACGCACAGGCGCGTTGGCTGCCAGCTCTGCCGCAATGGCCGCTGCCTTGTCGTTGAGGCGCGCAGGGAGCACTTGGGAATGTGCGCCGTGCGTCACAGCTCGCCGGTTGCCCTTGGGTGGCGGCTTGGGTGTCTTGCGTGCGACTTTCGCGGCCCGCTCGGTACCCGACGGCTTCCGAGCCCGTGTTTGTGGGCTTTTCTTGGGATTAGCCATTAGAACCGCTCCTCGTTGTCTCGTTCCCAGGCTTCAATGGCCGCCAAGCGAAACCGCACATATCGGCCAATGCGAAGGTGTGGCAGATCGCCGTCACGCGCCAACATGTAGACGTGCTGAGATCGCACCTGCCACCGTGCGGCCAGTTCGTCGGCGGTCAGCAGCACAGTTGCTTGGCAGGAGACATCTGCGGCGTCCCTGCCGTCATCGGCGCTGTGCGTAGCGGCAACCACACGCGACGGCTTATGCGGACGCTTAGAAGACATTTTTGCCTCCGCAACTCGCAGCCTTGATTTCTCGACAAAACGCGCGCTCGTATACAGCGAATTTTCGCGGGATTCCGCATCGCGTCGCCATATATGCGCGAGCGCGCGCGTACACGACCGGGCACAGGTCGCCGTCTGTTTGCGCGATCACGACGACCGCCTTTTGCGGTGCTTTGACTTGCGACGTTGCCGCTTTAGTTCGCGTATCAGCCGGTCAAAGCCCGGAGCTGTGACGATAACCGTGCCTTCTGCATATTCTTCCTCACGGGTCAACCCGCCCATGAATTCGATGACGCTTATCGCTTTGCCGGGATTCCAACCACTATCAGCCGAAGGCAGCGGCGCGAACGGCAAGTCCGGATTATGGTACATCCAACCGTGCCTACGCTCACCTTGCTGGCGGACGGTAACAGCGGTAACAGGAATCGCCATTTGGGACGTCATGACTCGCCATTCCCGCTACCGGCGTTACCGTTGTTACCCTTACCCGCCAAAAAGGGTATGGGTGCCCAGGGGAGTCCAATTGCCGCCAGTACCTTCTGGTACACGCCCTTTGCGGGGGTAGGCACACAGGTAACACAGGTAACAACAACACTCATAGGTACCGCTCCCAAACCTGCACGAGATCAGACCGGCGATAGCCCTTCTTGGTCTTGTCCCCAAATCGAATAGTGCAGCGCTGAACACCGTACGGCCGCAGCAGGTCCGCTAGATCCTTGGCTTCCAGTCGCCGTCCGTAGTAGTGAGCCCAAGGGCCATCATCAATCTTGCGCAAGCGCTTCAGCAGAACTGTGGACGGCATACCCTTGATCTTTTTGCAGCACACCTTTTCGCGCGCCTCGAAGACGTTCCTAATGTCCCGCAGTAGCCGCAGCCGCATGGTCTCGGCGTTGTCGATCCGCTCCCCCGAGCAAAGCGTCACCAACGCCGCTCGCGTCTGTTTGCCATAGCCCAGCCGGTCAGCAATGGCTACCAGCGGCTCGCAACCCTCTTGCAGCCGGTCGCTAAGCTCGTCAGGCATTGTGGGGCGCGCATCAGCGAGTACCGCTTTGTGTTTCTTAGCCCACGAGGCCAGTCGCTTTCTCAGCGCGTCAGTGCCGTGCTGCTCGTCACGGCGGATGAACCGCTCCACCGTCTCTTTGCGAGTCTTGCGTTGGAGACGGATCGGCACACCACGATCAGCCACTGTGTCCGGCAACGTGCCAATACCCGCGATGAGCTTGGGACAAAAGACGTGGAAGCTGACGACCTCGCTAGTGGGACCCGAGCAACGCGGAACCTGCGCCCCACGCCTGTGCCCGGCGTTGAGCAGTGCCCGTACTCCCTCGTACCGATCCGATGTCCGGCCCGATGCAAAGATTGCATCGACCTCATCCAGCAGCAGCGTCGGCTTATGCGCATCCACCGTGCGATACAGCACGGCCTCAGACGGCAAGACGACATCCCAAGGACGCGCAACGAGGAGACCAACAACCTCGATGAGCCGTGACTTACCACACGCCTTCTCGGGACTGGTGACCAGCAGGTACGGCGTCTGCTGAGCCGCATCGAGAGCGTGCGTATGCACGATCCACAACGCCGTGATCAGCAGTTGCTCATCGGACATCACGACGAACCGATGGATAAACGCCATCACGTCCGTGAGCACATTGCCGTTGACGTTGGCCTTGCGCGGGCCGCGCTTGGATGGCGCGCTCATGCGAGCGCCGCCCTGTGGATGGAATGGCCCGACGCGGGCTCAGGTTTACCCGGTGGGTCGTCGGGCGAGCCACGCAGAGCGCGCACAGACCGCCTGCGCTGCTCCCTGCGGCCTCGTGGGCGTGCTTGGCCTACCCGTGGCCGTTGCGGGCACAGGTGGGGCGTACGGCACGTCTGTATGCGCACAGCTACAACTCGACGCCGAAACCATTGGGGCGCGTCAGAAAACACTTCGCCGCCGCCTTGGGAATCACAGCACCAGCCCTGAGCGTAGGCGTGGGCCGCAAGCTCGTCGGTGATAGGTCTCACTTCTTGCCCTTCTTGGCAGGCTCTGGCCACTTGATCGGGCCTAGCTCAGATTCGAGCAGGCGGCGAGTCGATCGGTGCGGCTGGGACAGGCCCGTTTCAATGTGGTTCAGGCCCGGCACGCTCATCTCCACGCGCTCGGCTAGCTCGCGCAGCGTCAAGCCCTTCTTGGCACGGGCGACCGTGATCGGATGGGGCTGCTTGAGCTGATGAGGCTTGCGCCTCTTGTGGGTTTCGCCTAGCTTCATCTAATACAAGTATAGCATCCGGCTAGCCAGAAAGCTGCCACACCCAAGCCCCCAGCGGGCCAGTTACCCGCGTATATAGGCACCCTGTGCCCGGCTCAGTACCCATCATGCGAACCCAGCGGTCAAGGACCTCTTGCGGGACGGGGAGCCCACAGGCGCCCCAACCCAGGGAGCTGAATGCGCTTACGCGCGCAACGGGATTCCGCCGCGCGACCTCAAAGAGCTTGCCCTCGCACTCCGGGGAAAATGGCTGCTTCTTGGGGTCGTCGTCTACTGGCATGGGGGCTCCTTTGCTTAGAGCGCTCCCAAATCGCGCAGCGAGTCCCACGGCGTTGGTATTGGGGTTCTGACGCCGCAGGCTGTAGAGCCCGCAAGGCTACCAAGGCGCGTGCGTCAGAGCAACCTGGCCGAGCTTCCTTGATGGCCTGTACTGACCGCCCGGCGGGATCGTTTGTGCGAACAAACTGAAGGTCCGCCCTAGAAAGCACAACGCCCGGTTTCCCGGGCGCGCTGGGCTGAGGAGAGAGGGGGACCCTGTGTGGTCAGCAGGGGGACTCCCCGCATATATCTCGTAGGCACTCCTAATCAGGAAGCCAGCACCTTACATTCTAGCTGTCCAGGCGCAGCTTGTCCATAGGTAGGCGCACACCTCGAAACCGCCCCACGGCCGCAATCTCGGTACCCAACCGGTACCCGGCCGACCGGGCCTCCGGTACCCGCATAGCCGTTTTGGCTTACCTACAGGCGTCCTGAGCGCCCCCGGCAGGATTCGAACCTGCGACCCTCGGATTAGAAGTCCGACGCTCTATCCAGCTGAGCTACGGGGGCAAATGTCTCCGTCTACGGTACGCGACGGACAGGCCATACCGGGACGCGGCAACTATCTGCTCTGCAATGCACGTTTGCGTGCGAGAGCTCATAGGACGCAGCCATGCGCTCCCACGGTGATCGGACGCCTCGAGCTTCGCCAAGAGGTTGACGGCCTTGCCCGTACAGCGCTCAACACCCGCCCGACGGCAAGCTTCCGCGGCCCACCGGCGCCAGTCCTTAAGCAATCTTCAGGCAAAGTGTGCAAAAGTTGCATCCATGACTCCAGCCGACGCAGATTTGACCCGCAAGGAACGCCGCGAGCAGGCGCGTGCTGAGCGCAAGGTCCAGGAGGAAGCGCATGCGGCGCAGAGCGCCCAGCGCAAGCGCCTGATCCAGCTTGGCGGGGTCGCGGGCGTGGTCATCGTGATCATCGCGATCATCCTGATCGCGACCGGTAGCGGCGGCTCTAAAAACGCGCCGGCTCCGAAAAGTGCTGCGGCGAAGACCGCCAGTTCAGAAGTGATCTCGCTGCTGCAGGGCATACCGCAGAGCACGTTCACGCTGGGCAATCCCAATGCGCCCGTGACGATCCAGTACTTTGGCGACCTGGAGTGCCCGTTCTGCAAGCAGTTCACGCTCGGTGCGTTGCCGACGATCATCAAGAAGTACGTGCGCACCGGCAAGGTCAAGATCGAGTACCACTCGATGGAGACTGCCACGCGCGAAAAAGAAACCTTCCAGACCCAGCAGGTCGCCGCGCTCGCAGCCGGCAAGCAGAACATGATGTGGAACTTCGTTGAGCTCTTCTACCACGAGCAGGGAGAAGAGGACAGCGGCTATGTCACAGAAAGCTACCTGCAGGGATTGGCTGCCCAGATACCGGGCTTGAAACTCTCCCAGTGGAGCGAAGACCGCAACGATCCCGCTTACGCCAGCCAGGTTCTCGCCGATGCGCAGGCGGCCAACCAGAATGGCTTCACGGGAACCCCGTCCTTCACGATCGGTAAGACCGGCGGAGCGCTGCAAAAGCTTGAAATCGCCGGGTTCACAAACGCCGGCGAATTTGAAGCGGCGATCGAAAAGCAGTTGAAGGCCTGAGAGTGATCGGGCAGTGGAGCAGATCGGCACCGCCCCGTGATGAGCCGGCGCACCCTCAGAATCGTTCTGATCGTGTTGACGGCGCTCGGCCTAGCGCTAGCTAGCTACCTGACCTACGTCCATTATGCCAATCTGAGGCCTGTCTGCACCTCAGGCGGCAGTTGCTTCAAGGTCCAGACTTCGACCTACTCAAAGCTCGGGGGCGTCCCCGTAGCCCTGATGGGTCTGCTCGGCTACATCGCCATCATGGCCTCACTGCTCGCGCCGGAAAGCGAGAACACACGCTTTGCGACGCTCGTGCTGACGATCGGCGGCTTCGGCTTCTCCGCCTATCTGACCTACCGCGAGCTGTTCTCGATCCACGCTGTCTGTGAGGAGTGCGCCACCAGCGCAGGACTGATGACAATCATGATGCTGCTGGCGATATGGCGCTTTCTGCGTGGAGGACCCGAGGAGTACGACTCCCAACCACTCACCGCCGGTGAAGGGCCTCAAACAGCACGCGTGAGCGCAAGCTGAAGGATCCACCCTTGGACGTGCCCATCGTGGCACCGGGCCTGTAGGCTCGCTGCACGATGGCGTCATCTCGCGCGTCGATACAGGCGCCCATGACAGATACGAACCAGCAGAAGCGCGCAGCGGCCGAGGCTGCCGCCCTGCTCGTAAAAGACAGCGATCGTGTCGGTCTGGGCACAGGTTCCACCGTCGCTCACCTGCTGCCCGCGCTTCAGGCACGCGGCCTGAGCTTGCGCTGTGCCGCCACCTCGCCCGCCACCGACCGCGCCGCACGCGAGCTCGGACTGGTTGTGGAGGAGCTCGACAAGCTCGGCCACTTGGACATCGCAATCGACGGGGCCGATCAGATCGATCCCCGCGGGTGGCTCATCAAGGGCGGCGGCGCCGCCCACACACACGAGAAGATTGTCGCGGCGGCCAGCACGCGCTTCGTGGTGATCGCCTCCGCCGAGAAGGCGGTCACAGAGTTGCGCCCGCCGGTGCCACTGGAGATCCTGCGCTTCGGGGCCCAAGCAACGCTGGCCCTGATCGGCGAGGCGAAGCTGCGCAATGTGCCTCCGAGCCCGGAGGGCAATCTGATCGCCGACTACTTCGGCCCGATCGAAGACGCGCGAGCGTTGGCCGCGCGCCTGGCCGACACCCCCGGGATGGTCGACCATGGCCTGTTCGCGGCGCGGATGGTCAGTGACATCCTGATCGCCGGGCCCGACGGTGTCGAGCACCGTGAACTGAAGAAAGGCGCAAACACATGACCGAACCGCATCCACAAACCGCAACAAGCGCGCAACCGTTCGTGACCGTCGTCACGGGCGCTTCCAGCGGCATCGGCGAGGCCACAGCCCGCCGACTGGCGCGCATCCCAAATGCGCGGATAGTGCTTGTGGCGCGCCGGGAGGAGCGCCTGCGCGCGCTCGCCGGCTCGCTCGGCCCACAGGCAAGTTTTCTCGCGCTGGACCTACTCGACGAAGATGCTCCGGCGTACGTGCGCGCGCACATCGGCGAGCACCACGGACGGCTCGACCTGCTCGTCAACAACGCCGGCGCCGCATGGCGCGCACGCTTCGCCGAGGGCGGCTACGCCAATGTCAAGCGCACGATGGACATCAACTTCGACGCTCAGCTGCGTCTGACTGAGGCGCTGCTGCCGCTGCTGCGCGAGAGCACCCCAAGCGCGATCGTAAATGTGGCCAGCACTGCCGGGCGCGTGGCGCGTGCCGGATCGGGCGCCTACAGCGCGTCGAAGTTCGCGCTCGCCGGTTGGTCTGACTCGCTGTGGGCCGAGGAGCGCCCGCACGGTGTGCACGTCGGGCTTGTGCTCCCTGGCTTCATCTCCACCGAGGGCTTCCCCCAGTCCGAGCTGACTGACCGTGCGCTGACGCGCTGGATCGTCTCGACACCTGAGAAGGCGGCCGAGGCCATCTACCAGGCGGGCGTGGAGCGTCGCCCCGAGCGCTACGTACCGCGACCGTATGCACTTGCCGCGGCCCTGCGCATCGTGGCGCCCGGGCTGGTGCGCCGGGTGCTCGGCGGCGGCGCGGCGCAGGTGATGACGACCACCACCGGCGCCGACATGGCAGAGCGCGAAGGCTCCTGAAATGCAGGCAGCTTGCGTGAAAACACCTACCCCGGTGCGGTGTAACACGGTTACTGGTCGCCGAACCCCCGGATAGCCTCCCGTAACGTGAGCTCCCCCACCGACCCACCGGTTTTAGGCCCGCAGGCCCAAGCCTATGCCCCGTCCCCAAACGCGGCTCACCCCCATCGCTGGCTGGTGCGCAGCCTGATCGGCATTGCAACCGTGCTCGGCATCGTGGCGATCTTCGCCGTCTGGGCCAACAGGCAATTGCTCGATACGGGCTATTGGACCACCACCAACGCAAAGCTGATCGAGAGCCCACCTATCCGTGAAGCCGTGTCCGGGTATCTGACCGAACAGCTGTACGCGAATGTGGATGTGGCCGGCGAACTAGGTAAAGAGCTACCAAGCGAACTGAGACCGCTCGCGGCCCCCGCGGCGGGCGCTCTCAAAGACGTGGTGCAAAAGGGAATAAACCTGCTGCTCGAACGCCCGCAGGTCCAGGAACTGTGGCGCAAGGCAAATCAGGTGACCCACGCCGAGTTCGTGCGCTTGATCGAGAACAAAGGCAGCGTGGTGAAGACGCCTGGCAAAGGCGAAGTGGTGCTTGATCTACGGCCGATGCTCGGCGAAGTCGCCGACAAGGTGGGCGCCCCGTCGAGCCTGGTGAGCAAGATTCCGCCAAACGTGGCGCAACTTCGGATCGTGAAGGCCAAGCAGCTGGAAACGGCACAGAATGGGGTGAACCTGCTGCGCAGCCTGGCCGTGATCTTGCCGCTGTTGGTGGTGGCGATGTTCGCGCTGGCCGTGTATCTGGCGCGCGGACGACGACGCCAAACGTTGATCGAGGTCGGCGTAGCGTTCATCGGCGCGGGGCTCGTAGTCATCGTGGCGCGTGGCATCATCGGAGAAAAGGTGGTCAACTCACTTGCCACGACCGAAGCGGTGAGACCCGCGGCACAAGCGGCGTGGTCGATTGGCACGAGCGTGCTCAAGGATGTGGCGTGGTCGGCGGTGTTCATCGGCGTACCCGTGATCCTCGCGGGGCTGCTCGCGGGACCGACGAAGACGGCCACGAGCTTGCGTCGCCTGATGGCTCCCTATTTGCGTGATCGTCCTGACATCACCTTTGGAACGGTTGGACTACTGCTGTTGCTCTTGCTCGCTTGGGGTCCGATCGTCGCCACGAGGACGTGGAGCGGGATCTTGATCATCATCGTGCTGGCAGTGTTTGGCGCGGAGATGCTGCGACGGCAAACGGCAACGGAGTTCCCCGACGCGCACGTGACGGCGAACATGCTGGGCGGCGGAGGCGGAGGGCACAGCGTGCACATGGGACATCACGATCCCACTGCGACCACAGAGTCACATACGCCGGGCGCTTCTCCTGCCACGGCCCCCTCCACCACGCCCGAGCCGCCGCCGAGCCCTGGAGCGGCCACCCCCGCTCCCCCGTCCTCGAGACCCGAGCGCGGTTCCGATGAGACCCCGAGGAGTGAGACATGAGCGACGCCGAGACGGTCAAGCAGCGCGAAGCGGAAGGCAAGGACGCGCGGGCGCACACGCCGCGCTCGAGCCACGCCGAATGGAAAGCAGCAAAGGACCGCGAGGATCCCGTAGCGATCCTCCAGGGCCAGGCCGAGAGTCGCGTGCCAGAGCTCGTGCCGATCCGCTATGGGCGCATGCTCGTCTCCCCCTTCACCTTCTACCGGGGAGCGGCGGCGATCATGGCGGCCGACCTCGCCCAGACGCCTACCTCGGGCCTGCGGGTGCAGCTATGCGGCGACGCCCATCTCTCCAACTTCGGCGTCTTCGCCTCGCCCGAGCGCGAGATGCTGTTTGACATCAACGACTTCGACGAGACCCTGCCGGGGCCGTGGGAGTGGGACGTGAAGCGCCTGGCCGTGAGTCTGTGCGTCGCCGGGCGCGACCTCAACTTGAGCAAGCAAGAGGTCGCCGACGTCATCGTCTGGGCCGCTCAGGCCTACAGACTGTCGATGCGGGGTTTTGCCCAGATGAGCAATCTGGACGTGTGGTACTCGAGCCTCAACGCCAAGGACATCATGGGCGTCGTACGCGCGCAGCAACTTGTCAAGGGCAAGCGCTTGCAACAGATGGAAAAGCGCTTGGGCAAGGCCCGCGCAAAGAACAGCACGCGCGCCGTCCTCAAGCTCACCGAAGCGGTCGATGGACAGTTGCGCTTCATCAGCGAACCGCCTCTGATCGTGCCGGCCCGAGAGCTCTTGGGCCAAGCGGAGACCGACGAGCTACACAAGCGTTTTGAGGCGATGCTCGCCGACTACCGCTCGAGCCTCAGCGACGAGTACAGCGTGCTGTTGGGCGACTACACGTTCCAGAGCATCGCGCGCAAGGTCGTGGGTGTCGGCAGCGTCGGCACGCGTGCATGGGTGCTGCTGTTCGTGGGACGCGACGAGCAGGACCCGCTCGTGCTGCAGGCCAAGGAAGCCCAGGCATCGGTGCTCGAGCCCTTCGCCGGCGCCTCCCAGTACGCAAACCACGGCCAGCGCGTGGTCGAGGGCCAGCGCTTGATGCAGGCCTCCGGCGACATCCTCCTGGGCTGGCTGCCGGCCACCGGAATCGATGACGTAACGCGCGACTTCTA
Source organism: uncultured Solirubrobacterales bacterium (assembly GCA_963757995.1). GTDB lineage: Bacteria > Actinomycetota > Thermoleophilia > Solirubrobacterales > Solirubrobacteraceae > Palsa-744. The sequence goes on from CAVWTS010000014.1 coordinate 167,049, forward strand.
TGTGCGCCAGCTGTGGGACGGCAAGCTGAGCGTCGAGATCGAGACAATGACCCACCCGATGCTGCGAGCCTACGGCGCCCTGTGCGCTTGGACACTGGCACGCGCGCACGCGCGCACGGGAAATCGCATCGCGATCGCGTCCTACCTCGGCGCCGGCGGCGTGTTCGACCAGGCGATCGTGGATTTCTCAGAGGCCTATGCCGACCAGAACGAACGCGACTACGACGCCCTCCAGCAGGCTGTAAAGTCGGGGCAGGTACAGGCGGAGAGCGCGTAAGCGTCCCACCGGCGCGCACGCGGGTCAGACAGACTCACTCGCGCCCGATCGAGAGTTGCGCGGGCGGACCACCACACACGATCAAGGAGCTTTGCGATGACCGACTCAACGCAGCTGATCATTGGCGTCGACTTCGTGGCCGTCTCCACCAAAGATCTCCCTAAAGCCGTCGAGTTCTACGGAGAGAAGCTTGGGCTTGAGCGCTCGGTTTACCTGGAAGAGCGCAACTACGCCGAGTTCGAGACAGGCAACTTGACCTTGAGCGTCCTCGACGCCGGGAAGATGGGCATGGAGCACAGCGTGCGCGGGCACGAGATCGCGCTGCACGTCGACGATGTCGCCGCCGCGCGTGCCACGCTCGAAGAGCAAGGCGTGCAGTTTCGTGGCGATACGTTGGACACGGGGGTATGCCACATGGCGCTGTTCAACGACCCCGACGGCAACCCGCTGATGCTGCACCACCGCTACGCGCCACCCCCACCGCGTTCCTAACGCCCAGCCGCCCTCCAGCGCGGGCCAGCCCCGCTGTTCGCAAAAACCGCGCCGCGCCGGGAAACCGCACTCGGCCACTGACTGGGCCAAACCGGGCGATCCGTCCGGGCGATGGCGCAGGATGCCGGGCTCTTGTCTGGAGCCTCCGTCACATCCCTGCGCGCCTGGCAGCGCGACGCGCTCGAGCGTCTCCACGGTTGGCAAGACGGCCCCTTCCTGATCTCGGCGGCGCCTGGGGCCGGCAAGACCCGTCCGGCGCTCGAGCTGGCACGCCGCATGCTCTCTGGCGGCGAGGTCAGCCGTGTGGCTGTGCTGTGCCCGACGACGCCGCTCACGCGTCAATGGGCCGCGGCCGGGGCGCAGCTGGGCGTGCAGCTGCAGCCCGACGCCCCCGGTCCACTACCGCCACGCGACTTCCACGGCGTGGCCGTGACCTACGCACGCGTGGCTTCCGATCCAAAGGGGTGGCGTGCGAAGGTCGCGCCGGACACGCTGGTGATCGTGGACGAGGCCCACCACCTCGGCGAGGAGCTGGCGTGGGGCACGGGCTTTCAGATGGCCTTCGCGGCGGCCCCCCGCTGGCTGCTGCTGTCAGGGACCCCGTTTCGCTCCGATGCGACGCCGATCCCGGGCGTCAGCTACGACGCCGAAGGAGTCGCCGAACCAGACGTTTCCTATACCTACGCCGAGGCGGTGGCCGAGGGCATCTGCCGGCCAGTGGCGTTCGTGACCTTCGACGGCACCCTCTCTTGGCGCAGCGGCGAGGATGTGATCGAGTCCTCGTTCGAGACGGTGCTCACCGCCCGCGAGGCAAGCCGCCGATATCGCACCGCGATCTCGACAGAGCTGCCTGACGGGCTGCCGCGAATACTGCGCGAGGCTGACACCAAGCTGAACGAGTTGCGCGCGGACGGCCATCGCGACGCCGGCGGGTTGGCGGTCGCAGCAGACGCCACGCACGCGCGCAAGATCGCAAAGCTGCTCGGCGATGCCACCGGCAAGGCGCCCGTGGTCGTGTTGCACACCGAGACACGCGCCGCACAGAAGCTCGCTGCCTTCAGGGAGTCGCGCGAGCCGTGGATCGTGGCGGTCAACATGGTCTCCGAGGGTGTGGACATTCCCCGCTTGCGCGTGGGTGTGTACGCCACGGCGGCGAAGACGCCAATGATCTTCAGGCAGATTGTCGGCCGCTTCGTGCGCACGATTCCCGGCCGTCCCCCCGAGCCGAGCTGGGTCTATCTGCCCGCCGAGCCCGTGTTGCGCGCGCACGCCGCGCAGGTCGAGACCGAGCTGCGCCACGCGCTACGCCAACGCGAGCAGGAGGAGGGACTGGACGAGCCGCGCGAGCGTCGCGCAAGCGAGCCATCGCCTGCGCTCGAGTTCGTGCCGTTGAGCGCCGAAGTGGTGCCGCAGATGACGCTGTTCGGACCTGCACCGACCGCGCCGAAAGCCAAGACCGCCACACCCACGCCCCCCGAGCCGGCGCCAGTAGCGGCGTTCGAGCGCAGGACCCAGCTACGCGAGGAGCGCCGCCGCCTGGTGGCCGACCTCGCCGTGCGCAGCCGCAGCAGCCATCGTGAGATCAACGCCTGGATCAACCGGGAGGTCGGCGTGACCCGCGTTGAGTCGGCCAGCATCGAGCAGCTACAGCGCTCGATCGACAAGCTCGTGAGCGCGTTGACGCGTCAGAGCCGCCGTGCCGCCGCGGGCTGAGACACGTTCTCGGCACAAAAACACGGGAACCGGGTTCTGCTCGATAGCCTGGGCGGAACACCGCGACAAGGAGACTTGGAACGATGACGACACACACTGGACAAACAGATCAGAGCACTGCCCACGCGACCGAGCGCTCACGCTGGCTGGCGCTGTACGTGCTGTGTATCGGCGTCCTGATGATCGTGCTCGATGTGACCGTCGTCAACGTCGCACTGCCCTCGATCCAAGAAGAACTTCACTTCTCCACCTCCAGCCTCGCCTGGGTCGTCAACGCCTACCTGATCGCCTTCGGCGGGCTGCTATTGCTGGCCGGGCGCTTTGGCGACCTGCTCGGCCGCAGCCGCATCTTCCTGCTTGGCGTAGGCCTGTTCACGCTCGCCTCGCTGATGTGCGGCCTCGCATGGACGCAGACGTTGCTGGTCTGCGCACGCTTCGTACAGGGCATCGCCGGCGCGATGACCTCGGCCGTCGTCCTGGGCATGATCGTGACGATGTTCCCCAGCCCTCGCGACCAGGCCAAGGCGATCGGCGTGTACGCCTTCGTCGCCTCCGCCGGCGGATCTGTCGGCCTGCTGGCCGGCGGCGTGCTCACACAAGCGCTCGACTGGCATTGGATCTTCTTCGTCAACGTCCCGATCGGGCTCACGACGATCTTCTTCGCCCGGCGCCTGCTCGACAAAGACGAGGGGATCGGCTTCGGCGAGGGTGCCGACATTCCCGGTGCGGTGCTGATCACCAGCGCGCTGATGCTCAGCGTCTACACGATTGTCTCGCCCGCGGCCGAAGACGGCTGGGGCGCCGGAACCACCCTGGCCCTCGGCGCGCTCTCGCTCGCACTGCTCGCGGCCTTCATCGCACGCGAGGCAACGGCAAGCAACCCGCTCGTGCCGCTGCGTATCTTCCGTTCGCGCAACGTCAGCGGGGCCAACCTGATCCAAGTGTTCTCCGTTGCCGGGATGTTCGGCATGTTCTTCATGGGTGCCCTGTATATGCGCAAGGTGCTTGGCTACGACGCGCTGGAGATCGGCCTCGCGTTCCTGCCTGTGACGATCACGATGGGCTCGATGTCGATTCGTTTCTCAGAGCCTTTGATCACACGCTTCGGCGCGCGTGCGCTACTGCCTCCGGGCTTGGCCATGATCGCGGCGGCGCTCGCGCTGTTGGCGATCGCGCCCGTTCACGCGAGCTACGTGACCGGCCTGTTGCCCTCGATGCTGCTGCTTGGCACAGGCGCCGGCGTGTGCTTCCCGGCGTTGATGGGCGTCGCGATGTCCGGTGCCACGCCCAGCGACGCCGGGCTCGCCTCGGGCCTCGTCAACACGACCGCCCAGGTCGGCGGCGCGCTCGGGCTAGCCGTGCTGGCCACGCTCTCGACCTCACACACGAACAAGCTGCTCGCCCAGGGACAGTCCCAGGCGGCAGCGCTGACCGGCGGCTATCAGCTTGCATTCTGGATCGCCACGGGTCTTGTGCTGGTCGGCATCGGCGTGGCCGTGGCCGTATTGCGGCCGCAGCCGGCAAGCGCTACCCAACACGAGAGCGCTGGCGAGCGCGCCGAGAACGAGACGGCGCTTTCGGAGGCCGCATAGCGATGCTATATAGTGGCTTGATCCAAGCGGGGTAATTAATCCCGAACAACCGCAGTGTCAGCGCTCGTAGCCTTTGCTCATAGCAATCTCCGCGTTCGCAGCACGCGAAAACACGGAGGAAAAGCAACATGGCTACAGGAACCGTCAAGTGGTTCAGCGACGACAAGGGCTTTGGTTTCATCACGCCCGACGATCAGTCCAAGGACCTGTTCGTCCATCATTCAGGGATTGCCGGCGACGGCTACCGCTCCCTGGCAGAGGGCGCGAAGGTCACCTATGACGCCGAGGCCGGCGACAAGGGACCCAAGGCAGTAAACGTCCAGCTGGCCTAGCGGTCATCTGCAGCTGAGCTCGGGCTGGAGCCACGGTTCACACCGGCAGGCTTCAGCCCAGGCCAGCATCGCACTACCCACTACTCGCTTGCACCCGCCGCCGCTCGTTTTCACCGGCTTTCAGCCTTCGCGGCAATCTAGGCGCCTCACAAATCCGCGGCAAGCAGCTCCATCAACAGCCCGTCGCGCCATTCCTCAGCGCCGACGCGACGCTCGTAGCTGCGCATCACTCCCACCGGCCTGAAGCCGACCTTTTCATAAGCGCGGATCGCCGCCTGGTTGTCCTTGCCCGGATCGATCGTGACGCGATGATGAGAGCGCTCGTCGATCAGCAGACGCACGACGCGCCTCACCGCCTCGGTGCCAAGACCTTGCCCGTGCAAAGCGGGGTCTAGGAACAGGTCGATCGAGGCGTGCCTGTATTTGGGCGTCTGCTCCTCGTAGAACTGGATCATCCCGGCGATGGCGCCGTCCACCTCGATCGTCAACCGCGTCGACTCGGGCTCGTCGCTCCAAGGGAAGCCATCGTCGGGCACATCCCACCAGAACGCCACCTCCGGGGTTCTATGGATGCGCAACAGCTCAGCCTCGTCCCCCTTTGCCAGCTGACGCAGGACCATGCGCGACCCACCGACCACGTGCACCTCAGACAGCGACCAGCTCCGGTGCCTCGACCTGCGCTCCTCCGGCATTGGAGAACTCCATCACACCGTCGGCGACCGAGCCGAAGCGCAGATTGAGAATGTCCAGCGGATAATTCTGGTGCAGCTTCCACGGCGCCTTGGAGCCCTGCCTGGGGAACTGCTCGATGGAGCGCAGCACATAGCCGGAGGAAAAATCGATGAACGGGCGCTCTGACACGCGCCTGTCGCGGTTGTGCGGTGTGCACTGGCGGAAGCTACCCTCGTCCATGTGCTTGAGCAAACGGCAGACGTATTCACAAGTGAGATCGCACTTCAGTGTCCACGAAGCGTTCGTGTAGCCCACCGAGAAAGCCATATTGGGTACACCGCTGAGCATCATGCCCTTGTAGCTCATCGTGTCGGCGAGCGTCACATCTTGACCGTCCACAGAGAACTGCATGCCCCCCAACGCAACAAGGTTCAGACCTGTAGCGGTGACGATCACGTCTGCCTCGAGCTCGGTCCCAGAGACGAGCTTGATACCCGTCTCGGTGAAAGCCTCGATGCGGTCGGTCACCACTGAAGCACGACCGGCGGAAATCGACTCGAACAGGTCGCCGTTTGGCGCCAGGCACAAGCGCTGGTCCCACGGGTTGTAGCTTGGGTTGAAGTGAGTGTCGATGTCATAGCCCGCGGGCAGCTGACGTTCCAGACCCTTGCGTAGGAACGCCTTCATCGCCTTGGGGCGCCGCCGCGCCAGCTGAAAGCTTGCCATCGTCATCAGCACGTTCTTCCAACGCATGATCGGGTAAGACACCTTGGCCGGCAGGAAGCGACGCAGCAGCTTGGCCACCGGGTCTTCGGCGGGCAGCGAAATGATGTAAGTCGGCGAGCGCTGCAGCATCGTCACGTGCGCGGCACTCTCAGCCATCGACGGAACTAGCGTCACCGCCGTCGCGCCACTGCCGATCACGACGACCCGCTTACCCGCGTAGTCGATGTCCTCGTCCCAATGCTGCGGGTGCACGATCTGGCCGGCGAAGTCGTCGCTGCCGGGAAACTCGGGCGTATAGCCTTCGTCGTAGCAGTAGTAGCCACTGCACAGAAACAGGAAATTGCAGCAGATGCTCACGCTCTCCCCCTCGCCATGCTCCGCCTCGACCGTCCAGCGCGCGTCCTCGCTCGACCACTGGGCGCGCAGCACGCGATAGTTGAAGCGGATCTTCTCGTTGATGCCGTTGTCGGCTGCGGTCTGGCGCACGTAGTCGAGAATCGAGGAGCCGCCGGCGATCGACTTGTCCTGCGTCCATGGCTGGAATGAATAGCCGAGCGTGTACATGTCCGAGTCCGAGCGGATACCGGGATATTTGAAGAGATCCCATGTGCCGCCGGTGCGCTCGCGAGCCTCGAGGATCGCGTAGCTCTTGCCGGGACAATTGGCTTGCAAGTGACAAGCGGCGCCGATCCCGGAAAGGCCGGCGCCTACGATCAGAACGTCTACATGTTCCAGCGAGTTCATAGAAGAAGGCATCCGTCGAGCTTACAGGGGCCCAACCACGATTTGGATGATTGTCGAGAGACAGCGGGCCGATCTTGGGCGCAAGTCCATACGCGAGGGTGCCGTCCACAGCGACACTAAAGACCCATTCCCGCAGTTTGCACATAAAGCGAGAGCAAGCGATGCGAACCCGGATTCCGCAAATCGTCGCCCTTGGAGGCGGCGGTTTCTCGATGGAGAAAGACAGCACGCTGCTGGACGACTACATCCTTGCGTTGACCAAGGCCCGCCGGCCGCGGGTGTGCTTTCTGCCGACCGCCTCCGGCGACGCCGACCACTACGTGGTGCGCTTCTACCGGCGTTTCTCGGCACTGTGCGAGGCCAGCCACATCTCGATGTTCCGTCGCGACCAAGGTGGGCGCGGAGTCGAGGACGATCTGGCCTCACATCTGCTCGCCCAGAACTTGATTTATGTGGGCGGCGGCAACGTCGTGAGCATGCTCGGGGTATGGCGTGCGCACGGCCTGGATGCTGTTCTGCGCGAGGCATGGCAGCGCGGGATCGTGCTGTGCGGGCCCTCGGCGGGCTCGCTGTGCTGGTTCGCCGAGGCGCTTTCCGCCTTCCATGGACCACCGCGACGTGTCGGCGGTCTAGGACTGCTGCCTTACTCTAACTGCGTGCACTACGATGCCGAGCCGGCGCGCCGCGCCGAGTACCACACGCTCGTCGGCGAGGGTATGCGCGCCGGGTACGCCGCCGACGACGGCGTAGCGCTTCATTTCAAGGGGACAAAGCTGGATCGTGTGGTCAGCTCGCGCGAGCGCGGCGGCGCCTTTCATGTGCGCCGTAGCGGCGGCCGGGTGAGAGAGACGGCGCTCGAAGTCTCCTACCTGGGCGAGCGCGGCGGCCCGACCAAGCGCAGTGGCGCCAAGGCAAGCGGCGCGGCCAAGCAACCGGAGAGATCCGCGGTCCTGTCCGCCTCAAGGACAGTGGTGCTCGCGTGAGCGCCGCCAAGCAGCCCGGCAAGATCGCCGCCGACACGGTCGCATGCGCATGAGTACCGCCAAGCAACCCAACCAGATCGCCGCTCACACGGTCGCGCCCGCGTGAGCGCCGCACCCGACGACGAGCAGCGACTGATCCTCGCGATGGGTGGCGGCGGCTTCACGATGGAGCCCGCCAACCCTCTGCTCGACGACTACGTGCTCACGCTCCCCCGGGCCAGGGAGCCTCGCGTCCTCTTCCTGCCAACAGCCTCGGGCGATACGACCACGCAGATCAACGCTTTCTACGCGCGCTTCGGTGGGCGCGCGTGCGTGCCCAGCCACGTATCGCTGTTCCGGCTCGGCGACCTCGAGCGGCCCCTGGCGGAGATCGTGCTCGAACAGGACGTCGTCTACGTCGGCGGCGGCTCGATGCGCAATCTGCTGGCGATCTGGAGCGCGCACGGGCTTGACGAGCTACTGATCCAAGCTTGGCGCAAGGGTACGGTTCTCGCTGGAATCAGCGCCGGAGCGATGTGCTGGTTTGAAGGCGGCGTCACTAGCTCCAGCGGCACACCCGAGCCGATGGCGGGCCTCGGACTGCTGGACGGCTCGCTGACCGTCCACGCCGATGGCGAGCCCGAACGGCTGCCGGTGTGGCTGAGAAGCGTGCGCGAGGGTGCGCTGCCAGGCGGTTGGGCCGCCGACGACGGCGTGGGGTTGCTGTTTCGCGGGCAACGCCTGGCGCGTGTCGTCAGCTCACGCCCGGGCGCCGGCGCCCAGCGTGTGGACGCGATCGCCGGTGAGCTCGTACGTCATCGTCTGGAGCCGGAGCTGCTCGGTAGCGACGAGCCGGCCATTCAGCCGCTGCTCGACGACGACGTGCGCGAACTGCGTCAGGTGCAGCGCCTGCGACGTGAGATGACCGGCGAGGCTCAGCGCTTCGAGGACGCGTAGCTGCATCACGCGTAGCTGCATCCATACTCGCGTAGTCACAGGCACGCCCTTGTAGCCGGAAGCACACACTCTGGAAGAGGCGGGGACATTCCAAGAACAGGGTTCCCGTTAACACCCCCCTTTTACGGGTCCGCCATTTTTTCGCGTTCCACCACGCCGCCGCAAGGTCTCCCGGGCGCTCCTGCCGCAAGGTTTCCGAGTACCACCACCGCGAGGTTTCCTGACTCCGCCGTCGAAGTCACAGCGATGGCAGGCGAAGATGCAAACGCAGCAAAGCCGGCGCCCGCAAACGACAAAGCCCTGCCGCCGGTGCTGCTCGCGCTCACGCTCACCACAGGCCTGATCGACGCCGCCAGCTATCTCGGCCTCGGCCACGTTTTCACGGCCAACATGACCGGCAACATCGTGCTGCTCGGCTTCGGCTTGGCAAACGCTGGCGGTCTGCCGGTCCTCGCCCCTATGATCTCACTCGGCGCCTTCCTGCTCGGCGCTGCAATTGGTGGGCGGCTTGGCATCGGAATAGCTGAGAAACACGAGCGTGTGCTTCTGATAGGAGTCGCCGGCGAGGTGGCGCTGTTGGTGCTCGCCGCGGTCGTTGCCTACGCGATACATGTCAAGGTCGGCTCGGCCGGCGCCTACGCGATCATCGCGCTGGTCGCGCTGGCAATGGGCCTGCGCAACGCGATCGTGCGCAAGCTGGCGGTGCCTGACATGACGACCACCGTGCTCACGATGACCCTGACCGGCCTGGCCGCCGACGCAGCCGCGACACCGTCAAGAATCGGTGTCTCGCCCAGGCGACTGTCCGTTATCGCGGCGATGCTCATCGGGGCCACCATCGGCGGTCTGCTCGAGAAGCAAAGTCTCGGCTTGCCACTGGCCGTAGCGGCGGGCGCGGGCGCCGCGAGCTTTGGAGCCTACATGTTGAGCCGTGCTCGTCGAGCAACGGAGCCCTCTATCTAGGCAAAGCAAAGCACATCTGTATCTGGGATCGGCGCAGTCTCGCCGTGCACCCAGATCAGGGACGCTGACCGGCCAACTCCACACAGAGCCGCTCCAGCAGTTCGTGCACCTCGGGAACCTGTTGCGTCGCCGTATCTGCCAGCATCGCGCGCAGCTCATCGCGGCGGGCGCTCAACAGCTGATCGGACATCGCGAGACCTGCCGTTGTCAGCCTCGCGCCGTCATCGGACTCGACTACGAGTCCCCGTTCGCGCAGCTCCTGTTCGACCGCAAGCACGCGCTCGTCCTCGACCGCCTGCTCGTGGGCCATCTCGCGCGTCCCGTCGATTCCATAGCTGTCGAATCGAGCGAGCGCCCAGATCGCCCCCGAGCTCAGGTCGACGCTGGCACGAGCCCCCACCCGCTCGTTGAACGCGCGTCTGTCCTCGCGACTCACGAGCAGACTGAGTGCACGATCGATCTCGGCGAGCGAGCTGGGGCTCTTGGGCACCGCAAGCGCGTCGTCCAGTCCCTGGCTCGTGGAGGCGGTCGCGCGCAGCGGCCGCTCGCGCAGGCGCAAACTCAACACGAACCCAAGCGCACCCACCCCGGCGGCGACCAGGAACACAGGTCGCAGCGCGTGCACGTAGGCATTCTCATAGGCAAGCCTGGCCGCTGCCGGCAGGCTCGCGACCTGCGCGCCCGTCAGACGCGCACCCCCAGCGACCTGCGCCCCGAGCGCACCGCTGATCACGTCGTGCAACTCCAAGCGCAGACGGCCAGAGAAGATCGTGCCGAACACGGCAGCCCCGATAGAACCGCCGATTCCGCGCGCGAGCGTAACCCCCGAGGTGGCGGCGCCGAGCACCGAGTAATCGACAGCGTTCTGCACGGCCAGCACCAGCACCTGCATCACCATCCCCAAGCCGAGGCCGAGCACCAACAGGTACAGATCGGCTGCCACCGAGCTCGTGCCGACATCGAGGCGCGAGAGCAGCAGCAGCCCCACCGTCATCGTGGCCGTGCCGGCGATTGGGAATACCCGGTAGTGGCCGGTACGCGAGATCACCCGCCCCGAGACAACGGAAGTGAGCACCAGTCCACCCATCAAAGGGATCAGCCGCAGCCCGGCTCCCGTCGGAGTGGAATGGAACACAGTCTGGAAGAACAGCGGCAGGAACGTCACCGAGCCGAACAGCGCGAAGCCCACGATCAGCGACAGCAGCCCGGCGATGCGAAACACCTCGTCGCGCAACACCGGGATCGGCAGCACCGGCTCGCGCGCGCGACGCTCGACCGCCAAGAACACACCGAGCAGCAGAACTCCCACAATCGCGACGAGCACCGTCTGCCCCGAGCCCCACGCCCAAGTCGTGCCGCCGAGGCTCGCAACCAGCACGATCGCACTCAACGCGCCCGCGAGCAGCCCAGCACCGAGGTAGTCGATCGCAGGCCGTGTGCGCACGCTCGTGGCCGGCAGCGTCGCCGCGATCACCACCAACGCGACCAAGCCGATCGGCAGGTTCACATAGAAGATCCAGCGCCACGACAGGTGCTCGACGATCACGCCTCCAAGCAGCGGCCCCGCGACGCTCGCGAAGCCGAAGACCGCTCCAAAGAGTCCCTGATAGCGCCCTCGCTCGCGCGGCGAGACGACATCGCCAACCGTTGCCTGCACGAGCACGATCAGCCCACCGGCGCCGAGCCCCTGCACCGCACGGAAGGCGATCAACTCGGTCATCGACTGAGCCAGCCCGCACAACCCGGAGCCCACGAGGAACAGCACCACCGCGCTTTGCAGGACACGCTTGCGCCCAAGCTGATCGCCGAGCTTGCCGTACAGCGGCGTGACCGCCGTCTGCGCGAGCAGGTATGCGCTCGTCACCCAGGACAGACGCTCCAACCCACCGAGGTCGCCGACGATCGTCGGTAGCGCCGTCGCGACGATCGTCGAGTCCAGTGCCGCCAGCAGCATCACCATCATCAGGCCGCTGAAGATGACCCCGAGACGATGGTTCGCCGCAAAGCGGGGAGAGGCTGAAGTGGTTGCCACGGTGTTCACTTCCAGTGCTCCCTCCAATTGCCGGCAAACCCGCAAAAGGCATCCTAGCGCCGGGGTAAGGAGCTATCTCGATGGAGACGCGGCCTAGCGGCGTATACGGATAGGCCCTCGACTCATTTCCGAAAGCCTCGACTCATTCGGTAAAGAAATGCCCACACCCTGCCGATTACAAAGAGGATGGCCAGTACTCGTGCGCGCGCGTCCGCGCGCCGCCGCCCAAGCTCCCAGCACGGCGCGCTGCCGGTCTACTCCGGGCCGTTCAAGGCAGAGCAGGCTGAGCGACTGCTGTGGCGCGCCGGCTTTGGCCCGCGACTTGGACAGACCGAGCAGCTTGCCAAACACGGCATGCGCGGAGCCGTGCTCTCGCTGACCCGCCCTACCGACCGTGCGCTGGTTGGCCCACCGCCGCGACTGCAGAACGGCGAACCGCTGTCCCCCTATGACGTATGGGGCAACGACGTGCTGTGGTGGCTCGACCGCATGGTGCGTTCGAGCGCGTCGCTGATCGAGCGCATGACGCTGACCTGGCACGACTGGTTCGCCACAAGCAACGAGGGTGTGGACTCTCAGCGGCTGATGATCGCCCAGAACCAGACGCAGCGCTCGCTATGCCTGGACAGCTTCCCGGCAATGCTCACCGCGATGACGATCGACCCGGCAATGCTCATCTGGCTGTCCGGGGCGGGCAGCACCATGCAAGCGCCAAACGAGAACTACGCGCGCGAGATGCAGGAGCTGTTCACACTCGGCGCGGGCAACGGCTACAACGAGATCGACGTGCGCGAGCACGCACGCGCCCTGACGGGCTGGACGAACAAATGGAATCAGGCCACCGGCCAGGTCGAAGACTTCCATTTCGACCCCGCCCTGCACGACAACGGCGTCAAGGTCATCTACGGGCATCGCGGACGCTTCGGCTGGCACGACAGCCTGCGACTCGTCCTGAACAACCCGGACCACCCCAAACACTTCGTCACCAAGCTGTGGTCCTACTTCAGCGAAGAGCCCCTGTCGCGCAAGGACACACGTGCTGCTGAGGCGATCTACGTCTCCTCAGGTAAGCGCATCCTGCCGGTCGTCGAGGCGATGCTGATGCATCCGCTCCTGCACGCGGGTCCGCGCATGGTCAAGCCGCCGATCGTGCAGATCGCGGGGATGCTGCGCGGCATTGGACGCTACGTCGACACCAACGCTTGGGTGTGGGAGTCGACGCTTGCCGGCCAAACACCTTTCTACCCGCCCAACGTCGGCGGTTGGGAAACTGAGCGCTGGCTCAATACCGGCACCTGGCTCGCGCGCTTCAACCTCGCCGCGCAGATGATCGGCCAGCAGCGGGTCGCCAAGCTGCCTGCCGGCGCGACGACGAACAAGCAGCCGGCCGCCGTGGACCCCAAGGCATTGACCAAGCAGGCGGTCGCCTTCTGGGGGGAGCCGACCCTGAGCAAAGCGTCGCGCGGCGCACTCGCCTCCTACGCGAAGGCCGCCGCCGTGGACTCCGCAACCGCATCGTGGGAGCGCGAGCAGTACCCCACGCTCGCGCTCAACGCCCTGCGCGCGCTCGTCGTCGCCACCCCTGACTACCAGACGTGTTGAGAGACGCCATGACCATCGCAGCTGAGACGAATCGTGCCGCCCAGCCATGCCACCGGAGAGCGTCGAAATGAGTCCCTCCCCCATCCGCCCACAGCAATCTTGCTCGTGCGAGGGCTTCACACGTGCCGAGATACTGCGTCGTGGCGCCGCGCAGGCCGGTCGCGGGCTACCCGCCATCGAGCCGGGCATGCCGATCCCCGCCGGCACGGGCCTGTCGCGGCGCGGCTTCCTGCTGGCCTCGGCGGGTCTCGCCCTGTCGGTGTATGGCGCGGGGAGGCTACTCGATCCAGCCACTTTTGAGGAGGGCATCGCGCGCGCCGCCGAAGCTACCGATCAGCCGATCCTCGTCAGCGTGTACCTACAGGGCGGCATCGACGCCATGTCGGTGCTCTACCCGGCGGGCGATCCGCTGTATACGAAGTACCGCCCGGTACTGGCGCTGCCCGAGGACGCGGGGCCGGTCTTCAGTGAGGACCCGCGCCTGCACTGGCACCCACAGGCCGCTCCGCTCGCGCAATTGCACGAAGAGGGCAAGATGAGCGTGCTACCGGCAGTCGGCTACACCGACCCTGACCAGTCGCACTTCACCAGCCGCCACTACTGGGAGGTGGGCGCCACGCAGGCCGATCTGCTCACCGGCTGGATGGGCCGCTACCTCGACCTCGCCGGCAGCCTCGACAATCCGCTGCAGGGCCTATGCCTCGACGAGGCGCTGCAGCCGGCGCTTGCGACCGCACGCATGCCTGTCGCGGCGATCGACGCCCCCTCCTCCTACTCCTTCTCCGCACAGGGAGTTTGGGGGCCGCCACAGACGATCATGTACGACTACTTCGACACGCTCGGGCGTCTGGGGGTCGGCTCGGGCGACCCTGCACTCGAACAGTCGGGCAAGGCCGCCCTGATGTCGAGCACGCTACGCAAGCAGCTGCTCCCGTTCCAGCCAGCCTCGGGTGAAAAGCCCGCGCTTCCAGCCGGCTATCCGAGCGCGTCCGACGCGTTCCCCATGCGCATGGCCGGGATCGCGCAGTTGCTTGCAGCGGGCCTTCCCTTGCGCTGCGTGAGCATCTCCACCGAATCGGTGTTCGACACGCACGACAACCAGGTCTCCTCGCTGGGCACCGGCCTGGGCGAGGCCGCACAGACGCTGTACGCCTTCCAGCGCGACCTGGAAGCACGCGGATTGGCCGACCGCGTGCTGACGCTCGTATGGTCGGAGTTCGGCCGCCGCCCGCAAGAGAACGCCTCCGGCGGCACCGACCACGGCGCGGCCGGCTGCGGCTTCGTGATGGGCACGCGCGCGGCGGGCAAAATGATCGGCGAGTGGCCGGGTCTTGCCACTGGCCTTGACTCACTGGGCAATGTCGTCGCCACCTCCGATTACCGTGGCCTTTACTGCTCACTGCTCGAACAGTGGCTGGGCCACGAGGCGACACCGATTGTCCCCGGGGCAAGTGGCTTTGCGCGCATGCAGGTGGTGCGGTGATGTTCGGACAAACGCGCCCGCTTGCTTTCGTCGCGGTTGCGGGGGTGGTGCTCGCATTGTCGATGCCCCCGGCGCGTGCGGGGGGCATCGGCCATTTGCAGGTCACCGAGATCGAGTACCGCCTGATCCTCTCGCGCGGCGTCGTCAAAGCGGGGCCGGTCAACCTGGAGGCGATCGACGCCGGCATGGACCCGCACGACCTGCGCCTGCGCCACAGCGGCAGTGGGCCGGAGCTGGGCGCCCCGGAATTGACCTCGGGAAAGCGCTGGGACGGTGTCGTGAATCTCAAGCCCGGTGTCTACCACCTGTGGTGCTCGCTGCCCGAACACGCCAAGTTGGGAATGCACGCGACGCTTCGAGTAGTGCGCTAAGACGAAGGTGTATCCGGCGCGCAAGCCGGGCAAGAGGTATCAGTGTTTGGCGCCTACCCGAGAGAAGGAGCAAGAGCATGAGGACTCGCAAGCTTGGAAACCAGGGACTGCAGGTCTCAGAGGAGGGGCTCGGCTGCATGGGCATGTCCGAGTTCTACGGCCGCGCCGATGAGGACGAGGCGATCGCCACGATCCACCGCGCGCTGGAGCTCGGGGTGACGTTCCTGGATACCGCCGACATGTACGGCCCGTTCACCAACGAGAAGCTCCTGGGCCGCGCGATCGCCGACCGTCGCGAGCAGGTCGTGCTGGCCACGAAGTTCGGCAACGAGCGAAAAGAGGACGGCAGCTGGGTCGGCATCAACGGCAAGCCCGAGTATGTGCGCAGCGCCTGCGAAGCGTCGCTGAAGCGCCTGGGTGTCGATCACATCGATCTCTACTACCAGCACCGCGTCGACAAGACCGTGCCAATCGAGGACACGGTCGGGGCGATGGCCGAACTGGTCAGCGAGGGCAAGGTCCGCTACCTCGGCCTCTCAGAGGCCTCGCCGCAGACGATCCGCCGCGCACACGCTGTGCACCCGATCTCGGCGTTGCAAACCGAGTACTCGCTGTGGTCGCGCGACCCCGAGGAGGCGATCCTGCCGACCGTGCGCGAGCTGGGCATCGGCTTCGTCGCCTACTCTCCCCTGGGACGCGGATTCCTCTCCGGCAAGTACAAGAAACCGGAGGATCTGCCCGACGACGACTTCCGCCGCCACCATCCCCGCTTTCAGGGCGAGAACTTCCAGAAGAACCTCGAGCTCGTGCAACGCATCGAGGAGATAGCCGCGGAGAAGCAGGTCACGGCCGGACAGCTGGCGCTGGCATGGGTGCTCAGCCGCGGCGAGGACATCGTGCCGATCCCGGGCACCAAGCGCCGCTCCTATCTGGAGGAGAACGTCGCGGCGACTGAGATCGAGCTCTCAGAGGGAGATCTAGCGCGTATCGACGAGGCAGCTCCCCTGGGGGTCACGGCCGGCGATCGCTACGCGAGCATGGCGACGATCGATGCGTGAGCTTGCTTTGAACGTCGACGCATGACGGCGTGTCTCGCGATCCCTCGCCGACCCCCAAGGCCGGCGAGGGCCGAGATCATTTCTTTTTGGCCTTGGCGGGCTTCTTCAAGGTGACGGTTGCTGTCCCGAGTACTTTGCCGGCGGAGGTGACGCTCACAACCGCAGTGAGCTTGCCAAACTTGGCCAGCAGGGCTCGTCCGCTTGCATTGAGCGTGAGCGCAAGCGTCTTCGTCGTGCCTGCCGCGAGCGTCGCACTGCCGGCGGCGATTGCCACCCGCTTCGTTTGACTGCGCGCTTTCTTCTTCTTGCGCGAGGAGACCGCGGTGATCTTGCCGCCCTTCAGATGCTCGGTGACCGTTGCGGTGACAGTCGTCGCCTGACATGCCAGACCCCCTGGCGGACAGGCGAGGATAACGCTCAGGCCGCCATGCCCGCCGGCGATCGAGACCAAATGGACGAGCGCCGGGATCTGCGGCACGCCTTTGACGATCGAGCCACCGCCACCACCTGATGCCTGATACATGAGCCCGACGTAATTTGGGCTGGGAGTTTCATAGGACTCGTGTGAGTAGTCGGCGCTGAAGCCGTTGCCCACCGAGGCGAACGTGCCGGTGAACTTCCCGCCGGTGAGCAGGAATGCCTGAAACTCCTGGTTTGCGCTTGGCACGTAGCCGCCGACGAGCACCGGCAACACCGCGCCACCGCCAGTGAAGGTTCCACTTCCGTTGCAGCAGGGACTGGTCATCTCAAAGCTGCCGATGCTCGACGCGCTTGCGATCTCCGGCGAGAGCGTGCCGCTGTTGACGAACGAGGAGCCCTCCTGCAGGAGATAGAGCGAGCCCGGTCCCAGCGTGACGAGTCCCTGGTTGACCGTGGACGAGCCCGACGGCTGCTCCAGTGTGCCGCCGCTCAATTCGAGTTTGGCCCCTGGGGCATTGGTGAGTCCCACTTCCAGATAATTCGTCCACGAGGGATCAGTCACCTCGGCGAGAATCGTGCCGTTGTTCAGAAGCGAGCCGCTGTTGACATAGGTCGAGCCACCGCTGGTGTTCGTGCTGCCGTCCGCTTCGAGCACGAGTGTCCCGTCGTTGACGGCCTGTGTGTTGTCGAGCGAGAGGGTGGTGCTGTTGTAGATCTCACCACCAGAGTTGAACGGCTCGCCGCGAACCGTGACCGTCTGTCCGGCGGGGATCGTGCCCGTGAGCGTGAGGGTGCCGTAGTTGTCCAGGAACTTCCCGCTCCCGGCCGCATCGGCAAGCGTCGAGCCACTCTGCAGCGCCACTTCATTGCCCGACACCGAACCGGATTGCTGTGACCATTCAGCGCCATGGGTCACGATCGAGCCGCTATTGACGACCGTCGCGTCGTTGATGAACTCCGCTTTACCTGCGAAGCTCGGCTGCATTTCCACCGACGCGCCGGCTGCGACCGTGAACGTTCCTTCGTTCGTCACCGTCCACGGGTAGGCACCTTCGCCTTCCTTGATGAACAGCAGTGTTCCCGACGCGTCGAGCAGGCTCGCGCCGGGCTCGATCTGCAGATCGGCAAGCTTGATCCGATTCGCCCACGGAGCGCCTTTGTTAACCGCTTCGATCTGGCCTGCCTCCACGACACTTCCGCCAACCAACCCCCCGCCCGCACCGTGCGGTTCCACTCCGGGTGCGGTGGTCGCGTTGGTTGATTCCAGAACCAGCTTCGTATTCGCAGCAAACGTCGCTGTTTCGACCACATCCAGATCCGTCTCGTTCGAAGTGTTGCCGGCATTGTCGTAGCTCTCACCGGTCACATCGATCGTTACCTCACCGGCACCCCCGCCCACCGTCAAAGTCTTCGCCACCCCACCATTCGGTGGCAGCCCCACCGTGGCCGGAGCCGTGATGCACACGCCATCCGAGCTGCCGGGAACGCCTTTCGGACTCCACGAGTTTTCTTCGCCCCAGCTCCCGTTCCCGCCGACCCACGTCTTTGTACACGCCGCCTGTGCGCTGGCCACCGACGCGGTCAGGCAGGCAATGATTGAGATACAGAGCACCAGCAGGCGTGTGCGAGTCAAGGTGGAAGCCTTTCGTTGGAGTTGCCGCGAGACCGCCGCGGAGGCTATCGGTTTCCAGGGTTTCTGGAAAAGGAGGTTGGGCGCGTTGGTATATGCCGCACCTCGGATTGCCCCACGCGGGATACTTCGCGAATGGCTGCGCGCAAACGGTTTCGACAAAGCCGACCCTACTCGCCTGGTGCTACACGCGTGGTTGTCCTGGGGGGCGGCTTCGGCGGCATGTACACCGCGCTTCATCTGGAACGCCTGGCAGCGAAGGGCTCGCCGGTTGAGGTGTCGCTGGTCAACCGTGAGAATTATCTGGTGTTCCAGCCGATGCTGGCCGAGGTGATTGCCGGCGACGTCGGCATTCTCGACACCGTCAGTCCGCTGCGCCAACTGCTTCCGAATACACAGCTGTTCGTGCGCGAGATCGAGGGCGTGGACATGGAGCGGCGCGTTGTGAAGCTGGGCGCCGGGCTCACACCACAAACCTACGAGCTGGCCTTCGACCACCTCGTCGTGGCGCTCGGCAACGTCACCGACTTCAGAGGGATAGCCGGTCTGCCCGAGCATGCGCTGCCGTTCAAGACGCTCGCCGACTCCGTGCGTATTCGCAACCACGTGATCAACGTCTTGGAGCAGGCATCTGTCGTCACGGACGTGGAGGTCCGTCGCACGATGCTGACGTTCGTCGTGGCCGGCGGCGGCTTCTCGGGGACAGAGGTGGCGGCCGCATTGAACGACTTCGTCAGAGACGCCACCGGGCACTACCGCTCGATCTCGCGGGAGGAAGTGCGAATCGTGCTGGTACATAGCGGCAAGAACGTGCTCGATCGTGAGCTCACACCGCGTCTTGCCAGATACTCGACCAAGGCTCTGACCGACCAGGGCATCGAGCTGTTGTTGGGCCAGCGCCTGGTCGCTGCCAGTCCACACGGCGCCGTTCTGTCGAACGGGCAGCGCATCGCCACGCGCACGCTGATCTCAACCGTACCGTCCTCTCCCAACCCAATCGTGGGGCAGCTTGGCCTGCAGAACGTGCGCGGACGGCTGGAGTGCGACGCGACGCTGGCGGTCAAAGGCTCCGATCGGGTGTGGGCCACAGGCGACTGCGCCCAAGTTCCGATGCCCAGCGGCGAGCCTTGCCCGCCGACCGCCCAGCACGCGATCCGCCAAGCAAAGGTGCTGGCGGCCAATATTGTCGCCGATCAAAGCAGCGCCAAACGACGCACGTTCGCGTTCAAGGGCCTTGGCAAGCTGGGCGCGCTCGGCCACCACCGGGCCGTCGCCGAGCTGCCCGGCGGGATCACCGTTGAGGGTGTGACGGCATGGCTAATGTGGCGCGGTATCTACTGGGTGAAGCTCCCGGGCGCCGGGCGCAAGACGCGCGTTGCCATCTCCTGGTTGAGCGACATGGTGTTGACGTCCCATCCTGTTCAGCTCAATCTAGGTGGCGCTCGTGGTGCCACCCAAGCGCACTACGAGGCCGGCGAGACCGTGTTCGAGGAGGGCGACACCGGCGACAGCCTGCTGATGATCCTCTCCGGCCAGGTCGAGGTGATCAAGCGCGTTGGCTCAGAGCTTCAACAGATCCGCACGCTCGGCCCTGGAGAGTACTTCGGCGAGATGGCCTTGCTCGGGCGCCGGCCGCGCAGCGCCACGACCCGGGCGCTGATGGCGCTCGACCTGCTTGTGCTGCCCGGCTCTGACTTCACGGCGCTTGCCAACAGCCTTGGAGAGTTTCGCGGCGAGTTCGAGCAGATCGCGCGCAGCCGCGCCGAGTCCGACGCGGTACGTGCAGGGGTGGAACGGGCTGAGCCTGACCTGACACGCGTCGCGCCGGTACGGGCAGAGTCCGACGCGGCACACACCGCGCCGGACTCGTCCGTCGCTTGATTCAGAGGCTGCTCACAGACTCAACGGCCACCTCGATGGCCGCGGTCTTTCCCGCGTCCGGAGCGATGACCATTGCGATGGTCTTTTCCGGAGTATTTCGAGCCACCATGGCTGCCTTTCGAGCCGCCGTGACCGCCCCTGGAGCCTTTCGACCCCGGTCCTGAGCCCTGACCGCCGCCTGGGCCGTTGCCGCCTTGACCGCCGCCTGGGCCGCCGCCTGGGCCGTTGCCGCCCTGTCCCCCTCCGGGGCCTTTCGGGCCACCCTGCCTTGAGCCTGGGGGATTCCAGGGCAACAGGTAGGCGCGGTAAGTGTTTACTCCAGCCGGGAACTCGGCGTTGAAGATCAGGTTGCCCTGTCTATCGAACTCCGAGATATACGGGAGGATCCCCCAGCCGACGAAGAGATTCCCGTCGCCGGTTGTCTGGGCGTTGCCTTGTGAGGCAGCGGAGAGCCCCTCGGGCTGGTTGTCGGAGGCCACCAGCGTGGCGACTTTGCTCCACGGGTTCAACTTCACCGTGATCGCGCGGCTGTAGGGGAGCAATGCTGTACCCGAGGACTCGTTGTCGAAGAACGTGTACTCGTTGTTACCGACCGGCTCTGGATCGTGCTGCCAGGCGAATATCTCATTCGCGCTGTCCAGCGTCTGTCCCGGGGCTGCCTGCACCGTGAAGTCGCTGTCCTTGCCTCCCAGCTGCCAGATGACGTTTCCGCTGGTCAGGCTTACCTTGTAGGTGGTCCACGTGTCGCGGGCGTCGATCAGCAGATTGCCGTCTGTGTCGAGCTTCACCGCGTTGATGTGGAACCAGTCCCACGGCGTGCTTGCCGAGGCCGGCAACGGCTGCTCGCTCTGGCTGTAGGGGACGTGGTCGGCGCTGTTCCACTCGAAGAGCACCTTGCCGGTCGCGATGTCGACCTCCTGGACGACACCGTCGACCACCGTCTGATCGGCGGGACCGCCGATCGAGCTCAGGTCTGCCGTGGCCGTCGTGTAGGAGAGGATCAACGCCGTGTTCCACGGGGTGATGAGGAACTCGTGCCCGTCCGCGCTGAGCCCGTTACCCGCGTTGACCGCGGCGATCTGCTGGTAGTGGTTGTTGTAGATGTAGTCGGTTCCACTAGCCAGACCGCCGAGACCGGTCCCCTGCCAGAAGGTGAGCACCGGCTGGCCTTGGTAGGTCTGCGTGCGAAAGTCGCTTGCCTCCTCACCCGCGGGAACCGGCTGGAACCAGACGACGTTGCCATGGCTGTCGAGGATCTCTGGACCGTTGGCATAGGTGCTCGCGTCGCCAAAGGGCGATACGAAGATGTCGCCCTGGCCGATGTTCGGCTGCGAGCTGAGGACCGTCACCGGCGGCGGTGCTGTCGGCGCGGCCTGCGCGGCGCCGGCGAACGCGCCGGGCAAGACGCCGAGCAGCGTCGCCACGGTGCCAAGCGCGACTTGGCGTGTTCGGCGCCTGCCTTTACGAGTGGTGGGTGAAGCGTGGGTATGGGACATCTGGCCTTCTCCTGTTGGGTTGTTCGATGAGTTGAGGACGAGAATCACGAAGGGAGCGATCCTCATTGCTGGGTGCTCCCTCGTAATCATCATAATCTTTATCAAATTAGTGAGGATTATGACGGCGAAGCATACCCACCTCCCCATATCTCACCCAAAAACTTCGGAGCAGACGGCGGCTCACACTCCCAGAAGCGACACAACTAGGCCACTATGTCGTCAAGCCTTTTGCGCGCCCGTCGGGATCAAGCTGGCGCTAGCGCGTCGGCAAGGATGAGGGCATGATCGAAGGCAAGCTCAGGCAGGTCGTCCACGGCAAACCAGCGTGCGTCGCTGGCGTCATCGGCGCCGACGACCCTTGCCTCGCTTGGCACACGGGCGAGATAGACAACAGACGCCGTCCAACCGCGAGGGTCACGCCCCGGCGTGTCATAGACGCCCAGCAGCCGCAGCTCGCCGACCTGCAGACCGGTCTCCTCGGCAAGCTCCCGCGGGGCGGCCTCTACGACTTGCTCGCCCTGCTCGACGAAGCCGCCCGGCAACGCCCAGCTACCCCGAAACGGCGGGTTACCGCGCTGGATGAGCAAGACGCGCCGGTTCGTCGCGGTACCGGCGAGCACCACGACGTCGACCGTCAGCATTGGACGCGGGTAAGCGTCGCTTTCGCCGGTGCTCGCCACGTCATAAGCCTACCCCGCGACTAGCGTCGGCGGCCAACGAGCCCACGACCGCTTGGAGATATCCGTCGAGAGGAATCCCCGCAAAAGGCTGGCGATCCGTCCGCCACCTCGTTACTATCGCGACATGGCTCAAGCTGTGGTCTCTGTACCGGTGCCTCACGCCGAGGGTCCACCTGCCGGCGCGATTGAGCGGCCAGACTTTCAGATCGTGCCCCGCGCCGGACTGGTGCTCGTCGCGGTCGTGCTTGCGCTCTTGATCGCGGCAATCGCGGTCAACGAACTGTGGCCGCTGGCCTTCCTGCATTTCGTCGGCGGGGCAGCATGGACAATCATCGACTTGTTCCTTGGCTTCGTGCTTGGGCCAATTCTCGGGAAGCTCTCGATCCCGGCGCGCATCGAGATGACTACGCGGCTGATGCCGAAGATGGTGTTGATCATGCCGACCGTAGTCACCGTCACGTTGGCCGCTGGCTGGCAGCTTGGCAATCACCTCGGAACGGTCCAGAGCAGCTACTACCTGCACGGCTGGCTCGTGGCCAGCTACATCGTGGTCGGCATCATGGCCGTGATCGCCCTCGGCCTGCTCGAGCCCGCGAACATCGCGGTGCTCGTCGAGTTGAAGAAGCCGCGCCCCAATCCCCAGGTGATCGAGCGACTGATGAAGCGCTTCATCTACACAGCCGGGGCCACCGGCGCGATGCAGGTCGCCACGCTTGTGATCATGGCCAAGTTGACTGTCGGATGAAGATCGACTCCTCGACAGCGACGGGGCTACGATGAGCGAGCGTCGCTTGCCGCCCGTCACACAAATAGGCATGCTCTCGCTGGCGCTGATCGTGGCTGGCGGCATCTATCTAGCCGCGCACCTCCCCCATCAGGTCCCCCTCACCCCTGCGATCATCCTGCTGGCTGCCTCAGCGCTGCTGCTCGCCGGCAACCTCGTGGCTTTGTCTCGGGTGAAAGATTTCGCTTGGGGGCGCTTCTTCGAAATCGCGCGCTGGGCGCTGCTGGCCTACGTCGTGATCGCCGGGATGATCGAGTACGCGTTCTTGCGCGACCAGGTGAGCGGCGGCGCGCTAGTGGTCCTCAGCTTGTCATTGGTTGTATTTGCATTGCACGTGCCGGTACTAATCGGTTTCACGGTGGCGCGTTATGACACCGATGATGAACCGTCGGTAGATGGCGTTCCCGCCTGATCAGGCGGGCAGTCTCAAATACCTTTTCACCCGGGGCGTTGACCGTCAGTCAGCAGGTCGTCCAGCGTTCGCTGAGTGAGGACCGACGCCGGCTGCTCGGCGACTACGTCCGAGCCCTGGAGGGCGTGCTCGTCGCGGCGCTTGATCAGCAACCACTGCGGCTTGGGACCCGGCCGTGTGCGCTGCAGCGCAAATCCGCCACGAAGCTTCTCGCCGTGCAGGACGAATACAGCGTGACCACGCTCAAGCGCTTCTGGCCAGGCGACCCTGCCACCCTGCTCATAGTCGCCGCGATCCCACACGATCACGGCTCCGCCATCGGTTCGTCCCTCGAAGGTGTTGTAGTCGATCGCATGGTCTGGCACTTGGATCGCCATACGCTTGACCGACGGGTCGAGCGACGGACCCTTGGGGACGGCCCACGAGCGCATCACGCCTTCGACCTCCAGGCGCAGATCGAAGTGACGAGCGGTGGCGGCGTGCTCTTGGACGACGAACACGCCCGCGCTGACGCCGCGAACCGCGAACTGCTCGTGGCCTTCGACCTTGACATCCTCCACGTCCACGGCTTGCACGCCCGCACCTGGCGGACCATCGCGCTGGAATGCCGTAAATGCGTCAACCGCGACTGGTTGACCCTCCGCATGGATGACTACCGTGCCATCGTCCTCGTTGCGCACCCAACCCATCACGCCTAGCTCGCGGGCTCGGTTTCGGACGGCTGCACGAAAGCCGACGCCCTGGACCATTCCAGAAACTACTATGCGAATCGCACGGTCGGAAGGCGAATCAGTCACGTTCGCAGGTTAGCTTCCTACGCCGACTCGGCTAGATTGCTCTTGACATGAACAAGGCTCATGCTGTCCTCTGCTCATCGGGCTGGTGGGCACGTACCGTGGAGCGCGAGTTGCTCCCGTGGGGCCTCGCCGGCTTGGATCTGGGCGACGACGTGCTCGAGATCGGCCCGGGGTTCGGCGCCACAACGCGCGTGCTTGCTCGCGGCTCCGGCTCCTTGACCGTCCTCGAGCTCTCAGAGAGCTACTGCGAGCGGCTGAGACAAACGCTCGACGATGACGTCGAGGTAGTGCAGGCCGACGCTACCGATATGCCATTCACCGACGGTCGTTTCTCGGGCGTAGTGTGTTTCACGATGCTCCACCACGTGCCCTCGCGTGAACTGCAGAACCGGCTTATGGCGGAGGTCTCTCGGGTGCTGCGCCCTGGCGGCATTTTCGCCGGGACCGACAGCCTTGGCACAGGCCGCGCCTTCAAACTGCTGCACATCCACGACACGTTGGTTCCCGTCAGTCCAGACGAGCTGCCCGCGCGTTTGGAGCGCGCCGGCCTGACCGAGCCGAGTGTCGAGGCTGGAGGCCGCTCGTTTCGCTTTCAGGCTCGTAAGCCGCTTGCGGACATCACGAGCTCACAGCCAAGCGGAACCGTCGCGCTCGCCGGTTAGCGACGCGCTGGTCAAGCTGGTTATTTTGCCGCCACCGAGGATGGCGGCGTCCCCAGCGAAAGCAGCTGAGCGCCGAGCGCGCACTTGACACGTGGCCTCAATTCATGATGGATCCAATCGGAAGGACTACTCCCGGGCGGGTAGCTGCTGGAGCGACCAACGGTTACCGTCGGGGTCCTCGAAGAACACGAATGAGCCCCACGGGAACTCGGTCACCTCACTCACCTCTACCCCACGTCCCGCGAGCTCTGCCCGAGCCGCGTGCGCATCGGCGACCGTCAGCTGCATGCCCCGCGCCGAGCCGGGCTCGGAATCCACAATCCCCTTCCCAAGCGCGATCGAGCAGGCGGAGCCGGGAGGTGTGAGCTGCACGAAGCGAATCTCATCGCTCACCGCGTGATCGTGTTCAGCGATGAAGCCGACCTTCTCCGCGTAGAACGTCTTCGCGCGATCCACGTCGGTCACTGGGATCGCCACCAATTCGAGCTTGAGGTCCATATCTGCCTGCCTTTCGGTGTCATTTACATGGATGAGGAGGACTACGCTACGAGCAATTGCGGTCAAATACTGGCTCAGCTGGGCATCTCAGCGGCCGAGTTGATTGGGATCCTCCTCGATCACAGTTGACTCGACATCAGCCGCACGCCCACCGCGATCGCCTGGCGCAAAGCGTCCCGCCGTTGCAACGAAGCGCATCACGCGACCTGCATAGTGGCGTGACATCCAGCGACGCATTAGCTTTTGGATGAGCGGAAGCAGGAGTAGTGCGCCGAGGATATCGGTGACAAATCCGGGAATCAGGAGCAGCATGCCTCCGAGAAATCCGAGCGCCCCATCGATCGCGGTATTGCCAGGCGCACGACGCTCAGACAGCGCCAGTGAGACGCGCTGGATCGCCAAGCGTCCCTGAACGACCAACATCCGCGCGCCGAATACAGATGTCCCCAGCAGCAGTACGACTGCTATGAGCCAGCCAATCGCACGTCCGACCTCGATGAAGGCAAGCACCTCGAGGACAGCCACTCCGATCAGGATGAGCACGAACATCTAGACAGTCAGCCTAGTAGGACATCCGTCGATCACCGCGTAACGTGTCGCAGCATCGGGGCGCCGGTGTCGAAGTACTGCTAATGCCCGATCAGCGCTACGCCTATGCACGCGCGGGAACGGCAACGACTCGATGAGGACGAGCCTTACGACGAAGAAACACGCAGGAGGGACCCACTCGCGCGCCGGTCGCGCTGAGCGGCAGAGGCGGGCCAACGAGCACGAGAAGCATCACGAGAAGCACAGCAAGCGCTTAAAGCACAGCAGGCGTCGACGCAAGGGTCACAAGCCCGCTCACCGTCCCGTCGTGACACCGCACGGAACGATCGGGGTCGCGCTGGCGCTCCCACCGGTCTCACCCCCCGCCCCCTCCTCCGTTCCGCCTTCCACGCTCGGCTCCCCGCCGATAACTCTCCAGCAAGCCAACCGCCTGATATGGCGCGCCGGCTTTGGGCCGA
Source organism: uncultured Solirubrobacterales bacterium (assembly GCA_963757995.1). Classification (GTDB taxonomy): domain Bacteria; phylum Actinomycetota; class Thermoleophilia; order Solirubrobacterales; family Solirubrobacteraceae; genus Palsa-744. The sequence continues at coordinate 193,292 of CAVWTS010000014.1, forward strand.
CTCCTGGACAGGCCGAGGCACTCGTGGGTCAGCCCTTGCAACAGGTTGTCTTCAGCCTCACCCGCCCTTCAGGGTCCGCGACCCTCACCGGCCCCGAACCTGTCGATGAAGAGGGCGAACCGCTCGATCCCGACAACGCTTGGGGTCAAGACCACTGCTGGTGGCTGGACCGCATGGTCCGCTCCGATCAGCAGCTCGTCGAGCGGATGACCTTTATCTTTCACGATTGGTTTGCCAACTCCAACGAAAAGGTGAACAACCAGCGGATGATGCTCGAACAGAACGAGCTCTTTCGCGCCATGGCGCTCGGCAGCTTCCACGACTTGTTTCTGGCCGTCACGTCGAACCCGGCGATGCTCGTGTTCCTCGACGGGATCTACAACGAGAAGAACGACCCGAACGAGAACTACGCCCGCGAGATGATGGAGTTGTTCTCCTTGGGCGCCGACCGCGGCGCGTACACCGAGGACGACGTGCGCGAAATGGCCCGTGCGCTGACGGGATGGACGGCGGAATGGTCATCCGACGAAGGGCTGCACGAATTCGAATTCGACACTGCCCGCCACGACAAACACGAAAAGACCGTGTTCGGGGAGACGGGAAATTGGGCCTGGGAAGACGCCGTGCGCCTGTGTGTCGAACATCCGCTACACGCCTCGTTCTTCGTTACCAAGCTATGGGGCTATTTCATTCCAAGTCCTCTGGATGAAGCCACGCTTGCCTCCTTGCAAGGACTTTACGTGAGCTCGAACTACAGCATCCGATCTGTGGTCGAGGCGATATTGCAGCACCCCGATTTCTACGAAGGACCCGAGTTGGTGACGCCGCCCGTCATCTACAACGCGGGGCTGCTGCGCTCGATCGGTCGCCCGATCGACACGACTTCGTGGACTTGGCTGTCGGCCAACACAGGCCAGCAGCTCTTTTATCCCCCCAACGTGTCCGGCTGGGATTTCACCCGCTGGCTTGATACCTCCACCGCCAAGGCGCGCTGGGAAATGGCCAGTTACGTAACCGCGAGGACCTATCCGAACCCTTGGCCTCAGGACGGCCAGCCGGAATACAGCGCCACGGAGACCCCAGCGGAAGCGCTCTCGAGCGCGCTCGCATACTGGGCCAACCCGCTGATCTCAACCGAATCCGAGCAGTGCATCGCGGCCTTCGCGCAGTCCTGCATCAAAGAACCACTCGCGGAATGGGAGCAGAGCCCCTATAGGGCCATGCGCCAGAACGCCCTGCGAATGCTGATCGCTACTTCTCCCGACATGCAGGTGAGCTGAAATGACGCAAAGCCGATACTCGCAGAGCAGCTATTGACTATGGCTAACAGCTGCTCTTGCAACGATTTCACGCGCTCACAGTTGCTGCGTCGTGGCGCTGCCATCGCGGGGAAAGGACTGCCGAAGATCGAGCCGGGGATGCCCCTACCTGCGGGCACAGGCCTTGACCGGCGCACGTTCCTATTGCGCTCAGCTGGCGCGGCCCTATCGGTGTATGGCGCCTCGATGCTCAGCCCGCGCCACTTCGAAGAGGGCATTGCCCAGGCATCGGCGGCCGCGGAGTCCAATCAGCCAGTGCTCGTCTCGATCTTCATGGAAGGCGGCTGGGATGCTCTGTCGGTACTCGCGCCCGTGGGAGAAGCGAGATATCAGAGAACTCCGCCCCACGCTAGGTCTTGCCGAAGGTTCGGGCAAGGTCTTTAGCGAGGATGAGAGTCTGATGTGGCATCCGGCCGCAGGCGGCCTGGCTGAACTGCATGAAGAAGGCAAGGTCACTACCTTCCCCGCGATCGGCTACCAACCCGCCGACGAGAGCCACTTCACCAGCCGTCACTACTGGGAGGTGGGACAGCTCGACGCCAACGCACGTACGGGTTGGATGGGGCGCTACCTCGATCTGACCGGTGAACCGGACAACCCGCTGCAGGGTCTCTCGCTTGACTATTCGTTGGCGCCGGCGCTCGCCACAGCGACGATGCCCGTTGCCGCGGTCTCCTCACCGGCCGATTACACGATGTGGGCCAACGGCCTGGGTGAACCCGTCATAGGAGCGGCACTCGAAACATTCGGTGAGCTGGGCGCCCTTCCGGCGCCGTCGCCCGCATACGCCCAAGCCCGCAATGCCTCCTATGACACCGGCCTGGTCCTCGAGAAGATGGCCGGCTTCGTCCAGTCTGAGAAAGAATCGGGCGATACTTCGCCGGTCACCTACCCGACTGGTGAATTCTCCGAACGGCTCGCCGTGCTTGCCGCAATGCTCCACACGGAGATGCCGATCAAGTGTGCTTCGCTGAATGCTGTCGGCTCCTATGACACGCATTCGGATGAGACAGATACCCTGAGCACTAACCTCGGTGAGACCGTTGCCGCAGTTGTCGCCTTCCAACGTGACCTGGAAGCGCGCAAACTGGACCAACGGGTACTGATCCAGCTGTGGTCGGAGTTTGGCCGCCGGCCAGAGGAAAATGGCTCGGGTACAGACCACGGAGCCGGCGGTGTCGCGTTCCTGATCGGCAGTCGCGCTTCGGGTGAAATGGTTGGGGAATTCCCTGGGCTCACCAAACTGGACGTTAACGAAAACCTCCTCAACACCTCGGACTTCCGGGCGATGTACTGCTCGCTGCTGGAACAGTGGTTCCAGACCGAAGCAGGCCTGGTGATCCCCGAAGCAGCGTCTTTCCAACGACCTGTCCTGGTGAGGTGAGGATAATCCGCGCGGCTAGATCCGTGCTCCTACTGAGCGCGTTGTGCCTTGTGTGCGGAGCGTTTGTCGCGATCGCGATTGCCGCACCCGGACACACTCCGCGCCAGCGACCCTCCCACACCACAAAGGTTTGCCATTGGACGAGGCATCGCCATTGTCAGCTGACTCGTGCTGAGAAGATGGCCCGCCGCAGGCACAAGCCACACACGAACTCAAAACCTGCCACTCCTAGCTCAAGTAGCCCCAGCTCGAGCACACTGTGGTCGACCGTCACCCCCTCCGCCATCCCAGGATCCTCACCTACGGCATCCAATTCCGGTCAGTCTCCTGGGGCTCCGGTTGACAAAGATCCACCGGCTAAATCCCCGGCTGCTCCCACCCCAGAAGCTACCCCGCACGTAGAGGTCACCGCCGAAGACACCGAAGCCTTTCGCTTCGTCCTCTCACGTCCCACCGTACCCGCCGGCAAGGTGATCATAGAATTCGTCAACCATGGCCAGGACGAACACAACCTGAACGCGGTCGAAGAGACCGAAGGCTCAGTAGCAGGCTCGCTTCCGAACACCCCGTCAAGCGGCCATCTGAGCTTGACGGTCGAGCTCCGTCCCGGCAGCTACACCTTGTTCTGCTCACTGCCCGGGCACGAGGCGAAGGGCATGAAGGCAACGCTTCTCGTGGAATGAAGGTGACGGGCATCCGGAAAGACTGAAGCGCTGGACGGGTGACATCGCTTGCCGGTGCGCGTTGCCGCCGCCTACCTGATGTTCACGCCGTCGCGATCGGCGAGCGCTAGCTGCGCAATGCTATGGCCCGGTGGGCAGGATGTCCTGGCAACATAAGGGGGCCTTGACTAGAGAAAGGAAACACGATGATCGAGCGACTCGACGACATGCCGGCAGGGACGATCGGCTTCAAGGCTGACGGCAAGCTCACCCGCGATGACTACCGTAATGTGCTGGAGCCGGTGCTGCGCAAAGCCGCGGAGTCCGGAGAGATCCGCATGCTCTTCATGCTCACGAGCTTCGATGGGCTCGAGCCTGCAGCCTGGTTTGATGACATCAAGACCGGACTCGGACTGGGTATCGGACACCACTCTGCGTGGAAGCGCTCAGCAATCGTGACCGACGTGGAATGGATAGGGAAGGCGTATCAAATGTTCGCCTGGATGACCCCTGGCGAAGTCAAGGTCTACGGGCTCGACCATTTCGAAGAGGCCAAGAACTGGATCGCTGCCTGACCACGAGGGTTCAACCCCCTCACTCCCTTCCTCCGAGAGCAGGTGCCTCGACACTCTCTGCTCTGTGGCGCTATCCCCAATCACGAGACGATCCTAGGATCGAGCATTTGCATCTGGCGCTGTCGTCGTAGACCGCCGGCGCTTGCCATCCGGACATCTCGGTAAGTTTCCCGCTGGGACGACCGGAGCCTGCTGGCCCATGTCCCATCTCCCAACTCAACTGCAAAGGAGATCCGATGACCGAAGCAAGGAGACTAGAAACCGTCGCCGACCAGGTTCTGACGGTTGCATGCTCGTCAGTAGGAGCACACTGGGCGCGAGACTTTCCCATCTGCGTCGAGCGAGGACTGTGGGGCTCGAAGACCAGCACAGCCAAGAAAATGAGCCACATGCAGGCTTTCGCGGACATCCAGCCGGGACAACTCGGGATCGCAGTGCATGGGTTTCGATGGCAGAACGCCGATCATCCGCCCCGTAACGCCAAGGGAGCGGCCTATGGTCCACGGGCGCCGCTTGAGCATTTCATGCACGCGCAGTTCTCCGAGTACGCGCTCTTCGAAGTCGAGGGACCGGCTTACACGTCCAGGACGCGAGTCTGGAGCCAATCCGAGACAGATGAGTGGGATCTCCGCATCCCGATCAACGTCTATGCGCATGAGAGGAAAGTCGAACTGCGGATGGATGAGATCAACCCGGTGCTTGTCGAAGCGATTCGCATGTCAGGGATCTTTGCCTCAATGCCCTGGGTGATTCCCCCTGCGACGCTCGTAGGCTCATCCTGGAGCCCCACCCCTCCTCGCCGTCTGCCTACGAAAGCCTCAACAGACATCCTTGGTCATGTTGTCCGCCGGCGCGAGGCGAGCGCAATGCGGACAGCCCTGCTCGATGGTCGACTAAAGGCGCAGTGCGCATTCTGTGAGAGGGGATGCGTGGCGGACGATCTGGAAGTCGCCCACCTGAAGGAGCGACGCCTCTGCAAAGAGGATGAGCGGCTCGACACCGCAGTGGCTGTATTGGCGTGTGTGCTCTGCCACCACTGCTTTGACGAGAGAGCCATCTTCGTCGACGAGATAGGCACGATCAGAACCACTAAGGCTGCCACGATCAGTCCATGGCGTAGGGAGATGCTCTCTCACTTCAACGGACGCCCGTTCACGTCCTTTGGGCCTTCAAACGAACGCTACCTCGCCCAACATCGAGACGACGCAACCAAACGCTTCGAGATAGAGACACTGCTCGACTCGTGACACACGGAGCAGCACCTAGCCACGAGAACGACGATTACTGAGGCTGGAGCAACTGAAGCGTCCTTGCTACGGGCAACACAAGATCAGCTGCGTGTGTCAGGCTGACAGTCGTGCGCTCAGGCCAGAGTTCGGGCCTAGCGGCAACTGCGACGCTGTGTCAACGCCAATGCTTGCTCGAAGGTCAGCCAGCAACGCAACGGCGTCAAGGAGCTCCCCGATCATTGCCTCGGACTCGCGACGAGGATTCGTCGATGCGCGCGCTCGATAAATCTCCACATTCCCGCCGCCCAAATCCAATACCCGCCGGCAGAGACCCCGCATATAAAACCTGTTGAACTCTCCCTCAGCTAGCGTTTCATGTGCCGTGCGCGGGACCCTCGCAAGAGAGAAGCCACCAGTTGGCTTTTTCTTCTCGTGCATTTCCAGAAACATTCCTGGTGCCTGCAGCGCAACAGCGAGCGAATCGTCCGTGCCGTCCTGGATCGCTTCGCGAAGCAACCCTGGGTATCGCTGCCTGCCGGCCTCACTCAGATATTTGCCTACGTAAAGGTTGTGCTTCTGGAGATCATGGTCTAGCTCAGCAAGCATGTACGACCTTGTCGTCGCATCAAGATCAGCATGCTGAAGACCCACAATTAGAACGGTATCGAGAGTGGAAGCTGAGCAGTCGGGGGTGAGGTCCAGCATATTCCAGGTGGGCTCCAGTGTCCCGGGTTGGCGCGGGTCCTGTCTCCTTCGTCAGTCAAGCAAAGAGCTGTCGCGCTCTGGCGCCGCGTAGCCGTCAGGTCTACGAGCCGCTGTCGAGCGGCGCGCCACCGAACCCCATCTCATTGCCGTCGGGGTCGCGGTAGATCGCCTTGCGCACGCCGTTGGAGTACGTCTCGCGCTCATCGGGGTCGAGCCCACGGGCAGCGATCGCGGTTATCTGGGCATCGAGATCGTCGAGGAAGATCGTCACCACAGAGTTGCCCGCACCATCGGCGTGCTCCACAACGTAGATCGACCGATCCTCGGCAAGCGTCCACACCGCCTCAGTGGCGTGAGGAAAGAACGTCGGCTCGCCCAGCAACCGCTCGTACCACGGTCGGGCCGCCTGGAAGTCCCGCACACGAAAGCCCGCGAAGAGATGCAACGACATAACCGCGAGTTTAGGCCTTGATGTTTCTCGTTTGCACCCGGGTGCGAAACCGTGCGGCCGGTACCCGGCGGACTGGCGTTTGCGCGACGCGCTCAACGCGACAACCTGTGCTCGCGAGCACAGGTCACGGACCCGCTCAGCAATCCGGCACACCGAAGTCCGTAAATATTGGTTCCCCGCCCAACGTCGCCCCGTTGAGGAAGGCATTGGCCGCAGCATAGTATTCATCGTTCCACGGTTTCGAGTGGATCCGATACCAGTAGCCTTCTGGTTCCACCGATTCGATCTCCGGCGCGAACACCTTACAGGTCACTTGCACCGTTTCGTTCAGCTTGATTTCTTCCCCTTCTGCGCTGGCGTTCTTCGGTTCCTTGAACGTCCTGATGTTGGAGTTTTCGGGCTGCTCCGTGAAATACGAAGGTTTGAACGTCAGCGGCCCTTCGTCATATCCCTTTGCAAAGGCCTGTGTCGCCGTGGCTTCGGTTTCGAGCAACGGGCCCCGCCCCCACCAGAACGTCACCCAAGGTTCGCCTTCAAACCTTGGCGGTGATTCCCAATTCACGTAGTACTTTTTGCCGAGGACCACTGGCACAGCATTTTTCAACTGCACTTCGGTCACGCCATAGTTATTGATTTCAGCTTCGCCGCTTTCCACGACGCCGTTTTTGCAGGTCGATGTTTCGCACAGGCGTAGATCAATCGTCTCCGAGACCTTTTCACGCCCCAGCTTGGGATTGCCAACGACCGCGGCGAGTTTTGTGATCCGGTTCGACGCCGCTTCGAAAGGCTGATCGGCATAGATAAACGTGTCGGAGTACGGCGCCGGCGGCGCCTGGGTCCCCAGGTAGCTGATGATTTCGCGTCTGGAACCCCCTCCAGCGTGATTATAGCCCCTGACAACAGCCTCCATTTCCTCGCTACCGACGATGTGTGACGCGCCAGCGTGCCAGAACGTCAGCCACTCCGATCCGTGCGTGTTCGTAGGCGGTTTCCACACCAGGTAGTAGGTATCCCCGGGCGTGACCGCCAGTTCAACGTCGGCCGTCGTCAGACCGTAGTTGTTGACAGACGGATCCGCACTCGTCAGCGCCGCTTCTGAACAGTCCGCCTGCTTACAGATCTTCAGTTCGATTGTGTCGGTGGACGAGAGCCCTTTTTCGAGGCCAGGATCCCCAACTGTGACGCCCACGTAGGTGATCGTGTCCGACTTTGCCTTGAAGGGCTGATCGGCGTAGCTTGTGAATTCTGCCTCGTATGGCCCCACATCGCCTTTTGTGTAGTCGACGCTTGTGATGACGTCCTTTTCTTTGGCCTCGCGTTCTTCTCGTTCGAGTTTTTCTTTGGATTCCTGTTCGACCTTTTCTTTTTCAACCCGTTCTTTGGCTTCCTGCTTTTCTTTGGCTTCGCGTTCGGATTTTTCCTTGGCTTCCTGGCGTTCTTTTGCTTCCTGCCTTTCTTTGGCTTCGCGTTCGAGTTTTTCTTTGGATTCTTTTCCGGCTCTCCCTGTGGCTTCCTGTTCCGTTTTTTCTTTCGCTTCCCTTTCCGCTTTTTCTCTCGCTTCGTATTCGGCTCTCGCTTTGGCTTTCTCTTCCTTTTCGTTTCGTTCTTCTTCCGCCTGTATCTTCTTGCATTCCACGGGTATGGTGCCCTTCGGACGCAGACACGCCTCGGGTGCTCTCGGTTCGCCGTGGCTTGTGCCGGCATCGGGAATTTCGACGTAGCGACCGATCTCCCCAAGAGCGGTGACCGTCACGACCAGGGTCGCCCTATTGGGGATAAACTCGTGTCGCATCGCCCGCGTCGCCGTAATCCCATGGGTCACGCGCTCGGTCTTGGCACACCTCCGACACGTGATGCGGATGCTTACGTGCATTTCGTTAGTCAGCTTAAAATCTGTGACGACAAGGCCGATCCTGCGCCCGCGCGAGGTCTTTGGCGTACCGCGGAATCTCAGCCCCTCTTCTGGGATCATCGCCAGCCGCGCCGCCGTGGCCCTGCTCGGCCCTATGGTACGTGCCGGAACTGCGAACAAGAAGCTTTCTTCAGGAACCAACGACGACATCGCAGCACCAGCAGCTGCCTGCGGCACAACCAGGGCCAGCACAAGCGCTATCGGTAGGACGACTATTCCGATCAGGCGTGCGGCGATCTGACCGTCAGTCCGTCTATTTCTGTGGCGAATAATTTCTTTCTTCTTCCGGGGGAGTGGTGGTCGTGTGCCGACGATCAATTTCCGTTTCGCTCCTTGACGTACCGCCAGTCCCCGGTGCGCTCTTGTTTGACCTGGTTGATGTCGTCGGACCTTCTGTTGTGATCGTAACAACTGGGGTTGTACTCGTCGCACGAGCGCTGCCCGTCGATTTCCGTCCTTTGCCCTTAGCCGAGTGTCGGACGTGAGATACTCGGCGAGGCTCTTGTTCTTCCGGTGAGCATGCCTTGCTCACCCCTTCACCGACTGTTTTTGTGGCAGCTGTGTGCAGCTGTCGCGACGCTGTCTTCGGCCACCTTATTTCCTCGGCGTATTCCTGGGTGCCATCCGCATATGCTGGCGCTCCTGGAGCCCAGCATCCCACCGCGATCGCAGCGAATTGTCTGCCGAGCCGACCGGCCTGATCGCTAAACGTATCTCTGGTATCTCTGTCTGCGGTGGCTAGCGGCAGCCCGTGCCAGTCCGAACTCGCCCGGCGTACCGCGAACCCGACGAGACTCGCCCCTGCCACTTCCGCGCGCAATACGATTATCCCCTGGCGCGTACCAATCGCTAGCGACGGCGATTGTGGACCACCGTGTTCGCCTGCACACTGCATGGGCCGCTCTCCCGCCGGCTGGTCGCCATCCAACATCGCCCCGGACGCCAAGTCGTGGTCTGGCAGGATGAACCATAGTTCATCCGGAATTCCGTTCGACGCGTTTGGGAGTGACTCGCCGACGCAGAACCCAACAAAGTTACGGCCATGCCCAGGCTTGATTTGCCCCACTGAGCGACCTCTGCTACTCGCCGATTCAAACACCCCAGCGCCCCGTTCCCCGACATTACCGTCGACTACGCGAAAGAACGTCTCCTGCGTTCCGTGGCCGGAGGTGAACCATCCCAGCAGGTACGCGACTGCGAGCCCCCCGACCACTGCCGCCAGCACCGGGTAGATGAGATTTTTTGGCAGTTCGCCCACGAACGTGCGAGCACCTCGCGCCACGCCTTTCTCGATTTTTCCCATTGTCCCCTTGCGGTCTCTTAGATTCGTGCCGACTCACAGGCTTTCGCATGGATACAGTCCATACGTGAACGCGCACAGAAGTACATGGTGTCGCGTCGATTGGACCAGATCACCACCTGCTCCGGCCGCTGCCAGCCCTGCTCGAGCGGAACTCGCGCCCAGAACTCGGCGGGTTGATGTCAATCGGTGGGGGCATAGGCGATGCAAATCATGGTGTCGGGGCTCGACATTGTGCCAGAAGTCCGAAAGAGGACCATATCCTGAACATTCTGTTTACGAACCGCTGACGCGCGGTCCCCTTCCGTCCGCCCTTTCCCTCAACCGACAGCCCCCTCCCCCATGCTCGGCAATCCCCGAGACGAACAGTCCACGATGTTAGTCGCCGTGGGGATGCAGCCGCGAAGCTCGGGTATGCACCCCGCGGGTCGTCTAGACACTTTTGTTCGTTGCAAAGGGGCCTCCAACCGACGCCTACATGCTGCCCGAAGCCGAACGAAAGACTGCTGACCTTCCGCTAGCGTCTCACTGGCACCCAGCGAAGAGGCCCCGGCGCTTGTGCACCGGGCGATCGAGATGTGCTCCGATCGAGACGTGCTTCGAGCCTGGCGAGGAGTCATCGATCGGATGTGCGGAATCGGTACGACGCTCGTAGAGGCAGCCGACCGTCCTGCCGGCGTGAACCTTGAGCCATGCTGGTGACGGGCGGCGCAGCAACGGCAATTCGATCTTGCGGCCGGCAATCCAGCCGCAACGCTGCGCCCGCGGCCATTTTGTGGCCACCCTGACCACCGAACAGTCGTGAACGGAGACGAACGGCCCATATCGATCCCGCTATTTGCGCGAATTTTCGCCCCAGTGCGCCCGCCTTGCAGACAAAGCATCGGGGGAGAACGGTTCAAGTTGACTTTCTAATGCGGTTTTGGCGCCTCGCAAACGTCCTACAAACAAGCGGTCGTTGAGCGACAAGGTGTACCGGCTCTATGCGGCGAACGCCCGATTGGCGGCTGTCGCATCGCCGAGCTGCTCGAACGCGACGAGTCGTCGTTGGCGTTGTAGGCGAGGACGTCGGCGGCCTCGCTCGTCTTGCCCTCGTCCGTGGTCGTTGGCTGTTGCTGCTAGGTGCCGCGCTATTCGCCGACACCGGCGGCTGGGTAGGGGAAGCCCGCGGGGGCCTGCGCCTGCGGTACAACCCACCGTCGCATCGCCGCGTCGCAGATCGCGTAGCCCCAGTTGACCAGGCGTTCCTGAAGGATCTCGTCCATCGCCCGCAGGCGCGTCGCGGTCGCCGCCAGCAGCGCGGTCTGCGCCGGCGGGCAGGGCAGGCTGCCTGGCGGAGGACCGAAGTTGTCGATTTCGCTGCGGATGCCCCAGTAGGTCCCCGTGCGCTCGCCGTCTTCGTATCCTGCGATCGTCTCTCGCTTGCGCAGACTCACGACCTGGTTGTCGATCACCGAGCTCACACGGATCGCCTGCCTCACCCAGTCGCAAGGTACCTTCGCCTCCGGCTGCAGCTTCGCGCCGCCGTCGCTGACGAGGATCGTCTTGTAGCTCTTCCAGGCCGTCTCCAGCCCGAGGTTGTCATACACGCCGCCGTCGCTCAGGGTCGCCTTTCGGTCGAACGGCTCCCTGTAGTTCGGGCCGCGGCCCTGCGCGGCGAACGCCGCGCGATCGAGCTTCAGCTTCAGCGGCGAGAGCACCGGCGGAAAGGCCGAGGAAGCCGCGACCGCGACCGCCAACTCGACCACCGGGTTGGGGACCATACCGATCGTGTAGTCCGCCATATAGGGCTTCGAGAAGCGCCACAGCACGCCGGTCTGCAGATTGGTAGCGTTGATCACGAACCGCGGCCCATCCGACTGATCCGGGAGCTGCTGCAACGTGGCCTTCGCAAAGAGGTTTCTGCGATACGCGCGGGCAACCATCTCGGCGACCGACCTGCCCGGGATCAGGATCCCGGCGAGCACAGCCCATACGTCGATCGTCTTCCCGGCCACCGCGCGGATCGGCCGGACCAGCTGTGCCTCGAAGTCGCTCGCGACGCCCTCCGCGTCGAACGCCAGCGAGCCCCAGTGCAGTCCCAGAGCCCCGGCGGTGATCGAGCCGCCCGAGACACTAGACACACGATCCAGCTTTGAAAGCCAGCCCAGCTCGTTAAGCCGCCACAGGACTCCCACATGGAACAGCATCGCGCGGTATCCGCCACCGGAGAGGCATAGCGCCACGCCCTCCTGAGGGGGTCCTGGACCCTCCACGGCGACCGGTGACGGTACGGTGGTCGTGGGGTGGTCGTGAGCGTTCATTCGGCCTCCTCCCTCAGGTGTTTGCCTGTGTCGCGAACGGCGGATCGCCGAGATCCACCGAAAGGGACAGGTCTGTATCGCAGCTTGCATTGACGGCGAAGGTGCGGCCATCGGCGTCACGGACGTCGATGAAAGCCACGAGCCGCTCCTGCAGGTCCCCCTTGCCGGAGGCGTAGGTCAGGTGGATCGCGAAGTCATCGTGATCGCGTGATCGCGCGATCAGCTCGAGCGTCTCTGTCTTGGGGTTGCCATCGCGCCCATTCGCCGAAATCACATAGTGATCGGCCGTGATGCGTGCGAAGAAGTCCATGTCGACGTCGCGGATCGAACCGTGATGGGGGATCTTCAACACGTCGACATGCAACTTCCCCTCCCTGGTCACACAGGCGGCGTCGAGCGCGCCGAGAATGAGATCGCCGCGGGCGTCACCGGTGAGCAGGATCTTGCGCTCCCCTTGGCGCACGAGGCAGACGATGCTCGACAGGTTGTAGGGGGAGCGGTCGAGGTACTCGGCGGTCTTCGCGGAGATCGTCTTCCCCTTGTGCAGGCGCTTGAGCTGCATGTTCCACTCTCTGCGGAGGCCCTCGATCTCGTCGATCCGGGGTGAGAGCACCAGGATGTCGGTCGTGTCGTCGAGCTTCACCCGCTGGCCTCCCTGTGCGGGGGCCTGGACGAGGCCGTCTTGGACCAGGCCGTTCTTGAAGGGTCGGTTGAGCTGCCATCCGAAGCTCTTTGCGCACGATCGCAACCTGCGGCCCTGCGGAACGCTCGCGATCACTGCGGCCGTCTTGCTCGTGGTCTCATATCCCAGCGCCAGGTCGCCGACGGACCCGCTGTCGCCGGCCAGATCCGTGAACGCGTTGTGCCAGAGGGTCTTGGGGGCGACCCAGGAGGCAGAACTCAGCCCCAGGCCGCCATCAGAGTCTTCGGCGAGAGCCAGCATGCCTCCAATGTGGTCGTCATCGATGTGGCTGACCATCGCCAGCTCCAGCGGCAACGCCTCGCCGACTTTGATCCGCTCGAGGGCAATCAGGTGGTCACGCAACTCCAGCAGTCGCGGCTTCAGCGTTTCGCCGTACACCGGCCCTGGCCCGCCGTCGATCAGCATCGTCCGGGGATCCTCGACCATGCCGTAATGCAGCAGCAGACAGTCCCCGTGCTGCGCTCGCAACGCCTCAAGCGAGAAGACCATTCCGCTACACAGTCTGGATCGCACGCAGGATGTCGACCATGCCAGCGCCCTGGAAGGACCGCTCGCGGCCAAGATCTGTACAGCTGGCGCAGATGATCTGCTTGACCCGCTCGGGCTGACCGACGAGCTCGGGGTGGCGCGCCATCAGCAGGGCACAGGCGCCGGAGACGTGCGGAGCGGCCTGACTGGTGCCATCCATCGTGCGCAGCCCCGCTCCGGGAACCGCCGACGTGATCTTCTCACCGGGCGCCACCAGGTCCGGCTTGGCGCGACCGTCGCCCGTGGGGCCGCGACTGGAGAAGTAGGAGACACCGTAGGTGTGGGGACGTTCGCCGTGGGTGGAGCCGACCGTGATCACCTTCTCCGCGTTGCCTGGATCGGTGATCGAGATCGAGCGGTAGCCCTCGATGACGCCCGCCCTGGTGACGTATCCACCACGACCCTCGTTGCCGGCCGAGGCGACTACGACGACCCCACTGGCGATCAGTCGGTGCGCCTCCTCGCAGACAGGGGTGGCGCCGGCGGCGTACGTGTCGACCTCATGCTCTATCGAGAAGGACAGATTGACGCCATGCACGACCGGCAAGTCGTCGTGGGCGTTCAGATAGCGCACGAACTGCATCGCCGAGAGCACCTGAAACTCGTCACTGTGGCCCTCCTCGTCGAACGCCCGCAGATCGTAGATCGCCATGTCCGTGCACATGCCCTGGATGTCGTGGGGTCCAGCCGATGGACAATCCTCCGAACGCCAATCCCCCATCAGGATGCCGGCTACATGCGTGCCGTGGTCATCCTCGGGCTTGCGGTAGCTCGCGTCATGGGTTATCGCCAGCTTAGGCGCGATCAGCTCCCACTCGACGGCCCGCCCGCGCGCGACCCAACTTTTCACGCGCCACACCTCGTCCTCGCCAGGATCCTCGAGCGTGAGATCCCCATCCGGCACAAGCTCTGACCCGTCGTCCAGCGGCAATTCCGTCAGAACTCTCCGGAGCGTCACGAAATCCCACGTCCCCACGACGCGCGACGCGCCTGACTGCTCTGGGGTTTCTTCGCCTTCTTTTCTTGTCAGCGGACCGCCGCCACGGCGGCGGGCGAAGGCCGGATGGCGAGCATCGACACCCGAGTCGATCACTGCCCACCGCACCGCCCGACATGAAGTCTTGAACAGCTGAGTGGCGGCATCGGCCTTACACGCGACCCGGGAGCGCCACACCGCGGTCCGCACACGACGGTTGCAGTTAACCGTCCACAACAACCGGGGACCGGATTGCGCACCCCGTGGACCGGAGCGCGCACCGAGTTCAACCCGGCCGAACACTCGCAATGCCTGATCGACCACTTCTTCGGCGCTCGGCTGACGTCGATACTCGCGCTCCAATATGTGCTCCCATGCGATCCGCCCAACGATTCCGATCAGCCACACCAAATCGCCCGAAAGGGCATGTGGGTCCTCGGCTGGGGCCTGCTCGCGCTCGGCGACAACCTGCCTGCCCTGAACGCGCCGGGGTGTTTCCAGCAACGCGGCTATCTCAGCGGTACGCCCCTCCAGCAGCTCGCGCAACGGACCACTGTGGCCGGGCCATAGTTGCGTCTGCCAGAAGTCGGTGAGCGGCAGCGCGACACGCAACAGCTCGAGGAAGGTCAGGCGACAGGCAACGTAGGATTCGTTGAAAGCCAGCCCGGTCTCCTCGCGCGGTCTGTCGAGCCGACCGTACAGCGCACGCGCCAAGTCACTGGCGCTCGCTTCGGTGTGCGCACGCAGGAGCAGGTCGACTTCCCACGCCGGACAAGGCTCTGCTTCGTCTCCAACCGAGGCCGATGTGCCGGGCCCGGGAGCGAGCAGTGGCTCCTGATCGAGCTGCCGCCCGAACTCGCTCGGCGGCAGCGCATAGGCATACCAGACATCAGGAAGGATCGGTGAGTCCTGCGTTCGGCGCCGGCCCTGGCCGGCGCCGAACAGCCACCGTTCGAGCTGGAGACGGTCAAGCATGACAAATAGAGTGGACTCTCAACATTCTTCTGATGAAGAAGTCTAACCTATTGACCAGTTGGATAAGCGCGAACACGTGTCGATGCAGTCCCTGCCTGCTCAGCAAGTATTGCGGCCTAGTCGTCCGGCACGCCCGGAGAAACGAAACGTGTCAAGTACGCAAATAGCGACCGATGCCTAGTTATCCGGTTCTTTTCAGCCTGTTAGCGATGATGGTTTTAGAAGCGGTTTCTTTAGATGTTCTCGGCAGAGTTATCGGACTAGTCGGACCCGCGGACGGCAAAGTGACCCCACAGACCAGCGCTCCATTTGACTTGACGAGCACATAGGGCTTGCCAGCGGGACAACGATGGCTGTGAGCTTCACGCGACTCGCGCAGCAACACAGCATTCGCGGAGGAGCATTGTCCCGGAGCAATAGAGCAACCAACGATCGTCGGGTTCGAACGCAATCGCCCTAGCTGTGACTGTCCGCTGCTCTCCGCAGCCCGCGAACGCAAACGCGCATACCACTAGGGTGAGAAGTCACTAGCCATGTGGGCATTCGCGTACGTTCAACGAAAAGCACAGATCAACCCTTGGAACCAGCCTTGTTCGCCAGCCGCCCAGCCAGCTCCTGCAGCTTGGGGCGGACATTCGGCAGCTCGCGCTCGACAACGTCCCAGACCAGCGCCAAGTCCACGCCGAAGTATTCATGGATGAGCTTGTCGCGCATACCCGCCATACGCCGCACGGCACATCCGGCTCCAGAGCACGGGTAGCGTCGGATACCCCCTTGACAGTCTGGCCGATGATCTCGATGTTGCGAATGACGGCATCACGCGTCTTTCCGTCGGCGTAGAACGCCTCGCGGCCCTCACGCGTGTAGCTCACGATGGCGTCGATCGCCTCAATCGCGTGTAGGAGATAGGCGCGCTCGTCCCTCACAAGGCCACGGCGTCGGCATATATGCGCTCGCGAAGATGCGGGCTAACGCCGCCCTCGCTGATCACATCCACGTGCGCGCCCAGCAGATCCTCCAAGTCCTGCCATAGGCCGACGAGATCGAGCAGACTCCGGCCCGACTCCATCCTGACCAACAGATCCACATCGCTTTCGGCTCCTGCCTCTTCTCGGGCAATAGAGCCAAACACACGCACATCGGCCGCACCATGCTCGGCAGCGCACTCCAGAATCTCGTCGCGGCGAGAGCGGAGCAGCTCAAGATCGATATGTGCAGTAGCCCGACTCAATCAATCGGGGAGACAGTGCTAATTTGGCTTAGATCCTGGGTTTTTGGCTGTTCTGCAAACGTTTTGCAAACGTTGAGTACGCCGAACGCACGCGCCGAAGCTCGCGGCGCACGCTCTATGCACAAAGCGTAGCGCGTGTGCCAGTCGCAACCAGCGACCGCCCGGCCCACGGCCGGGTGCGCGCGTACCGCGTGCGGCTTCCGGCGCAGCGATCCTATCGCCGTGGATCCAACTGCATTTCGCACAGGGACCAGCGCCGGCCGATGGCGGTCCCTCGGACAGGCGACTTCGAGCTGTCCCTTTTTTGCCTATAGTGTCCGTTTGCGACGGATTTGTTAGAATCCATCGTGTACGGCCATATCTCTACGGTGTCCGAAATCGCCATGTCAACAGAAGAGACAACATCCGCGAAGCTGCTCGCGGCGTTCGACGACCGCGACGCCGTCGACTACACAACCCTCGTAGGCCAGCTCGATGCGTCGCCGCGCACGATTAGACGCCATCTCCAACGACTCGTCGCGGCCGGAGCGCTGCACCGGATCGGCCATGGCGTCTATGACCGCAAGCCCTACGAGCCGACACTCAACCCCGAGGCCCAGGAGCTCTGGGCGCAACTCCAGGCATCCGACGCCGACGCGCACATAACCGGCTTCGACCTGCTTGCCGGGTTCGCACACCAGTTCGTCTACGACTACCCGCACCTGGTGTACTGCCACCCGCCGCACCTGAGCGGCCTCGCCAGCGAGCTCTCAGGCAGCGGCTGGAACGTTCTCCCCGCCGGCCCGATGCGCCGGTTCGCGACAGAGTCCGAGCGCTCGGTCGTGCTGCGCGGCCAGACACACGAAGAGGGCCGCTACCCGGTCGAGAACCATCTCGCACGACCGGAGAAGGCATGGGTCGATCTGCTGCGCGAGGCGCGGCGCAGCAAGCTCGCCTTTGACTTCGGCGAGCTCGGGCGCATCCTCACGGCGATGGAGCGCGCCGAGGCACGCCAGGGCACGCTGGCGGCATACGCACGGCGAGCCGGGTACCTCGAGTGGCTGCGGGCCGCCAGAGGCGAGCGCCCGCCAGACAACAACGAGCAACGCCAGCTGGCGGCGGGCTACGCGACGTGAGTACACCAGCCGAACGCGCGAAGCTGTTCAAGAGCCCCTGGGTCACAGACCCAGGCCTGCTCGAGCAGAGCATGCGCGAGGCCAGGGTCAACGACCGCTACACCGCCGAGCTCGCGGCAATCACTTCGACGCCCTACCGTTCGACGCCGACGCGGCACGAGAGTGTGGGCGGCTGTACGCACTCATCGCTAAGCGCGGCGGCCAGCCCCGGCGGCGAGCATTCGACCTAGCGATCGCCGCGGCCGCCAACGTTCATGGCGTTCCACTACTGACATACAACGTCAAGGTGCTCCCAAGTAGCGCCTGGTGGGGTAGCACGACGTACTCGAGGTCAAGCTGCGCGTCTTCGAGAGAGAACAGTCCCCTTGATCTAGTTGCGAAAGTTTGTTATAGTTTCGCAACATGACGGTCAGGCTCGACAACCGCCCCCTACTCGGCACGATCGACCGAGATCTTTTCCTGCCGCCCGCAATCATGCCGCAGTTGGAGGCCGCCGTCGATCGAAAGCTCAACGTGCTCGTCCTAGGGCCCCCCGGATCGGGCAAGACCACGCTGCTGCGATCACTGCAAGCCAACCGTGAGGATGACGAGCGACCGGCGGTATACGTCGATCTCGCTCCAGCGCAGAACGCGACGCAAGCGCTGATGGTCATAGCCGACGCCCTGGGCCAGAGATGGGGGGCGTTCGGTGACACCCTCCGCTCGAGCATGATCCCGGAGACGACCCCATCCGGCGCGCTACTGCGTCTCGCGCGGCGTCTCGGAGAGGCGCCTGCCTCACTGCTTCTCATTGATGCTCCTCCAGGCGAAGGTCATGCCCACACGCTGTTCGGGCGTCTGCGCGACGAGCTTTGGCAGCAGGACCACCAGTGGGTGATCGCGGCCAATGACGTGCTTCGCGACGAGCTCACACGCCCCCCCGCGAGCGCGTTCTTCGACGTGCAGCTCGACCTCGCCCCGCTCTCCACGTCCGAGCAGCGAGAGTTCCTGGCTCGTCGCCTGGCGGGAGAGCCAGACGTCGAGATCGACGCCATCATCGACCAAACCGATGGCCTGCCCCGTTCGCTGCTTTCCCTGGCCCGCGCCGCAGTGCTCTCAGCCCAGCCCGTGGACGAACTGCTGGCCAAGCGCGAGAAGCAACGTGCCCGCCTGGCGAAGCTGCCGCGCCTCACGTCGACGATCGCGGAGTACCTCGCAGACCACGGACCCACTTCGGGCTCAGACCCACAGCTGCTCGCGACGCTCGGCGTATCCGGCCAGAGCGCTCGAAAGGCACTCCGTGAACTTGAGGAGGAGGACTTCGTCCGATCGTTCCCCGAACAGCAGGAGCGGCAAGGGCGTCCACGCAAGCTCTACGAGCTCCGTGAGAGTCTTCGCTGATGCGAGACGCGCTGCAGACACTCGACGATGAGTTCGCCTTTCAGACCTCTGGGCGCTTCGACCTCCTGGCGGGCGAGCACGTTGCCTATACGGCGCTCGGGGCGCCGGACGTGGACGGCGCACTGCGAAGAAGCATCGAGCGCGCAGAGGGCGTCACCACGGTCGTCGGACGCATGGGCTCTGGGAAGTCGAGTCTCATTGCCGCGGTCGCCGACAGCCTGGAGGAGGGGTTCCTACCGCTTCGTGTGAGCGTGATCGGCGTCGAGGCCGGCGATCCGGCCGCGTTCGCCCGCCACGCGATCACGGAGATCCGCGACCTCCCCGAAGCGCAGCTCACTCGCCACGAGGCTCACGCACTCGACCGCGCGGCCGCCGAGCACAGGACACAGATCGCCACTCGCGAGCTTCGCGCCGGCTTCGAGATCGCAGCCGGTCGGATCTTGACGGGCAAGGTCGTCGGCGACATCAAGCGGGTCGCATCGGAGGAACTGCAGCGCGCTGCCGATCCCTCAGACGCGATGCGGGGCATGCAGCGACTCTTCGACGTCTTCTGGAAGCTCAAGCGATGCCCGGTCATGATCGTCGAGGACACCGATCATTGGGGCGGCTCGCCAGAGCTGGCCGACGCATTCTTCGATCAGACCTCGCGCGCCTTCGCGACAATGGACGCCGCGATGGTCGTCGCCACCCAGAGCGACTACACCCGCCTCAACGGCTACCAGCGAGTCCGTGACAAGTTGACCGCCGAGGTTTTCCTTCCCCAGCTCCCCGATGTGGAGCGCGGGCTGACCATCGTCCTGCAGCGGCGGATGAGCTTGGCCGGCGTGCAGACTCCAGTCCAGGATGTCCTCGAACCAGAGGGACTGCAACTGCTGTCGCAGAGCTACATCGAATCAGTAACCGACGGCCGAGCCGGCGACCTGCGACGCACACTCGCAGTCATGCGAGCAGCGCTCGACGTCGCCCTCGGAGAGCCCACGGCGCAACGCGTAACCCGCGGCCATGTAGAGGAGGGAATGGCGAGAACACCTCTCGTTCCCTCCAGCGCACTCTGACGACAGCGCCCGAGGAACCGGCAGGAGCGAGGTTCCATGGTGCAGATCGCGCTACTCACGCCTGTCGCCAACTGCCCTGTGGATCGCCCTCCGGCATCGTGTTGGGTCGATGGAGGTGACGTTCGTAGGCATCCGCGAGCCATCCCGCCCAACGGCTAACGAAATCATCGAGGCCGTCGGTGTCAAGCCGAGTAAAGGGCCACGCCACTTGGAACGCGCCCGTGATGGGCGCGATTGCTTCGGTTGCCTCAGGCCCTGGCTCAAGCGCAAACGGATCCCGAGTTGACTGTCGGGCCGTCAAGGGCGAAATCATGAAGGTTGTCTCAAACCATGCGTACTGATCATGCTCCTGAGCGTCGCAGAACCACAGCGAATGGCTCCGCCCCTCGTATCCATACTGATCGGGCGGTATCGCGACACCGATCGTCGCCGAGGCGACGATGTCGAACACGATCGCCCGACCCGGCCCCTTGCTCGCGGTCGTATACCGGCGCAAGGGAAAGACGCGAAGCTCAGCTGCCCCCATCTTCAACGAGCGCGCTCCGTCCCCCAGTCGCTCGCTAGATGACGCCGGCGCCGCCGATCTGATCGACTCGACCAAGGCATCGACGATCATCTTGAGACCACGCGCTGCAGCCTCACTCAGACCGGCGCGTCGCTCGCCCTCAGAGCTTGATTGCGACGCGGCTCGCGCCGCCTCTGCTTCACGATTTGCTTGGGCGCGGCTCGCCTTTTCAAGCTGCGCCAGGCCTGCGGACCGCGGGGTATCCGCGGTCCGCTCTAACCGCACGAGCAGATTGGCAGCGCTTGGTCGTGCGCCCGCTGCCTTGATCAAGCATTCTTCTACGAGCGAGGCAAGGCTCGTGTCGGTGGAGTTGAGAGCGGGCGGAGCGTCGTGGAGGTGCTGGTCTCGGAAGTCCTCGAGGGTCGGGCCGAGAAAGGGGCGCTGGCCGCTGAGCATCTCGTAGCCCATGACTCCGACCGAGTACACGTCGGCCGCCGCGGTCGCTCGCTCGTTGCGCCATCGCTCCGGGGCCGCGTACGGCGGTGTCATCGCGAACTTGTGCGTGTCAGGCGCTGTAGTGGTCTCGGCGTATCGTGAGATACCAAAGTCGGCCAGACACCAGCGACCTTCCAGGAGAAGCACATTCTCCGGCTTCAGATCACGATGCACCACCTTGTCGCTCAGGTCGACCAGCGTGGTGGTGATGTCCGTCATGATCGTGCGCACAGCGTCAGCGCTCAGCACGGGTCCCTCGTCGTCGAGGTGCTGGCGGAGACTCTTCTCGGCTCGCGGCATCACCAGCACCCAACTGTCGTCGGTCTCCCCGTGATCGATGATTGGCACCACGTTGCGGGCGGAGCCCAGATCAACGAACAGCAGCTCGCGATCGGCACCGGGAGCCTTCGGGATGAACTTAGCCACTGCCTGCTGATCACCGCAGGTCGCGAGCATGACGGCACCGAAGCCACCAGCGCCGATCTGCTCGCCAATCTCCCAATCTTTCGTCAGCTTGACGATCTGACGACCCTCAGATGGAACAGTCGCGATGTAAGGATCACCAAACCGGTAACGAGCGACGGCATCGAGGTAATCGGTGATGTTGTCGATGTCCTCGGCCAGGAGGATCTCAACACGCACAGTGAACTCCCAGTCCCCCTCCACGTCGCCGCCGCCATTCCCGAAGAACCACGGCTCCCGCCACAACAGCCGCGATACCTTCACATACGTATGATCGTCAAGGCCCATGCGCTCCTTCAACGCGAGTCCGGACAGCCGTGCCGGGTGCTCGTTGTCGCTGGCCCGGTAAGCCTCCGCAGCTTGCCGTATCGCCTGGACAAAGACCGAGAGGAGGGTTTCCGCGCCGTTACAGTGCGACAGCGCCCGGGTTGTGAGCGCAAAGCGGTCACGCTCGCGCGCCCCGAGCTCGCTTGGTATGTCGATTGCGAGCTGGCCCACTGAAACTGCCCGCCTCGTGTCCGAGTCGGCAAGTGCGCGCTGCACAGTCTCGATTACAGGCCACTCGCCGTCTTGATCGAACGCCGCAAAGACCTCTTCGAGTAGCCACTTGTGTTCCCGGGCCCACGTCTCCGGGCGATCGACATTCTGCTCCCACGCCGGACTCCGGCGCGTTCGGGGTTGTTGGGTTGCCATGAACTTGAGGTTACGGCCGGAGGCAGACACGCCAGCCGTTCAGAGCAGGCTGGTCAGCGCCAATAGGTTTCGCGACCTGGACGAGCTGGAGGCGCCGCTATGAGACTCGCGAGGCCGGCCGCAGCCACTTCCAGTCGTTGTCTTCGTCTGCCTCACGCTCTCGTTCCCGATCGATCATCTGCTCGAAACGCGCGACAGCTTCGCGGCCAGCAGCCACGAGTCGGTCATCGTGATCATCGCACCATGTGGCGTACTGCTCCTTCGCACCTTCAAGGTGTGGGATGCGGGAGCCGCTCCAAGACATCGGCTCGCGAGCGGTAATAAGGTCGCCGACGAGGCGGGGATGGATCGCATTGACAAGAAGCTCTCGTGCTCTATCGGTGAACTGCTCCCACGTTAGTGGATTCTCCAGCAGCTTTGCAACGCGGTATGAGTCGCCCTCGCCATCACTTCTGAGCCAATCGATCATACGCTCGGTAACGAGCGTGGAGCCATGATCTATCGAGGCGATTACGCTCGCAAGGTCAGCGAACCCGAAGACGTTTGTAGGGACACTGCCATACCGGTCCAAGACCGCCCGGAGGTCTAACTCATCTGATACCTGCGCGAAGTAAGCGATGATCTCGGGGGGCATAGGCTCGACGCGCATGTATTCCTCAATGGCGCGTCCCGCCAATTCCGCGTCGAAGCGCTCAAGCCATTTGAGACGCGCGTCGATCCATTCGAAAGCAATCCGTGGCTTGTAAGCGGCGAGCTGCGCAAAGATGCTGGCAAGCTCGTAAGCATTATGGAGCTGTTTCTCCGCGGCCGTCGCTAGCACGATCTCGCTTACTCGCTCGATCTGATTCGGCGTGAGCGACACCTTGGCCTCGCTACTATCAGCAGCTCGGTCAAGCAGTGACAAGACGAGGTGCACGCCGCTAATGTCGTCACTTCGGGCGGCTCGCAGGGCCGTATCAATTCGCCACTCCTCAAGATCAGGGGCGTACCGGATGCTTCCAAGTACCGCATCCCGGACGGTCATCTCTGCATCTTCTGCTAGGCGTTCTAGGAGTGGTCGCTCACCCGGAATGCCTGGCATTGCCATTGCAACCAACGCGCGGATTTCGGTAGACGTGTGGGTCGCCCACTCTTCCGCGAGCTGGCGCCCGTCCGTGGCAGATCGAAACACAACTGCCAAGGCGGGTACTGCGGTGCTCAACAGTGACGACTTGGTGTCGATGAGGTGCCGGACCCATCCGGCCGTTTGGGTTGGGTCTGCAATGGCGGCTCGCTCCAGAGTCATGCCGATTACAGGCGAAGACGTCGGCCTTCCCATCGCTGCGCGGCCCTGCTCTCTCCATGTCGCCCAGAGATCCAGGCGGTCGGTAGCGCTATCAGCGTCGCGCAACAGTCGAAGAGCTGCGTCTGCATCTGCAATCCGACGCTGCTCTGATTCTTCCCAACTCTCGCCTCGGCGTCGAAGTGTCCGAGGATGAGCCACCAGAATGTACTCGGACAACGTGGCATCAGGAACGGCCTGGAGCAAGTCGCCAACCTCGGCACGCACGGGAAGCGAGAGCTCCGTCAGGCGCTCTCCTAGCTCTCGTTCGATGCTGCGCAACGCCTTGACCGCCAACTCGCGTGTGTCATCTGAGGGCTGAACGTTGAAGGGGCCAGGAAAGCCCTTCTCTGTACGCTGGAGCCCTGCGAGACATTCGAGCTGCTTGAGTTGCAGATCGACAGGAATTAGCCAAAAGGTAGCGCAGAACAACTCGGCGCCAGCCGTCAACGCGGCATCCGTGTGAGAGCTTCCAGGTAGCGCGTAGCTACGCATGACAATAGATTTGGGATTATCGGCAGGGGTGAAGTGACTCTCAAACGTGACGGTAAGTAGCGTGCGGGACGCTATGGCGATTGCCTGCGAGACACCTGGCTCGCTACCGTGTTCTGTCCAGTAGTCGATTGTGAGCTGGGCCAGCGTACGTTGAACGCCCGCGAGGAGGGCGCCATCTCGCTCGCTCATGTTCAGTGGTACGCGCTGGTACACGGAGGCGAGTGCCTTGATCGCAGCGGTTGTTGTTTTTTCGTCTATTGGTGCGGCATATGTAGCTGCAGCAACGGCGAGCTGTCGTGGCCAGCCTATGTCAATCGCGCCTACTCGTTCCATCGCTTCACACGCTGCCGTCAACGCGTGATCGCGCTGCTTCCCGGAGGGCGGCAGTCGCCTTAGCCCAATATCAACAAGGTCGGTGGCGAGGCGGGGAGCACCGTGCGCGATTTCGCGCGCCATGACGAGCGCGCTGCCGATCGTCTCGTCCGTGGCGGACTGGGCATATGTGAGCAAGTCCGCGCGAGGTACGTTCAATGCGGGGCTGTCGTCGACGTCTGACCCGCCGGGAAGACGGCCGAGTGCCCTCACAAGTTGCATGATGTACTTAGGCGATGCAGCGCGCCATACCTCGCTGTAGGTAATGGTGGGTTGCCATTTAGGTGAGAAGAATGCCGCCCAAAGCACATGTTCTGCGAGGAGATCGGGCGTCACGGAATAGTTGCCGCTAGAGTCAGCCAGAAGACCTGCGTCGGCGAGATCAGCCAAGACACGGAGCAGCCCACGCCGGCCTAGCTCAGTGAGTTGGGCCATGCGGTCAAGTAGCTCGTCGTCGTCACGTCCAACTCGTTCCAGTGCGGCCACGAGCGCGAGCACCTCACGTATTACGCGTCTGTCGGGGTCGCCGGCCACGCTTGTGGTCGAGGCGAGCAAAGATGCGACGTAACCTTGAAGCAGATCATTCTGGCTCATTGCTTCTACAGGGGTGCCGCCCTTGGATAGCTCAGCGGCGAGAATGGCAATCTGGGGATTGCCCTCCGAGAGCCGCACGATCGCTTCGATCGCGCCATCGTAGGTCAGCCCCAAAGGAGCGGCGCGCAATAGCTCAGCGATCGCTTGCGGGCTGAGTGGACCAAGGCTTAGCGTTGCTCGTGTCGTCAACGAGCCGACACGTGAATCCGCAATAGAGTTAATGAGTTGATCGTCGAATCCCGGGCGGGTTACGAGAATCACCTGTAGTGAGCCTTGGCGTCGATCAAGCAAGCCAATGAGGGTGCTGAGGTCCTCGCGGCGATGAGCGTTGTCGATAACTGCGACGAGATCGTCACTGCCGGCGATCTCGTTTATTGAGCGCGAGTCGACCTCCGCGTGCTGGTCGATGAAGACCCATCTACCGGAGCGTCGATGGGCGAGCTCAATCGCCAGCCGTGTCTTGCCCACCCCACCTGGTCCACTAAGGATGACCAGAGGATCGGCGTCGAGCGCTGCTGCAACTGCCTGAATATCGCGCTCGCGGCCAATGAAGTCCGGCCAGACGCGCCCCCGGCGCGCTACATGGGTCACGTACTCAGTCGCTGCCAAGAACGCTGGTGGCTGCGGCGGCGCCAGGCCCAGCAGCAGCTCGCGTCGATGAATGTGCTCCGGACGCAAGAGACGGCTCGTTAGCCACGTCTGATCAAAGATCCGCAGTTGCCAACCACGCTGTGCGGCGTCCGCCACGAGGGCGTCGCGAGACTTAGGCGTGGTACGACGGTTCGTTACGGCCCACACCTCGACGGGAGACCACCCTTGCTTCGCGACCCGGTCGAACTCCCGCCGGACCTTCTGCGACCACTTTGCCTCGAGTGACACCATGACGAGCACCTCATCGCCTCCTGAGCCACGAACGCCCCCACCGGCGTCCCTGGCCTGGTCTCCCGACCCTCCCAGGTGCCGCAGGCTGGGATCGAGGTCTTGCAAGAGCTCGACGCTTGCCAGCTCGAACGCTTGGTGGTCCGTTAGATCCTCAAGAGCACGAGCGGTCGAGGCAATGTGCTCCGTGATTGGCCCGCCCCGCTCTAGCCGGTCACGGATCTGATAGATCGCCTGCTCCGTCATCCCCAGTCGCTTGGCGACCTCGGCCACCGGAACTCCCGTTTCTAGCGTGCTGGCAATGAGATGATCGCGCGAGGCCAGCGCAGCCTCTCCACCCTGCAAACGGCGGTTGGCGGCTTCAGCCAAGCCCAACTCAAGATCCACGGGTATTTCGTCGGAGGTTCCCTTAGCCATGACTCCAGTCTACCCGGGATGTGGGGAACTTCAAGGCAATTTGCCAACGGTGATTGAAAAAGCTCCCACTGCGGTATGCTGTGGCGATGGCCGCGCAGGCAGTGAAGCGGAGCGGGCAGCCCTTGACTCCCAACGGGGGCGTCCATCGCCCACACCCGAAGCGTGGTCTCGGAGATGCCTTCTCCGACGCAATCGCGGAAGGGATGACTCGATATGTCCCCGGAGGCGTGGGCATTCTCGCCATCGGCATCCCGACATGTGCTCTGGCCACATTCGCACACTTCGTCCTCGGGCTCTCGCCTCCGGTGACCAGTGCTGCGGGGGGCGCGGGCACGATCGCCTACATAGTCAGGCAGATCTGCCATTCGATCTGACGGCTTGGGAAGTGGTGGTGGCTTTCCCTACCGAGCAAACTCTCAGCTGTAGCCGAGGTCGCGACCGTAGGGAGTCGATTCGCGGCGGTGTTCGCGTGCCCAAGGGCGGTTTAGGTATCAGGGCGAACCGATGCGCAATAGACGATGAACACTCCCGCGAGCAGACCAGCAACGAAGGAGACCACGACGAGCACTGCGAGGACGCCCATGACTGCGATCAGCAGTGCCAGTGTGCCCTCGACGGCTCTGATCGCACTGAGGATAAATGTCAGATTTTCTTGGTTCACAGTCATTACGCGTTGGATGTCGCCTGAAAAATAGGTCCGCTTCCGGTTTTTACCGGACCATCCGAAGCCCTATGTGTTATGCGACCGAGAGACAGAAAAGAACGCACGCCCGGTCACCCTGGTTAGGCGCGGCAATGCATAGCCCTGGCATGGTGTTCACCTCGCAACCTGACCGCGGATAGAACTACGATCGCCGCATCGACGAGAACGAGCCGCACCCGAGCGTCTACACCTCCCAGCGTGGTCCCCGAGCCGTCGCGGATTGGGAGAACGCTGTCCGCTACTACAAGCGTTTGAGTGAGCTCGATCTGTCACCGGACATCGTCAGCGTGGCCTGCGACCAACTCACCGCGCGTTGGCACCAGCCGTTGCCCGACTGGCGCGCGGATCACTCGACCGATGAGTGGATCCAGATGGGCCTCAGAGTCCTCGGACGAGTCAAGGAGATGCACGGTCACGGTGTATGCCACCGCGACCTTCACGTAGGCAACATCGTGGTCCGAGCCGGTGTCCCGCTGTTCATCGATACGGAGTTCGCCACTGCCAGTGACCTCACCAAGCCGTGCTATGACCTGGTGGGGTCGGAGCGCTCTGGCATAGCTGTCCCCAGTCGCCACGCGGCCCAGCCGAACGCCAACCAGCACGGAGTGTGGTGGGACGCCGACAACCACGAGGTGTGCACTCCGGGACGAGCCTTCGGTCGGCTGGGCGATCTATCAAAGATGGTGGAGGATCGATGACTGGACCCGATGATGCATCCGTGCAGGCCCGCTTGGATGACGTTCAGTGCCGATTGAATGAACACCCAGGCTACCGAGAGCACGTCGCATGTGAGGAACTAGCGCGCACAGTCAACGCTGTACTCGTCCGGAACCTAGACGAGCTGCTTGCACTTCTCGCGCGGCCAACGTGGGACCAAACGCTCGCGGTTGAGCTGTTTCAGAACATGTACCGGCCCGACGCGCGCGAAGCGTACGAGGCAGCCGTCACGCAACGACTGCACAACTACGTCGCTGGAGCGGCCACGCTCGTTGACCACGCACGGCGACTGATGAAAGGGCGTACTGGCACCATCGCCGAGGAGTTTGAGGGGCGCAAGGCAGAGGTGATCGCGAACCCGGAGGTTCCGTTCATCAAGGACTTGCGGAACTTCGTCCTTCACCAGGCGCACCCGTTCTTGGGGCACACCGTACGAATCCTCGATCCTGAGGGCCCCGCGACTGGCGAGATAGAAC
>CAVWTS010000015.1:0-63379 GCA_963757995.1 uncultured Solirubrobacterales bacterium
CAACGGACGAGGATCGAGCGTCAAGATCGCACCTTCGTCGGCTGTTGCTTTTACGCTTCGACCGGAAGGGTGCTCGAAGCGCCTTGAAACTCGGTAGGAATGCCCGAGCTCATGAGCATCCAGGTCATCACAGCGTTGCGTGCAGTCGTTGGATGACGTTGACCGTCTCGTGGTTCAAATACCGTCCGGTTAGGGCGATTGAGTTGTTGTAGAACTCAGGAAAACGCTGGGGGACTCCTGGGAGGGCATGGTTTGGCTCTGGGCTGAGGTTCCGGCCATTCAGGGCCGGTGAGGGCGGGCTACCCGATGTGCTCGACCCTGGTAGTCGACCGCACACGGAGCGCACACGTAGAACAGGCATGACCGCACACGCGGGGCGCCGCTGTAACCCGGCCCGTCCTTGTTAAACGGCCGACTCGGGTGTTGATGGCGCTTGGTATATGCCTTCTCGGAAGAGCGCGCTGCTTGTACGCCATCACAGGAGAGCTTGTTCTGCGGTGAGATCCAGGTTTGTTCTCGGGAGGGTGGCAACTATAAAGGCTATCCTCGTATATACTGGAGGCGTGAAGGTCGTGAAGGTCCGTCGTGTCGGCAACAGCAACGTGATCTCGATTCCACGCGAGTTCGAGGCGCAGGGCTATGCGCCGGGCTCATCGGTGCTGGTGGAGGAGCTACTGGGTGGTGAGTTGCGGATCATGTCCACGGAGAAGGTGAGCGAACGCATTCGGCAAGTCGGAGCACGCCTGGTGGCCCAGCACGGCGAAGCGCTGCAGATCCTTGCGGATCACGACCCCGACGCCCCGCAGAGATAGAGCGGTATGGCTGAGGGTCAGCTCGGCGGGAAGGGAGCTGGGCATTCGTTCAACGATCGGCGCTTCCCAAGACGCTGCCGACATACTCAGCTGGCATGAGGCCGGTGCTCCTATTCGTCATCGTAGGCGCGCTCGTGCTGGTGTCTCCGGGGGCGGTGTTGGCCGAGAAATCGGTGAGGTCGCGTGTGCGGCCCGCCGCGTCGAGCTATAAGTTCGAGGACCTCGCGATCACACGACAGGTGGCGGCGGATGGCAAGCCGATTTCTGGATTCGTCTCTTATTTCCGGCTCAATCGAGCGTTGCCTTTTGCTCCGCGGGGAAAGTTTGAAGGGGAAGAAGAAGGCGGCCAGCGTCTGTTCGCGGCGTATCTCTCGGTAGATCACGTCCATGACGAAGGCAGCACGGAAACAATGGGCGAGGATGCGAGCAGACACTGCTACACAGAAGCGATCGAAGTCGGCGCGCACGAACATCAGCCTCGCATTGGGGAACTTGTGAATGTGTCCCTCGTCGTACAGGGTCAAAGCAGGATTATGGCTCGCACTCGTGTCCGTATTCGTAAACTGGGACCGATAGTGCGAGAGCCTGACGGTACGAGTCTCAATCTCATAACTCGTCCTTACGAAAAGGCTTTTGGCTGTTAAGAGTCGCCCTAGTGACGCAGAGTTACGAGTAGCCGCTCTGCTCGTCGCGAACCGCGAGGCTGCCGAACTGTGGTTAGTGCTGAGGGGATGGACCGACGATGAGTAGCGCGCTGCGTGCGACCCAGCCCAACGGCACGCGAGGCAGATGTCCTCGCGCTTGCCTGGGGATTGGGACGCTCGGACAGGCGGATCGCGGAACGTCTCCCGATCAGCTGTCGCACGGTCAAGAAGCACCCGCAACGCTGCTACGCCAAGCTCGGCGTGGCCAGGCCTGCTCGAAGAGGGCGGCATGAGCTTGCGCCGCTCAGCTCGCGCGCCGCGGGTGCGAGCGAGAGCATCCGGCGTCGTCTTGGCGGCACCTGCGCCACGTGCGCTGGTAGTGCGCGCTTTGTTGCGCCGTGGCAAGGACGCTAGAGCGCCAACGCCGTACCGCAAGGACTTCCCAAGGCCCTTTGTTAGATCGTGAGGGATCGAACTTACCATCATCGCGTGTCGGACTGCCCGGATCAGCATACGCGTGTGCGGGATGGCATACAGTGGGTCTCGATTGGCGCGACGCCCGGTATGGACGTGGCATGAGGACCGCAGATGGGACCGCAGGCACCCCGAAAACCGCTTAGGAAAGCCAACTCTAACCGTTCGCCCCGATTGTGGATTCGATGGTTTTCCGTGCCCTGGGGCTAAGAATGGCTAAGTAGATCTAGCGCTCGTCTCTTCTTGTACCGGCATGGAGGAGGTCGCAGCAGGAGGGCTATTGATCCATGTGTGATGGAGCCAGTGCTCAGCAGCTGTTGGCAAGCGTGTCGCGGCGACGGTTGCCTGCCCAAGTTGTCGTGGCGATCAGTGCGGCGATGCCGATTCCGACCGCGAGGCAGTCGCCGGCGACGAGCAGGTAGCCGCCGCTGCGGTGCGGGTTTACGAAGAGGTAGGGGTACCAGTCCACGATCGCGCCGCGCGCCAGCGTGTAGATGATGTACAGCAGCGGGAAGGCCATCCACATTACGAGCGTCCGCGCGGGGTCGAGGCGCAGGCTAGGCGGGTCGAGCAGCCAGTCGAGCGTCATTGCCACAGGCATCAGGTAGTGAAGGATGGCATTCACCCACGGGTATGCCGGGGCGTGCCCGGAGAGCAGCAACAGGTACACGATCCCGGTCGTCAGGATGTAGACGACGGCGGCGCCTCTGAGCATCTCGACCGTGCGAGAGCGCGTGTGTGCTGGGCGGAGCGCTCCGTGCAGAAGCATCGCCGCCGCGAACAGGTTGCTCAGGACGGTGAAATAGCTGAAGTAGTCGCCGTCGCTGACGCCCGGTCCTGCGGTCACGTCGTAGCCGATCGCCGTGAGCGCCAGCAGCGCCAGTAGCGCGCGGCAGACACGCAGCGCCGGCTCGCTCAGCGCGCCGTGTCGCGGGCGGCGCTCGACCCTTGCAGCCGAAGAAGAATGAGAGGACATAACACGACCCTAATGACTGTACTTCTGTCGTGTCAAGCGCTCGCGCGGTTGGTGGCGGCAAGCTCGCCAGCACGGCGGACTTGTTCTAAATGAAGCGACCGTTTGATCTCTACTCTGTATCACGCGTGATACAGAGGATCGTATGGCTGATGTCAGCATCCGAGACCTGCGCAACCATGGCGGCGACGTATTGGACCGTGCCGCACGGAGAGCAGATCACGATCACGCGGTCAGGCAAGCCTGTCGCTGAGCTGCGTGCGATATCGCCTCGTGGACTGTCGGCGGATGCTCTAGGAGGGCTCGGTCATGCTTAGATCAAACAGCGTCCGGCTAGGGCGACTTGCGTTGCTGCGAGATGCAGTCCGGTCGATCTGATTTGCTGCGGATGGTGGCTGCCGGAGCAGATGAGATTGCAGATGTTCCGTGGACGTTGGTTCCGAAAGGGCGGATCGAGCGGGTTAGGTTGCACGCGGACTTTGGAGGTCGGCGGCAAGGTGGCATCGGGCCATCAGCTCGTACTCCGAATGTCTTTGTGTTTACTGACCCAGTCGTAGGAGAGCGGCATGGTTACTTCGATGGGTGGCGGGACGACGGATACTTCCACTACACGGGCGAAGGACAGCGCGGTGACCAGTGCATGGTGAGCGGCAACGCCGCGATCTTCAACCATGTACGCGACGGGCGGTCACTGCGGCTCTTTATGGGAGCGCGAGGGATCGTGCAGTATGTGGGCGAGTTCGAGGTCGATCGCCAGCAGCCGTACTACACGAGTGATGCGCCTGAGACCAAAGGTGGTCCGATACGCAACGTGATCGTCTTCCGGCTGCGTCCCAAGGACATTGCGTCGCCTCCGAGCACGTCTGAGCTGGATCGACTGCTAGCTCGTCGCGTTGAGGCTGTGCCTGTGGAGCTGCAATGGACTGAGCGGACGTTCGTAGAACCCAGCCGGGAGCTATACGAGGTTGAGCGGCGTGAGCAGAAGCTCGTCCTGGCGTTCCGGGACTATCTTGAGAGGCTTGGCCACGACGTTGTGCGTCTCAAGATCGTGCCGGACGGAGAGGCAAAGCCGCTGTTTTGCGATCTGATCGATCGCAGCACGAACACCCTGTACGAGGCCAAGGGCACAATCGAGCGCGGCGCGATTCGGATGGCGATCGGACAACTGATCGACTACAGGCGATTTGTAGAGCCCTATCCGAAGCTCGCCGTGCTGTTGCCAGCTGAGCCGCGGAAGGATCTGCAGGACCTACTACACAAGGCTGGCGTGACACCGGTGTGGGCTGCAGGGTCCGAGTTCGTCTTCGCCGAGATGGTGTAGTAGCGGATATACCGACGTGTCGCCTGCCCTAAGGGCTTGCTCTTGGATTCGGGAGCTTGCCAGGACAAGGACGGCATCATCGAGTCCACCGTGTCAGTTGGCGCAGGCGTCCCACTCGTTGGCAGGGATCCCACTGGCGAGGGTGGTCTCGTCCGTACGAGCTCGACCACCGCCTGAGCTGACTACACAAAGACCTCAAAACTGGCTATCAAACAGAATTTGTTCGGAGGACAGAACTTAGTCCCCGCATCCCTAAGTACTGTTTCGCCGGACACTTCGCAGTACTAGAACAAATGGCCATACTTGCACTTATGGCTAAAGCTCTCTACTATGCCGCAAGCACACCGTCGTATTCGACTGGTTCAACACGTCCTAAATAAGAGATGCTGTCCGAGATAAATAAGTCGCGCCAGATCGGCTCTGCCGTGGTGCCTGTGGATCGATCATTTGGCCGGGGCGCCGCGGAGATGCCCGGCGAGTGGGGCGGCTGGCCCTTTTCGGAGTCGCCCTTCGTTAGGTCTACTCCGATTATTACGGTCAGCCTAATAGGTGGACAGTGTCTGCTGCGTGAGGCGATCGCACGTCATCTTGGGGCGCAGGATGGAATGGATGTCCTGGGGGCCTTCGAGTCGGTAGCCCATTTCTTGGCTGTTGATGCGGAGAAGCAGCCGGGTGTCCTACTGCTCGACTGCGATGCAGGCGCTCCCGGTGGTTGGCAGAGCACCGTTGGGACGCTAAGCGCCCATACGAAGTCCGCAATCGTGATGTTCTGCGGAGAGATGTGCGAGGAAATCATTCGCTGCGCGGTCGAGCATCGAGTGGGTGGCGTCATCCTCAAGAGCTTCTCGACTAACGATGTAGTGGCAGCCATGCAGTACATGTCTACCGGCCGTACGGTGATGCCGGCCGGATGGCAGCGGGTGGTCGCCGCACCCTTGGAGCAGAAGATTAGTCTGAGTCCACGTCACCGCCAGATACTCGCCCTCATCGCACAGGGCATGCGCAATGAGGAGATTGCAGGTGAGCTCGATCTCAGCCCGAACACGATCAAGTTTCATATCCAGGCTCTCTACTTACGATTGGAAGTGCGCAATCGGGTCCAAGCGGCCAATCAGTACGCGCAGATCGCCGGTGACGGCAGCTGATCCCAGGATCGCGATCGTCGGTGTAGTTGGGGCGCTTGCAACCGAAGCTCTCGCCTGGATTATCACGAAAAGCGGAAACCACGTGGTCGGCGTCTATTCGACTGCCTGCGAGCTGGATTCGGTGTTGCGCTCCGGCTCGCAAGAATTGCAGGCGGCGATCATTGATGCCGACGAGCAAACCGCTGGGCTGGAGGCCGTGGCGGAAATCAGATCTCGATATCCCGAGTTGAAGATCCTGCTGCTATGTGAGGTAGCCACACCAGCCGTTGTCCGCTGTGCGATGGAGGAGCGTGCCGAGGGTGTAGTTCTGAAGTCCGAGACGGTCGAGGACATGGTCCTGGCTCTGCGGCACGTGCTGGCGGGACGCGCGGTCATGCCCGCCGGCTGGCAGGCAGCCTCGGTCGAATCAGAATCTGGTCCTATCCGCGCTGCCGCGTTGAATGCGCGAGCGTGAAGTTCTCGATCTTGTGACCGCGGGAATGAGCAATGAGGAAGTAGCCAAACATCTGGTGATCTCATCTAACACAGTTAAGTTCCATCTGCGGATGATCTACTCCAGGCTGGGCGTGCACAACCGTGTGGAGGCAACACGCGTGGGAAGTCACGTGCAGGTAAACCTTGGTGGCGCATCGAATCTGTCTGATAGGGGCTGAGAAAGCTAGCTATTCCGGCCGCAGCGCAATTGTTCGGCCTCCACGCTTTCGCGGAGTTTCTCCCGTTAGCTCCTACGGATTGCGGTCCGGTGTCGCATTTCGGGTAGGGGCCTTACCTACCCGTTTGCACTAGTTAAGACTACCCGACATAACGATTGTGTAGGGCGGACAACACGCATAGTATGCCGCCCCGATATGCCCGCTCGTGGGCTTATTGAGACATCTGTGATGTCTATAGAAACGGACTTCTAGTCCACTCATCAAGGAGGAGGCCGCACACAAATGCGACCACGGCAGAATAAAAAAATGATCGCTGGACTAGTTTCCGCGGTAGGAGCGGCGGCGTTGGCTTTGTGCCTGTTTGCCACAGGCGCCCTTGCCGCTCCCAATCCGGGGCCGGGATCGGACGGCCCGCAGAGCTCAAACATTCCGTATGTTGCATGGGTGGGTGAGCACCTACGCCTGGTGGTGTGCGACCCCGCTATTACCACAGGCGACGAAGCTCAGGTCGCCAACTATCAGGTAGAGGACTGGTCTGGCTACCAGTTCCAGCCCCCGACGCCCGATGGCGATTCGGGTAGCAGCATCGGTCAGATATTCGACCCAGGGCCGGCTGCGTTCTTCAGGTCATCTGAGGCTGCTCATCGAATCGGTGAGAGCGACGAACAAGAGGGCTGCGTGGCGACCGATTACAAGTCGCTGAATCCCGGCCTGACCCGCATCAGGGTGGACGTCCGCAGCGAGGAAACGGGAGCCATCGTGTTCTCGCATCAGTTCCTCGCGATCTGGCTGACGGCCAACAAGCCGACGCTGGCCGAGGCTGGTCTCTCGAACAACGTCAACGCCGACGGCAGCACTGGAGACAACACCTTCCAGTCGCAGCTGAATGGCAGCGGGCAGTCCAACCTGTCCAAATTCCTGGGCGACCCGAGCGGTAACGGCGAATTCAGTCCTTCGCCATTTGACCCTACTACAGCCACCAATGAAGACAAGGGCCTGGTCCAGATCAAGGTCACGGGCAGCTTCCCGGTCGTAGCGGAATCGCCGCTGTCCAACATCCTCCCCAACCCGTCCTACACGCTCCCAAGCGACTGGGCGAGCCTTGCCGAAACGCTGTCAAGCAGCTCAGAAGAAACAGAACCGCCTGGCAGCAACCCGATGCTGTGGGATATCCACGGCACGCCAAGCGAAGCCACGACCTCGAACGCCGGCTCCGCGACCAACGACCCGCTACACGACGTGTTCTCTCGACCCGCGTTCTCCGACCTCACCTCAGGTGAAACGGCGACCGTCGGGCCCTTCGACCCACAGGCAGCCAACGAGACGTTGCTCAGCGATGGCAGGATCAACGCTGACGACGCCCCGATGCCAGCTCTGCGCGTCGATGTCAGCATCGCCGCAAACGAAGGCGGGACCGACCTGGGTGGCGTTGGCCAGATCTCGGGTGCCAGCAAGGCTCAGATCTACAGCCACGACTTCACAGGCAACGCGGAAGCGGAAGGGAATCTGTACAACCCGTACTACGGCGCGTACATCCCGGCCACCGATCGTCCCGTGAGCGAGGCGTCCGGTGTTACGGGACCGAGCCCTGGAGGCAGCTTCCCCGGGTTCTTGAACGCTCACCCAAGCCCGTACACGTTCTGGACATCGGTCCACAGCGCCAGCGACAGGTCCTCGTCTTCGACGGGATGCCTGCGACGGGCACCTGGTCTGTCAACTGAAGCAACCTCAGAAGACGACTACCAGACGCCTGGCGGTCCGCGGACCGAAACGTTCTACACCGACGAGCGCGGCGAGGCGTATGTGACGTACACACCGGGCGATGGGTTCTATCTGAACCAGATCCCGTCGATCACGACAGACGCCAACGGCGGATGCGATCTCGAATCGCTCTTCGGCAAGGAAATTGGCCACTCATCGATCACGGCTAAGGCTGTGTATCCGTATGAGCCGGTCGATTACCCGCCGATCACCTCAGAACCGCTGGTCAAGAAGGTCAACTCCTTGTGGCTGAAGGAAGTCTACGAGTTCCCCAAGGGCACGACCACGGCAGACCAGAACGTGCGCATCGTCGTCGCTAAGGCTCAGGACATCGATGGGCATCCGTTTGTTGGTGAGACGGTGTGCTTCCATGCACAGCAGGAAAGTGGAGTGCTGCAGTTCACCGGTAGTGTCGTTGACACCAAAGGTGTTCTGGGACAGGGCGAAGGCGCGACTGTCAGCCTGAGTGGCACCTCTGTGGTGCCTTCACCGACTCCGTCGGAGGGCGAGTTCTGCGAGACGACAAACTCACAGGGCTTGGTTGGGATCGAGCTGCAGAACAGCTCATTCCCCGCGGTGGATCTGACCACGTTCTACGCCAACGAGGGCATTACGCGCGACAATTCGATCGACTTCTCGACGAATGCCGCAGGCAAAGAAGCCGAAGAAAAGAAAAAAGCAGAAGAAGCTAAGAAAGCAGAAGAAAAGGCCGCCGCCGAAAAGAAAGCCAAAGAAGAAGAAGCGGCCAACAAGACGACTCGCGAAAAAGAAGAAGAAGCCAACAAGACGGCTCGCGAAAACGAAGAAGCGGCCAACAAGACGGCTCGTGAAAACGAAGAAGCGGCCAACAAGACGGCTCGCGAAAAAGAAGTAGCTGAAAAAAAGATCACAGAAACAGAAGCGAACGAAAAGGCAGCCGCTGAAAAGAAGTCCAATGAAGAAAAAGCAGCCGCTGAAAAGACGTCCAATGAAGAAAAAGCAGCCGCTGAAAAGAAGTCCAATGAAGAAAAGGCAGCCGCTGAAGCTCTAAAAAACAAGGAAGAAATAGAAAAACTGGTCAAGCTGGCATCCGCGACCACGGTCACACCCAGCGGATCCCCCTTGGCACCGCTGGTCACGCCGATTCCCGGCACGATTGGTCTGAGCGACGTAGCTAGCGGCGGCGTGAAGAGCAGCAAAGTGCACAAGGCCAAGGTGGCCAAGCACAGCAAGAAGAAGGGCAAAAAGAGCAATAAGAAGGGCAAGAAGGGCAAAAGCAAGAAGAAGTAAGCACGAGCTAGCGATGAGTGACACTGAGGGCCCGCCTAGGCGGGCCCTCAGTGCTTTCTGTGGTGGTGTGGGGAACTGCTTGAGGTTTGGCTACTTCTGAGCTAACGGCGCTACACGCGTACGTGCTGTGCTCCATGACTCACCTTGACGTAGACAGTCATCGAGTGTCAGGCAATCGCAGCGAAGGCCCTCTTCAAGGATCTTCTTCATGGATCTGGCCTCGGCAAGCGTCTGCTTGATCTCGGGCAACTTGCGTTCGGCCAGCTTGCGCCAGATTTCAGGTGGTGGCGTCTTATCGGAGAGACCGGAGAGAATGATCCGTGTCTCGGCCAACGTGAATCCGGCGCGCTTGATGAGCACGATCAGCGATATTTGCCGGAGGGCCTGCGGATCGTAGCGGCGCTTGCCGCCAACACGTCCCGGCGCCGCCAACAGTCCCGTGCTCTCCCAGTAGCGAAGCGTTGAGGCCGGCACTTCGGCCTGACGGGCGACTTCTCCGATTGTGAGGTCGTTATTGCGCATCGTCATTTGACATAAAGCCTACTTGAAGTTGTAGACCTATCGTGACCATCACAACGAAAGGAATACATATGTCCGAAATATCTTCCGATCCTCCTGCCGAGACGTCCTTCGATGGCGCTAGTTGCGCTGTCCATCCGGGCGGATGCGCGGGTGTGCGTCCCTCAAGCGAGAGTGGGCTGTTTAGCGGTGGATGTTGCTCGGAGAGCGGCGACGTAGTGGGGTCGCAGGCTTCGATGGCCCGTGCCGCCCGTCATTCCCGTGCAATGGTTGGGCTTGTGTTCCTGGTCTTTGGTGGTGCGCTGGCTACGCGCCGGTTGCCGGGAGCTATCGCGCTGTGGCCAGCATCGCTTGTCCCGACGTGGTTCGGGATCTCTCATCTGGTCGCCGGTGTGATCGGCTATCAAGGGTGCCCCGAGTTGGGGGCAATCCCAAGCGTCATGCTGGGCCGCCCGGTAGGGACTAGCTGCGAGCTCTGGCAGCGCATCGATAGGTGGGTAGAGCGCCCGGTTCGACCGCGACACCCTGTTGCTGAACGATAAGGGTACTAGCGTGCTCGCACAATGATGACCGGGCGCTCGATCGCGCTGTTCGTCGCCGCTGCGCTGGCCGAGATCGCAGGTGCCTATCTGATCTGGGTTGGGCTGCGCGAGGGCAAGGGACCGCTCGCGGTCCTCGCCGGCGCGTTCGCCCTCGTTCTATACGGTCTGATCGCTGCCCAGCAGCCGAGCAACGAGTTCGGACGGGTCCTCGCGGCCTACGGTGGCGTGTTCGTTGTCGGTTCGCTGTTCTGGGGTGTCGCATTCGATGGTTTTCAGCCGGACCGCTATGACCTAGCGGGCGTCATCATTTGTCTCGCGGGCGTCGGCGTAATCATGTACGGGCCTCACTGACATCATCTGCTGCTGGGCTCTCAGGGTTTAGGTCAAAGAGCGCACATGCGTCGAGTGTCTGACAGTCGCAGTCGGTGGCGGCGCTCATGCCGGATGGTGGAAGTCCTTAGACCGACTAATTGGGCGACTTCACCGATGGTCATGGTCACGGCATTCATGCTGGGTCTTGACCTCAAGTCGGGTTGAAGATGCATGCTAGCTCGCGCACCCTACACATGGAGGACCCGATGCCTAATGATTTGCCAACAGCTTGCTCTCTAAGAGCCACGAAGGTGCTTGCCCGGATTGTTGAGAACAGCTCCCTCGGAGAAGGTGTCGCTTGGCCCGTTGTCGAAACTTCTCCTCCGCACGCGGCTCTGCGCTTCCGAGCTGAGGGTGACGCCTACGAGCTG
Organism: uncultured Solirubrobacterales bacterium; assembly: GCA_963757995.1. GTDB lineage: Bacteria > Actinomycetota > Thermoleophilia > Solirubrobacterales > Solirubrobacteraceae > Palsa-744. The sequence goes on from CAVWTS010000015.1 coordinate 10,857, forward strand.
TTTGCCGACATGGTCGCCGCGGAGCCGGAGTGCTGTGCCTTCCTTGACATAACGCGCGTAGAGCCGCGGACTGTCGAGCTGTCCATCCCCGGTGCAAAGCTGGTGCTCGATAGCCTCGCGGCAGCATTCAGCGGACAGGCAGAGTCATGAGCTCGCTACGTGTACCGCACCATCGCGCGAGGAAGATCTTCGCAGGGGTCGGCGTACTGGTAGTTCTCTGTTGCGTGGTCGCACCTGTGGCCTTGGCAGCTGTGTGCGTTGCTGTCGATCGCTTCCTCGGTGGGAGGCTTGGGATCGTCTGCGGCGCCGGGCTGGCCGCCCTGGCTGTTCTCTGGTCGCTGCGGACTCGCCACCATCGGGGTAGCTGCTGATGAAATGGCGAGCCGGTTGAGCGATAGGCGGTGAGCCTAAGCTCGCTGCAACAATGCGTCGCTTGAGAACACTGACCCCGGAAGGACAAGTATGGCCCCCGACCTGTTGAGCACGATCCGCCGTGAAATCGATGAGCGTCTGAGCGAGCTGAGGCCGCTGCTGGCCGAGCATGAGCGATTGCTCAGCGCCGTAGAGGCGCTTGACATTGCAGAGGATCAGGGTGACGCGTCCTCCGTGTCTATGCCGGCTGTGGCCAAGCCAGCTGCGCCTGACGAGTCGGCGGCGGCCAGGCCCGTCCGACGCCGTGCGCGCCCACCCGCCACTCGCCGCGGGTCGGTGATCGGAGCTATCGAGCTAGCGGCGACAGGCCTGGTCGAGGAGGATAATGACAAGCAGCCTATCGTCAAGGATAAGTACGATAGATCTGCCCGCAACGCTGTACGCGAGGTTATCCTTGCCGCTCTTGATCATGGTTCGCACACGGTGAGCGAGCTGGCTATGGTCACGGCGATGAGCGGGCCCAGCATCAACGGCAACCTGCGCAAGCTTGTCTCCGAGGGGGCGGTCGTCAAGACCGAGCGCGAAGGCAAGGCCGCCTGGGCGTTAGCGGCTAGCGCCTAGCAGCACGCTGGCCTGTTCGCGGTAGATCTCTAGTGCAGAGCCGATGACCTCGTCCGGCTTGATCTTCTCATTAGAGCGCTCTTGCCGGGATGTGAGATCGTCGCTGCGTAGTACTCCATGCTCGGCGGTGGTATCCGTGGGCGCGTGACGGCTACCAAGGTGTTTGGTCTGAGCCTCTCGGTCCCTGCTGATAAGGCGCACACATCCCTCGTTAGCAGGGACGGCTACCGTGGTCTGATGGCTGGTGCTTTGGCGGTGCTGCGCAGCGATGCCTACAGGAAGCGACTGACCCTGGTGGCGTGCATCCTCGGTTCTGGTATCGCGCTGCTGGACAGCACGGTGGTCAACGTTGCATTGCCTACGATCCAGCACGATCTCGGCGGAGGGTTGGCGGCGCAGCAGTGGGTTGTCAATGCCTATCTGCTCACGCTCGGTTCGTTGATCCTGATCGGCGGCTCGCTGGGGGATCTGTATGGCGAGCGACGAATCTTCGCGCTTGGTGTTGGGGGATTTGGAGTGGCTTCACTGCTCTGCGCGCTCGCGCCATCCATCGGAGCCTTGATTGCAGCGCGCGCGCTCCAGGGGGTGGCAAGCGCGCTGCTCACGCCGAGTGCCCTGGCGGTGATCGTCGCCACCTTCAGGGAGTCTGAGCGTGGTCCGGCGATCGGTAGCTGGACGGCGTGGGGAGGAATTGCGACCGTGCTCGGGCCGCTGGCAGGAGGCGAGTTGCTGCATATCGCTTCATGGCGGTGGATCTTCCTGATCAACCTGCCATTCGTAGCGGTTTGCATGGCTCTGATCCTGGCCGTCATCCCGCGCGCCAAGCCACGAGCTCAGACGGGGCGAAGCATCGATTTCCTTGGCGGCCTGCTCTGCGCGCTGGGTCTCGGTGGGCCGGTGTTTGCGCTGATCGAGCAGCCGCGTTTGGGGTGGTCGAGCCCCGGTGTCATCCTCCCGCTGCTTGCCGGCGTAGTGCTGTTCGGCGGCTTTTTGGCACACGAGGCGAGGACCCGTGATCCGATGCTGCCGCTTGCGCTGTTTCGCCGGCGCAACTTCTCGGCCGGCAACATCGAGACGCTTGCGATGTATGCGGGCCTGGCGATTCTGTTCTTCTTCCTGACGATCTTCCTGCAGCAGATCGGCGGCTACACGCCACTACAGGCTGGCCTTGCCACACTGCCCGCCACCGTCGTGATGTTCTTGTTCTCAAAGCGCTTCGGCGGGTTGGCGGACAAGTTTGGCCCACGCCTGTTCATGGGGGCTGGACCATTGGTAGCGGCGTGTGGGCTGCTGCTCTTTCAGCGCATCGGCATACACGTTGACTACGTAGCAGACGTGCTGCCGGGGATTCTCGTCTTCTCGCTCGGTCTCTCCATGACGGTGGCTCCGCTGACGGCAGCGGTACTCGCGGGTGTCGACACCTCCCAGGCAGGGATTGCCTCAGCGGTCAACAATGCCGTCGCTCGCGTAGCGGGGCTGCTCGGCACGGCGGCTGTTGGTGCGGCTGTCGCCGGCTCGTTTGTGTCGGGGCTAGACAGCAATCTCGCTGGCCGCCCGCTTGGCCCCCCGGCGAAGGTCGCGGTCGCCGAAGCCAAGAAGTTGCCGCTTGGTCGTCCCGATACCGCTGGTCTGCCGCGAGTCCAGGCGGATGCGATCACCGTGGCGGCGGATGAAGCGTCGCTAAAAAGTTTTCATCTGGGTCTCGGGATAGCTGCACTACTCGTCGCCGCTGGAGGATTGGCGGGGGCTGTCGGCGTGCGCAATCCCCAGCGAGTGGTGAGTGCCGAGGAGTGCGAGGGAGGAGCGCTCGTCGGCGCGGCGCTCGACGCTGCCGGTTGTCACGAGGGAGATCCGGGGCTCAGCGGTGAGGCTCAGCCGACGGTCTCGGCGTAGGCGCGCATCGCCTCGATAACGGGCGCGAGTCGCCGCCCGCGCACCGTGAGTCGATACTCGACCATCGGTGGACTGGTGGGCAACACAGTCCGCTCGATTAGTCCGGCACCCTCAAGATCGCGCAGGCGCTCGGAGAGCATTCGTGGTGAGATTCCCTGCACGGCCTCCGCGAATTCGTTGAAGCGCAATGCTCCGCTCAGGGCCGCATAGATGATCGATAGCTGCCAGCGGCGCTCCAGGAGGTCCGCCGCTTGGCGGACCTCCACGGGCACCGGTTGACATCGGCGGGAGCTACGTGCGGACATCTGCGGACTCCCTAGGAGACCTGTGCGACCTTGGGTGCCGGCTCCAAAGCCACATCGAGCACTTCGTCAACGCTCATCACCGGGTGGAAGCTCATCTGCTCGCGAACCTCCTCGGGGATGTCGTCGAGATCGCCACGGTTGCGCTCGGGCAGGATCACATCCGTGAGCCCAGCGGCGTGGGCGGCAAGCACCTTCTGCTTGAGCCCTCCGATCGGCAACACCCGACCCTGCAGCGTGACCTCGCCGGTCATGCCGACCGTGTGCTTGACCGGCCGCTCTGAGAGCAGCGAGGCGAGTGCCGTGACCATCGTCACGCCGGCGCTTGGGCCGTCCTTGGGGATCGCACCCGCCGGCACGTGCACATGGAACTCGCTGTTCTCAAACGCGGAGGGGTCGATACCCAGCTCCTCGGCGTGGCCGCGCACGTAGGAGAGGGCAATGCGTGCCGACTCCTTCATCACATCGCCCAGCTGGCCAGTGAGCACGAGCCCGTTACCGGCGGAGCCGCTGCCCTTCATGGCGGTGGCCTCTACGAACAGCACGTCGCCGCCTGTGCCAGTTACAGCCAAGCCGGTGGCAACCCCCGGTGTCGCCGTGCGCGCCGCGGACTCCTGGAAGAACTTCTGGCGCCCGAGCGCGTCGCGCACGGTCTCCAGATCGATCTCCACGGGAGGCTCCACCTCACCCGAGGCAACTCTGGTGGCGGTCTTGCGCAAAACCGTGCCCAGCTCGCGCTCGAGATTGCGTACGCCAGCCTCGCGCGTGTACTCGGCGATGATCGTCCTGAGCACCTCGTCGGAGACACTCACCTCCTCCTCGCGCAGGCCGTTGCGGTCGCGCTGGCGTGGCCACAGGTAGCCCTTGGCGATTGCCAGCTTCTCCTCTGAGGTGTATCCGTCGAAGCGGATCACCTCCATGCGGTCGAGCAGCGGGCCGGGGATTGTGTCGGCGACGTTGGCGGTCGCGATGAACATGACCTGGCTCAGGTCCAGCTCCACGTCCAGGTAGTGGTCGCGGAAGGAGTGGTTCTGGGCCGGGTCGAGCACCTCGAGCAGCGCGGCCGAGGGGTCGCCGCGCCAGTCGGCGCCGACCTTGTCGACCTCGTCGAGCAGGATCACCGGGTTGATCGTCCCGGCGTCGCGCAATGCGCGCACGAGCCTTCCTGGCAGTGCTCCGATGTAGGTGCGTCGGTGCCCACGGATCTCGGCCTCATCGCGTACGCCACCCAGCGACATACGCACGAACTCGCGTCCGGTTGCACGGGCTATCGACTCGCCAATCGAGGTCTTGCCAGTCCCCGGAGGGCCGATCAGGGTGAGGATCGCCCCAGACTTGGGGTCGGCCTCGATGCCACGGTCCTGACGCAGCTTGCGCACGGCCAAGTACTCGGTGATGCGGTCCTTCACATCTTCAAGCCCCTCATGGTCGGCGTCGAGCACCTCACGTGCAGCCACTGGATCCAGGTGCTCCTCGGAGCGCTTGTTCCACGGCACCGCTATTAGCCAGTCGAGGTAGGTACGAATCATGCTCGACTCACCTGTCTGCTCGCCCATCCGCTCTAGTCGGCCGAGCTCCTTCACGGCTTGCTCCTTGACCGTCTCGGGCATCTCGGCGGCCTCGATCTTCGCCCGGTACTCCTCGACGATTGAGCCCTCGTCCTCGTCGAGCTCCTTGCGGATCGACTCCATCTGCTTGCGCAGGAAGTACTCGCGCTGCTGCTTGTCGGCGCCCTCTTGCACGTCCTCGCGGATGCGCTTGCGCACCTGTAGCTCAGCGAGGCTGTCGCGTTGCAGCTTGACGGCCAGCTCGAGCCGGTCGGTTACGCCGAGCGTGCGCAGTAGCTCGACCTTCTGCTCGTAGGTCAAGTTAGGCGAGTAGCCGGCAGAGTCTGCGAGCGGACCGGGGTCACCGATTGCGCGCAGGAACGCCGCGATGCGTCCGTCGTCGCCACGTAGCTCGAGGATCTCCTCGACAACGGCGCGGTATTCGCGCTCGAGCTCGCGTGTGCGCTTGTCTACTGGCACGTCATCAGGGCGCTCGTCAACCTCGACGCGCAGCTCTCCTTCGGGGCCGGTCTGCGCGGCGCCGATCAGCGCGCGGTGCTCCCCGGAGAGTGCAACGGCATGGCCGCCGCCGGGCAGGCGTAGCTGCTCTGAGACCTCGGCGATCGTGCCGACCTCGAGGAACTCGTTTTCGTGACGCGGCACGAGTACGACGCGCTCGTCCTCGCCCACGTCGATCGTGAGCGTGATCCCCATGCTGGGGAACACGACGGTGTCATCGAGCGGGATCAGGCGCAACACAGGCTTGGCCTGTGGCTCAGGCGGCTGAGGGCTTTGTGAGGGGGGTGAGGGAGTTGAAGCCATCGCTATACGCTCCATATAAGGTTACGAATTGATAGTTAGTATAGCGCCGTCATGATCGTTTTCAAGGGCTCGCTCTGCCCGGTCGAATGTCGCAAGCAGACAACTAGGACCACGCTCTCAAAGTGCCAAGCGGACAACGTTTCGCGGGCCGTTGGGCCGCCAGGTGGCTCAGGGGTCCGGGCTATCCGAGTCCTCCCCGAACAGTTTGCTTGGCCAAAGCCGCTTGGCGCGCACGACGTTCACCTCGGCGGCGATAAGCGTCACCTGTCCGCCCAGGTACAACCAGGTGAGTAGCCCGAGCACGAACGCGAACAGGCCCGAGGTGTCCTTTGCGTGACGCACCACATGCTCGACGTAGAAGCCGCCGAGGTGCTGCAGGATCTGCCACAGCACTGCCGCAACGACCACACCGACGAGCAGGTCGTGGGTGGCGATCTCATCGGCGGTGAGCAGCCGGAACACAGCAAAGAACAGCACCAGGTTTGCCGCCAGCGCCACCACGATCCCCACAACCACTTCGAGGATCCCGGTCGTCTGAGCCGTTACATACCCGGCTGCGACCGTCGAGACGATCGTGAGCAGGCCGAAGACGATCAGTAGCCCCACCCCGCGCACGCGCCATGCCACGAAGCCGAGCTGGCGTTTGCGTGGGATGTGCCAGACATTGTTGAGCGCGCTCTGGGCCGCGCCGGTTATGCCAAGGCCGGCCAGCGTTGCACCCACGAGCCCGATCGCAAGTGCCGGGACACTGCCCTTCAGCGAGTGCACGTTGTTCTGCAGCTGCGTGCCGATGATCGGGAACTGGCTCAATGTCGAGTGCAGCACGCTCTCCTGCGTGCTGGGACTGCCTTCGAGCACGAAGCCGAGCACGGTCACGAACACCAGCAGCAGCGGGAACAGCGAGAAGAAGCCGTAGTAGGCGATCAGCGCTCCCATCTGACCGCATTGGTCGTCGTCGAAGCGCTTGAAGACGGCGACCACGAAGCCGAGCAGACGTTTGCGTTGCTGGTAGCGGTCCACGGCGCCTAGCCCGTCGCGGAGAAATTGGGAGGGGGGTCTGCGGGCCACTTGCACCGACATGCTTGCGTGTCTACCCGACAACAGCGCTCGAAACGACCTATTGCAGGCCCACGACGGCTCGCCGGGCACGCGCTTGGCCTGCTCGATCCTGGCGAGACGGTCGCGCTCGTAGCCCGCTCGCGTCGCGAGCTTCTGTTTGCTTGCCACCGCCGGCGGCTGGGGCACGAGGACCTGGAGGACTGCTACAGCCAGGCGACGCTCGAGCTGTTGACCCGAGCCAGACGCGGGGAAGGATTCGCCGATGCTGTTCACATCGCGAACGCGCTTGAGCAGAAATTCCTCTCGCGCATCCACGATCGCCGCCGTGCGCTGAACGGGCGCAGTCCGATCCAAGCGGCGCTGGCCGGCTCGCTTCCTCTTGCCGGTGGCGCGTGCGGTGGGGTGGACGTGGCCGACGCGCGTGCCGACGTCGAGCATCTGACCTTCTTGCGCCACGATCTGCGCTGCATCGCTCGACTCTCGCACGAGCTCTCGAGCGATCAGCGGCTCGTGTTGGCAAGCGAGCTCTCGGGTGAGCCGGGTTGCGCCGAGTTCTGTCGTAAGCACGGTTGGAGCAAGGACAAGTACCGCAAGGTCGCCCAGCGGGCGCGCGCACGGCTGCTGCGGCGGCTTGCGGACGAGTCGGCTCAGTCTCAGTGGGACACATGTGTCCCGCTCGAGCGTGCTCGTCGGATCAGTCAGCAGGGACACACCTATGAGACCACCTCGCCCCACACATAGGCGCGTCCTCTGGGACGCCGACGATTGGTTGCCGAGACGATCGAACGGCGCTTCCCATCCGCACGTAGGCGGCCGGGAGCTTGGCTGCTCCCCCTCCTCGCTCCCGGTCGCATGCGTGCTGTGCCTCGAATTGCGAGCGCTGCGCGTATGAGCCTCTGGCGCCGTGCTCCGCGCGAGGTGTACCGCGTTTACGGAGAGGACCAGTATCTGGAAGGAGAGACGGCTCCAGAAGGGGAGACCGCTCTGCCGGAAGACACAACGGCCGTTGAACCCGACAGCCGCCGCGTGACATCGTGGACCGCTTTCGCTGCCGATGTTCCTCCGCCCCTCCAGGTACCGCCCGCAGCCCATCTGCTCGCCCTGGAGGGTCGCATGCCGGTCGTCTGGTCGGGGTCGGCCTACTTGTGGGCGTCGGCCTCGGAACGCTCGTGCTTGTCTTCTCGAACCTGTCGGATCAGCATGGAGCGCCGCCCGATCCGGTCGGGCAGAGCGTCCGAGTAAAGGACGATCAAAGAGTTGAGCGTGTAGCCCGCGCCGGCCGTATGCAGGCGATCGCGCGCAGTGTGAGCAGCAGGCAAGTCCAGGCTCCGCGCTTCTCTGCCCCGCCTGTGAGGACACCCATGCGCGTGTCCGGGTCTGCGCTTCGGCCTCGCGCGGTTGTGGGCGGCGGATCGGATACAGCCCCGCGCCCGGAGCGAGCGTGGTCAGCGGCGTTGCGAGCACCCGGCGACGGGACGCCCGCAATAGTTGCCGTTGAACCGGCAAGGCCGGTCGCGGTCGAGCCGCCCGTGCAAGACGAATTTGGCTTTGAGCAGTGACCGAGCATGTCACGCGTCCGCTCACAACCACTCGTCAGCGTCACGCCAAGGTCGATCTGGCGGATAAGGCTCGCGCGGGAACTGCCTCGCTATCTGCTCAAGGCGCTGGCGGTGATGGGCCTGCTCGCGAGCGCTCGTTTCGCGATTGCGCCGCCCCGGCCGGTCGTCGCGCGCACCTCAGCATCTGCTTTCGCCACCAACGACCGAGCGGCAGAAGGCTTCGCCATGCTGTTTGCTCGCAGCTACCTCAGCTGGGACTCGCGCGATCCCGAAGCACACCGGATTGCGCTAGCTGCGTTCGTGGGCTCCTGGATGGAACCCGAAGCCGGCCTGCAGCCGCCGGAAAGTGGCGAGCAGCAGGTGCGGTGGACGCAGGTCGTGCAGGCGCGCGCCCTGGCCTCGGGCGAGCAGCTGTACACCGTTGCTGCCCAAACCGACACGGCGGGCCTGATGTACCTGACTGTCGGCGTGGTCCGCAGAGCTGGAGAGTTGGCGCTGGCCGGCTATCCGGCTTTCGTCGGCGCGCCCGCCGCTACCGGCGCCATAGCCCCGGCGCATCTCCACGAAGTCGAAGAACCGGCGCTCGAGACCGTCGTGACCCGAGCCTTGCACAATTACCTGGCGCGCGCCGAATCCGAGCTCGACGCCGACTTGGCCGAGGGCGCCCGCGTATCGCTTCCCACGCAGATATTCGCGCTTCAGTCGCTCGACAGCCTCGATTGGTCATCGGGTGGACGCTCGGTGCTCGCGACTCTGCGCGCTCGCGACGAGCGCGGCGCCCAATACACGCTCGCCTACGAACTCGGCGTGCGGCTGAGCGCTGGGCGCTGGGAGATATCGGCGATCCAGACCAACCCCGACAGCTAGCGCCTGCAATGGCGACGACCGAACCAAAGGAGATCCCGATGCACACGATCCACACGATCCACGCATTGATGGCCGCGACTGAAGGGGCCGGCTCGCTCGAATCCGCGGCGAGCAAGGCGGGTGAAACCGGCCGCAAGGTCGCGATGAGCTTGATCGCTCTTGGCTTCGCGATCGCCTCGATCGTGCTCGCCTTCAGACGCGACTTCAAGGAGGCGGCGGGCATATTCGCGGTCGGGCTCGTCGCGATCCTGCTCGCCACCCCGGCCGGGGTCAACGTCCTGCACGACACCGTCAACACGCTGTTCGGGGCATCCTGAGAGATGTCAAGCGAGATCCGCTCCTACAGGTGTGTGTTCGACTTGGAGCGGCGCCTATATCGCATCGACCGGTTGCGGCTCAACCCGACTGGTGTGCCGGTGCGCGGAATCGTCTACTTCCTGACGCTGCTTGGCACGGTGCTGCTGGCCGGGGCGTTGCCGCTGGTCGGCCTGCTCGTGCGGATGCTGCCCTGGTATTTGCGCGACGTCGGCGCACCGGGCGCCTGTGCCGCGCTGTTGACGCTGATAAAGGTCGAGGGAAGGCCATTTCACTTGGCGGCGCTGGCGCTGGTGTGCTATGGCATCGGGCCGCGCGAGCTGTCAGGGCTCAGGCCGTGCCGTCAACGTCGATCGACGCTGGCGCCTTGACGAGCTGGTCGTGTTGGCGGATGGGTCGGATTCACGCCTGCGTCGCCTGCGCTACAGCGGACCGGGGACCGTCCTCGTGAGTGCGGCTCACGTTCGCAGCAGCTGGCATCGCGGGCTCGTGCGAGGTGTCATGCGCCGACCCGACATGCGACTTACCGCGCTGCCGTCAAAGCCGCGACCGCGCAAGGGCCAGGTGATCGCGCTCACAGACGGGGCTCGTCTGGAGGTCGGAGCTTGAGGTCGCCGATCTCTTTCGTGTACGGCAATCTGGTGTTTGGAGCGAGCGCCGACGACGTGTGGGCGGCGTTTTCGATCCCCTGCGCGTCATACGAATGGCTCTCGGACGAGGCCAAGCGCGCCCGCATGCTTGCACTTATGGGCGCGCTGGAAGCGCTCGAAGCAGACGTGCAGATCCTGCGCGTCGGGCGCCGCTGGAATCTGGAGGGCTACGTCGACGAATTGGAGCAGGCCGCCCGTGGTGACCACATACGGGCAAACCAGCGCTACGCGCGCGAGCACGCCGAGCAGCTGAGCGACGTCGGCTGCGCGCGCCCGTCGCTGTTTCTGCTCGTCAGCTTGCGTGAGCCCGAGCGCGACGTCGCTTTCTACGTCTCTCAGGCAGTCGAGAAGCATCCGCGCGAGTGGCTGCGCTCGATCGTGCGCTCTCTCTCGACGAGCGATCGTCGTCTGTTGAAGGCATCGGTGCTCGAGGGCCTGCGTGTGCGCGCCGACCAGGCTCACGCACGGATCGCAGACTTCCTGCCTACCAGGCCCGCGCGCGGCATCGAGTTGCAATGGCTCGTCCGCAGGGCCTTCTGTCGCGGCCTCGGCGAGCCATTCGTCGAGGGCTTGCACGAACCGCGAGCGCTGGCTTTCGAGCGCAACGGAGAAGCGTTGCTCGCGCCGCTGGAAGGCGACGTAGTGCGTTGGCTTGACGGCTACGTAGAGCACCGAGGTCGTGCCCTACGCATCGAATCAGAGCTTGGCGTGAGCTGGCAGGCCCAGCTGGTGCTCGGCGCGCTACCCGAGCGTGCGGTTTTCCCGGGCGCGCGCGTGGAGTTGATGTTCGCTGCCGTCGAGAGCCTGCCGTTCCCCGTGGACCTGTCGCTCAACGCGCGCTTCCTGCCAAACGAACTAGCGCTGAGGATCGCGCGCCGGCGCGTGCAGGATGCCGACCAGATTCTGCGTGCCGAGTCAGACGGCGATCAGGGTGTCTCCGACGTCGGCTACCAGCGCACCCAGGAAGCGCGTGATCTGCTCACGCACCTACAGGCCTCCAGTCGCCCACCACTCTTGCGAGCAACGCTGGCGCTGGCGATCGGCGCGGAGGAGGAGACCCAACTCTCAGAGCGCGTAGAGATGTGTAGACGTGCCTACGGCGAGATCCGCTTGCATCGTCCGCTCGGCGATCAGCTGGCACTTTTCATCCAGCAGCTTCCCGGCCAGCGCACGCGCGTGGCCGGCTATGACGACACACTCACGACCGAGCAGGTGGGCGCGATGGTGCCGAATGCCACGCATGCCGTCGGTTCGCGCACCGGCTTCTATCTGGGACACACGTTGTCGGGCTCACGCCAACCCGTGCGCTTCAACCTACGCGAGGGTTCTGAGCGCGATCGCAATACGGCAATCCTGAGCGTGGGAGCGCTTGGCTCAGGCAAGACGACGCTCGCGCAGAAGCTCAAGTACGAGGCTTTCCTGCAAGGCGCGCGCGTGATCGATTGCGACCCGAAGGGCGACCACCGCTTCCACTTGCTCGAGGAGGTCGCACCGCACGCCGAGACGATCGCGCTGCGTTCAGATCCAGCCTTGCGTGGAATGCTCGACCCGTTGCGTGTTGCGCCCGAGCACCTGCGCCAGGACGCCGCCGTCTCCTTCCTGCGCGACTTGCTTCCCGGTCGCGCCGAGGCGGCCTGGGAGACGGCTGTCGTCGGCGCGGTGGATGTCGTCCTGAGGCGCGCAAGTGAGCCGACATGCACAGAGGTAGTGCGTGCGTTGTGCGAGGGCGAGGGCAGCGAAGCTCAGGTCGGCGAGGCGCTTGCCGTCTACGCGCGCTCGGGTCTCACTCAGCTTGGCTTTGCGGATGCTTCGGTGAAGCTGGCACCGGTTGGCCGTCAACAGGTCACCTACATCCCGATCCGCGACCTCCCTGGGCCCGAGCCGGGTACGCCCCGCTCGGAGTACACGCAGGCCGAGCGCGTGGGCGTGCAAATCGTGCGCTTGATCGCAATGTTCGCGATGCACCTGATGTCGCGCGAGCGTGAGCGCCTGAAGGTTTTCAGCTTCGATGAGGGGTGGCGATTGCTCAGCGACCCCGTCGGGCGCACGCTGCTTGCGTCGCTGCAGCGTATGGGTCGCTCGGAGCTGGCCGTGCCGATCGTCAGCACCCAACTCGTGACCGATGCGCTTGTCGGCGAGCGCGAGTCGCTGGAGAATCTGCTCGGCGCCACGTTCGTGTTCGGCATGCGCTCCGAGGCCGAGGCCGCCAGGGCGCTGATCTTGCTCGGGCTCGATCCCGAAGATCATCGCGCGCGCGAGCGCTTGCTTGAGATGCAGGCGGGGCGCTGTCTGCTGCGCGACCACAGTGGGCGCGTGGAGGCGATCCAGGTCGATGTGGTGGCGCCATCGCTACTGCGTGCTTTCTCCACTACTCCGCCGGTGCAAGCTCAGTGAGTGCCGGGCGGGGCGCGGCTTTGGTGCTGGGCCTCGCGCTCGCTTTCTTGCTCGCGCTCGGTGGCCCAGCCGCCACGGCTCGCCTGCCAGGAGGTGCATCTCATGCCCCTGCGGGGGGAGTCACAACGGTCAAGACTCCGTCCGCCAAGACTGCTGCGTCGGGAACAGCCTCGTCAGTGAACGACCGCTCCAAGCGGCCCTCCACTTAGTTCGCCGCCGGCAGGCGGTGGGGCTGAAGACACCGCTGGAGTGCAGTCGCTCGAAGGCGACCAGCTCGTCGAAAACGGCCTCTCGAGCCCGCTGTGCGAAACCGGCAAAGCCCTGGCGCTGTCGAGCGTCGCACAGAGTAATTGCCAAACATCGGGTTTCGTCGCCGCGCCCGCGCCCACGAACAATTATGACCTCGACGTCAACATCGACACGGGAACACTGGGGCTCAGCAACGGTCAGCTGCTCTCGGTCATTCAAGACGTATTCGTCGCACCAATCTGGGAGGGCCTCGTCTGGCTCATGCACGCCCTTGTGGTGATGCTCCAGTGGTGCTACACGCTTGAACTGCTCGGTGGCTCGATGACAAGCGGCCTGAGAAGCTCTCTACGCGAGGCGCAAACGAGCTTCACCCAGCCGTGGCTTGCGCTGGTTCTGGCCGTCGCTTCAGCGCTCGCTTTCTACAACGGGCTGGTCCGTCGCCGTGTCGGCGAGGCCCTCGGCCAAGCGCTCCTGACGATCGCGATGATGGTGGCCGGGTTGTGGCTGATCGCCGATCCGCTCGGCACGGTCGGAGCCGTCGGTCAGTTTGCCAACCAGGCAAGCCTGGGAACCCTCGGCGCGGTCGCTCAAGGCAGCACTGCAAATGCTCCAAGAACACTCGGCGACAGTATGCGCGCGTTGTTCGTAAGCGCGATCGAAGTGCCCTGGTGTTATCTGGAGTTCGGCGACGTGCGCTGGTGCAGCGACCCCGCGATGCTCGAACCGCGCCTGCGCAAGGCCGCACTGAGCATCGTCGCCTCCGAGCAGGCCAAGCTCAGTTGCCGGCCGAGTTCATCATGTCGCTCTTCGCCCAAGAGCTCCATGCTCTCGCGTGCAAGCGAGCTGGTGGGCAAGGCCGACACTAACGGCGCCCTGTTCCTTGCATTCCCGGCCAACGGCCCCGAACGCAACTCGAGCAAAGACGAAAGCTCGCTCTTGCACGTCCTTTGCCAAAGCGAAAGCGACAGCAAATGCAAGGGCGCTACAGCGACACAGGCGGAGTTTCGCTCCGGTGGCGGCACCTTCCCGCGCATGCTCGGCGTGGCTCTGATCGCTGTCGGTGTGCTCGGCATGGCGATGCTGTTCGGGCTGATCGCCATCCATCTGCTCGCCTCAGCGCTGATCAGCTTGCTCATGCTGCTGCTAGCCCCTTTCGTCGTGCTTGCCCCAGCGCTCGGGGACATGGGACGTGCCGTGTTCAGCGGCTGGTTGACGCGCCTCTTGGGCGCCGTCTGCTCGAAGCTGATCTTCTCCTTCCTGCTCGGCGCGCTATTGACGATGCAGCGCATGCTCGTGTCGCTCGAACCGCTCGGCTGGTGGACACAGTGGCTGCTGATCTCAGCCTTCTGGTGGGTCGTGTTCCTCAAGCGCCACCAAGCGCTGGCATTCGTGCGCAGCGGTGGCCGCGCACCGGTTGTGCTCGTGCGTCAGACGGGCGGCCGCAAAACCGGGGGAGCGCGTCAGGCAAAGCAGGACATCGCCCATCCGGTGCGCTGGGCCAAGAACAAGTTGCTGAAGCCGCTGCCTGAGGATGAGGAACTGGCCATGCCGCAGACCAGGAGTCGCAAACCCAGTCAACGAGTCTCGGGGCCATTGCCACAGCCGCAGAACGAGCAGGGGAAGCTGCAGGGCGAAGCAGCGGGCAAGTCGCTGGTCGCGGGAGCGGGCAAGCAGACCGGTCCTGGTCAACGAGAAGAGGGCCGCACGGACGACCCGTCCGGACAATCGCAGGCTGTCGAGCGGTCGGAATATGCGGACGCGGTCGAGTCATCCGGCCACGACGGCGGCCAGATCGGTCAGGCCGGCGAGGCGACAGCGGACTTCGAACCCCAGGTTGCCGTCCCTCGCAAGACGGCCGGCTCTGACGAGCCCAGCGGCGCAAGCGGCTCATCCCAAAGCCGATCCGAGACGCTGAGAAGCCGCCTCGGATCGAGCGCGCTAGCGCGCGTTGCCGCTTACGCGAGTGACCCGGAGGCTCGATGAGGCGGCTTGGCTGGCGAGTGCCCGCCGCCCGCCAGCACCTACGCAAGCGCCGGCCGCATCGCGGTCTTCGAACCCGCCAGGGGTCCAATTCCGGAACTGCGACCGAGTCCGCGGGTGCGCCTCGCGAAGCGCACGAGCATCCGATCCGGGCGCACCCAGGTCGCAAAGCATGCGCATGCGGACCTCGCGCGAAGTCATGGAAGACGCCCGCGAAGTGGCGGCGGGGCGCAAGCGCCAGCTCGGAATCGAGCCGTTCGCAGAGGAGGAGATGGAGCCGTGAGTACACAAGCGGTTGCACATCCCGGCATCTCGCCGCGCCGCCCGCTAAAGCTGGCGGGCGTGCTGATCGTCACGGCGGCGGCCGTGGCGTTGTTCGCACTCATGCTGATCGCCTCACTGCTCGGGGCAGGCGCCGTCTCGCTCGGCAGTGCGCCGGATAGCTTTGGCGTCTCCGCTCTCGCTGAGTCCGAAATCCCTCCGCTCTACCTCAGCCTCTACGAGCAGGCCGCCAGGCGCTACGGCCTCGACTGGGCGATCCTCGCCGGCATCGGCAAGGTCGAGTGCGACCACGGACGCGACCCTGATCCTTCGTGCACCAAGGAGGGTGAGGTCAACTCGGCGGGCGCCGGCGGTCCGGCTCAGTTCCTTGGCTTCCACGTGGTCCGAGTACGGAGTGGACGCCGACGGCAAGGGCTCGCCGGACAGGTGGGACCCGGCCGATGCTATTTACGCAATGGCGAACTATTTGCATGCCTCGGGTGCCCCGCAGAATTACCACAAAGCAATCTATGCCTACAACCACGCGTGGTGGTATGTGAATGAGGTGGAGCATTGGGCCTCGCTCTATCGCGGCCCGATGCAGCCGGGTGCGGAAATCGACGCTGGAAGCGCCCGTGAAGTAACAGATGTCGACTGGCCGGGCGTCGGCGTGGTAGAGACGATCGCCGGCTCGCGTGCACTGCTCTCGCCGGAGACGGTCACATTGCGCTTGTGCCCGCACAGGTACCAGAGGTGGTCCAAGCGATGGTGATCGCCGGCAACGAGCTGCAGGATTTGCCATACGGCCCAGACGGCCACCCCGATCCGCTCGGAGCGCCAGACGAGGACTGTTCCAGCACGGTCAATTACGTGCTCTATAGTTCAGGCATTCGCCCACTTTCGGAAATCTTGCGCGAGAACCCGCTCGCCCAGGATTACGTCGGCTGGGGAGCTCCAGGCCCAGGTCGCTGGGTGACGATCTACGCGACCACCGAGCCAACCGATCACGTTTTCATCGTCATCGCCGGGCTGCGGCTGGACACTTCCTACAAAGGTACCGACATCGGCCCAAACCGCGACGAAGGCGGCCCGCGCTGGCGCATCCTCGACCGCATCCCAACCTGGGCGCACTGGTCGGTGCGCCATCCGCCGGGGCTGTAATGTGGCAAGTATGCGCGAGGTCGAACACCTGCTGATCGGGGGCGGCCTTGCCTGCGCTACCTGCGCCCAGTCGTTGCGCGAGGGCGGCGCCGAGGGTGAGATAGTGCTCGTCGGCCGTGAGCCTGATCCGCCGTATAACCGGCCTGAGTGCTCGAAGGGATATCTGCGCGGTGAAGAGAGCCGCGAGGAGCCACTCGTGCAGCCACAAGAGTTCTGGTCCGAGCAGAAAGTGGAGTTGCTCACACGCACGAGCGTCACCGCCCTGGACCTGGAGGGCCGCATCGCGAAGCTCTCGGACAAGCAGGAGATCCGCTTCGAGAAGGCGCTGATCGCGACGGGCGCAAACGTGCGCCGTTTGAACGTAGCCGGTTGTGAGCTGGAGCAGATCCACTATCTGCGCACGCTCGGCAACTCCGACCACATCCGCACGGGCGTGGCCGACGCGGAGCGTGTCGTCTTGATCGGCGGTTCCTACATCGGCTGTGAGGTTGCCGCCTCGCTGAGGATGATGGGCAAGCAGGCGACGATCGTGATGCAGGAGGACGTGACGCTGGAGCGCGGCTTCGGCAAGACAGCCGGACGCTTCTTTCAGGGCCTGCTGGAATCTAACGGCATCATTGTCCACGGTGCCGATGGCTTGGAGCGCTTCGAGGGCGATGGTCGCGTCGGCAAGGTCGTCACAACAAAAGGCTTGGAGCTTGCGGCGGACGCCGTCGTGATCGGCGCCGGGGTCACCCCAGATATCGCTCTGGCCAAGCGCGCCGGCCTCGAGATCGGCGAGCATGGTGGCGTGCTCTGCTCCTCGCGCCTTGAGACGTCGGTTCCGGGTGTGTTCGTCGCCGGCGACATCGCCGAGTACGACTCGCCTCTGCACGGGACACACGTGCGCATCGAGCACTGGGACGTCGCCTTCAACCACGGCAAGACCGCCGCCGCCAATATGCTCGGCGGCGATGTCCCGCACGAGGTGGTGCCCTACTTCTATTCGGTGCTTGCCGACTGGGGCGAACTCGAATACGTAGGTCCCGCATACGAGTGGGATGAGGAGATCGTGCGGGGTGCTTACGAAGGCTCCAACTTCACCACTTGGTATCTGAAAGACGGCCGCGTTGTCGCCGCACTCACCTTCGGCCGGCCCGACGATCTCGACGCCGCGCGCCGGCTGATCGCGGAGCGCCCGGTGCTCGACGAGGCTCAGCGTCAGAAGCTCACGAGTCTCGATGCAGACCTCGCCACCCTGTAGGATGGCTCTGTAAATAGCGGTCGGTGGCGAAGGGAAGCCGGTGCGAATCCGGCGCGGACCCGCCACTGTGACCGGGGATGCCAGCCGCAGCGCGAAAGCGCAGCCACTGATCGGCCGCTCGGCGGATCGGGAAGGCGCGGAGGGTTGGCCCGGGAGCCAGGAGACCTACCTCCGACCACAAGCCCACAAGCCCTCGTGGAAAGGGGTGGCTCATGTTCACATCTCGTCGTATTTCTGTGGCGCTCTCCGCCATGGTCATTGCTGCATCGCTCCCGCTCGTCTGGGCCATCTCTTCAGCTGCGGCTGCGGGTAACTCCGCCACCGTCACTGTCCGCATCCAGGGTCTTGGCGGCGAAACTCTGCTTCAGCAGACACAGGTCACCACCAACACGACGCCGATCGTCATCGAAGGCGGCGGCACCTGCGAAGGAACAAGCGCCGGCGGTGCGGTCTATGACGCCACCGGCGGCAGTTGGAAGGTCAAGAACCAGTCCGAAGGGGTCGAACTTCAGGGCCTAGAGGGCCTCAACCTGCCGGAATTCAACGAAAAAGAACCGTCTGGTATCTACTGGGCTTTCTGGCTGGAAGGCAAGTACGCCGAACAGGGAATGTGCTCTCAGTCGATCGTAAGCGGCCAGCACATCGTGCTGTTCCCACAGTGCTACGCGGTCGGTCCGATGTGCCAGAACGCGACCGCACCCAACAACTTCCTGACCGCCGTCCCCGCTGGAGCCACCGCCAACGTTGGGCAACAGGTCCCTGTCACACTCGGTGCGCTGAATACCGAAACGGCTCTTCCAGAGAGCTCGCTCCCAGAAGGGGATCTGCTCACGGATGGCGCTCAGACGTTCGCAGCGGCCGCCGACGGGGTTGCCAACGTCTCTTTCTCGGCGCCTGGCCTGTACACGCTTCAGGCTCATGCCCCCGACTCGGTTGCCTCGGACCCATTTACGATCTGCGTCCACAACGGCAACGATGGGACCTGCGGGACCCCCGGGCCCGGTGCTCCGAACGTGAACACCGGACCGCCGATAGTGCATGTCACGCCCGCGGTTGGAAACACAGCAATAGTTGCCGGCGTCAAGAACGGTCATCGCTACTCGCGCCGCAAAGGACCCCGAATCCTGCAGGGGCTTGTCCGGGTGCCCGCGGACGGGACGCTGCGCGAAGTGCGTATCAGCCTCCAACGTCGCAGTGGCAAGCGCTGCATGGTGTTCAGCGGCATCAAGGAGGCCTTCGTACGGGCCCACTGTGGTGTCAAGCGCTTCTTCTCAGTTGGCGCAGCCGAGTCGTTCAACTATCTGCTTCCGGTGTCATTGCCGCCAGGTCGCTACGTCTATGGCATCGAGGCGATCGACGATACCGGCAACGCAACTAAGCTCGTTCCCGGTGTCAGCCACGTCGTCTTCTATGTCAAGTAGATCTCGCTTATTGGGCGCGCGCATTCGGCGCGCGCCCAATCGGACACTGCTCGGTGTGTCGAGTCTGGCGCTCGCGGGACTGTTGGCGCTCGCCGGCTGCGGGCTTGGCCCTGGCACCACCCCAAGCGGAATCAGCCTGTCTGTGACACAGGACTTCGGTGCGCTCCCTGTGGGCTATGCCGGTACGCCGCACGTGCGCGGCCAGGAGACCGTAATGAGCCTTCTGATGCGCAACTACGAAGTCAAGACTCGCTACGGCGGCGGCTTCGTGGAGAGCATTAACGGCCACGCCGGCGGTACGCAAGCGGGAGAACCGATCGACTGGTTCTACTACGTCAACGGCGTGGAGGCGCCAAAGGGAGCCGCCGAGACCAACGTGGAATCTGGCGATCGCATTTGGTGGGATCTGCACGACTGGGGCCAAACCGACGGCATCCCAGCGGTCGTCGGGTCCTTCCCCGAGCCGTTTGTGGGGGGCATCGAAGGCAAGCGCTATCCCGTGCGCGTCGAATGCTCTGAACCTTCGAGCTCTGCCTGCGCGACAGTGCACACGCGCCTCAGCTCGCTCGGGGTGCCAGTGGCGGGGGCTGCCGTCTCAGACGAAGAAGAGCAGCTGACGATGCGAGTACTTGTTGGCCCTTACTCAGCGTTGGGTAATTCGCTCAGCGTGCACGACATCGGCGCCGGCCCGCGCTCAAGCGGCGTATACGCCCGCTTCTCAGACGGTGGCAGCGTGCTCAGCCTGCTCGATCCCGCCGGCAGTGTCGTGCGAAAACTCGGCGCGGGAGCCGGCCTGATAGCAGCGACGCGCTATGGCAAAGAGGCACCTGTGTGGCTCATCACCGGCACGAACGCGGCCGGTGTGACGCACGCCGCGAATTCGCTGCGCGAAAGCACGCTGCACAACGTCTTCGCACTCGCGCTCGAACCGTCGGGAGTGGCCCAGCCGGTGCCCGTGGCGGGGCCATGAGTACTCGGAGCTAGCCATGGCAATGGGCGCCACGCTCTTCTACCGTCGCCTAGCGAGCCCGCTGCATGCAACACGCGCGACGGTGGCGGCCACATGGGCCTGTGCGCTCGTCGCCGCGACGCTGCTCAGCCAAAGCCCGATGGTGCTGGGAGCGCTCTTGATCGGCGTGCTTGGCGCGGGCGCCGGCGCTGGGCTGGGACGCGAGCTTGCGCGCACGTTGCGCACCGTGCTGATCGTGGCGATCCCGATCGTGCTCGTCAACGTGCTCGTCTATCACGAAGGTCTCACCGTGTTCGCACGCCTCGGCGATCTCGGGCCTTTCGGTCAGGGCGATTTGACGGTTGAGGCGCTCGTCTACGGTGCAGTGATCGCGCTGAAGGTTGGCCTGCTGATGCTCGTCACGACGCTCGCCGGCCTCGCGATCGACCCGGACGAGCTGCTCGCAGTATTCCGCCGCTACTCGTTTCGCTCAGCGCTAACCGCTTCGCTTGCCACGCGCATGATCGGCGTGCTGTCGGCTGATTCGCAGCGTCTGGTCGAGGCGCAACGCACGCGCCCGGACGGCGGCGCCACGGGCGCACGCGCACGAGTGAGACTGTTGAGCGCGATCGTCGGCTCCTCGCTTGACCGCTCGATGGACGTGGCCGCCACACTCGAGCTGCGCGGCTTCGCCGTGGGCCCGCGCACAGGCAACCGAGCACCGCGCCGCCCCTTCTCGCGCCATGACCGCGCGTTCGCCCTCTCTGCTGCCTGCGTATTCGCGCTCGCGCTGCTGGGGCGACTGGCGGAGGCCGCGCCGTTCAACCCTTACCCGCTCCTGAGCATGCCGGTATCCGCGGCGACTTTTGCGCTGTGCATGGCACTGCCGGTAGCTGTCCTGCTGCCATTCGCCGACCGCAGGGGGATCGAATTTTGAGATCCGCTGTGGCGTTCTCGCAGGTCACCTATCGCTATCCCGAAAGTTCCGAGGCCGCCCTGCGCGGGGTGACCTTGGAGCTGGAGCAGGGTGAGTTGTGTCTGCTCGCGGGTCGCTCAGGACAGGGCAAGTCGACGCTGCTACGCGCCGCCTGCGGTCTTGTCCCGCACTTCCACGGCGGCACGTTCGCCGGCAGCGTCAAGGTCAGGGGCATGGACACGCGCGAGCATCCACCGGCGCAGCTGGGCGCCCACGTCGGCGTGCTCCAGGGTGACTCCGAGACACAGCTGGTGATGAGCTCGGTGCGTGCCGAGCTGGCACTGGCCATGGAGAGCCGCGGCTATGGCACCACAGCTGTCGCGCGCGCTGTCGAGGAGGTCGCGCTGGCGCTCGGCGTCGACCACCTGCTGGAGCGCTCCACCCATGACCTCTCAGGTGGAGAGAAGCAGCGTGTGGCGCTCGGCGCAGCGCTTGTCGGTCGTCCAAGTGTGGTTCTGCTCGACGAGCCCACCTCCCAGCTTGACCCCGTTGCCGGCGACGAGCTGATCGGACTGCTGCGCCGGCTCAACCAGGAGTGGGACACGACGATCCTGCTCTCAGAGCACCGCTTGGAGCGCTGCCTGTCGGCGGCAGATCGTGTTATCGCGCTGGAGGGTGGTGCGGTCGTCCATGACGGCTCACCAAGCTCGTTCCTGCACTTCGCGGCGGAGCACCAGCCCTCGTTGCAAACGCCCGGCGCGAAGCTGTTCGCGCTCGCCGGTATCAGCCCCCCGCCGGTCGGCGTCAAGCAGGCACGTGCCTCTCTTCGCCGCGAGGGATTGTTGCCAGAGGAGCCAGAACCGTCCGCTGGGCAGGCGCCGAGTCGCACGCAAGCGCGCGGGGGTGAGGAGGTGATCCGCGCGGGCACGAGCGGCGTCCAGCCGCGGATTGCCGGGGTGCGCGGGCGGCTTGCGAGGCGAGGTAGGGGAGAGGCCGTAGCGGCCTCAGCACTCACGCTGCACGGGGTGTGGTGTGAGATCCCGCGCGGGCCCGCCATCCTGCGCGGCGTAGACATCATGATCGCCCCAGGCGAACGCGTCGCATTGATGGGTCGCAACGGGGCCGGCAAGTCCACATTGCTGCGCCACGCGGCGGGCTTGGTTGCCCCGACGCGGGGTACGATTGAGCGGTCGGGCAGGGTGGCACTGTTGCTGCAAAATCCCAACGACTACTTCCTGCACGAGCGCGTCCGCGATGAGCTCTCCTCAGAGGCGCTACAGCGTGCTGACTTGGGCGCGTTGGCCGAGCGCAACCCGCATGACCTATCAGGAGGTGAGCGCCAACGGTTGGCGCTTGCGATCGTCGCGGACGGAGGCGAGACCCCGGTGGTGGTTGCGCTCGACGAGCCCACGCGCGGCATGGATCGTGAGGCCAAGGCGCAGCTGGCCGATGAGTTGCATCGTCGTGCTGGGCAGGGACAAGCGGTGATCGTCGCCACGCACGACCCGGAGTTCGCCGCAAGCTGTGCGCAGCGGGCGATCCTGCTCGCCGATGGGCGCGTGATCGCTGACGGTCCGGCGGCGGACCTGCTGGCGGGCGGCTGGTATTTCGCCACTGAGACTGCTCGCATCCTTGGTGGCGCCGGTGGCGCCCTGCGCCCAGAGGACGGCGCGGAACTGTTGCGCGGCGCGCGCACGGGCGAGGCCGGATCGCTGTCAGACGGACCCAGGGCTAATCCAGCGGGGGACGTGCAAGGCGCGCGTGGTCCCCGACCGGGCACGAACAAACAATCCCAAGAAACACCCGAACTGTTGATCCGCGCCGCAGGAGAGACACACACGTGAGTTGGCCGCTTGCCTCTTTTGTGATCGTCGCCGGGATATTGCTCGCCGGCTGGTTTGTCTACGAGCGCTCGCGCCCTTCCGCGCGCATGGTCGCCGTCGTGGCCACGCTTGCGGCCGTGGCGGCGCTCGGCCGCGACGCGTTCGTAGCGCTGCCCGACGTCAAGCCGATCACAGCGATAGCGCTCGTCGTCGGTTACGCGCTTGGTCCGCTGCCCGGCTTCACGGTCGGTGCGATCGGCATGCTGGCCTCCAACATGATGCTCGGTCAGGGCCCTTACACGCCGTGGCAGATGGTTGCCTGGGGCCTTGTCGGCCTAGCCGGCGCGCTGCTCGGGCGCGTGAGCAGCAGGCGCATGGGCCGCTTCGGCCTGGCGCTTGCCTGTGCGGTGATGGCGCTGGTCGCCAAGGAGATCATGAACGTCTATACGTGGACGCTTGGCGCCGCCCACACGCCGGCCGCGTTCCTTTTGATCGCCGGTCAAGGGCTGCCGTACGACATCACCGACACGGTTGCAAGCTTCCTTTTCGGGTTTGCCTTCGGCCCCGAGCTTGCGCGCCTGTTGGGGCGTATGCGTGCCCGCATGACCGTTGAATGGGAACCCACCCGTCTACCAGCTCAACCGGCAGTCGCCGAGCCGCCGGCGCTGCTCGTACTGCTGTGTGTCGTGGGGGTCGCAATAACGGCTGCCCCCGCGCGCGCGGGGGAGCAGTCCCGTTTCGAACGTCGGGCTCCCGGCCGTTCGCGCCCGCGCTTTCCACACTCGCCTCATCGATGCCAGCTCCGACGCTCGCTGTGAGACCGACGCATGTTCGAGCCCGAGTCGCGACGTCCTCCGCGATCGCGCGCGCTGTCGCCTACCTGCAGCACGCTCAGAACAGCGACGGCGGCTTTGGCGGTGCGCCGGGGCAACACAGCAGCGAGCTGTACTCGGCCTGGGTTGCGATCGGCTTGGCCGCAGCTGGGCGCAACCCGCTGACGTTCACACGCGATAGACATTCTCTGCTGAGCTCGCTGCGCGGCGAAGCAGCGACGCTAGAAGACGCCGGCGACGACGAGCGCACGATCCTCGCCCTACACGCATGCGGCTTGTCCGCATCTGACTTTCCGGGCACGAGCCTCCTCGCCAAGTTGGTGCATGAACGCTCGAGCGACGGCTCCTTCGGACACCTCGTCAACATCACGGCGTTCGCGATCTTTGCCCTACGTGTCGCTGGCAGCTCTGCGGACAATCGGGTCGTCAGCGACGCCGGACGCTGGATTGCAGCCCAGCAGGACAGCGACGGCGGCTTCGGCTTCGCAGGCCGCGGCGGCGGCGAGGATGTCGATGACACGGCCGCGGCACTGCAGGCTGTGATCGACGCGAGTGCTCAGCGCGGTGGCGCGGTTGTCGCGCGTGCAGTGGCGTATCTACGGCGTGCGCAGAATCCCGACGGTGGCTTTCCGCAGCAGCCCGGCGGTGAATCTAACGCCCAATCGAGCGCCTGGGCCGTGCAGGGCCTGGACGCGGCCGGCGTGAACGTGCGCGCAGTCAAACACGGCCACAGCCGCTCACCCCTCGTCTACCTGGAAAGCCTTATGGCCCCCAATGGCAGCGTCTACTACTCGCGCACGAGTGTTCAGACACCGGTATGGGTTACCGCACAAGCGCTCACCGCACTCGCGGCCAAGCCATTTCCGGTCGCACCTGACTTCAGCGGCGGCTAAGCGACTCTCCTACCCTGGGGGGATGTCAGCGAGCATGCCCAGGGCCGCTCCACAGGGCTCACGTGGCTATGGCGCCCCGCTACTGCTTGCCGCGGTATGCCTCACGGGCTTGGCTGTGACCTGGGTGCTGGCGGCGCTGGTGCCGTTTACCCACGACAAGGATGCCATCGCTCTGTATGACTTCACGCGCCTTGATCGGCCCGCGATCGAAGCCCCGGCTCGCCTGTTGCTCGACTTGCTCGAACCGGTCTTCTTCATCGTGTGGGGGCTCGCGCTCGTGGCAATTGCGCTTTCGCGTGGGCGCAAGCACGTCGCGCTTGCCGTGGCATTGGTCCTCTCGCTGGCGCCGGCCAGTGCCGAGCTGCTCAAGCCGCTGCTTGCCCACCCGCACGCGGAGGTCGTGCCGCTCTACATCAAGGGCGCATCGTGGCCCAGCGGCCATGCGACCGCGGCCACAGCGCTGTTCTGGTGTGTACTGCTCGTCGCGCCACCTGGCTGGCGGCGTGCGTTGACGCTAGTTGGCGTCGCGTTGCTTGCGGCCGTCGGCTGCTCGCTTTTGGTTCTCGCTTGGCATATGCCAAGCGATGTGATCGGCGGCTACCTGCTTGGCACCCTGTGGTTCGCGCTGGCGCTGCTCGGCTTAGGAGCGAGCAATCGTGCTCCTACTGCTTACTCATCGCTGCCGGCTGAGCCTGCGTGCTCGCCGGGAGCCCAGAGCAGCTCGGGGGCCGCCGGTTTGGGCGCGGTCGGATCGTCGTTGGCCGCTCGACTGAGGATGAACAGCATGTCCGACAGCCGGTTCAAGTAACGAATCACTTCGGGATTGCACTCCTCGCCGACGGCGATCGCGCGTCGCTCGGCACGCCGGCAGACGGTGCGGCAGACGTGTAGCTGCGCTCCCGCCGGGGTGCCGCCGGGTATTACGAACGAGCGCAGCGGCTCCAGCGTCGCGTTAACCTCGTCGCAAACCTCCTCCAACCACTGCGCGTACTCGGCGGTGACACGCAGGCGCTGCTGGCCCTTGCGCGTCGCGTCGGGCGCGCCCTCGGTGGGAGCCGGTACCGATAGGTCGGCTCCCACGTCGAGCAGATCGTTCTGTACGCGTGCCAGCCACTGCGCAAAGCCGGCAGGTAGTCCGGGCGCGAGCAGGGCCACGCCTAGCGTCGCGTTGAGCTCATCGACGGTGCCATAGGCCTCCACGCGTGGGTGGCACTTGGACACGCGGCTCATGTCTCCGAGGTGGGTCTCGCCGCGGTCTCCGCCCTTGGTGTAGATGCGTGTCAGATTGACCGTCATGGCCCTTCGAGTCTGGCATATGAGTGGCTCTGATGGTGCTCCGCAAGGAGCACTTGGGGCTGGCCCCGAGTGGCTTGAGCATGGTCTTTTGGGCCTCGTGTGACGAGTCGCACTGCGCGGCGTCGGGCAGATCGGATACTTTCTCGGCCTTCATGCGGGTAGGTGTTCCGAAGGAGACCGCCGAGGGCGAGCACAGAGTTGCGCTCGTGCCGGAGGTCATAGGCAAGCTGAAGGCTAAGGGCATTGATGTCCTGGTCGAGAATGGCGCGGGCGCGGACGCGCTGTTGCCTGACGCCGCGTTTGCCGAGGCCGGGGCGGGGATGACCGCTGACGCGGGAGAGGTGTGGCAGTCGGAGGTGGTCGTGAAGATCTCGCCGCCTACCGAGGCAGAGATCGGGCGTCTTGGGGCCGGCTCGATCCTGATCGGCTTTCTCGCGCCGCTCACGAGCCCGCAGACGACGCGTGCGCTGGCGAGCGCGAAAGCGACCGCCTTCGCGATGGAGTCGATCCCGCGCATCTCACGTGCGCAGTCGATGGACGCGCTCTCATCGCAGAGCAACATCGCCGGCTATAAGGCCGCGCTGTTGGGTGCGGAGAACATGGGACGTTTCTATCCCATGCTGATGACCGCCGCCGGCACGATCCCGCCCGCCAAGGTACTCGTGTTGGGAGCCGGCGTCGCAGGCCTGCAGGCGCTCGCCACGGCTAAGCGTCTGGGTGCGCGCACGACGGGGTATGACGTGCGTCCGGAGGTGGCAGAGCAGGTGCAATCACTTGGCGCGCAGTGGCTCGATCTGGGTCTCGAGGCAAGCGGCGAGGGCGGCTACGCGCGCGAGCTGACCGAGCAGGAGCGCGCTCAGCAACAGCAGGCGCTGACCGACGCGATCAAGGGCTTCGACGTCGTGATCACGACGGCGCTGGTGCCGGGCCGTCCGGCACCCAAGCTGGTCACGGCCGAGGCGGTAGAGGGCATGAAGCCCGGATCTGTGATCGTCGATCTGGCTGGGGAGTCGGGTGGTAACTGCGAGCTGACCGAGCCTGGCAAGACCGTCGTCAAGCACGACGTGAAGATCGTCTCGCCCTTGAACCTGCCGGCGAGCATGGCCGAGCACTCCTCGCAGCTGTTCGCCCGCAATGTGCAGTCGCTGCTTGATCTCCTGGTTGCCAAGAAAGAGGACCCCGCCCACCCGGGCGCCGAGGGCGAGGTCGAGCTCAAACTTGACTTCGAGGATGAGATCGTCGCCGGCGCGTGCATCGTGCGTGATGGAGAGATCGTCAACCCTGGCGCCAAGGCAGCTGTGGAGGCAAGCGCATGATCCTCGCAAGCGTTCTGACCACCAACCTCGCGATCCTCGTGCTCGCGGGCTTCATCGGCTTCGTCGTCATCTCCAAGGTGCCCAACACGCTGCACACGCCGCTGATGAGCGGCACCAACGCGATTCACGGGATCGTGCTGCTAGGCGGCCTGTTGCTGTTCGGCCTCGCCGAACTGGACTCGTTCAGCAAGGCCTTGCTCGTGATCGCCGTCGCCTTCGGCACGATCAACATCGTCGGCGGTTTCCTGGTCACCGACCGGATGCTTGACATGTTCAAGTCGCGCCCGAAGCCCAAGGCGGCCGAGAAGGACTCGGGCGGCGAGGGCAAGCCCGAGACGGACGGGAAGGCAGGCTCATGATCAGTCTGCCGCTTGCCACCAGCTTCCTGCAGAGCGAAAGCTTCATCTACGTCCTCTACATCATCGCCTTCTCGCTGTTCATCCAGGGCCTGCGTGGGCTCTCCGGCCCGACCGGCGCCGTGCGCGGCAACCGCATCGCCGCGGTTGGCATGGGCATCGCGGTGCTCGCGACCCTGCTCAACCCAGGCGAGGGCAACTGGGGTCTGATCGCGCTCGGCCTCGCGCTCGGCGTCGCCGTCGGGGTGCCCGCGGCGCGCCAGGTGAAGATGACAGCGATGCCGCAGATGGTCGCCCTCTTCAACGGCGTCGGTGGCGGCGCGGTGGCGATCATCGCCTGGGTCGAGTTCCGCAACCACGGCTCCACCTATGGCTCGCACCTGGCGGTGCGCACCTTCGAATCCGGTCCGTTTGTCGAACACGCCATCGTTCACACCGGCGCGCTACCGACTTATGTGGCGATCTTCTCGGTGTTTGCCGCGATCGTCGGCTCGATCTCCTTCTGGGGGTCGAACATCGCCTTCGGCAAGCTCCAGGAAATCATCCCCGGACGCCCGATCTCGCTCGGCTCGGCACAGCAGATCGTCAACCTCGTGCTCTTGATCCTCGTGCTCGCGGCAGGCATCGACCTCATCTCCGGGGCGCATTCCGAACTGCTGTTCATCGGCATGTTGATCGTGGCGGCGCTGCTCGGTAACGCCGTAGTGTTGCCGATCGGCGGCGCGGACATGCCGGTTGTGATCTCACTGCTCAACGCCTTCACCGGACTGTCGGCGGCGGCCACCGGTATGGCGCTCAACAATCCGGCCCTAATCGTCGCCGGCATGATCGTGGGCGCCTCGGGCTCGATCCTCACCAACCTGATGGCGACCGCCATGAATCGCTCGATCCCTTCGATCGTCGCGGGTGGCTTTGGCGGCGGCGGCGCCGTCGAGGGAGCCGAAGGCGCCGGCGAGCATCAGGGCACCGTGCGCTCCACCAGCGCCTCCGACGCGGCGATCCAGCTTGCCTATGCCAACCGTGTCGTCGTCGTTCCCGGCTACGGCATGGCCGTCGCTCAGGCGCAGCACGCCGTGCGCGAGCTGACAAAGGAGCTGGAGTCCCGTGGAGTGGAAGTCAGCTACGCGATCCATCCGGTCGCGGGACGCATGCCCGGACACATGAACGTGCTGCTGGCCGAGGCCGACGTGCCCTATGACCAGCTCAAGGAGATGGACGACGCCAACCCCGAGTTCCAGCGCACCGACGTGTCGCTTGTGATCGGCGCGAACGACGTCACCAACCCGGCGGCCAAGAACACTCCGTCCTCGCCGATCTACGGGATGCCAATCCTCGAAGTCTCAGACTCGAGCTCGGTGATCGTGATCAAGCGCTCGATGAACCCCGGTTTTGCCGGCATCGAGAACGAGCTCTATTTCGACCCGAAGACCTCGATGCTCTTCGGCGATGCTAAGTCGGCTGTGAGTGAGATCACAGCCGAGCTGTCGGCTCTCTGAGTCCCAGCGGGTAAAGAAGCACCCCGTTGCTCTTGCCCGCGGGCGAGCCTTGTGCTCGCATGTGCAATGGCGACCTCCTACGTGCGTAATGCCAGCTTTGACGGGCTGATGTACGCGCGGTCCCGTTTCAGCCAAATTGGTACGTCACGCAGACAATACAGACATTGTCAAGAAGGTACCCGTCTATTAGACTGAGTTAAGGAGAAATAGAGACACACCGTTCAGAGGGGGCCGGCATTTCGGCACATGGCGGTACAGGTTTTGGTCGATTTTGGCTCGTGCCGGCACTTGGCGTGCTGGCCTGTACCACGTCCCTTTGCTGGGCGGCTCTGTACGTGGGGGCTGAGGCGGAGCCTTCAGCTCCAGGCTCGCCGTGGGCGCTGGCGCAGCAAGCTGCTGTGCAGCGCCCAGACTCAGGCCCACGCGCAAACGCGAGCATCGTCGGTGGGCAGGGCGCCTCGATAACGAGCTTCCCCTTTCAGGTTGCCCTGTACAACCCTCAGGCAGGCTCGCCGGCGGCCGGCTTCTTCTGCGGCGGAGTCATCACCGACGCCACGCATGTGATCACAGCCGCTCACTGCGTCTCCGGTGGTGCCCACCAAGTGGCCCCGTCTGCCGGCGTCGAGGTACTCGCCGGCTCCACCTCGCTTGACCAGCTGACTCCGGGCAGCATCCGCGACCCGGTTCAGTCCACCACCGTCAACCCTGGCTATAACCCGCTCAGCAACAACGATGACATCGCGTTGATCAAGCTCACTCACCCGCTGTGGTCGGGCTCGATCGCGCCGACCGTGAACGGCGTCAACACGATCGCGCCGCTGGCGCTCGACCCCGCTGCAGCGTCGATATATGCCAATCCCAACGTGAGTCCGGCAACCGTAGTCACGGCGAGCGGCTGGGGCGATGTCGAGCCGGCACCAGGACATGCGACAAGCTACCCGACAAGCCTGCGTGCGGTGAAGTTGGCGCTTGTCTCCGAATCGACCTGCGAAGAACAGTATGCGACGATCGCACAGCCGATCACCTCGAGCATGATCTGCGCCGGTGGGGGCAGCGCTCGTATGGACACTTGCTACGGAGACAGCGGCGGACCGCTCCTCGTCGACGCGGACACACCCGCGCGCCCACCGCAGGACTATGTGCTCGCTGGGCTTGTCGACTTTGGCAACGGCTGTGCTCAGCCGGGCTATGCGGGCGTATACACACGGATCTCGAGCCCCGAGATCATGCGCTTTCTGAGCTCAGGCGTTGGCAACGCTGTGGGGCCGGTGGGAACACAGGCCAGGCACAAGAAGAAGCGACGTAAGAAGCACGATCGCCGTAGCGTCTACTAGCAACCTTTCCGCCTCCTCTGGAACACTGGGAGTGTGATCTCCCGAGAAGCGGCAATCGACGCTCTGCGCACGAACGAGTTCGACCTTGTAGTCGTCGGCGGCGGGATCACGGGTGCAGGTGTCGCGCTTGACGCCGCGGCGCGCGGCTACAGCGTCGCGCTTGTGGAGCGCGCCGACTACGCCTCTGGGACATCCAGTCGCTCCAGCAAGCTTGTGCACGGCGGCTTGCGCTACCTGCAGCACTTCGACCTTGGCCTGGTGCGCGAGGCGCTGCTGGAGCGTCAACTGATGGTTGCCCTTGCGCCGCATTTGGTGCATCCTTTGCCGCTGGTTGTACCGGCTTTCGACGGTATACGTCCCGACAGGCTGATGGGGGTCGGGCTGAACCTGTATGACGTAATGTCGGTCGATCGCGAGCGTCTGCGCACGCGTCGCTCGCGTCGAAATCGGGGTGAGCAGACAGTGCGAGGTGAGCAGGGGGCCGGGGAGTCGGGCGCCACTGCGACAAAGACGACCGTGCTCGAGCAGGGAGAGTCTTGGAGCCCTGAGCGTCATCGTGTCATCTCGGGCGAGGAAGTACTCGAGCTGCTGCCGGCGATGGCTGGGCGCGAGCCGACCAGCGGATATCTCTTCTACGACTGTCAGACAGACGACGCGCGTCTAGTCCTGACCGTGCTCGGCGAGGCGGAGCGCTTCGGAGCGTTGTGTGCGAACCGGGTCAATGCGACCGCGCTGCTGGAGCGCGACGGACATGCATGTGGCGTGTGTCTGTGCGATGAGGAGACCGGCGAGCGCTTTGAGGTACGGGCTGAGAATGTTGTCAACGCGACCGGGGTGTGGGCCGATGAGCTACGACCGCGAGAGCTGCACGACGAGGCTGAGCTGCCACAGATCAGACCGAGTCGCGGTACCCACATCACGCTGCGCCACGAGGATCTGCCGCTCGTGGCAGGTGCGATCGTGCCGGCGGGCTCCGGCCGGACGATCTTTGCGCTGCCGTGGCTTGGGCGCACGCTGGTTGGTACCACCGACAACGACTACGAGGGCTCGCTCGCGCACGTGCGGCCCTCAGAGGAGGATGTCCACTACCTCTTGGCCGCGGTCAACGAGTTCTTTGCTACTGACATCACCAGCGAGAGCCTTACCGGCGCCTACGCCGGTGTGCGCCCGCTGATATCGACCGGCGACACAAAGAAATCTGTCGACATCTCACGCAAGGCCGAGCTGTATGAGACATCCAGTGGCATGATCACAATCACGGGCGGCAAGCTCACGACATGGCGGCGGATGGCCAAGATGGTCGTAGATCGACTTGTGGAGCGCGAAGCGCGCGACGCTCCGTGCCGCACCGCTGAGATTCCGCTTGGGCAGGCCGTCGCAGTTGAGGAGCTTCCGCCAATGCAGGGCCTCTCCGAGGCGGCTAAGGCGGCGCTCGCGGCACGCTATGGGTTCGGGGCTCACGAGGTGCTTGCACTGATCGGAGACAGGCCAGAGCTTGCTCGGCCGATCGTTGCCGGACTCCCGGATGTGATGGCCGAGGTTGTGATCGCTGCCCGTCGCGAGCAGGCCCGCAGCGTGGGCGACGTGCTTCTCAGGCGAACGCGACTGGGCTTGCTCGCCGCGCGCGAACTGTTGGCTGATACTTCAGAGCCAGAGTCGTCAGTCAGGCGCGTGGCTGCTCTGTTGGCGGGCGAGCTCGACTGGAGCGAGCAGCGCGCCGCTGGGGAGGTCGAGCGTTTCCTGGAGGAGGCGGACGCGGAGGGCATCCTCGGGCTCGGCTAGGGTATGAGGCGCATACGGGTGCCGATCGCTGTCCAACGCGACCGGACGCCAACCGCCCTCACCGACGAACCAAGGAGAAGATTTCATATGACAGTGCTCGACCGTTCCGAGCTGCAGGCAAGCCCGCTTGCCGACCTGCACCTGATTGCCGACCAGATCGGACTTGAGGGCTTCAGGCGCCTACGCAAGGCCGACCTGATCGACGTGATCCTGGGTGAGAAAGGCCCTGCCGAGGACTCGGACACCGGTGAAAGCGATGGTGACGGCGATAAGCCTGAGCGTCGCCCGCGCACACGTCGGCCCTCGCGCTCACGCCGCACGAGCTCGGCAAAGAAGGCCGTCGAGAGCGAGGACGAGCAGGAGGAGCAGCCTGCGGTAGAGAAGCCTGCG
Organism: uncultured Solirubrobacterales bacterium; assembly: GCA_963757995.1. Classification (GTDB taxonomy): domain Bacteria; phylum Actinomycetota; class Thermoleophilia; order Solirubrobacterales; family Solirubrobacteraceae; genus Palsa-744. Next base: position 42,957 of record CAVWTS010000015.1, read on the forward strand.
CCCGCGCGGCGCGCCCAAAGGGCACCAGGCACGCAAAGGGGCCAAGGCGCGCGCGGCGAGCGCGGCGAGCGCGAGAAGTCCGAGGATGGCGAGCGCGTTGCCGAGGGAGTGGTCGATGTCGTTGGCAATGGCTCCGCCTTCTTGCGGGTGGCTGGGCCGGAGCCGTCCGACGGCGACGTCTACATCTCGGCCGCTCAGGTGCGTCGCTGCGAGCTGGTCTCCGGCGACCGCGTGAGCGGGCCGGTACGCACGCCGCGGCGCTCAGAGCGCTACTGCTCGCTCGTCAGGATCGACACGATCAACGGCGAGCCGGCGGACTCGGTGGCCGAGGGCACGCGCTATGACGATCTCCCTGTCTCATATCCGAGCGAGCGGCTCGCGTTCGACTCCGAGGACCCGACGTTGAAGGCGATCGAGTGGCTGACTCCGCTCGGCCGCGGCTCGCGTGCTGTGATCGCCGGTGGCGCACGCTCGGGCAAGAGCGAGACGCTGCGCGGCGTACTTGGCGCGCTTGCGGGACGCGAAGGCCTTGAGCTCTCGCTTGTGCTCGCCAGTGCACGCCCCGAGGAGCTCGCCGATTGGCAGCAGGGACCAGTGGCGCCGGTCGTGGCGCTCACCTTTGCGGCTTCGCCAGAGGCTCGTGCGCAGGCGATCGAGCCGGTGATGGAGACGGCCAAGCGGGTTGCCGCTCGCGGCGGTGATGCGGTCGTGTTGATCGACGGTCTCGACGGACTGCCGCCCCACAGCGCGCGCAAGCTGCTAGCGGCGGCGCGCAAGCTCACTGATGGAGGCTCGCTGACGGTAATCGCAACTGCCGCGGAGCCGTTTGGCGGCGAGACGACGGTTATCGCGCTTGACGCAGTGCGCGCGAACACCGGCAAGCTGCCGGCGCTTGATCTCGTGAGCAGCGGCACCCTGAAGCCGGAGCTACTGGTCGGCGAGGACGGGGCCGAGGCGATCACCCGCGCCCGCGCTACTGCTGCCGAGGGATAAGAGCCAGGGCGGCCTAGAGGGCCGCTGAGCAAGCGAGACAAGGACGCAGCGAGCGCCGTATGCTCTGCACACAAGCGAGTGAGGACGCAACCGATTGGCGATCAAATGGGATCGCCGATCGGCCAGCACAGCTCAACGACCCTCTAGCGGCGGTAGGCGACCCGGCCCCATGAGGGCTCGGGTGCCAGCTCGATCGGCTCGCCGGAGCGATCGTGCTGTACGTAGACGAAGCTGCCGGTGTCCTCGATGAAGGCGAATGTCAACTCGCCCTCGTTGACGCGCTGGTCGAGCCACGCGCCGCGGAACACCAAGCGCCGCAACCAGTGCACGAGCGAGCGCTCGGCTGGGCCGACCAGTTCTGGCCAACAGTCGTTGACGTGCTCGCCAAGCGCCGAGGCCGGATCCTGGATGTCGCCGTTGACCGCCAGGTTGACGAGATCCTCGAGCTCGTCATCGCCGAGGCGTCCGCCCACGAAGCCAAGCTTGAGAGCGGCCTGCTCGCAGCGTTCGCTGAAGTCGCGTTCGTTGAAGGTAAAGCGCAGATCGCCGTATTCGAGGACGAAGTCCTCACCGGAGTTGTAGTTGCCGCGACGTGTCTTGTCCATGGGTATAGGTTTCGTGGGAGGGGATATGGGCGTGTAGGAAGTGGGGGGTTGGGCCTTGAGTCCTCATCGGCCGTAAGCCGTCGAGATCATATGCTGGCCTCCTGCTCGTCCGCTGTACCTGCACGCGATATTGCATTCAACGGATACGAACGTCAGGCAGGTGGCGAACGTTGGGACCGCGCCACACGATGGCGAAGTCGCACTCGGCGAGAAGGCCACGAGGCCTTGCAGCTATACCCAGTCACTGTGTGCTCGCTCGCTGCGACTTCGACGTAGCGGCGCTCCGCTATACGCTCCGCCATGGATGGCACGCCTCACAGAACATGGGCTACGTCGGTCGGTCGGAGTCTCCGGCCTATTCGCGACCGCCTACGGGAATGTCGGTTCCTCGATCTACTACGCACTTGGGCTGGTGGCGGCGCATGCACTTGGGCTCACCCCACTTGTGTTCGTCTTCGCTGGCGGTCTATTCGCGCTGACGGCCAAGACTTACGCAGAGGGTGCCGCGATGTTCCCCGAGGCTGGAGGCTCCTCCTCGTTTGCACGCCACGCCTTCAACGAGCTCGTCTCCTTCTTCGCGGGCTGGGCGCTGAGCCTGGACTACATCCTCACGATCGCGATCTCCGCGTTCTTCGTGCCCCACTATCTGAGCACCTTTCCAGGTCTGGGAGGGCTGAACCACAATCCCGGCGACATCTTTGGCGGATTGATCGTGATCGTCGCCCTCGCCGGCCTGAATATCCGCGGCTTGGGCGAGTCGGCCAAGCTCAACTTCATCCTTGCGATCGTCGATCTCTCGACGCAGGTCCTGCTCGTGGGGGTCGGCGCGGTGCTGGTGTTGGATCCATCGCTGCTGATACATCAGGTCCACCTGGGGACAGTGCCGACTTGGCACGAACTGATCTTCGCGCTGTCGCTGGCGATGCTTGCCTATACGGGCATCGAGACAGTCTCGAACATGGCCGAGGAGGCCCGCGATCCCGGTACGCAGGTGCCCAAGGCGGTGAATCTCGTCGTGCTTGCAGTGCTCGGCGTGTACCTGGGCATCTCGATGATTGCGCTGTCAGCGTTGCCCGTGACGGCCGTCCCTGGGCACCCACATCATTTCCAGACTCTGCTGGGCGTCGGCCCCGAACATGGTGGTTTCGAAAACGATCCGGTGCTGGGGATCGTCTCGCGTCTGGGGCTGCACGGAACAATGCTCACAGTCGTCCAGTACTACGTGGGCCTGCTTGCCGCCACGATCCTGTTCATCGCCACCAATGCGGGCATGATCGGGATCTCGCGCCTGTCGTGGTCGCTCTCCGAACACCGCCAGCTGCCCGGCATCTTCTCGCAGCTGCACGCGCGCTTTCGCACGCCCTGGTTCACGATCCTGTTCTTCTCAGGGCTGGCGGGGTTGCTGGTGCTCTACGGCAACACAAGTGTTCTGGGCAACCTCTACTCGTTCGGCGCGCTGCTGTCCTTCACGATCGCGCACATCTCGGTGATCGCGCTACGCGTGAAGCAGCCCGACCAAGAGAGGCCGTACCGTCTGCCTTGGAACGTACGTATTCGCGGTTCCTCGATTCCGCTCACCGCCGTGATCGGAGGCATTGGTACGGCCACGGTTTGGGTAGTGGTCGTCATCACACACCCTGAGGCACGTGTCGTAGGTATCCCCTGGATGGTGTTGGGAATGATCGGCTACATCGCCTACCGACGCAGTCAGGGTCTCGACTTGCGCGAGACCGCTCACATCCAGCGGGCTGAGAGACCAGCCGACTTCGAGGCACTCGGCTACCGCACCGCGCTCGTGCCGATCTTCGGGGGCGATGTCAGCGCCAGCGCGCTGTCGAGCGCGGCGAAGCTGATCGGCGAAGAGGGCGTGGTGTACGCGGTGTTCGTGCTGCCGGTGCCCAGCCAGCTCTCGCTTGAGTCGGGCTTGGAGGCCGAGGAGGCCGAAGGTCGCGCAGCGCTCGAGAGCGCGCGCATCAAGGCACGGCGCTCAGGTATCAAGATCCGCACTGGATTGATACGCACGCGCAACGCTGGTGCGGCGCTGGTCGATGAGGCAAAGCGCGTCGATGCTGACGTCATCTACTGGTCCACAATCCATGCTCCAATAGGCGAGCAGCGGATCGGTCCGACCGCTACCTACCTACTCAGCAAGCGTCCCTGCCGGGTGATCATAGAGACCGAGAACCGTCCTTCCCGAGCGCATGGTCAAGCCGTCGGGACGCCGCTCAGTGGGGCCCCCGCCTGAGCGTGAGCAAGCTGTTCGCTGCCGGCTACCTTCGTAGCGCTGTCCAGACACGACGAATACTCAGATGGCCCACTGGATGCGAGGGCGCTGCCGTATGCCACAATCGACACTAGGCCAAATCGAGATTAGATTGCGGGGAGCTGATATGCGGGGGAGCTTGATCGGTCTTGTGGCGGTGCTAGCAGTTGGGCTGGCGCCCGGCTCGGCATCTGCCGCCTCACAGAGGGATGTTTCCTCGACGCATGCAGTGCTCCTCGCCGCCAATTCGACTTTGCAATCCGTCGTTCGCACGTGGCCCGCCATGGAAGCAAGCTTGCACAGGCTCGATCGCAAGTTCGCTGCCGAATGTCCCGACGTCGGCGCCGGCTCCCCACAGAGCGAAGCCGAGCAGAATCTGAGTTACGAGGTTGCAGGCGCACTATGGGCGACCGCCTACCACGCAGACTCGAAGTTCGCTCAGGAGTTCATCAAAGCGGTAAGCCCTTTGCGATGGAGTAACCCCGCAATCGGACGCACGGCGCAGAAATTCATCAAAGGGCTGCGTGAAATGACATCTCTGCAGGTACCGAACCTCTGCGCCGACGTGCGCTCATGGACGGCAAGCGGCTATCAGACGATCCCATTGAGCACGCTGCAATTCGACCGGCACGTCGAAGCGATCGAAGTAGAAGTGCCCTCGCCGCGGATTGTCTCGACATACGTACAGCCCGCTGACCGTAGCCTCTTTGCGAAAGTGGAGCACCTCCTGACTAGATTCGAAGAACTAGAATTTAGTACGGGCCAGCGATATTGGGACACCGTGCTTGAAACGCTTGGGTTGAACCAGTAGCGCCCACCCAGTAGAGCGCGGCAGCGACCCTTAGGCAAGACCGACAACCACGCGGAAGTGCTGGACACCGCCCTGGCTCGTGGCACCCGCCGTCAGCGTGCCGAGCGACTTGAAGTAAGGCACGAGGCTCGAGACGCCCGGGCTCTGAGCCAGCCCCACTCCTTCAAGGAAGCCAAGCAGCGTCGGGAATTCGACGATCAGGCTCGGTTCGATGCCGCCGCCCAGAGCTGAGGTTGCGCTGGCGTAAGAGGGCGAGGTGGACAGCGTGCTCGATGGGCTGAGTGCGCCCTGGACTGAGGATTCTCCGAGTCCGAGCACGAACTTGCCTTCGCCGTCGGCGATGTAGATGACCGCCGGGAAGCCCTGCAACTTGACGCTGACAGCGGCGTCGGTCCCAGCAATCGAGACGTTGCTGACGGTCGCTCCAGCGCTTTTCATCAAACTGCCCAGCTGGCCGACCGCGGCACGCGAGGCACTGGGGTTGTTCGAGGAGATAACCAGCGCAGCCTGCAAGTTGAACAGGCCTGTGCCGCTTACGAACATCCCGCCGGAGCCAGCCCAGCCGGCGAAGTCCTGTTGCAGTTTGGCGTTCGGCGAATCGATTGCCGTAAACAGCTTTTCGATGCTAGGTCCGCCGAGCGAGGAGAAGATTGTGGAGGTGCCAAACGAGGCGACTCCGTGCAACAGCGCAAGCGCACGGGGAAGGTTGGCGCCGACGTTTCCGACGCCTGCGGCAAGCCAGGAGCTGCCTGGCAGCTCACCCAACTGTTTCGCGCCTTCCTGGCCGAAGAGGGGTGCCGAATCGTTGCTCGAGTGGATTTCGCCCTGTATCGAAATCGTGTTCGACGTAGGTGTCACAGACAGCGAAGCGGTTTGTGCGTCGGCAAACAGCTCGCCAAGCAGCGACACACCCTGGCCGGCTAGGCCACCAGAACCGTGAATCGCCTTGATCAGGGCTTCGGGCTTGGCGTAGGCGCTTGCGATTGCGTCGCTGGGTGGCTTGACATAGTCGGATGCGCTGGTGATGGACGAGCCTCCGAGCGATGTATCGATAGCTTCCTTCAAGCCCGATTCGCTGCCGATCACAGCAAAGTCCTTGACTATTCCCGCCGCCTCTCCGCCGGCCGAGACTTGGTAAGTGACTCCCCGGTAGCTCGTTGTATGCGCTTGCTGTTCGTGTGCGCGCCCTTCCAGGAACGAACGAGCCTTGCCGACGTCAGAGGTCTCGAAGACGATGGCCCCCTGGGCGCCATTCGCCCCAAACGTACTCGCGCCGAGCGAAGATGCGGCGCTTGTCAAGCCACCTTCGAGTAGCGACTGAGCGGAGCTCCCACTCTTGGGGAGCTTGCTCGTGTCCAGCGAGGTTATGAAGATGCCGGCACTCTGCCCGACCCACGGCTCGATGTCTTGTTTGAATTCGACATGGCTGCCTTCGCTTGAGAGCAGCGCCTGGGCGAGGCTGCCGTATGGTTCGGCCAAGTGCGTGAGATCTTTGGCGGCCGTCGACGCGTCGCCACCTGATCCACCGCTCGGCTTGACGATCACGTTCGCATAGAGCGGGGCGGACACCGGCACGAGGCTGGCCGGTTCGCCGCTCGAGCCAGAGGAACCGCAGCCCGCGAGCGCGCCCGCGCCGAGGAGCGAGATCAGCGCGAGAGCTATGCAGCTTGTGCGGCCCTTGTGTGCGCTTGTGTGAGCCTTGTTCGCTGTACGCGCGTTGTTCGCTGTACGCGCGCCCCTGTGCCGGCGCGCGTACAGGGCGGGCTCGGCTTGCGAGCAGGGGCGATCGTACGGGTCGGTCGTGGCGGAGGGCAACACGTTCCTTTCTCTTGCTGACTCTGGTCGGAGCTCTGCAACGAACGTTACACGCGCCGCCCCTGCAAGCTTGCATGCACGCACCCAGCCTTCTCGCGCCCGTGTCTCCCACCGGCAAAACCCAAGCCGAGCAGGCCCTTTTGTGTGTTTTTGGGGTTCGGAGCGTGCATTGTGGGAGAAAATGTGCAATCAGGGTTGCATTGTGGGGGAAAGTGGGGTAAGTTCGCGGCAGCGAGCCGTGGTGGAGGAGCTCCTCCCACTCCTCCACCGCGGCTCGATCAACTTGATTGGAGTCCCCAGTGGCCTTCCGCGGCACTTTCGACCACACGCTCGACGCGAAGAACCGGCTCACCGTTCCGGCCCGTTATCGCGCCGCCCTGTCGGAGGGCGTGGTGCTCGCGATGCCGGTGGACCTCAAGCCGTATGTGGGCGTGTGGCGTCCGCAGGACTACGAGCGCTACACCGAGCGCTCACTTGCCGAGTTGCCGCCACTCTCCTCGCGGCTGACAGAGCTCGAGCGCTTCTTCTACGGAAGCTCACACGACGCGGAGCTCGACGCGGCCGGACGGATCATGGTGCCCGGCTTCCTCGGAGAGCACGCGAAGCTCAGCAAGGATGTCGTCGTGGTAGGAGCCGGCGATCGCCTGGAGCTGTGGGATCGCACCAGCTGGGACGAACACCGACCGGCGTTGCTCGGCAGCGTCGCAGAGATCACCGCGCGCGTTGACCATCCTGCTTGACATGACCACCGTTCACATTCCGGTGCTCGCCGAGGAGCTGCTAGAGCTGCTCGATCCGCAGCCCGGTCAGACCATCGTCGACTGCACCTTCGGCGGCGGCGGTCATGCTCGCGTTCTTGCCGAGCATCTTGGCGCGCAGGGAACGCTCGTGGCCATCGACCGAGATCCCTTTGCAGAGGAGCGCTTCCTCGAGCTAGCACAGGAGATTCCCTGCTCGGCGCGCTTCATCCGCGGCGACTATGCGGAGGGCCTGGAGATGCTCTCAGAAGTTGGAGTGATCGCGGACGCCGTCTACTTCGACCTGGGCATGTCCTCGATGCAGATCGACACGCGCGAGCGTGGCTTCTCCTACTCCTATGACGCGCCGCTTGACATGCGTATGGACCCGCGTCAGGAGCTCACCGCTCGAGAGATCGTCGCCACCTGGGACGAGCGCCGACTGGCGGGGATCTTGCGCGAGTTCGGCGAGGAGCGCCACGCCGCTCAGATCGCCCGTGCGATCGGGCGCGCGCGCACACGGTCTCCGATCGAAACGACGCTCGCGCTCGTGGAGGTCATCACTGCGGCGATTCCCACACCGGCTCGCTTTGCCGCCGGGCACCCGGCCAAGCGCACGTTTCAGGCTTTGCGAATCGCCGTCAACGATGAGCTGGGACAGCTCGATCAGGCGTTGCCACTTGCCTGGGACCTGCTGCGCGAGGGCGGCGTGCTTGCCGCGATCTCCTTTCACTCACTCGAGGACAGACGTGTGAAGCGCTTCCTCGTTGAGCGCGCTCGCGGCTGCATCTGCCCGCCCGACATGCCGGTCTGCGGTTGCGGGCGCGTGCCCGAGGCGGCGTTGATCACACGTGGCTCGATCGTGCCTTCGGCAGAGGAGACGGCGCGCAACCCCCGTGCCTCCTCGGCGCGTCTGCGTGCTGGGGCAAAGCTTGCAGGTCTCTCAATCGATCAAGGAGGTCAAGCATGACCCCGCCCGCTACGGCCCGCTCGCTTCCCAAGCGCGCCGCGCCCGACCGATCGAACACCGGTCCGCGTCGCGTCGCGTCGCGCCGCGCCAGACGTATATCCGGTCCTGGTGCTCCCGCTCGCTCGGGGCCGCTGGCCGCTGCAGTCGCGATCCCAGCACCGGGTATCGTGCTACCGCGCGAACGCCCGGCGCGACCGAGCTCACCCTCGCGTAAGCGCTCGGCTCCCGCGAGGAAGCACACCTCAGTTGGAGCCACTCCGGGTATTGCGCTGCGTGGCGTCCAGGCTCTAGATGGCATCTCCAGCAGCGCTTTCGTGGACAGGCTGATTCGGGGACGTTTGTGGATTGGTCTGCTGGCCTTCGCCTTGATTGGGATCGTTGCAATGCAGCTACTGGTGCTCAAGCTCAACACGGGCATCGGTCGCACGCTCGGGCATGTGGCCACATTGCAGCGTGAAAACGCTCAACTGAACATTGAAGACTCGATGTACTCATCCGAAAACCGCGTCGCGCCCTTGGCCACGGCCGCCGGCATGACGCTCGCACCGGCCGGGACGGTTCACTTCGTCACAGCGAGCATGGCCGACATCTCACGCGCGGCGGCTGCGCTCTCCACTGCTGCTCAGGCGTCCGCGAGCGCGGCGTCCGCGGCGAGCACTACCAGTGGCGAATCATCCAGCTGGAGCGCAAGCAGTGAAGCTGCCTCCCAGACGAGCGGTGGAGCAGGAGCATCCGGCTCAGGGGAAGACTCCAGTTCCTCCACCGCCGGCTCGACGGGCGAAAGCTCTGTGGGGTCGGGAGAAACCCAGTCGGGGAGCTCCCCATCGAGCGCCTCGTCGTCGAGCACCAACTCCTCCGCGCCGGCCGACAGCGCTCCCTCGGTCGCGGGCGCCCAAGCCGCTGAAGCACCGGCGTCGTCTTCGAGCCCCAGTGGCGCGGCGGCAAGCGCTCCCGCCGGCGGCACTCAGGCCGGCACGGGCGAATAGCCGATGGCGGCCGTCCAACGTCGCGTCGGGTTGATGTTCGCGCTGTTCGTCGTGCTGCTGCTGGTCGCCGGGGCACGAGCTCTTTACCTCGGTGGTCCACACAGCGGCGTGCTGCGCAGAGCCGCACAAACGCAGCAGCTCACCGACGAATTGGTGCCCGCCCAGCGAGGCACGATCACCGATCGCAACGGTGTTGCGCTCGCTATCTCAGAACCCGCGCAGCAGCTGTCGGCCGATCCCTATCTGATCAAGGAACCGCTCGCCGCCGCCCAGCAGCTGGCGCCGCTGTTGGGTCTCAGCCGGGCACAGGTGCTCACGCTGCTCAGTGAGCACACCGGCTTCGTGGTGCTCGCACGCGCGCTTCCCTATGCCACCGCCCAGAAGGCGTTGGCGCTGACGATTCCGGGCCCGCAGGGCACCCCGGTGAAGATTCCAGGGTTGCAGGGCACTTCGGTGATGCGACGTGTCTACCCGCGCGGCACGCTTGCCGCGCAGGTGCTCGGGATCGTCGGCACCGAACACGAAGGGGCCGGGCTGATGGGGCTCGAGTATTCGGAGAACTCCACGCTTGCGGGGCGTGCAGGCAAGCGCAGCGTCGTCAGCGACGCGATCGGTCAGCCAATCTCGATCGCCGAAACCCGCCACGAGCAAGAGGGCTCCTCAATAGCGCTCACGCTCGACGCCAACATCCAACAGCGTGCCGAAGACGTGCTCAGCGCCGTCGGTCGCGTCTTTCATCCCAAGGACTCCACCGCGATCGTGATGGACCCGCGCACGGGCGCGATCCTCGCGATGGCCAATTGGCCGCTTGTCAACAGCAATGATCCGCCCGCAAAGCCCGAAGAAGCGTTCGAGAACCGGGCGGTCAGCTTCAACTACGAACCTGGATCGACGTTCAAGGTCGTGACCGTCTCCGGGGCCCTGCAGGAAGGGAGGATCACGCCGAACAGCGGCTTTGAAATCCCCGATCAGATTGAACTTGGTGGGCGCAAGATCCACGACGACACCGAACATGAAACCGAGTCGTTGACCGCCTCACAGATATTGGCCCAATCGAGCAACGTCGGCGCCATCAAGATCGCCAGTTTGTTGGGTCCTGAAAAGTTCAACTCCTGGGTGCACAACTTTGGCTTTGGCGCGCCGACGGGCGCGAACATTCCCGGCGAAGAAGGCGGAGCCACGCTGCCGCTGGATAAATACTCCGGCTCCTCGATGGGCAACCTGCCCATCGGCCAAGGCGAGCTGGTGACACCGATTCAGATGGCCACGCTCTACTCGGCGATCGCCAACGGCGGCATCCTGCGCCCGCCGCACATCGTCGGGGCGGTCGGCGGCGATGCGGTCGCAGAGCCGGCCGGGCGGCGAGTCATATCACCGAGCGTAGCGGCCGAGGTTCGCGAAATGCTCAAGGGCGTGCTTGCGCCAGGGGGCACGGCGAGCGAGGTCTCGATACCCGGCTACGTACTTGCCGGCAAGACTGGAACGGCCAGCAAGATCGATCCTGAAACAGGCGAATACTCCAAAAGTGCGTATGTCGCCTCGTTTGTCGGCTTCGCTCCCGCTTCCAACCCGAAGCTGCTGTGTGCCGTGATCGTCGACGAACCGCAGGCCGAATCGATCTACGGCGGTGTTGTTGCCGCCCCAGCCTTCGGTCAGATCATGGAATTCGCACTGCCCTATCTGGGCATCCCCCCGGGATAGCGCCTAGGGCTGTATCGACTGTGGTGGATGTCGGTTGGTGTGCATGCGAAAACAGCCAGTGGGGTCTAGATGGATATGCAACCGACCGGCTGCATATCACAACAGAGGAGCCACTGGATCCAGACATGCCCTCTGGCACTAGCCCTAGACTCTCGCTCCTTGAGCTCAGAGGGCGCAAAGCCATGAGGTTGGACGAGTTGACGGCGGCAGAGCTGCCCGGACTGCGGATGCTCTCGCCGATCCTCGATTCGCCTGAGATAAGCGGGCTGGCCTATGACAGCCGCCGTGTCAAGGACGGCACACTGTTCTTCTGCGTGCCGGGCTACGAGCGCGACGGCCACGATTTCGCTGCGCAGGCGGTGGCTGCGGGGGCGGCGGCGCTGGTAGTCGAGCGCCCGCTCGAATTGAATGTCCCCGAGCTATTGGTGAGCTCGGCCAGGGCGGCGATGGCCCCGCTCGCTGCGCGTTTCTACGGCGAGCCAACCGCGCGCTTGCGTGTCGTCGGCATCACGGGTACCAACGGCAAGACGACGAGCGCCCATCTGGTGTGCGCGCTGTTGGAAGCCACCGGCGAGAGTTGTGGGCTGCTTGGCACCGTGGAATCGCGCATCGCCGGCGAGCGGCGCGTGGCGAGTCGCACGACTCCCGAGGCGATCGACCTACAGGGCGACTTCCGGGCAATGCTCGACGGTGGCCAGAACAGCTGTGCGATGGAGGTCTCCTCGCATGCACTGGCGTTGGGACGCACCGACCGCGTGCACTTCGCCGCGGCGATCTTCACGAACCTGACCCAGGACCATCTCGACTTTCACGAGACGATGGAGGACTACTTCCAAGCCAAGCGACGGCTGTTCGTAGCGTCTGCACAACAGGCCAAGCCCGGGGTTGCGGTCGTGAACTTGGATGACCCCTACGGGCGCCGCCTGGCCGCTGAGCTGGAGGAGGTGGTGACGTTTGCGATCGACACTGAGGCTGACTACCGTGCGCGCGAGGTGCAGATCGAGCTGGGTGGAACGCATTTGCAGCTGGAGACCCCGTCGGGCTCACGCGCGCTCTCACTGGGCCTGCCCGGCCGCTTCAATGTCTCCAATGCGCTTGGTGCGCTTGCCGCCGTCCACGCGCTCGGCGGCGACTTCGACACGCTGCTTGCTGCGCTTGAGCGCGGCGTGCGCGTGCCTGGGCGTCTGGAGCCGGTCGATGCTGGACAGGACTTCGCGGTGCTCGTCGACTACGCGCACACGCCCGACTCGCTGCAGAACGTACTGAACACGGCTCATGAAGTCGGTGATGGCAGGGTGATCTGCGTATTCGGTGCCGGCGGCGATCGCGATCGTGGCAAGCGGTCGCTGATGGGTGCGATCGGGGCCTCTTTGGCCGACGTGCTGCTCGTCACTTCCGACAACCCGCGCTCGGAGGATCCGCAAGCGATCATCGCCGAGATCATGCAAGGCGTGGTCCGCGCGGAGCGTCCTTTCGGGGCTCTGGCGGTCGCCTGCGAGGTCGACCGGCGTATTGCGATCGAGCGGGCCGTGTCACTCGCACAGCATGGCGACGTGCTCGTGATTGCCGGCAAGGGCCACGAGCAGGGACAGGAGCTCGCCGAAGGCGTAAAGGTCCCCTTCGATGACGTCACGGTTGCCCGCGAAGCCTTGGGCGCCCGGACGAGCTGATGGGTCGCATCCTGATCGGGGGCACGGCAGCCCTACTCATCTGCATCTTCTTGAGCCCGAAGTTCATCGAGTTCTTGCGCCGCCGCGAGTTCGGCCAGCACATTCGCGAGGACGGTCCACAGGGCCACCACGAGAAGGCCGGCACGCCGACGATGGGCGGGATCATCATCTTCGTCGCGGTCGCGATCCCGTTCCTGATACTCACGAATTTCGAATGGCGCTCCGTTGGCGTCTTTGGAACTGCGATCGCCTGTGCATTGCTCGGCTTCGCTGACGACTACACAAAGCTCGTCAAGCGCCGCTCGCTCGGTCTGCGCGGACGTACCAAGCTCGCAATCACAATCGCGATTTCGCTGGGGCTTTGGTACGCGGCACGACACGGGGCCGACCTCGCGCCGACATTGCGTTTGCGTTTCGTTGACTACACCGTCGATCTAGGTGTCTTCTATCCAGTGCTCATCTACTTCGTGGTCGCTGGAACCACCAATGCTGTCAACCTGACTGACGGCCTCGACGGGCTTGCGGCCGGCTGCGGCGCGATCGTGTTGCTTACCTATATCGGCATCACGTTCATCGCCGAAGACTCTGATCTCGCGATGCTGGCAGGGGTACTTGTCGGCGCTTGCATTGGTTTCCTGTGGTTCAACGCGTTCCCGGCCACGATCTTTATGGGGGATACCGGTTCGCTCGGTATTGGTGGCGCGATTGCCGGCCTTGCCGTGATGACCAAGACAGAGACGTTGTTGATCCTGATCGGTGGCATCTTCGTGATCGAGGCACTGTCGGTGGTGATCCAAGTGATCTCCTTCCAGATGACGCGAAAGCGGGTATTCCTGATGGCGCCCATCCACCACCACTTCGAGCTGCGTTCCTGGTCTGAGACGAAGATCATCCTGCGCTTTTGGATCGTTGCCGCGATCTGCTGTGCGATCGGCTTCACGCTCTACCGGCAGAGCCTGCACGGTTGATGAGCGCTCGCACAGGGCGTACGGAGTGAGATCGGCATTGTCGTGAAGCCTCGGCCAGATCTATCGCCTGGCCCCTACCTGATTGTGGGGCTGGCCCGCTCGGGTATCGCCGCGGCCCTCGCGCTGCGTGCGAGGGGTGAGGAGGTGCTCGGGGTCGACGCCGGCACCCCAGACGGGCTCGAGGTGCTCGTGGAAGCAGGTGTCGATTTGCACTTGCGCGAGCAGGGAGTCGAGTTGCTCGAGCGTGTGCGTACGCTCGTCAAGAGCCCGGGTGTGCCGGCGCTGGCGCCGGTGATCGCCCAGGCACGCTCGCGCGGGATGTCCGTCATCGGCGAGCTCGAGCTGGCATGGCGGCTTCTGCCCAACGAGTTCATCGCGGTCACGGGCACCAACGGCAAGACCACAACGGTCGAGCTGGTCGGACACATTCATCGCGAGGCGGGGCTTGCAGTGGCCGTGGCGGGCAACGTAGGGGCAGCACTCAGTGGGCTCGACGGCCGTATTGACAAGCACGCCACGATCGCATGCGAGGCATCCTCCTTCCAATTGGAAGACACGCTCACGTTCGCACCCGAGGCGGCAGTGTTGCTCAACCTCACACCCGACCACCTCGACCGTCACGGGACGCTCGATGCCTACCTGGCCGCCAAGCTCGAGATCTTCGCGCGACAGGGCGGTGAGGATGTGGCGGTAGTGCCGGCTGGATTCCAGCCTGAGGGCATGCCAGGTGGGGCACGACGGGTCAACTTTGGCAGCGATCCACAAGCACAGCTCTCTGTACGAGAGGGAACGCTCTACTGGCAAGGGCGAGTGCTACTGGCATCGAGCGAGCTGTCGCTGCGGGGCCGCCACAACTCGGAGAACGCGATGGCCGCCGCCGCGGTGTGCCTGGCGCGTGGCCTGGATGTCGAGGCGGTGCGGGCCGGGCTGCGCAGCTTCACAGGGGTACCTCACCGCCTGGAGCAGGTGGCAAACAAGGACGGTGTTCTCTTTGTCAACGACTCCAAGGCGACCAACGTGGCGAGCACGCTTGTCGCGCTCGAGGCGATGGCAGCCGAACATCTACCGGTACACCTGATTCTCGGCGGCCAAGCTAAGGCCCAGGATTTCACCCCACTGCGTGGACCCGTCAGCGCCAGCTGTCGCGCCGTCTACCTGATTGGCGTAGACGCGGAGGTGATCGAGCAGGCGATAGTTGGGGAGCAGTCGAACATGTACAGGTGCGGCGACCTTGACCACGCGCTCTCGCTCGCCGCTGCCACGGCTGTCCACGGCGAGGTGGTACTGCTCTCGCCCGGCTGTGCGAGCTTCGACCAGTTCGCAGACTTCGAAGCTCGTGGAGAGTGCTTCCGCGAGCTCGTCCAGCGGTTGTAGCGATCGCGGCGCACACCACGGCGCACCACGCCTCTCGTGCGTACTGGAAGGGCCGTGGAGGCTTCCACGGGCCGGTGTCGCTCTCTCAAGTACTGGGGAAGGCTGTAAAGGCTTCCCCGGGCCGGTGTCGAAGAGGGCTCTGATGTCTGCAGCCGGACGGCGCTCAAACTCTGCCGCGACCGCGAAGCCGCGGTCTAAGCGCGCACGGCGGACAGCATCCATCCCAGCGAAGCGCGGGCAGTCGCTCGAGTACAACATCCTGTTGACGGCCACACTTTGTCTGCTTGCCTTCGGGGCGGTCATGGTCTACAGCGCCTCTTCGGCCAGTAGCCTGTTGGCGAGCGGTGGCAGCGGCACGGGCGAGCTTGTGAGGTTCGTTCTCTATGGTGCCCTCGGGCTGTTTTTGATGAGGGTGCTCGCGCGCGATGGCATCGCGCGCGTCCAGGGCGTGGTCGCGCCTCTGCTTGTCGTCTCCTTCGTGCTCGTGCTCGCCGTGCACATCCCTCATGTCGGTGTGAGCATCAACGGCGCGCGCCGCTGGATCGGCAGTGGGCCGCTTCAGTTCCAGCCCTCGGAGCTACTCAAGCTTGCGCTCGTGCTCTACTCGGCGACGCTGCTGGCAAGCCGTCCGCAGCGCGTGAACGATCTGCGTGAGCTGAGCAAACCACTGCTGACGGTCGTCGGCGCTGCCTGTCTACTGGTCGTCACCCAACCCGACCTCGGTACCGCGATGGTGATCGCCTTCACGACCTGCGCGCTGCTCGTAGCGGCCGGTATCCCAGCTCGCAACTTGGCGATCATCGGCGGCTCGGTGGTTGCGATCGTCGCTCTGATCGCAATCGCACGCCCCTATGAGCGAGCTCGCCTGACTTCGTTTGTCGACCCCTGGGCCCATGCCTCAGGCAGCGGCTTTCAGGCGGTCCAAGGGCAGATAGCCATCGGCTCTGGCGGGCTGTTCGGCGTCGGCCCTGGACAGTCGGTGCAGAAGATCTTCTACCTGCCAGAGGCCCAGACCGACTTCATCCTCGCGGTGATCGGCGAGGAGCTCGGCGTCGTTGGCGTCTTTGCGCTGCTGTTCCTCTACGGCATGATCGCCTACGCCGGCCTGCGGGTGGCCAAGGCCGCCCGCAGCCTGCACAGCGCGCTGATCGCGGTCGGCATGACCTCGTTGATCGTCTCCCAGGCATTGCTCAACGTCTTTGCGGTACTCGGACTGGCGCCGCTCACCGGCGTTCCGTTGCCGTTGGTCTCCTACGGCTCGAGCAGTCTGATCGTGACGCTCATCGCGATGGGGTTGCTGCTGAACGTGGCAGCCGGCGGTAGCGCGCACGTGCACGCGGTGAGCTCATCGCGAGGCAAGCGCCCGCGCGCTGTCTCTACTGAGGTGGAGGACTCCAGGAGCGTCGCGCGGGGCTCTCGACGGGCAGTGGCCGACGCCCCGCCGCGCGAACCGGCACGATGGGGCCGTGAGCACAGAGCAGAAGAGGATCGTGATAGCCGCCGGCGGGACGGCCGGGCACGTAGTTCCAGCGCTCGCGGTGGCGGACGCGCTGCGGGCTGAGGGCGCCACGGTCACATTCATCGGCGGGGCGCGGGCGGAGGCATGGCTGGTGCCGGCGGCCGGCTACCCATTCAGGGCGATCTCGGTCGAAGGTCTCAGTCGCTCAAGTCCGGTGCAGGCCGCGCGAGCGCTGCTGCGTGCGGCTCGTGCGACGTTGCGTGCGCGTGCGCTTTTGGCAGAGCTCCAACCGGACGCTGTAATGGGGGGCGGTGGCTATGTCGCTGGGCCGGTCGGCGTGGCGGCGCTCACACGGCGGATCCCACTCGTTCTAAGCGAGGCCGACAGCCATCTTGGGCTCACTAATCGCACGCTCGCTCGCTTTGCCAGGCGAGTGTGTTTGGCGTTTCCGATCGCCGGCCGCGATGGAGCGCGCTACCGGCTCACCGGGCGCCCGATCCCCGCAGTGCAGGTCGAGCGCGCAGACGCACGTGATCAGTTTGGGATCGCGGCCAATGAGACCTCTGTGCTCGTCTTCGGTGGCTCACTCGGAGCACGTACGCTCAACCAAGCGGCGCTCGCTGCATTCGCCTCAACCACATTTCACGTTCTGCATGTATGCGGACAGCGCGATTACCCCGAGCTGTCGGGTCAGCCGCTCCCGGCCGGCTACGACCTGCGCGAGTATCTCGACACAGACGAGTTCACAGCCGCTCTGGCCGCCAGTGACCTGGTCGTGGCGCGTGCCGGCGGTTCACTGTTCGAGATCGCCGCACACGGCCTACCGGCGCTCCTCGTTCCCTATCCGTATGCCTCGGCAGACCATCAGAGCGCTAATGCCCACTGGATGTCCGAGGCCGGTGCGGCAATCGTTGTGCCGGACGGCGAGTTGAGTCCTTCCAGGTTGGCGCGCGAGGTAGCCCAGCTGCTGGCCAACCCGGCCCGCCTGAGCGCGATGGCAGGCGCATCGCGACGGCTCGCGCGTCCCGATGCGGCTCGCGAGATCGCGGCGGAGCTGCTGGAGGCAGCCGGACGATGAGCTCGCTCGTCAACAATCGGCACGGTGCTCGGCAGGTGTGGCCCCTTGGAGCGGGCGCAATGAACGCTTCCAGAGGTGCCACAACTACTCCAAGAGTGCGATGAAGGATTCCAAGCGGCCATGGACGCAGCGTCGCCTGCACTTTGTCGGAGTCGGCGGCGCCGGGATGAGCGGCTATGCGCGTGCGGCCTACGCCCTCGGCGCAAGCGTGAGCGGGTCCGACAGGGCGTCGAGCGTGCACTCCGAGCGCCTGCTCGAGGAGGGGGTGCTGGAGGCCAGGCTTGGACACGATGCGGCAAACGTGCCAGATGGCGAGGATGTCGAGATCGTCTATTCGAGCGCCGTCCCGGCGGATAACCCCGAGCGTCTGGCGGCGCGCAAGCGAGGCCTCGCCGACCGTCCGCGAGCAGAGCTGCTGGCCGAGCTGAGCGCGCTGCGTCGCACGATCGCTGTCGCTGGTGCTCACGGCAAGACGACCACAGCTTCGATGATCGTGCACCTGCTGCGTGAGGGCGGAGTCGATCCCGGTTGGCTTGTGGGTAGCTCGGTTGGACCGGGCCTTGCCAACTCACACTGGAGCGAGGGCGAGTGGCTCGTCATCGAGGCCGACGAGTCTGATCGCTCGATGCTCAGCCTCGACGTCGAGATCGCGCTGCTCACGAACGTCGAGCTCGACCATCACGCCACATTCGACTCGTTGGAGGAGCTGCGCGAGGCCTTCCGCGAATTTCTTGCTCTGGCCCGGCGGGCCGTTGTCATATGGGACAGGCCTGATTTGCTGGCTCTGCTGTCGCCCACTGTCGTTTCTAGCGCGATCCATATGAACGACGCTCACATGGGCGCGGTCCAGGATCCGACTGCTTGCCACACGCGCGAAGGGCGTGCCGGAAACGTAGAGGTCCTCGCTTACGACGTGGCAGCGCTGGAATTGGAACCAGGCGGCTCGCGTTTTTGTTGGCGGGGAGAGGACGTGCGCGTCACGGTTCCCGGTGCTCACAACGCTTGTAACGCCGCAGGCGCGCTCGAGGTCGCGCGCCTAGTGGGGCTCGCCGATAGTGCCAGAACGGCGATCGCAGGCTTCACCGGCGCCGCGCGGCGCTTTCAACGTCTGGGAGTCACGACGGGCGGAGCGGTCGTGATCGATGACTACGCTCATCACCCAACCGAGGTGGCGGCTACTTTGAACGCAGCTCGTACGCTTGGGCCAAAGCGACTCGTCGCGGTCTTCCAACCACATCTGTATTCGCGCACAGCGCTGCTCGCGGATGAGTTCGGCACTGCGCTCGCGATTGCCGACGTCGTCGTGGTGCTCGACGTCTATCCAGCACGCGAGCGCGCCGAGGATCATCCCGGCATCAGCGGAGAGACGCTCGCGCGTTCGACGGTTGCGCACGGCCAGGGACGTGAAGTGCTGTGGAAGGCTGGTTTCGATGAGGCACTCCAGGCGCTCGGCGAGCTACTCGAGGATGGCGATTTGTGCGTGGTAATGGGAGCCGGCGACGTCGATGCGCTAGGACGACGATTGGTGGATGACAATGGCCTCTAGAGATTCGCCGCAGACCGCGCCGTCGATCGTGCAATGCGACTTTCCGCTCGCCCGTTTGGCGACGATCCGGACGGGCGGCGATGCCGATTACTTTGCTCGTGCCGGGAGCAATCCTCAACTGCGCGAGCTACTCACGTGGGCGAGCGCGATCGAGGTTCCGATCGCCGTGGTGGGATCGGGCTCGAATCTGCTGATCGCCGACGAGGGTGTCCGCGGCTTGGTCATCAAGCTCGACCGCAAGTTGGCTCAGGTCCAGCACGAAGGGGAGCGGATCGTGTGCGGCGGCGGCGCGCGCCTGCCTTCGGTTGCAGCCCGGGCGGCTCAGGCGGGGCTGTCTGGCATCGAGTTCGGCGTCAACATTCCCGGTAGCGTCGGAGGCGCGTTGCGGATGAACGCAAACGCCTATGGCGGCCAGCTGGCCGACACGCTCGAATGGGCCGAGATCGTCACCGCTGAGGGGATCGAGCGCCGCACGGCGGAGCAGTTGGGCTTCGGCTATCGCCACTCCAATCTGACCGAGGGGGAAGTCGTCGCGCACGCTTCGTTCGCGCTCGAGCCGGCCAATGTGGACATCGTCAAGGCGACGCTTGCCGAGATGCGCGCCCGCCGCCACGAGGCCCAGCCGCAGGGGATCAAGACGTTTGGCTCGACCTTCAAGAACCCTGAGGACGAGCGAGCTGGGGGGCACAGTGCCGGCCTGCTGCTATCGGAGGCCGGCTGCAACGGCCTGGGTGTCGGCGGTGCCCGCTTTGCCCCCAAGCACGCCAACTTCATCGAGAACACCGGCACGGCCACGACAGCCGACGTGGTGGCGCTAATGGACGAGGGCCGTCGGCGTGTGATCGAGCGCTTCGGCGTAGAGCTGGAGCCAGAGGTTCAAACCCTGGGAGCCGTGCGCTTCCCCTGGTCGGATCGATCGGAGTCGAGCTCTTAGAAGCCCGCGCTGACCAGCTTGGTCCATGAACGTCCCAAACGCACCCTTATTTTGAAAGACCTTCTTTGCTGCTGTTGACCGCGGCGCATGCGCCGCGGTCCGGGGCGGCCCATGTGCCGCCCCGCGGAGGCGCGCATGCGCGCCTCCGTTCCTAATGATGTTCATTCAATCGGTGCGTGGAACTCGAAGCGACTCGTAGCGCGCTGCCGCCTGCGCGAGGATCTCGAGCATCGCCGGCGTAGCGGGGCTCAAGCGCGCGTCGGTTGGCGCGGCGGCGATCACCTGGCGCAGCGGTGGTTGTGGCGCGAGGGCTCGGATCGCGATGTCCTCGCGCACGACCGACAGCGCCAGCTCGGGAATCAGTGCGACGCCGACTCCGGCGGCGACAAGTCCCTGAACTGTCTGGTAGTCGTCGCTCTCAAACGCGACATTCGGCTCAAATCCGGCTGCGTGACAAGAGCGCACGACATGGCGCGCGCAAGGACTGGAGCGGGAAGTCTGCACCCACGCCTC
>CAVWTS010000016.1:0-231684 GCA_963757995.1 uncultured Solirubrobacterales bacterium
TCGCAGGGCCGACACGATCGTGAGCGGTGGCGAGAGGACGCGGCCCGGCGGAGGTCGAGGCGGTGCTCGACGTGCCGGGGGTGCACGAGGCGGCGGTGCTTGGACGCCCAGACGAGCAGTGGGGAGAGGCGGTTAGCGCGATCGTCGTTACCGTTGCCGGAGCCACGCTCGACGAGCGTGTCGTGCGTGAGCATCGGGCCGCGGACGCCTGGCTCCGTTCAAGGTGCCGAAGCATGTGACTTTTGCCTCAGGCCCCCTTCCTCGCACCGCGTCTGGCAAGCTGTTGCGAAGGGAGTTGTAATGGGATCTTGTGATGAGCACCGTTCAACCTGAGGAAGAACGTGACAAGCAGGCGGCGCGCGAGCACCGCACGGCGAGTCTCGCCCACTGGGAAGAGGCGGCTTCGGGCTGGGTTGCGCGTCAGGAGACGCTGCGCGAGCTCTCGGCACCCGTGTCGCACTGGATGATCGACGCGGTCGATCCGCAGCCCGGCCAGCGCGTGATCGAGTTGGCCGCCGGCCTCGGCGAGACGGGCTTTCTCGCGGCCGAAATGGTGGCGCCCGTCGGTGGGGTGATCACCAGCGATCAGGCCGACGCGATGCTCGACGGCGCCCGCAAGCGTGCCGGCGAGCTGAATTTGACGAATGTCGAGTTCCAGGTGCTCAATGCCGAATGGATCGATCTGTCGGTGGCAAGCGTGGACGTCGTGTTTTGCCGCTGGGGTTACATGCTGATGACCGACCCGCTGCCGGCGCTGACCGAGACGCGCCGCGTGCTGCGCCCGGAAGGACACGTGGCGCTGGCGGTGTGGGATGCGATTGAGCACAACCCGTGGGCGCTGCTACCGGGCGCCGAGCTGCTCGAGCGCGGCCTGATCGAGCCGCCCCCAGAGGGCGCTCCTGGTCCGTTCGCGCTCGGGGATAAGCAGCGTGTGCGCGACTTGCTGGAAGGCGCCGGATTCGACGAGGTGTGGGTGGAGCGCTTGAACCTGGCCCAGCGCGCGGCCAACTTCGACGAGTTTTGGGAGACGACGCTCGACATTGCGCGTGTCTTCCACGACGCGGTGCTCTCGCATCCGGAGTCGGAGATCGCCGAAATCCGCGATAGCTTGGCGAAGCGCTTTGCGCCCTACCGCCGCGGACGGCTCGCTCGAGATCCCGATGCGCACTTTGGTGGGAGTCGGCACGGCCTGAGCGGCTCGGACTCGAAGACACCGAAAAGCGTGTGCACGTAAACACCCCCCTTTTAGTGACACGCCGATTTTGAACACACAAAACCCAGCGGACCGCCTCGACACGGTCGGTTGGATACGCTGGCGCCATGCTCTATGACGACGACGCAGACCTAACGCTTCTTGACCCCCCATCCGGGGGGCGCGACGGCAAGACCGTCGCGATCCTCGGCTACGGCTCCCAAGGCCATGCCCACGCCCTCAACCTGAAGGACTCCGGTGTCAAAGTCGTGGTCGGCCTGCGCGAGGACTCCTCCTCGGTCGCCAAGGCCCGTGCGGATGGTCTCGAGGTGCTCTCGCCGGTTGAGGCCGCCAGCCGCGGCGATCTCGTGATGATGCTTGTGCCCGACGAGTTGCACCATCAGGTTTGGGATGAAATCTCAGATGGGATTGCCGAGGGCACATGCTCCTGTTCGGACACGGCTTCTCGATCCACTACAAAGAGGTGGTGCCGCCTCCGGGTGTTGACGTCGGCGATGGTTGCTCCCAAGGGACCGGGTCACCTCGTGCGGCGTCAGTTCACCGAGGGCAGCGGTGTGCCCGGGCTGATCGCCGTCGAGCAGGACGCGACCGGCAACGCTCGCGCGCTTGCGCTTGCTTATGCCAAGGGCATCGGCTGCACACGCGGCGGCGTGATCGAGACGACCTTCAAGGACGAGACCGAGACCGACCTGTTCGGCGAGCAGGCAGTGCTTTGTGGCGGCGCCTCGGAGCTGGTTCAGGCTGGCTTTCAGACGTTGGTCGATGCCGGCTATGACCCGGAGATGGCCTACTTCGAGTGCCTGCACGAGCTCAAGCTGATCGCTGACCTGATGTACGAAAAGGGCCTTGCCGGCATGCGCTACTCGATCTCCAACACGGCTGAGTACGGCGATTACACGCGCGGCAAGCGCGTGATTACCGAGGAGACGCGCGAGAAAATGCGCCAGATCCTAAAGGAGATCCAGGACGGAGATTTCGCGCGCGAGTGGATCGCCGAGAACCGCGCCGGCCAGGAGAACTTCAAGCGCATGCGGGCTGAACAGGCCGATTCGCAGGTCGAGCACGTCGGCGGCGAGCTGCGCTCGCACATGGCCTGGATCAAAACCTCGTTCTGATGCCAGATCGCCCTGTTGACCGCGTGATGTCGCGCGAGCTGCGGGGTGGCGAGTTCAAGCGCCAGGACAGCCACTTCCGCGACTGGGTCGGCGTGCATCCGCATACTGGGAAGCGCGGTCTTCCTGTTAGCACTGGGCGCTACCACCTGTACGTGTCGCTTGCCTGCCCCTGGTGTCATCGCGCCGCGATTGTGCGTGAGCTGGCTGGGCTCGGCGAGGCTGTGCCGATCCACTACGTTGCGCCCTTCCGCGACGAGCATGGCTGGGCGTTTACGGGCGAGCGCTTTGAGGATGGCCCTGGTGGAAGCTATGTCGATCCGCTCAACGGCTGGAAGCTGATGAGCGAGGCTTACCTGAAGAGCGACCCTAGCTACGATGCGCGCGTGACGGTGCCCGTGCTGTGGGATACCCAGAAGCAGCGCATCGTCAACAACGAGTCCAGCGACATCATCCGCATGTTCGCCGCCGCTGACTCGCTCGGCCGACTTGGCGAGAAGGACGCCAAGCTCGACCTGTATCCCCCCGCCTTGCGCGCGGACATTGACGAGGTCAACCTGCGTGTGTACGACACGATCAACAACGGTGTCTACAACGCGGGCTTTGCCCGCCTGCAAGGTGCCTACGAACGTGCTTTAAGCGGCTGTTCGAGAGCTTTCATGGCTTGAGGAGCTATTCGCCAAGCAGCGCTACCTGCTCGGTGCGCAGATCACCGAGGCCGATTGGCGATTGTTTCCGACGCTCGTACGCTTCGACGAGGTCTACCACCTGCACTTTCGTTGCAACTACAGGCGGATTGTCGAGTATCCCAACCTGTGGGCCTACACGCGCGAGCTCTACCAATGGCCCAGGGTGGCGCGGACAGTCGCGATGGAGCAGATCAAGCGCCATTACTACACCACCCACGACGAGCTCAACCCCAAGCACATCATCCCGCTTGGGCCTGCACCGGACTGGGACGAGCCGCACGGGCGCGGGTAGCCTGCGGTTCGCTACACTCGCAAGCGTCGTCGCGACTGGCGCACTAGGTGGAGTTCACCACCGGGGAGCGACGAGACTTCTTGCCGCGCGCCTGGGCATCCTTCGATCATCGACACTCCGCGAGGACGCCCATGACGCCGAATCTGCCAGCGCAGGAAACCCAACTTGAGATCCCCGCAGCGCTGAAGCCTGTCGACGGGCGCTTCGGCTGCGGCCCTTCGAAGGTACGCCCCGAGGCGCTGCAGCACTTGGCGACCGAAGGTGCGGCGCTGATGGGGACATCCCACCGCCAAAAACCGGTCAAGGGGCTCGTGGGCGAGGTCCGCTCGGGTCTCGCCGAGCTGTTCTCGTTGCCTGAGGGCTACGAGGTCGCGCTTGGCAACGGCGGCGCGACCGCCTTCTGGGACGCGGCCTCCTTCGGTCTGGTCGAGCGTCGCTCTTTGCATATGGCCTTTGGTGAGTTCTCGCAGAAGTTCGCGACCGTCACGAGCGACGCTCCCTTCCTCGAGGACCCTGTGGTCGTAAAGGCTGAGCCGGGCAGCGCGCCGAGCGCTGAGGAGCTCGAGGCGGAGCTTGCGGGCGCCGGCGTCGATGTCGATGCGATCGCCTGGGCCCACAACGAGACTTCGACCGGCGTGATGGCGCCGGTGCTGCGTCCTGCCGCTGCGGGTAATGCGTTGGTGCTGATCGACGCCACCTCCGGCGCCGGTGGCCTGCCGGTCGACGTCTCCCAGGCCGATGCCTACTACTTCGCCCCGCAGAAGTGCTTTGCCGGGGATGGGGGGCTCTGGGCTGTGTTGCTCAGCCCCGCGTCGGTGGAGCGGATCGCGCGAATCGAGGTCTCCAAGCGTTTCACGCCGGCCTCCCTGTCGCTGCCGATCGCGCTTGAAAACTCGCTCAAGGACCAGACCTACAACACTCCCGCGTTGGCGACATTGTTCCTGTTGGCCGACCAGATTCGTTGGATGCTTGACGGCGGCGGGCTCGGCTGGTGTGTGGCGCGCAGCAGTGAGTCATCCACACACCTGTACGAGTGGGCCGAGCAGAGCCAGTACGCGACGCCGTTCGTCACCGCGCCGGCCAGCCGCTCGCTTGTCGTCGGCACGATCGACTTCGACGAGCGCGTCGACGCCAAGCTGTTGGCGAGTACTTTGCGCGCCAACGGGATCGTCGATGTTGAGCCCTATCGCAAGCTGGGACGCAACCAGTTGCGCGTCGGCATGTTCCCGGCCGTCGAGCCTGATGACGTGCGCGCGCTTACCGCCTGTATTGATTGGACAGTGGAGAGGATTGCGTCATGAGCGCCGCTACGAACGACAGCCACAGCACAGAGCGTCTGAAGGTGCTCGTCAAGGAGAAGGTCGGCGACTCGGGCGTCAAATTGCTCGAAGAACACTTCGACGTCGACCTTGGCATCGACTGGTCCAATGAGGAACTGGCAGAGAAGATCAGCGCCTATCACGGCATCCTGATCCGCTCGCAGACGAAGATGACCGCCGAGCTGATCGATGCCGGTGAGAACCTGCGCGTGATCGGCCGCGCCGGCGTCGGTGTCGACAACGTCGATGTGGAGGCCGCCACGCGCCGCGGCATCGTCGTCGCCAACGCGCCGCAGTCGAACGTCGTGACCGCCGCCGAGCACACGATGGCGCTGCTGCTTGCCCTGGCGCGCAACATTCCCCAGGCCTACGTCTCGCTCACGGAAGGCAAGTGGGAGCGCTCCAAGTTCTCCGGTATCGAGCTGTACGAGAAGACGCTCGGCATCCTCGGCTTCGGGCGTATCGGGCAGTTGGTCGCTGCGCGTGCGCGCGGCTTTGGCATGCGCGTGCTTGCTTTCGATCCGTTTGTCTCGGCCGAGCGCTACCGCGAGCTTGGCGTGGAGAAGGCCGAGAACAGCGAGGAGATCTACGCGCAGGCCGACTTCATTACCGTGCACTTGCCAAAGACACCCGAGACGGCAGGCTGGGTGAATGCCGAGGCGTTCGCGAAGATGCGCGACGGTGTGCGCATCCTCAACGTCGCCCGCGGCGGGCTGATAGACGACGCGGCGCTGAAGGACGCGCTCGACTCCGGCAAGGTCGGCGGCGCCGCGCTTGACGTGTTCCCTCCGAGCCGATCACCGACTATCCCTTGTTCCAGGGCTACCCGCAGGTCGTCGTCACGCCGCACCTTGGTGCCTCGACCGCCGAGGCGACCGATCGCGCCGGCTATCAGAGCGCTGAGCAGGTCGTGGCGGCGCTCACTGGTGGGGTTGTTTCCACGGCGGTGAACATTCCCTCGGTTGGCGCCGAGGACATGGAGGTGCTCGGTCCGTTCCTGCCGCTCGCCCGCCGCCTCGGGCGCCTGGCGATGTCGTTGGCGGAGGGCAGCTCGGTCGAGCGCATCGAGGCCGCGTTCATGGGGCGCATCGCCGACTTCGACACGCGCCTACTCACACTTGCCGTGATCAGCGGGGCGCTCGAGGGACGCACCGAGGAGCAGGTGAACCTCGTCAACGCGCCGAGCATGGCTCAGCAGCGCGGCATTGTTGTCGAGGAGAAGTCGGTTACCGAGGCACAGGACTTCAACGAGCTAATCCGCGTGACCGTTGTCGCCGGCGGCGAGAAGGTCGCGGTGGCCGGCACCGGCATCGGCCCCAACCGCGTGCCGCATCTGGTGGAGGTGCAGGGCAGGCGCCTGACGATCGAGCTGACCCCGCATGTCGCCGTCTTCCGCTACGCCGATTTGCCGGGCATGATCGGCCGCGTCGGCACGATCTTCGGCTCCCACGGCATCAATATCTCATCCGCGGCGATCGGCCACACACCCGATAAAGACGAGCAGCGTCTTGCGGCGATGGTCGTCACGACCGACGCGCAGGTACCGGCCGCGGTCGTGCAAGAGATCGTCGCCTCCGAGGGCTTTGTCGCGGGCTGGGCTGTCGAGTTGTCGCAAGCCGAGTAGGCTGGTCCACGATGCGAGCTGTAGTCATCACCAAACACGGGGGGCCTGAGGCGCTGCAGGTGCAGGAGCGTCCCGACCCGCAGCTCGCCTCCGGCGAGGTTCGGATCGAGGTTGCCGCGTGTGGAATCAACTTTGCCGACGTGATGGCGCGCATCGGCGTCTACCCGGACGCGCCCAAGCCGCCGTGCGTCGTTGGCTACGAGGTGGCCGGCACCGTCGTTGAGCTCGGCGACGGCGTGGAGGGACTCAAGCAGGGTCAACGTGTCCTGGCCAGCACGGTCTTCGGCGGCTATGCCTCGGTCGTCTCGGTCTCCGAGCGCGACTGTGTCGTCTTGCCCGAGCGGCTTTCCTTCGAGCAGGGCGCCGCGATCCCCGTCAACTATGCGACCGCCTGGGCCGCCCTGGTGGGCTACGGCTCCCTGCAGCCCGGTGAGCGCGTCCTCGTTCACTCGGCAGGCGGGGGCGTCGGCATCGCCGCCGTCCAGCTCGCACGCCGCTTCGGCGCGAGCGAGATCTACGGCACCGCCTCGCCCGCCAAGCACGAGCGCGTCCGCGAGCTCGGCTACGACCACGTGCTCGACTACAAGGACGTCAGCGCCAACGGAGCGCTGCCTCAGTTCGACGTGATCCTTGACGCGATCGGCGGGCACAGTCTGCGCACGAGCTACAACCTGCTGCGCCCCGGTGGACGGCTCGTCGGCTTCGGTGCCTCCGCGGTCGTCTCAGGCGCCAAACGCAGCCTGCCTACCGCCTTGCGCACCTTGGCGCGCATGCCGCGTTTCTCACTGGTCAAGCAGATGTCTGAATCGAAGGCCGTGATCGGTCTGAACATGCTCACTTTGTTGAAGGACCGCGGCACGATCGAGCCGTGGCTCGAGCCGTTGCGCGAATTGCTTGACGACGGCACGATCGACCCGGTCATCGCCGGCTCGTTCAGCTTCGAGGAAGCCGGCGCCGCCCAGGACATGCTTACGCAGCGGCGCAACATCGGCAAGGTCGTATTGGTCCCCTGAGGAGAACGATGGCCGGCGCGATACTGCGTCCTCAGTCGCTTATGTGCGAAGCACACTGCGCTCCCTGCGTCCTTGTCTCGCTTGACCCTCGTCCCCCTCAGGGGACCAATTGGCGTGTGTCGAAGTGCTACCCTGCCTGGCACATGTCGTTTCAGTTCTCCCTTTCGCTTCTCCTGCTCCTCCCCCCTCGGGGGGAATAGCGCGTGGCGGCCGCGTAGCCGCAAACCCAAGGAGAAATCGGCAAGCGAGAGAACTGGAGAAGTGAGGACGACATGAGCGAACAAGTAAAACCCCAAGCTGATTCCGTTGGCGCCGATGTTTCGGGAGCCACGGTGAAGAAGGACGAGCGCAACCGCGTACGCGTGTTTGACACGACCCTGCGCGACGGCGAGCAATCGCCTGGCATCTCCCTGAACAAGCAGGAGAAGCTGGAGATCGCCCAGCAGCTGGCGCGCCTGGGCGTGGACATCATCGAGGCGGGCTTTCCGATCACCTCGCCCGGTGACTTCGAGTCAGTGCAGGCCATCTCTCGGGATGTCGAAGGCCCGGTCATCTGTGGCCTGGCGCGCACCTCAAAGCAGGACATCGACGCCGCCTGGGAGGCGGTGCGCGATGCCGAGCGGGCGGGCCGGGCGCATTCACACATTCATCGCCACCTCAGACATTCACATCGAGCGCAAGTTGCAGACCACACGTGATGACGTCAAGGGCCAGGTGCGCGCCGCGGTGGCGCACGCCAAGAGCTACACCGACGACGTCGAGTTCTCACCCGAGGACGGCTCGCGCTCGGACGTGCAGTACATGGCTGAGGTGATCCAGATCGCGCTGGATGAGGGCGCCACCACGATCAACGTTCCCGACACCGTCGGCTACACGATGCCTGATGAGTACGCCGCGATGTTCACCGAGCTGTACCGCTTGGTACCGGGCCTGCGCGACGTCGTCGTCTCCGTTCACTGTCACGACGATCTGGGCCTGGCGGTTGCCAATTCGCTGGCCGGCGTGCAAGCCGGTTGCCGGCAAGTGGAGTGTGCGATCAACGGCATCGGCGAGCGCGCCGGCAACGCGTCGCTGGAGGAGATCGTGATGCTGCTGCATACCCGCGAGCCCGCCTTGGGACTGTGGACCGGCATCGACACGACCGAGATCGCGCGTACAAGCCGCCTGGTCTCGCGTCTGACCGGCTACCCGGTGCAGCCCAACAAGGCGATCGTCGGGCGTAACGCCTTCGCCCACGAGGCCGGCATCCACCAGGACGGCGTGCTGAAGGAGCGCGCCACCTACGAGATTATGGACGCCACCACCGTCGGCCTGCAGAGCAACGCGATCGTGTTGGGCAAGCATTCTGGTCGCCACGCGCTGAGTAAGGCGCTGGAGGAGATGGGCTTCAAGGTCGACGGTCAAGCCCTGAACACCGCTTTCAAGCGCTTCAAGGAGATCGCCGACCGCAAGAAGCAGGTCACGGCGATGGACTTGGAGGCGCTGGTCACCGAGGAGCTGCGCGGCGACGATGTGGCCGCCTACGCGTTGGTCGACTTCGAGGTGGCCGCCTCCTCGGCGAGTCCGCCGATGGCTCGTGTGAACGTGAGCGTCGAGGACGGCGCGGTCAAGCTAGGCGAGTCCACCGGCGACGGGCCAGTTGACGCGATCTTCAAGGCGATCAACGCGGCGACAGGCGTCGACGCGGCGCTGCGCGAGTTCCGCGTCGACGCGGTCACCGAGGGCCAGGACGCGCTGGGCGAGGTATCGGTTGTCGTCGAGGTCGAGGGCCAGACCGGCGCCGGCCAGGGTGTCTCCACCGACATCACGAGGCGGCGGCGCGGGCGTACGCACGCGCGCTGTCGATCGGGGTGATGCGGGCGCGCGAGGGCGAGCGTGGGGTGGGATTGCCAGAACCGACAGCGTAAGTCCCTAAGTCCGCAAGTTCGGAAGATTCGTCTCTTGGGGAATAGCGGCCCGACCACGGCACATGTACTATTCGGCTATGTGGAGGACGCTCGCGCTGACCGAATCGGGGTGGCTTGCTCCTCTCTCTGGCAAGGGCTGGCGCGCGAGCTCCTAGCGACCTATGACGCGCGCGGCCTTCGTGCTCGCGGCTGGACTCGCGCTCGTGGCGGTCGGTCTGGTCGTGACGTTGGCGGGCTCTCCGACCGTGGTGGTTCGCGCGAACGGCACGCCCGCTGACGAACCGATCCGCGAAATCGGCAGCGGCGTCGGTGCCTGCCAAAGTGGCGAAGTGCTGCCCGCGGGCGCCTCGGCGATTCGTCTCATACTTGTGGCCAACGCGGGACCGAGGGTGACCGTCACGGCGCTGTCGGGCTCGCGTGTGCTGGCCCGCGGCGTGGCGGGCGCCGGCTGGACCGCGAGTGCGGTCACTGTCTCCGTCAACCCGCTTAGACGTGCGGTCGCTGGCGCGCGTGTCTGCTTCAAGCTCGGCGCTGCCCCGGAAAAGGTGCAGGTCGGTGGCTTGCGCACAAGCAGGGCCATGGCTGCGCGTTACCTCGCGGGGGGCGTGTTGCCGGGTCGCTTCACGGTCGAATACATGCGTTCAGGCGGCAGTTCGTGGTGGTCGATGCTGCGTACCGTGGCGCGCCACATGGGTCTCGGACGCTCTCCTAGTGGTAGCTGGGTCGCGTTGCTGGCGGCACTGCTGATGGGCGCCACGCTTGCGGCCGGTTCGTGGCTGGCCGTAAGGGAGCTGCGATGAGCAAGACGCGCGCACGCTCGCCGCGCAAGCAAGCGCCGCCGGCCACGCGTGCACGCGCCTCCGCGTCCTCACGGGCGCGCAGTGTGTTCGCGGCGACGCGCGTGGTGTTCGCCCGCGTCCCACGTGCCGCATGGGTGTGTGGGCTGGTGGCGCTGCTCAACGCAGCGTGCTGGTCGCTGATAACGCCGCCGTTTCTTGCGCTCGACGAGCCCGACCATTTCGCCTACGTACAACAACTGGTCGAGACAGGGCGCCTGCCATCCTCCTCGGAAAGCGAATACTCCCGAGAAGAGCAGGTGGCGCTGAACGATCTCCATCAAGCCGAAGTGCGCTTCCGCCCGGCCAACCAAACGATTTTCTCCACCGTCCAGCAGGAAAAGCTCGCCAGCGACCTGGCCGAGCGGCCCTCCCGGGCCGGTCCCGGCGGCGCGGGCGTTGCCAGCTCAGAGCCGCCGCTCTACTACGCGCTGCAGGTGATTCCCTACGTGCTCGGCGCGGGCGGCTCGATCCTCACCCAGCTGACGCTGATGAGATTGCTGAGTGCGCTGTTCGCGGGAGTATCCGGGCTGTTCGTGTTTCTGTTTTTGCGCGAGGCGCTGCCGCAGCAGCGCTGGGCGTGGACGGCTGGCGGGCTCGGGGTGGCGTTCGGGCCGCTGCTTGGCTACACCTCGAGCTCTGTGAACCCCGACGCACTGCTGATCGCGGTGTCGGCGGTCGTGTTCTACTGCTTGGCGCGCGCGTTTCGCCATGGGCTCACGCAGCGCTCGGCGCTCGTGCTCGGCGGGCTGATCGCGACGGGCATCGTGACGAAGCTGAACTTCGTGGGCCTGGTGCCGGGAGTGGTACTCGGATTGATCCTGCTCGCACGCCGTGAGGCGCGCACTGTTGGCGCGAGCGCCTACTACCGTATGTTGGCGCCGGCGCTTGCGATCGCGATCTCCCCAGGGGTGCTGTATGGGGTTGTCAACGTGCTTTCCCATCACCCGCCGTTCGGACTCGTATCCGGCGGTACGTCGAGCCTGACGAGCGCCCGGCACTCGATCTCCGCGGAGCTGGGCTACATCTGGCAGTTCTACTTGCCGCGGCTGCCGTGGATGCACACCGATTTCACTGGCATCTCGATCCCTCGCCAGATCTGGTTCAGGGACACGATCGGGCTGTATGGGTGGGGCGACACGACGTTCCCGGGCTGGGTGTACAGCGGGGCGGCGATCCCGGTCGCGGCAATCGGCGTCCTGTGTGTACGCGAGCTGGTGCGAGCGCGTGCGCTGCTGCGAGCCCGTGCGCCTGAGCTTGCCACCTATGCGGTCATGACGCTCGGATTGCTGGCGTTGATCGGCGCGTCGAGCTATCTCTCCTACCCCAATGTGGCGGCGGAATTCACCGACGCGCGCTACCTGTTGCCGCTGGTGGGACTGTGGGGTGCGGTGCTGGCGCTGGCGTCGCGTGGCGCAGGGCGTCGCTGGGGGCCGGCTGTCGGTGCGGCGATCCTCGTGCTGGTGATCGCCAACGACCTGTTCGGCCAGCTGCAGGTGATCGCGCGCTATTACGGTTGAAGCCTGTGGCAGATCTTCCCGATCGTATGTGACAACATACGATCGTATGACGAGTTCCGCAACGTTGGGCAAACAGCGAACGGACGATTCGCAGCCAGCTTGGGAAGCGTTCGACTCCGCCGTCATCGGCGCGCGCGTGAAGGCGCTGCGCGAGGCCTCATCGTTGTCGCTACGTGACCTGGCGGAGCGCAGCGGCGTCAGCGCGCCGATGCTCTCGCAGGTGGAGCGCGGCGAGACGAGCCCCACGCTGACCGTCGCCGCCAGGATCGCGGCGGGCTTGGATCTGCGTCTCTCACAACTCTTGCGCCTGGACGAGGGCGGCTCGGTCACGATCGTGCGTGCAGGTGAGCGCGGGGGTGGGGGCAACGCCAAGCGCGGCCACCACTTCGAAGTCATGACCGCCGCACAGCCCGGACAGCGCTCGGAGCTCTCGCGCCACACGCTCGAGCCCGGTGGCGCTACCGGTGCGCCGGATGACCCGCCGATGCACGAGCCCGGCAGCCGCGAGACCGCGCTCGTGGAGCACGGCTCGGTGGTGCTGGTGTGCGACGCCCAGCGCTACGAGCTGGGCGAGGGCGACTGTATCACCTTCGACGCCGATCTTCCCCACCATTTTGAGAACCCAACCGACGCTGAGGCGGCCTTCCTGGCCGTCGTGAGCGCCGGTTTGAGACGCAGCTGAACCAGCGCAAACACGGACGTTGTGGTTGTTCGCGGCAGCTACAAGGGCGGACCGCACACCAATGAGGTTGCAAAGGCCAGGTCGCGGAATGGGACGGTCTCGGCGTCGTGAACCATGGCCGTGATCTGACTCTGCGCGACGCCGCTTTGCAGGGCCTGTTTGGTCACGATTTTGGCATCGTCTTCGTCGAATGAAGTGACTCCTCCGACCGTCCCCAAACCGACTAGTTCATGGGCCATTACACATGTCCACGTGAATTCTTGATCGCTGGGGGACACCAAGGGCCTTGCGCTGCGCAGCCTGCGCCCGAGGTCGCCGAGACTGGTGCGTGCAGCCCATGCCTGCACGGCCTGCCGTGAGGCATCGCTTGCGAGATGCCAATCGCCGTACGGTTCGCCTGAGGCCACTTCGGCGACGAAGGCCTGTCTGACTGACCGGCTGTGCGCAGTTCTCTCGAGGACGAACCTGAGCAGCCGGCGAGCGCCGTCGCCGCGGTGGCAAGCACGACGGCCAGGGCGCGAACCGTCCAGATCGTCGGCGGACGAACGAAATCCACATAGCAACATTATCTGAGTCCTCAGTAGCATGTCGGCTGGCAGCTGCTGGGCAGGGCGGTCGTGTCGCAGCGACGTGTAGGGTCGCGAGCCAAGCTCTGTCCTGTCTGTGATAACGTACGTTCGTATGATGCCAAAGACGATGTTCGAGAAGATCTGGGAGGCCCACGAAGTCGCCGATGGGCTGCTGTACATCGACCTGCACCTGGTGCACGAGGTGACAAGCCCGCAGGCGTTCGACGGGCTGCGGCTAGCCGGACGGCAGGTGCGCCGGCCCGACCGCACGCTGGCCACTGCCGACCACAACACACCCACCGACGGCACGCCTGTCGCCGCGCGCATCAAGGACGAGCTCTCGCGCGTACAGGTGGAAACCCTCGAGCGCAACTGCGCCGAGTTCGGCGTGCCCGTCTACTCGCTGGGCTCCGAGCGCCAGGGGATCGTGCACGTGATCGGGCCCGAGCTGGGGGTGACCCAGCCGGGCATGACGATCGTCTGCGGCGACTCGCACACCTCAACGCATGGCGCGTTCGGGGCTCTGGCCTTCGGGATCGGCACCTCCGAGGTCGAGCACGTGCTGGCCACCCAGTGCATGGTCCAGCAACGCCCACGCTCGATGCGCATCCGCTACGAGGGAGAGCTTGGCTTCGGCGTGACAGCCAAGGATCTGATCCTCGGCACGCTGGGCCAGCTGGGTGTCGGTGGCATGACCGGCCACGTCGTCGAGTACGCGGGCCCCGCGATCGAGGCGCTCTCGATGGAAGGCCGCATGACCGTCTGCAACATGACGATCGAGGGCGGCGGTCGCGCCGGCATGATCGCGCCGGATGAGACGACCTTCGCCTGGTTTCGCGAGCGCGAGCTGCCCGGTGCCCCGCATGGAGCGCGAGCTGGAGCAGGCGATCGAGCGCTGGCGCGAGCTGCGCAGCGACGACGGCGCCTTCTTCGACAGCGAGATCGTGATCGACGCCTCGGCGATCTCCCCGCAGGTCACCTGGGGCACCAACCCGGGGATGGTCAGTGCCGTCACCGAGCGCGTTCCCGCCCCCGAGGAGTTCGACTCGCCGGCCGATCGCGAGGCGACCGAGCGGGCGCTCGACTACATGGCGCTGAAGGCCGGTCAGCCGATCGAGGAGATAGCGGTGGACCGCGTCTTCATCGGCTCGTGCACCAACTCGCGCATCGGCGATCTGCGTGCCGCCGCCGAGGTCGTCGGCGGGGCGCAAAGTCGCCTCGTCTGTCAACGCGATGGTCGTGCCCGGCTCCCAGCAGGTCAAGGCGCAGGCCGAGGCCGAGGGCCTCGACCGCATCTTCCGCGACGCCGGCTTCGACTGGCGTGTCGCGGGCTGCTCGATGTGCCTGGGCATGAATCCCGACATCCTCGCCCCAGGCGAGCGCTGCGCCTCGACCTCGAACCGCAACTTCGAGGGGCGTCAGGGGCGGGGCGGGCGCACGCATCTCGTCTCACCGCAGATGGCGGCCGCCGCAGCGATCGAAGGACATTTCACCGATATCAGGGATTGGAGCTGAGCATGGAGCCGATAAACACGATCTCGGGCAAGGTCACGCATCTGGACCGGGCCGACGTCGACACCGACCAGATCATGCCCAAGCAGTTCCTCAAGCGGGTGGAGCGCACCGGCTTCGGCGAGTTCCTGTTCTACGACTGGGCCAAGGAGCCGGGCTGGGAGCTGCCCGCCAATCCGATCCTGGTCGCGGGTCGCAACTTCGGCTGCGGCTCCTCGCGCGAGCACGCTCCCTGGGGCCTGCAGGACTATGGCTTCCAGGCGGTCGTCGCGCCGAGCTTCGCCGACATCTTCTACTCCAACTGCACCAAGATCGGGCTGCTGCCGGTCGTGCTCTCAGAGGAGGACTGCCAGGCGCTTGCGCATGCGGGCGAGGGCAGCATCGACCTCGAGGCGCAGGAGGTCCACTTCGCCGAGCGCGAGGTTGCCTTCGAGATCGACCACGAGATCCGTCGGCGGCTGCTGGAGGGTCTCGACGACATCGGCGCCACGCTCACCGAGGAGGACGCGATCGTTGCCTACGAGCGCGTCGCGAGCGCTCAGGTCCAGTCACGACGGCTCTGTAGCTGTCAGGATCGCCGCGCACCGTCGGCAGCGCTCGAACACTCACCACCGTCCTCAAGGAGACGCATGGCACACAAGTTGTCACGCTTCCCGGCGACGGGATCGGCCCTGAGATCCTCGCGCCGACGCTCGAGCTGCTGCATACGCTCGGCGACTTCGAGTTCGAGGAGCATCCTTTCGGCGGCGCCGCGATCGACCTGCACGGCACGGCGCTCACCGAGGAGACGCTGGCCGCCTGCAAGCGCGCCGACGCGGTGCTGCTCGCTGCTGTCGGCGGGCCCAAGTGGGACACGACCGACCCGCACGCGCCCACGACCCGAGCAGGGGCTGCTCGGGCTGCGCAAGGGGCTGGGGCTGTATGCCAACCTGCGGCCCGTCAAGCCTTTGCCGGCGCTGTACGAATCCTCGCCACTGCGCCGCGAGCGCATCGAGGGCACCGACCTGCTGGTCGTGCGCGAGCTCACCGGCGGCATCTATTTCGGTGAGAAGACGCGCACCGATGACTACGCCTCGGACGTGTGTGCCTATTCCCGCGAGGAGATCGAGCGGATCGCGCGCACCGCCTTCGGGGCGGCGCGGGCCAAGGTCTCAAGCGTGGACAAGGCCAATGTGCTCGAGACCTCGCGCCTGTGGCGTGAGGTCGTCATGGAATTGCACGCGCGCGAGTTTCCCCACATCCAGCTGGAGCACGTGCTCGTCGACAACGCCGCGATGCAGCTCGTCTCCGCGCCGCGCCACTTCGACACGATCCTCACCGAGAACATGTTCGGCGACATCTCTCGCGACGAGGCCGCGATGATCACGGGGTCGATCGGGATGCTTCCCAGTGCCTCGCTTGGCGCCGAGTGGTCCTGGCCTGTTCGAGCCTGTGCACGGGTCTGCTCCGGACATCGCCGGGCAGGGGATAGCCAACCCGCTGGCCATGTTCCTGTCCGCCGCGCTGATGCTGCGTCACGGGCTTGGTTTGGAAAGCGAGGCAGCGGCTGTAGAATCGGCTGTTGAACGTGCGCTTGACGCGGGCCTGCGTACCCCCGATCTCGGTGGTAGGCCGGTACCGCGGAGGCGACGCGAGCAGTGCTCGAGCAGCTCTAACCAGGAGACGACAACGTGGACACATGCGAGCTCATATGGATGAACGGAGAGTTCCTCGCCTGGGAGGACGCCAAGGTCCATGTCCTCACGCATGGCCTGCACTACGGCACCGGGGTCTTTGAGGGCATCCGTTGCTACGACAGCGAGCTCGGCCCCGCCATCTTCCGCAACGCCGAGCACATGGAGCGGCTGCTGCAGTCCTCCGAGCTTTACTACATGCCCGTGCCCTACACGGCGCCTGAACTGCAGGCGGCCGCGCGCGAGCTCGTGGCCAACAACAACCTGCGCTCCTGCTACATCCGCCCGATCGTCTATCGTGGCTACGGCTCGATGGGGCTGAACCCGATGGATGCGCCCGTGGACGTGACGATCGCCTGCTGGGAGTGGGGCACCTATCTGGGCGAGGACGGGATGGCCAACGGCATCCGCGCGAAGGTCTCCTCGTGGCGGCGCATCTCGCCCGACTCGCTGATCCCGCACGCCAAGGCCTCGGGCCAGTACCTCAACAACGTGCTCGCCAAGATCGAGTCGATGAAGGCCGGCTACCAGGAGGCGATCCTGCTCGACGACCACGGCCACGTCTGCGAGGGCACGGGCGAGAACATCTACATCGTCGCCGGCGGGGAGATCGTCACGCCCGGCCACCACAACTCGATCCTCGACGGCATCACGCGCCGCTCGATCATGCAATTGGCGGCCGACCTCGGCTATCCGGTAGTGGAGCGCAACATCGCACGCGCGGAGATGTACCTGGCCGACGAGGTCTTCATGTCCGGTACCGCTGCCGAGCTCGTGCCGGTGGTCGAGGTGGACGATCACAAGGTCGGCTCGGGCAAGCCGGGCGAGGTGACGCGCCTGCTGCAGGGCGCCTTCGACGACGCGATCCACGGGCGCTCAGAGCCCTATCGTGAATGGCTCGATGTGGTCAGCGTCGGCACGCCCGCGCCACCCGCGCCGAGTCCCACCGGCTGATGAACCACATACAGCTCTACGACGCCACCTTGCGCGACGGCATGGGGGGAGGCGGCATGAGCCTCACCGCGGAGGAGAAGCTGCGCGTGGTGCACGCGCTCGACGCGCTCGGCATTCAGCTGATCGAGGCGGGCTTCCCCGCGTCGAACCCAAAGGAGCTCGAGCTGTTCGCGCTGCTGGAGCGTGAGAGCTTCAGCACCGGCGAGATCGTCGCCTTCGGCATGACCCGCCGGCGCGACGCGCCGGCAGAGCAGGACGAGGGGCTGCGCATCCTGGCAGAGTCCTTCGTGCCGGTCTGCACGCTTGTCGGCAAGAGCTCGCCGCTACACGTCGAGAAGGTCGTGCGCGTCTCCCCGCAGGAGAACCTCGCGATGATCTCCGAGTCGATCGCCTTCCTGCATGCCCAGGGCAAGCGTGTGCTGTTCGACGCCGAGCACTTCTTCGACGGCTACGCCGCCGATCCCGGCTATGCGCTGGAGACACTGCGCGCCGCGGCGGGCCGCAGGCGCCGAGCGGGTCGTGCTGTGCGACACCAACGGTGGCTCGCTGCCGGGAGGAGTGCGCGCGGTCGTCGAGGCTGTGCACGCCGGGCTTCCAGATCTGGCGCTTGGCATTCACACGCACGACGACGGCGGCTGCGCCGTAGCTAACACACTCGTTGCCGTCGAAGCCGGCGCCACGCAGGTGCAGGGCACGATCAACGGAATCGGCGAGCGCACGGGCAACGCCAACCTCGTCACGATCATCGCCGACCTGCAATTGAAGATGGGCTACGAGGGTCTGCCGCCGGAGCGGCTGGCGCGTCTGACCGAGACCGCCCACCTGTTGGACGAGCTGCTCAACCGCGCTCCCAGCCCCGCCCAGCCGTATGTCGGCAAGAACGCCTTTGCTCACAAGGCGGGCCTGCACACCGCTGCGATCCGCGCTGACGCCGCCACCTTCGAGCATATCGACCCGGCGCTGGTCGGCAACGCACGCGACGTGCTCGTCTCCGAGCTCTCGGGACGCGGCACGGTCATCGAGAAGGCCGCCGAGTTCGGGATCGAGCTTGACGAGGAGGCAGTCGGGCGTGTGCTCGAGCGCGTAAAGAGCGCTGAGCACGAAGGTTTCCAATTCGAGGCGGCGGACGGCACGCTCGAGCTGTTGATGCGCGAGGAGGCCGGCCTCTACGAGCCGCTGTTCGTGCTGCTGTCGTGGCGCGTCATCTCCGAGCAGCGCTTCGACGGCGAAGTTGAAACCGAGGCGACGATCAAGATCGTCGCGCCGCCGGGGCCGGAGGAGATCGAATTCATCTGCACGGCGGAGGGCAACGGCCCGGTGAACGCGCTCGACAACGCTCTGCGCCAGGCGCTCGAGCAGGTCTATCCGCATCTGCGCGACCTGAAACTGGTCAACTACAAGGTGCGGATTCTCGACGAGGCCAGCGGCACGGCGGCCGTCACGCGGGTTCTGATCGACGTGTCTGACGGCGAGCGGGTATGGGGGACGATCGGGGTCTCAGGGGACATCATTGCTGCCTCCTGGGAAGCTTTGGTCGATTCGCTTGCTGTGGGCGTGCAGCAGCCGGCGTCACGGACCCCGTCCTCGACGTCGGTTCAGGAGGATGAGGCCCCCTTTCGGGTGATGGTTTGACCGAGGTTCCATCGATCGAATGACGTCCTCGCCGGTGCTCTGCTTTGGGTGATCTCCAGGTCATACCTCTCGCCAAGCCCGTTCTTGGGCGCACGGAGGAGAGGTTGGTCTCTGAGGTCTTGACTTCCGGGCAGCTCTCGCTCGGTCCTCGTCTGGCGGAGTTCGAGCGGTTGTTCGCCGAGTTTGTCGGTAGTCCGCTTGCCAGCGCTGTATCCAGTGGCACAGCGGGGCTTGCACCTTGCTCTGCGGGCTGTTGGCGTATCCGACGGGGACGAGGTCATCACGAGCCCGTTCTCGTTCGTCGCTTCGGCAAACGTCGCGCTTTATGAGCGGGCTCGGCCCGGTTTTTGCCGATATCGATCCGGTCACGCTCAACCTCGATCCGGTCGCGGCCGAGGCAGCCATCACCGAGCGCACGCGGGCGATCCTGCCGGTGCACATTTTCGGCTATCCGGCCGACATGCCGGCATTCGAGGCGATCGCCAGCCGCCACGGGCTTGGGATCGTCGAGGACGCCTGCGAGGCGTTGGGTGCCGTACATGCAGATGGAACGGCAGTCGGCGCGCGCGGGAATCCCGCTGTGTTCGGGTTCTACGCCAACAAGCAGCTCACCACGGGGGAGGGGGGGATGGTCACGCTTGGCGATCCGAAGGTCAAGGCGCGTATCGACTCCGAGCGCAATCAGGGGCGCGCGCCGGACATGGACTGGCTCGATCACGATCGGCTTGGCTTCAACTACAGGCTGTCGGACATCGCCTGTGCGGTCGGGATCGGGCAGATGGCGCGGCTAGCGGGAATGTTGGAATCGCGAGCGCTCGCAGCCTCTTACTATCGTGAGGCGCTTGCCGGGATCGAGGGTCTCGAGCTTCCCTGTGAGGACCATGATGGCGTTCGGCGCGGGTGGTTCGTGTACGTGGTGCAACTTCCGCATGACGTGGATCGCGACGAGACGATCCGTAGGCTCGCGGCGCTTGGCGTCCAAAGTAAGCCTTACCTGCCGGCGATCCATTTGATGAGCTTCTATCGCGAGCGCTTCGGCCATCGCGAGGGCGAGTTTCCCGTGTGCGAGGACGTTGCCGCGCGTTCGTTGGCACTGCCGCTCTACCCGGGTCTCTCTGAAGCGGAGACGACGCGTGTGGCCGATGCGCTGCGACGCGCGCTCGGACGCTGAAGCTGTCTGTCCTGACGCTCGATCATTCGTCCAACACAAAACTGTCTCTGACTCGGGCTTTTCTCCACGGCGCGATCGAGAAAGTGCCTGTTCGCAGGGAAAAACCGTGTGCGCCCATCAGGAGAGTTCCATAAGTTCGGCGGACGCTGACAAGTTCTGCCTGGTAGACGTGAGCGAATTATGATAGGAATGCCTGCGGCGTCTGCCAACCAACCAGCACAGGACACGAATGGGTTAGGTCTGGGGCCGGAGTATCGAGGACGGACTTCGGCTCAGACTTCCATTGTGGGGTATAACAAGCGATTGTATGGCTGCACCAACGTTCATCACGCTTGGCCCATCCGGGACGTGTCACGAGCATGCACTGCTGCGCTACCTGGAGTTTCAGGGCCTCGAAGATGCGCGTGTAGAGCTCGTACGCGACTTTGAGGTGGGTCTGGAGCGGGTGCGTGAGCAGCCGAATGGGTTTCTGCTGCAGTGCAGCTCGCATCCTGAGGTGCACATCGTGACCGAGCGTTACCGCCAGGAGGTGTTCGTGGTCGATACGTTCATGTTCCCGGCCAAGGAAATGGGCCTGATCGCGCGCAACGACGCGCCCGAGCCGCGCAGCCTGGGAGTAGTGGCGGCCGCGATGGGTTATCCGGACCTGACGCGCTGGGAGACGATCGTGGAGGAGCCGGCCAACCCGGTCGTCGCACAAAACCTGTTGGCGGGTAAGTACGACGCCGGCGTGACATTTGTGGCCTTCGGCGAAGAACACCCGGAGGCGTTGCGCGTGCTCGAGCGCTACGGCGAGGTCGACACGACCTGGCTCGTGTACGGCAGGCGCCGGCGCTACGCGGGCGAGCTGATTGGGCAGCGTATCCCAGAGTTCCTCAGCGGCGAGTTCGCGCGGGCATGAGGCCGCCGGAGAACGGCGTCGTCGACCGCGCGCGCTATCCCGGCGTCACGGTCGGGGAGGGCTATGCGCTGGGCTCGATCGATGACCTCGAGCAGGGCTATGGCTTTCGCAAAGTCAGGCGCGGCCTCGGCGTCACCGCCTTCGGGGTCAACGCGCTGGTGCGGCCCCAGGGATATGAGACTAAATGGCACTATCACGACGACCAGGAGGAGCTGTACTTCATCCACCAGGGGTCGATCGAGATGGAGTTCGGCGACGGCAGTTCGCACGTGCTCGAGGAGGGCTCGTTCGCGCGGGTCGACCCGGCCACGATCCGGCGTATCAAGATCCTCGGTCCGGGCGAGACGATCTACATCTGCGTGGGCGGCAAGGATGGCTACATCGGCCATGATGGGCGCACGCCGGAGACCACGTAGCACGTGTCCACAGCGACGTAATCGGGGGAGAGGATGGATCTAGAGCTTGAGGGCAAGAACATCCTGATCACCGGGGGCTCCGCGGGGCTCGGTCTGGCGCTGGCGGAACTGCTGGTGGCGGAGGGCGCGCGCGTATGCATTTTCGCACGGGGCGCCGAGCGGATGAAACAGGCCAACCGCCGACTGCATGAGCTGGGCGGAGAGGAAACGCTCGGTCTGCTCGGCGACGTCACCGATCCCGAACACATCCAGGGCCTCGTCTTCACGCTCGAGGACAACTGGGGTCGGATCGACGGTGTCGTCAACAACGCGGGGGGCCTCGCCGCCGGCGCGTTTGCCGAGCACAGCGACGGCGTCTGGGAAGCGGACATCGAGCTGAAGCTGATGGCTGCTGTACGGCTCACGCGGGCCGCCCTACCGCTGCTGCGGGCATCGCGTGGGGCAGCCGTGCTCAACACGCTGGCGATCTCCGGCAAGGCGCCTGAGGCCTTCACGACGCCGACATCGGTGTCACGCGCTGCCGGGCTCGCGTTGACCAAGGCGCTCTCGCGCGAGCTCGCGCCCGAGCAGATCCGCGTCAACGCGATCTTGATCGGGGTCGTCGAAAGCGCGCAGCTGCAAGCGCGCGCCGCGGCGGAGGGGATCACGCCGCGGCAGTACTACGCGCGGATGGTCGAGACCGCCGGGATCCCGCTCGGGCGTGTCGGGCGGGCGGAGGAGTACGCGGCGCTGGCGGCCTTCCTGCTCTCACCGCGGGCGTCTTATGTGACCGGGGTGGGTGTCAACCTCGACGGCGGGCTCTGCCCGGTGGCGTGAGCGGGCTCGCGGACCGGCAGGTTTGCGCGGAGAATTGTCTCTGACTCTCTCTTGTCGGCTTGTGCCGCCGACACTAGGCGCAAAGGTGGTTATGTGCAGGGTAAACGGACTCACGACAACTTCTAGTCCCTGCCTGCTTGTCGCACAAATGCCAACCTTCTGATTGCGGATCGGGGCGAGCTGTGATAGGAAGTGACCTCTCGGGCTCCTACCAACCAACTACAACCAACCATCAACCAGGGTAGGTAGGGAGTCCGAGTGGGCAGTCGCGGTCGGACCGCCGTCCATGCGGAGCATGGGTGGTTCGGTCGGAACTGTCAGGTTTCCAACCGCAACAGAGGAGGATCAGGATGACCAGAACCGGCAATACCCACAACTGGCGGTCGCTGCTACGCGCCGCGCCGCCGCTCACGCTCGTCGTCGTGCTCGCCGCGCTCGGACTCGCGGCGCCAGCGATGGCCCGCAAACCGACCGGAGCCTTCGTCAACTTCGCTCAGTGCCCGACCAAAGTGGCCGGCGTCAACAGCTGTGTCTTCGGTCAGACGACAAGCGGAGAATTCGTGATCAAGAAAACCACCGTTCCGATCACTAAAACGATCACGCTGCAGGGCGGGATCATCGTGAATGAAGAAACCGGAGCGGAAACGTTCGTGGAAGCCGCAAATGGGGAAACGATCTCAAAAACTCCGCAGACGGTGCCTGGTGGGCTATTCAAAATCATAGCGCCGGAATTCTTCCCTGAACCGATAAAGAAAATCATCAACGAATTCATCGATAAAGGGATCACCGGCGTCACGGCCACAACCGAACTCGTCGGCAAGCCGACTATCAACCGACAGAACCTGCTGAGCGGCATGGGCGCAGGCTTCGTGCTACCGGTGCGGGTGCACCTGGAAAATGGGTTCCTCGGCCCGACGTGCTACGTGGGCTCCAAAGCTCACCCGGTGACGATCGAACTGACGACGGGTACCACCAGCCCGCCGCTGCCGAACAAACCGATCACCGGCAAACTCGGCGAACTCGAATTCAAGGAAGAAAACAATCTACTGATCATCAAGAAAAACTCGCTCGTGAACAACACGTTCGCGGCGCCCACAGCAGAAGGCTGCGGCTCGCAGATCCTGTTTGGGCTGTTCACCGGTCTGATCAGTGAAGCGGTCGACTCGGAGCTGGAACTGCCCTCGGTCTCCGGCAACAACACGGCGATCCTCAACGGCACGCTCGAAAATGCTACGGCGGCCGCTGTAATCGCAAGCGAAAAATAAAGAGAAACACAGACGAGGTTCTGCTGAGCAACCGGTAGGACCTGGATGGGAAGCAGTGGGCCGGGTCGCGCTTGTATGAAGCGTGGCCCGGCCTGCCTCGTTTCCTCATTTTGTTCGTCGGTGCAAACTATTAGGTGAGAGATGCCCCAGCTGGAGATTCAAGAGGACTGGTACCGCCACGCGTATCCACCGGAGATGGACGAGCTGCCGTGGGCGGATAAGACCGGCGCCGAAGTCGAGCGGGCGATCACGATGCTGCGCCCGCGGGGGGACGAGCGTGTCCTTGACCTCGGTTGCGGCACCGGCAGGCACTCGCTCGAGCTTGCGCGCCGGGGGTTCAGCGTGCTCGGCGTGGAGCTATTAGAGGAGAACGTGCAGTTGGCACGGGAGAAGGCCGCGGACCAGGGCTCGAGCGCGGAGTTCCTAGCCGCCGATTTGCGTGAGCTCGATTTCTTCGAGCAGTTCGATTTCGTACTCAACTTCAACGACGGTGGGATCGGTTACTTCGAGACCGAGGCAGAGAACCTGCGCACCTTCGCGGTGATCGCGCGGGCGCTGAAGCCCGGCGGGCGCCACCTGGCGCAGACCCCCAACCGCCTACATGCTGAGCGGCACATGCCCGAGCGGACATGGATCCTGGGCGAGGAGGCGGTCGAACTGACCGACCACTGGTGGAACGCCAAGAGCCGGCGCCTGGAAGGCACTGTCGCCTCGATCCGCTTCGGCGAGACGCTCGAGAAGCTCGACCCGATCCCTTACAGCTCGCGGCTGTACCTGGTCGAAGAGCTGCAGGAGATCTATGCCTCGCTCGGCATGAGCCTGAGCAGCACCTTCCGCGGCAGCGGCAAAGCGGGGCGACCGCGCGAGAACCAGTACGAGATCTTCTGGGAAGCGCGCAAGCCGTAGGTTGCGGGCGGATGAGCGCGAAGCCGTGGCTGGCGGTCGGGGTGGTGATCTGCGCCGCCGGTCTGCTCGGCTGCGCCGGCACTCACCGCGCCGCGACCGCGTCGGGGGCGGGTGCTCGCCAGACGCTGCCTGCGATCGAAACCTCTGAAGACGAAGACTTCGACTCCGACCACTACAGGCACGAACCGGACAACGAGCACGAACCGGTCGGTCGTCCCGCCGGGGAGGCTGACGCCCGCGCTGTGGCGGCCGTGGTCAAACGCTATTTCGCGGCGGCGGCGCGCGAGCAGGGGGCGGCGGCGTGCGCGCTGCTTTATTTGCCTTTCGAAGAACTGGTCGCGCAGACCTACGGCGGCGTGGGCGCCGCTCCAGCTATGCGCGGCAACAGTT
This sequence comes from uncultured Solirubrobacterales bacterium, assembly GCA_963757995.1. Classification (GTDB taxonomy): domain Bacteria; phylum Actinomycetota; class Thermoleophilia; order Solirubrobacterales; family Solirubrobacteraceae; genus Palsa-744. Next base: position 24,413 of record CAVWTS010000016.1, read on the forward strand.
GCGCGGAAGTGGCGAGCAAGCTGTTTCGCCAACAGCACCGGCAGTTGCGCGACGCGGCCTCGGCCAAGGTAGCGACGGTGCGCGTCACCTTCAGTCGCGGCATCGCGCAGTTCGGCTTTGGCGCGAGCAGGCCGAAGCTGTACACGATGCTGCACCGCGAACGGGGGCGCTGGAAGATGTACGAGCTGCTCTACTCAGAACACCCGGAGTACGTGGAATGAGACGCCCTATGAGCTCTGTGCGCGAGTCGCTCAGGGTCTCCCTGCTTGCGCTGGGCATGGTCGCTTCCGCCCTCGTGGGATGCGGCGGTGGCGCTCACAAGCAACCGACGACTTACCCCGCCGTCGTGAGCGAATTCGGGCACCCAGCCGGCGCGGCCGACAGCGCTCAGATAGCGGCGTTGGTCAAGCGCTACTACGCGGCGGCCGCTGCTGGGAACGGCACCAAGGCGTGCTCGCTACTGTTCTTCGCGCTCGAAGAATCGGTCGCCGAAAGCTACCACTGGGCTCCGGCTCCCCGCTACCTGAACGGTGCGGACAGTTGCCAGGCGGTGCTCTCGCGCGTGTTCGCGCGCTTTCACGCGCAACTGCGGATACGCCCGGCGGTGGCGCTGGTGCACGTCGAAGGCAAGCTTGCCAAGGCCCTGCTCATCTGGCCGCCGCTGCCCCCGGGATACGTGGAAGTAAAGCGGGAAGGTTCGAGCTGGAAGCTCGACAGCCTGCTTGCCGCCCCGGTGACATAGCCGCGCGCGGCGTCGCTATGTCACGTAGCTGCCGAACAGGGCATTGATCTTCCAGGCGCTGCCTTCGCGTTCGACCACGATGTTGCTTTCGGGCGAGCGCTTGAAGCGCAACACCGCCAGCCCGATCGTTCCCTTCGCGTGCACCTCGACGATCTTCATCGTTGCGACTTCATCCGCCAGCAGGAGCTGGCGCTCGCGGGAGAGCACTTGCGCCATGCCCGCCGCGCAGCTGCTGCCGGATCCACCTTCGCTGGCGAGCGCGCCGGCGACGCTCGCGCTCAGCAACGAGCAAGCATCGACCGCGTTGCCCGCTGCCGACACCGCGTAGTAGCGTTTGACGAGGCTGGCCACGGCGTGGGCCACGGCGGAGCTGGCCTTGGGGCCGTAGCTGGCGAACACTTCCTGGTCGTCGTTAGGCGGGCTGCCGTGATAGGTGGTCTTGTCGTCGAAGTCATTGTCGGCGTCGTTCTCGGAGTAGCCGTCAGCGCTTGCCGGGACGCTCGGGGGGGCGCTTGCCGTCGAGGAGGCCGTGCGCTGTGTGCTCGAGGACGTAGTCTCGGACGAGCCACAGGCAAGCATCCCGACGCTGAGAAGCGCAGTTGCGATCGGTAGGAGGGCTCGTCTCATCTCATCTCCAGCGCTATGGCAGTTCGCCATCGAACAGCGAAGCCACCTTCCAGGCTCGCGGCCCTTCGCGCGTGACCAGGATCGCGCGTTCGGGCAGGTGTGGGCCGAAGGACAGGATCGCCTTGCCGTGGTGTTCTTCCAGGAGCACGCGCGCGACCCTCAGCTTGGGCAGCTCGACCGCGAGCAAGGGGTGGAGATGCTCGAACATCTTGCTCAGGATCACGGGGCAGGTTTCGCCTTTCATGTACGACAGGCCACCGACGGAGCCGTAGTCTTCCGGCGTTGCTTCGGCGAGCGTCGAGTAGAGCAGTGAGCAGGCCCTGGCACCGTCCTCGGCCATCGCGAGCCGGTAGTAGGTTTGGATCAACGCTGTGATCGCCCGCCGGTCGGAGGCATCGGCGGGTTTGGCGGCGCTTGTAACGACAGAGCTGTTGTTGGTGTCGTCGGCAGCGGCTTCGTAGTCGTTGTCTTTGTCCGCGTCGACGTGCAGAAGCTTGGTCACTTCGGTCGCGGACGCGGGCGGGGCGGTCGCCGAGGTTTGCTGCGACGTCGTAGCGGAATGTGCGCCCCCGCTCCCGCAGGCGCTTGTGCTCATGGCGAGCAGAACGAAGCCCAGCGACGCGAGCGCTCGCCTCATCCCCGACCCCATTTCCCCTTGCACATGAGTCCGATCCTAGCAAGCGATCCATCAATTTGATTCCTATTCGATGGCGCCGTCGATCAGTGCTATTACCCGCCATCTGTCGCCGACGCGACGCAAGCGGATCTGGCGGACTTCGGGGATGTCGGGGAATTCGAGGATGGCTAACGCTGCGGGGAGTTCGACGCGCACCTCGGGAATCCTGAGCGTGGCGCTCTCGGGAACGAGCTTTGAGTGGCGGCCCTTGAATATCTTGGTCATGACGACAGCGCACGTACGACCGGTGACGCCTTGCGTATGGCCGTAGCGTTCGACGACCGATTCGGCGATGAAGGGAACGAGCAGCGCGCAGGCTTCGGCGCCCCTCTCCGCCGCCGCCGCCGCGTAGAAGCGCTTGACCAGGGTCTTCATTTCCCGGCTTTCCGCCGGGCTCGCCAGGCGGCCGGTTTCGATCGCCCCGTCGTCGTTGTTGCGGTCGCCGTCGTTGTCGCGGTCGTTGGGATCGTGGGGGAAGTAGGCCGTGACGTAGACTCCGGGGGCTACGGTCGAGACGTTGGGGTTGCCCGGGTTGCCCGAACTGCCGCACGCGAGCGCGCCCACACACAGCGCGAGCAAAGCAACGATTGCGATCCAGATCTTGATCTGTGAGAACATAACCCGCCGTCGGTTGGTCGGAGCAATCCTACCAGCCCGTATGTGCCCAGGCCACTTGACGAGTAAGAAACATCTCGGGGGGAATGAGAGACGCCTCTGGACAGAGGCTCGTCGCTCCTGTAAAAAAACTCTTGGAACATTCGGTTCGCGGGCTCAGGCCTGCCCGAACACATACGCGGCGCATGGTGGGGGTTTCGATGTCTGCTCGGCGTCGCGGTCGGTCAATAAGTTAGTTGTGACAATGCTGGAGAGGGAGTGGAGTCAATGTTTTCAACGATTCGTGGACACATCAGGCCCGCAAATGTGGCGCTTGTGCTCGTGCTCGTGCTGGCTATGAGCGGTGGAGCATTTGCAGCGGGGAAATATTTGATTACGTCGGTCAAACAGATAAAGCCGAGCGTGGTGGCGCAGCTCAAAGGGAAGGCTGGCGCCAAGGGCTCGGCAGGTCCGGCGGGTCCCGCCGGAGCAGCCGGCGCAGCCGGTCCAGCCGGACCGGCTGGACCAAAAGGTTCTGAAGGACCAAAAGGTGCCGAAGGACCGCAGGGTCCTCAAGGCGAAAAAGGCCCTCAAGGCGAAAAAGGTGAACCATGGACGGTCGGTGGGACCTTGCCGTCGGGAAAGACGCTCTCGGGGGACTGGAGTGTGTACGGTGAAGGCAAGGAATTTCTGAACGTCACCAGCACAGTGAGCTTTGGTATTTCGCTTGCGAGCGCACCCAAAGCACACTACCTGCGTGCAGATGGCAAGGAACCCTTCTTCAACTCAGAAGCGGGGAAGGAAAAAGAAGAACAGCGTGAACAGCCCCTATGCCCCGGTAGTGCTGCGGCGCCGAAGGCGGAACCCGGCAACCTGTGCGTTTACGCATCTGAAGAAGAAGACGTGAAGAAGGAAGTTGGTGCTCCCGACAACTTCGTCACCCCAGTCATTTGCGCGGTGTCGCAGTCGACGTTTGTCGATAAAGGCAGTGAGTGCTTTGACATTCCTGGGCCAAGCGGCGAAAATGCCAACAGTGCAGACAGGTACGGTTTTGCGGTTCACGTCCTCTCGGAACTAGAAGGCCCGGTACAGGCATTCGGGACGTGGGCCGTTACCGCTAAGTGACGTTGTAGCGTTGTAATAGAGGTAGGTATCTCCCTCGGTCCCCTCTTCGCAAAGAGGGGACCGAGGTCCGTTGCTCGGCTTGTGTGGTTCGCTGCGCCAGCGATGGGTCGTGATCTGGCGCCGACCGTCGTCGGGATACTTGGCAGATGCGTCTGCCACTGGGTCGTGATCGGCTACCGATGCAGCTTCCTGCTTTCCAGTAATCCGGATTTCAAGATCTGACGTATTAAAGGTGCGTGTCCGCTTTCGGATCACGAATCAGGTCAGTTATCCCTCGGACGAACGAAAGGTTAGATCGAAGATCATGAGATATTTTCGGTTTGTGGGCGTAGTAGTTGCTCTGTTCGCAGTCGTTGGGTTGAGTGCTATGGCTGTGGTGTCGTCGGCTTCTGCCGCTGTGACGTTTTTATTAGCGTTTTGGTTAGAAGGTGGTGGCGGTGTGTCGGTGACGACGTTAGTTGAATCTTCTGGTGAATTGTTACTCGAAAATCAGAAATCGGCAGCGGGCGCCGCTTCGCTACAGAAATGTAGCAGTGTGCGGCTCGGTGACGTCGGTCCTAATAGCGCTGATGACATCACGGAAGTGTTAACGTTAGGCGGAACACTGGTCAGCCCTACGCCGTTAACTGGTGAACCCGTTAAATGTGAATTAGAGGTTCTGTGCGAAAATTCGAGTGAGATCTGGATGGTTCATCTCCCTTGGTTAACGGAAGTTGAGTTATGGGAAGTTGGGGGCGAAGAAGGTTTCGTCGATTTAGTTTTACCGCATAGTGGTGGAGGTAATCCTGGTTGGTACGTGGAATGTAAAACGTCGCTGATAACGGTCTCGGAAGAATGTTTGATGTCTGAAGGCGTCGCCGAACAGGTAAACGTTGGGACAGGCGTCAAAGAAGTCTTCTCAGAAGCATTCACATTATTAATGGAAGCCAAACTATCCTTGTGCAGCGGTAACAAAGAAGAAACAGGTAACGTCGAAGGATCCGATGTGGAGACGGTCCCGGGAGGCAAAGTCCTCTCAGTATCGCCGTCCTTTACTCCTGTGACGTTTTTATTAGCGTTTTGGTTAGAAGGTGGTGGCGGTGTGTCGGTGACGACGTTAGTTGAATCTTCTGGTGAATTGTTACTCGAAAATCAGAAATCGGCGGCGGGTGCCGCTTCGCTACAGAAATGTAGCGGTGTGCGGCTCGGTGACGTTGGTCCTAATAGCGCTGATGACATCACGGAAGTGTTAACGTTAGGCGGGACGCTGGTTAGCCTTACGCCGTTAACTGGTGAACCCGTTAAATGTGAATTAGAGGTTCTGTGTGAAAACTCCAGCAAAGTCTGGATGGTAAATCTTCCTTGGTTAACGGAAGTTGAGTTATGGGAAGTTGGGGGCGAAGAAGGTTTCGTCGACTTAGTCTTACCGCATGTCGGGGGAGGTAATCCCGGTTGGTACGTGGAATGTAAAGCGCTGTTGACGGTCTCGGAAGAATGCACGACACCTGAAGGCGTCGCGAAGCAGGTGAACGTGGCGACAGGCGTCGAAGAAATCTTCTCAGAAGCATTCACATTGTTAATGGAAGCCAAACTGTTCTTATGCAGTGGTAACGCTGAAGAAACCGGCAACGTCGAAGGGTCCGCTATAGAGGCTATCCCAGGAGGCCAAGTCCTCTCGGTCTCGCCGCCTTCTTCTCCCGTGACGTTTTTATTAGCGTCCTGGTTAGCGGGCGGTGCTAACGTTACGGTGACGACGTTAGTTGAATCTTCTGGTGAATTGTTACTCGAAAATCAGAAATCGGCGGCGGGTGCCGCTTCGCTACAGAAATGTAGCGGTGTGCGGCTCGGTGACGTTGGTCCTAATAGCGCTGATGACATCACGGAAGTGTTAACGTTAGGCGGGACGCTGGTTAGCCTTACGCCGTTAACTGGTGAACCCGTTAAATGTGAATTAGAGGTTCTGTGTGAAAACTCCAGCAAAGTCTGGATGGTAAATCTTCCTTGGTTAACGGAAGTTGAGTTATGGGAAGTTGGGGGCGAAGAAGGTTTCGTCGACTTAGTCTTACCGCATGTCGGGGGAGGTAATCCCGGTTGGTACGTGGAATGTAAAGCGCTGTTGACGGTCTCGGAAGAATGCACGACACCTGAAGGCGTCGCGAAGCAGGTGAACGTGGCGACAGGCGTCGAAGAAATCTTCTCAGAAGCATTCACATTATTAATGGAAGCCAAACTGTTCTTATGCAGTGGTAACGCTGAAGAAACCGGCAACGTTGAAGGGTCCAGTGTAGAGACAGTCCCGGGAGGCGGAGTCCTCTCGGCATCGTCCTCCTAAGAGAAGTACATATCTAAAGTTGTCCTGGTGGGCCACCCGTGTCCCACCAGGACAACTCCATTTTCGATTGTTCGGCTTATGATGGAGCAGCAACTGTCTCAGAGCTCCTAATCATAAGTGTCGGCGCCGAGTAGAGTCCGACGTCGGCCGGCGCCAGGGATGCGGGTTGCGCCGGACCCGTATTGCGATTCGACACCAACGACTGCTCCTCGATCTGGATCTGCTCGGCCGGCGTATCCTGGTCCGTGCCAGCCAGCGCAAGATCACCGCGGTCGCCCTAGACCCTATGGCGTGGTTGCCCGGGTGGGTTGACTGCTGGAGGTGGTGGCCGGACACTCCTCGCGGGGGTTTGTCTGGCCGGAGAGAAGGCTCCGGCTGACCCCATGAGATGAGGAGGTCTGGCCATGGCTGGAGCGATGACGTGGGTTGGGCTTGATGTCCCATGCCCGTTCGACGCATGCTGCGGCTATCGACACGATGACGGGCGAGCTGACGCGGATGCGGTTCGGTCCGGGGCATGAGGCTGCGGTGGCTTGGCTGTTGGAGTTGCCTGGTCCGGTCAAGGCGTGTTATGAGGCGGGTCCCGCTGGGTTCGAGTTCTACCGAGCGGCGACGGCGACCGGGATCGTGATGCACGTGATCGCACCGGGCAAGACACCGCGTGGTCCCTCAGATCGAGTCAAGACTGATCGCAAGGACGCTGAGTTGCTCGCGCGGTTGTTGCTTGCCGGTTCGTTGACGCGGGTCGCTGTGCCCTCGCTGACAGTCGAGGCCGCGCGCGAGATGACACGCGCGCATGACGCTTGCCGGCGGGATCTGATGAACGCTCGCCATCGCGTGTCGAAGATGCTTTTGCGTCAGGGGATGGTCTACCCGAAGCCAAAGACCTGGACGGCGGAGCATCGCAGGTGGATGTCTGCTCAGCAGTTCGATGAGCCAGCCAGCAGCATGGTGTTGGCCGACCTGATTGCTGGCGTTGACGGATCACCAAGACCGGCTCGCCGCTCGCTCGACGCCGCTCGTCGAGTCGGCCTGGCACTACGGTCGCCTGTCCCGCCTCGGTGCGACGCTGGCTAATCGCAAAGCCGGACAGCCCGATCACATCCTCGCGATCTCAAACCGCGCGCAGCAACGCCTCTACCGCGTCAACCACGCGATGGCGCCCGCGGCAAGCCACACAACGTCACCGTCGTCGCGTGCGCGCGCTAGCTCGCCTGCTTCCTCTGGGCCGCTGCCACTGCCGACTAATCCCAGCCGACATCCTCACCGGTTGGCGGGCCGGGGCGCCGGGCCATCAGCGGCCGGCACGCGCGATACATCTATGAGCACCGTCTGCGAAACGGCACGCTCGTTCCTAGACAACGCAAGCCGGCAGCACGAAACCGGGCCCTGGGGTGACCAACTCCGCATCATCAGACTGGCAACGCGCCGACACCGAGCCCGGCGTCCGGCGTCCGGCCCACCAACCACAACCCCCTTCCGACGGCCGCCAAGCCGACGCGATCACCCACACCCACTTGACAAACACGACGACATATCAGGTGACGTGCCTACATAGGTTGTGAACGGTTAGGGGAGGCATCCAGGTCTCATCCCAGGCTCTGTGGGTCTACGAGAATCACAAGGCTTGGCAGGACCCGGATGCAGATCCACGGTAGAGCGAAGCTCGGACCGGCTGGACGCCTGGTGCTATGCGAGGCAGTTGAGGGCGGGATGACGTTCAGGCAGGCCGCCGCGCTGCCTGAACGTCCTCGCCGGCTGGTGGTGACATCGATACCGTGTCGCTTCTGCGCAGAACTTTGAGCACCGGGCATCGCGCACAGCAGACCGCTCGCAGCGCAGCCGCCAGTGGATAAATCAGGGCACGAGGGTCGGCTATGACTTCGCCCGCGCGATCGTCGATGACCCACGCGGCTGGCCTACGTCGAGCTGCACAGCGACGAGCGCGCTGGGACTGTCACGGCCTTCGTCACCCGAGCCTCGGACTGGTTTGCAGCGTAAGGCATCGACGTCAAGCGGCTGATGAGTGACAACGCATGGAGCTACACCCGCAGCCCGTCTCTCAGCGAACTGCTCGCAGCGCGATAGGTCAAGCATTCTACGAATACGCCCTTACCGGCCACAGAGAAATGGCAAGGTTGAGCGTTTCCACCAGCTTCGCCAAGAACCCGCACGGTCACCGCGCTCGAGCACGCCAGAACGGTCAGGGGCGCCGGGGTCAGACCGAGCACGGACCAGAGCTCGAACACCAACAAGCGGCAGACATAATCATACCGATCATCTGAACTAGTCTTGACATTCGAAATTCCGTATGCAAGAATGCTGGCCGATCCGGGCACCCCCACGGATTTGGTGGAGATGCTCCGGCTCGGCTGTGGTCTAAGCCTCGGACAGGCTCAAATCAGGTTGGACTAGCGAAAGGTACGGAAGATCATGAGACGTTTTCGATTTGTAGGTGTGGGTGCTGCGTTGCTTGCGGTTATCGCGACGAGCGCGATGGCGATGGCGTCGTCGGCTTCTGCTGTGACGTTCTTATTAGCGTCTTGGTTAGTCGGCGGTGCCAACGTTACGGCGACGACGTTAACTGAAGCTACGGGCGAAGTGTTACTCGAAAATGAAAAATCGGCGGCAGGCAAAGCATCGCTCCAGAAATGCAGCGGTATAGGGATCGGTGACATCGGCCCTAATAGTGCCGGTGACGGCACAGAACTGTTAACCTTAGGTGGAATTTTGGTTAGCTCGACGGCCTTAACTGGTACAGGTATAACCTGCGAATTAGAGGCCCTCTGTGAAAATTCCAGCAAGGTATGGCCAGTCAATCTCCCATGGTTAGGAGAAGTGGAGTTATGGGAAGAGAGTCCTACCGAAAGCGGTTTCGTTGGGTTAGCATTTCCGCATGCCGGTGGAGGTAATATTGGTTGGTACATCGAATGCAAAACGGCGCTGCTGACAGTATCGGAAGAATGCACGGCACCGGAAGGGGTGGCAGCGCTAACAAATGTCGCGACTGGCGTCGAAGCGACAGGTTCTGAGCCATTTACATTATTAATGGGGGCCAAATTGGCTATGTGTAGTGGCAACAAAGAAGAAAGCGGCAATGCGGAAGGGAAAGGAGTAGGGACCATTCCGGGAGGCGGAGTCCTCTCGGTATCCTCCACCTGAGTTGCGGAGAGGGAGCTAAATAGAAGGAGGCCAAAGTGTCCTGGTGAGTATTGCTCACCAGGACACTTGGATTGCGAGATTCCGGGCGCTTCGCCGCCTGCGGGCTGCGGCAAACTGGCCTCCCGGCCCCTAGTTCAGATAGCTGGACTGTATGACGACGCGGTTCGCCGTTGGGCAGGAGTGCGGCGTCGCCAGAGTGAGAAACACTTGGGTCGGGAATGGGAAACGCGTCTGGACATTGGTTTGGGGTTCTGCGACGCTTGGGTGCGTCGTGGGTTCAGGCGTTGCCTGTACTTGCGGCGTGTCGTTTGTAGGTCTATAGGAGTCGGGTCGTTGCGCTCTCTGACCACTTGTTGTACGGGTGCTCGGGCTCGGCTATTTCAAAGCCTCGGATGAGGCTTTAACCGGCCTCGGACGTGGGAAAGGTTATGTTGAGGACTATGAAACGATTGCGATTTGTAGGTGTGGGAGCTGCGTTGCTTGCGGTTGTCGCTATGAGCGCGATGGCGATGGCTTCGTCGGCTTCTGCTGTGACGTTCTTATTAGCGTCTTGGTTAGTCGGCGGTGCCAACGTCACGGCGACGACGTTAGTTGAATCTACAGGTGAACTGTTACTCGAAAATGAAAAATCGTTCGCAGGCCCAGCGTCGCTCGAAAAATGCAGCGGCTTACTGATCGGTGACGTTGGTCCTAATAGTGCTGATGACGTCACAGAAGTATTAACTTTAGCTGGAGTTCTAGTTGGTGCACCGTTAACTGGTACGGCTATAACATGCGTATTAGAGGCGATTTGTGAAAGTTCCAGTAAGGTTTGGGCGGTCAATCTTCCTTGGTTAACGGAAGTCGAGTTATGGGAAGAGAGTCCTACCGTAAGCGGTTTCGTTGATTTACTTATGCCGCATACCGGTGGAGTTAGTGTTGGTTGGTATGTTGAATGTAAAACGGCATTGTTGACGGTATCGGAAGAATGCACAACGCCTGAAGGTGTCGCAGAAAAACTTAACGAACCTACAGGCGTCCTAGATAAGTTCTCCGACGCATTCACGACATTAATGGGAGCCAAATTAGCTTTATGTTCCGGTAACAATGAAGAAACGGGTGTTGTCGAAGGGACCGGCCTTACGACAATTCCGGGAGGAGGAGTCCTGTCAGTATCTTCTACCTGAGCATAAATCGAAGTTCAGTAGTAGAGGTATGATGTGATGGTGTCCGGATGGGTAGTTGCCCGTCCGGACACCGTTAGCGGATACCGTTATTATTTGGGTCGTGTTGGTGTGGGTGGTGTCATCGGCGGAATCCTGGGGGTTGGGAATGAGGGTGAGTGGGGGTTGGTCGAGATGGATGGGGCGTGTTATTGGCCCGTTGGTGGTTGTGGTTGGGGTGTTTGGTTTGCCGTCGTGTGTGTTGGCTGCTGGGGCGCCTGAGTGGTCGCAGGAAAAAGTGCCGCCTCCGTCGTTAGTCGTTCATTCGACGCGGGTTATCATGCGGACGGAATTGAGGTCTGAAGGTCTTGTCACTAAGTGGCGGTCTGATTATGCTCAAGCTGAATGTGGTTCGGTCTCAGCGTCAGAATGGTTACCGGTCAACGAAGGCGAAGTTCCAGCAACGCCTTTGACAAATTTTCTCAGTCTAGGGGCAGTTGATCCGGGGGAAGAGGCGGAGGCTCCTGTGCTGCTGCGTCACCTGAGTCCGTTAATGCGTTATTGTGTGCGTTTTGAGGCGGAAAATGCTGCTGGTAGTGCTAAGGAAGAAATTCCGTTTGAAACTCGTCCTGTGGAGATTCCTGAAGTTCCTCATTTCGGCATCGTTGAACAGCTCAACCCAATCTTCAAGGTTGATGAAATAACGAATACTAGTCTTGGTTTTTTGGCGAAGATTGAGTCGAATGGTAGTGACTCTGAATATACGTTTGAATATTCGCTTCCGGAAAACGGACACGCCCCGGCACAGAATTCGGCTTCGTGGAAACCTATGACTTTAGAAGCGACGGGTGTGGTGACTGCTGAAGAGGATTTTTTAAAGGTGAAAGCGGGGCTCACGGGGTTGTCTGCGGAAACCGTTTATTATATTCGTATAAAGCTACACAATTCAGCTGGCACGGGATACCAGACATTAGATAGTAACGAAGAAGAATTTGTTGAGACGGGTACTTCTAGGCCTGGGTCGGGTGTTTCGGTGCGTAATGTTACTGGTGGGTCGGCGCATTTTTCGGGTGCAGTTGATCCGCGCTCGTCGGAAACGGGTTGGCAGTTTGAATATGTGGCGGCGGAAGCTGGTGGTTCTTGTCCTTCGGTGGGTTGGGTTCGGCCGTCTGGTGGTGATGGGACGGTAGGGCAGGCGCAAGCTGAAGCGACACCTTATTCGAATAGTGTGCCTGTTGGTGTGAGTGTTGGTGGGTTGAGTGGCTCTACGGGTTATTGTGTGCGTTTGTCTGTGACGAATAAATTTGGTAGTGGCGTGTCGAGCAAAGAATCTTTTGAGACTGAGGGCCCGCCGACTGATGGTACTTTTGTGGTGCATAGGGTGGTGGGTGGGTCGCTTGAGTTGTTGGGGACGGTTAATCCTAAATCGGTTGCGACCTCAGAGGAACAGGTTATTGGGGTGGAAGGTGCTACTGGTGGTTCGTTCACGTTGACTTTTGGGGGTCAGACGACTGTTCCGATTGCGTATGGTGCGTCGGGTGGTGAAGTTGAAGGTGCGCTTCGGGGTCTTTCTAGTGGGCCGCCGGTGCAGGTGGAGGGTGTTGACGGTGGTCCTTATACGGTGTTCTTCGGCGAGGGGGATACGGGGACGGCACAGTCGTTGATCGAAGCGAATGCCGCTGGTTTGACATCTTCATCATCGGCTAGTGTGAAAGTGTCGAGGGTTCAGTCGGGTGGTGTATCGAATGCTGCCGAATTTTGGTTTCAGTATGTGACCGATAAGGCTTTTAGTGAAAAAGGCTGGTCTAGTCCTGTAGAAACGTTGCATGAAAATGCGGGGCTTGGTGAAAGTTCGCATCTTGTGGGTCTTGTGGTGCCGGGTTTGAAGGCGGGCGAAGGCTACCATTTCCGGATAGTGGCTAAGAGCGCGCTATCTGTGTCACCTGCGATCGGTAATGAAGAGCACTTGGTGGTGCCGTTGGTTAGTGGTGTGGGTGCTGGTGGGTGTTCGAATCAGGCGTTTCGTACTGGTTTGTCTGCGGTGTTGCCTGATTGTCGTGTGTTTGAGCAGGTCACTCCTGTGGAGAAGGGTGCGGCTCAGGAACCGTTTCATTATCGTGGCGGTATCCAGTCCGCGGTGTTGGTCGGTGAAGACGGCGAACACGCGGTGCTGGAAGCACCCGAGGTTAGTTACGGGTCGGGTACGAGCTCGGGGCAGAGCCCGTACTTGTTTTCTCGGAATGGGAGTAGTGAATCGGGTTGGTCGATGGTCGCTGGTGCGCCACAGCCCGGAACAGGTATCTATAGCGTGATCCCGCAGATCTATAGTGCTGATGTAACGCAGGGAGCGTTTGAATTGGCATATGAGCCGTCAGAAAAGAGTGAATCTCCAGAAGTCGAATACAAGGTCGGTCCGATCGGCGGCCCATACCACAAGGTCGCATCGATCACACACGAAGACGCTAATTTAGGGAACAGCAATGGTGAATCGAGCGGTTGGGTGGCGGCCAACGGTGATTTCTCCAAGCTCGTACTGGCGACCGTAGATCATGAATTGTTGGGTGTTGAAACGGGTACGCGGGAAGGTTCTGATCTGTATGAATATGCCGGTGAAGGCAGTTTGCGCCAGTTGAACGTGACCGGCAGCGGGTCGAACACGACAACGATCGGTTCCTGTGGCGCCAGAATGGTCAGAGGCGAGGAAGACATACTTCCCGTAGCTAGCCCGCGTCCTGAAGAAGTAAGTGCGCGTCGTGCGAGTACGTCTCATAGTGTTTCTGTTGATGGTTCGCGTGTGCTTTTCGAAGCGATCCCCGGCAAAGTTTGTAGTGAAGCTCGGCATATTTATATGCGGGTGGATGGTTCTAATACTGTCGATATCGGTGTGTACAAGTTTGTTTCGGCTGACGCACAGGACAGCCGGCTGGTCTTGAGGAACGGTAAAGAAGAAATCGTTGGGTATAATACGGAAACGTTGAAAGAAGAAGCATTGCCGGCTGAACAGTCTGCGGAAGATCAGGAACTGGCTTTTGTTGGTGTGCCTGTGTTGTTTGCTCCGTCGGTGGGTGATACGTTTGCTCATCCGCGGTTTGTGTATTGGACTCCGAGTACGGGTACGGGGGGTCAGGCTTTTCGTTATGACAGTGTGGAACATTTGTTGGAGTGTGTTTCGTGTGCGTCGTCGTCCGTTTCGGCTGAACCTAAGCAGGATGCTTATATGGGTGATGTGCTTGGTTTGTCTGATATGAATGGTGGGCTACCGGATTTTGTGGCTGCGTCTGGGGATGGGGATTTTGCGTTCTTTACGACGGTTGCGTCGTTGGTTCCGCAGGATTTGGATGGGGAAATCCCGGCTGAATTCGTCGGTGAGCTTGGTGTTGGGAATGGGGAATGGTTGAATGCTGGTGGGCATGTGTCGCCTTCGACTGATGTTTATGAGTGGCGTGCTGATGGTGTTGATGGGTGTGGTGTGGTGCAGGGTTGTTTGGCGTTGATTACTGATGGTTTGGGTGGATATTTGAATTTGTTTCTTGGTACGGCGGATGAAGGTCGTGATGTGTTCTTCTCTAGTCGGTCTGTGCTGTCGCCGTGGAGTCATGGTGCTGAGGGCAGTATCGGGGAAGGTAATATTTATGATGCGCGTATCGGTGGTGGGGTGCCGCCGCCTCCGGCGAGGCCGGTGGAATGCGAAGGTGATGAATGCTCTACACCGCCGAGTCCACCGGTCGACTCGACCCCGTCTAGTTTCACCTTCGCGGGCGTAGGTAACCTTGCCCCTGAAACTGTCGTCAAACAACCCGGCAAGAAGAAGGCGAAGAAGAAGGTAAAGCCGAAGGGGAAGAGGGGGAAGAAAAAGAAGGTCAAGAAGAAGGCTAAGGGTAAGGGGGGGCGTAGTCGGGTTAGCAAGCGTCGTGGTCGTGTTGGTGTGAGTGGGGGGGTGTTGCGATGAGGTGGTTGTTGTCGTGTTTTGTGGGTTTGTGGTTGTTGTTGTTTGGTTTGTTGGCGGGTGTGTGTGTTGCTAAGCCGAGTGGTCATCCGTTTGCGATTGATCCGGGTTCGTTTCATTTTGGTAGTGAATCGGTTCAGGCGGGTGCTCATTCGGATTGGGTTTTGTCGTTTGATTTTGAACATGAGCCTTTGGTGCTCGCACCGATTCAGGGCGGCGAAAGATATGTGAGTGGTGGGGAAACGTTCAATGATGTGCGGACGATCGTGAACGAATTCCCTGCTGGTTTTGATGCTAGTGATACGGCGGTGCCTAAGTGTAGTGAGGCGGAGTTGTTGTCGATCAGTCCGTTGTCCCCGGAAGGGCTGTTGCCTGATTGTCCGGTAGCGAGCCAGGTCGGCCAGATCACAACCGAAATATATGAGACGAGTTTGTTGAGGAAGGTCACTATCCCGGTTTATAGTATGGAAGTGCCTACTTTTGGTACGGCTGCTGAGATCGGCTACAACGTGGTCGGCTTGTTCACCCTGTTTTCCCAAGCAGTGATCCGTCCGGATGACGAGGGTTTGACGGCGGTGACGTCGAACATTCCGAAGTTGGGTGAAGGACACAATATTTCAGTGAGGTTGTGGGGTGTGCCGGCATCCGGTGAACATGACGTTGAACGTGGTTCGGTGTGTGGTTCTCAGGGCGAACGTCCGCCCGTTTGCCGTAGCGAACTTGGTGGACCCCAGGAAGCGCGCATCCCGATCAAGCCGTTCCTGTCAAACCCCACAAGCTGCACAGGACCATTCACCGCGAGTATGCGCGCGGAGTCGTGGGAGGAACCGATCGAACAGGAAGCATTGTGGTCGCACGCAAGCGTCGAAGCGGGTCCGATCGAAGGCTGCAGCAAGGTCCCATTCAACCCCTCGATCGAAGTAACACCAAGCACGAAATCAGCGGAATCACCGTCAGGTCTGAACGTGTCACTGGTCGTACCACAATCGTGGGAAAACCCGTTCACGATATCTACCGCGAACCTGAAGGACACTACCGTCGCGTTGCCCGAAGGAATGACCGCGAACCCATCGCTCGCCGCAGGACTGGGCGCCTGTACCTCGCAACAGTACGCAGAAGAGACATCCTCTTCGCTACCGGGGGTGGGGTGTCCTGAACAGTCGAAGATCGGGTCGATCGAAATCGAAACGCCTTTGCTTGAAGAAAAGATCAGTGGTGCGGTATACATAGCCACACCGTATGAAAACGTCCCAGCGTTCGGCGACCCCGAACACCCCGACGGATCATTGCTGGCGTTGTACGTAGTCGCAAAGGATCCCCAGCGCGGCATCCTGATCAAAGTCGCGGGCAAGATCACCCCCAACCCCGTGACCGGCCAGCTGGTAAGCACGTTTGAAAACACACCACAGCAACCGTTCAGTAAGTTCACACTAAAGTTCCGTGCGGGTGCCACAGCACCGCTGGTAAGCCCACCCCTGTGCGGTGAATACGCCACACAGGCCGCGTTGACTCCGTGGTCGGCCGAAGCAGGCGAAGCACCGCGCATGGTGTCTTATCCACTTTCGGTGACGCAGGGTGTGCATGGTGGTCCGTGTCCGTCTGGTGGCGCACCGCCGTTCTCACCGCAGCTCGTCGCGGGCACACTGAACAATGCTGGCGGCTCCTACAGTCCCTTCTATCTGCGGCTCACCCGTGAAGACGGCGAACAAGAACTCGTCAAATTCTCGACCACGATGCCGCCCGGCCTCAGCGGAAACCTCTCAGGCATCCCATTATGCCCCGATGCCGACATCGAAGCAGCCAAGGACGTCACCGGTGCTCAGGAGGAAGCGCAACCGTCGTGTCCAGCTGCCAGCGAAATCGGCCACACCATTACCGAAGCGGGTGTTGGGACCGTCCTCGCGCAGAACCCCGGCAAGGTCTACCTCGCCGGACCATACAACGGTGCGCCATTGTCGATCGTGTCGATCACCAGCGCCAAGGTCGGCCCGTTCGACCTCGGCACCGTCGTGATCCGTTTCGCGCTCAACGTCAACCCGCTGACAGCCCAAGTAGAAATCAGTGGTGCGCAATCTGATGCGATCCCACACATCATCAAGGGCATCGTCGTGCACGTCCGCAACATCCACGTCTATATCGACCGCAACAAATTCATCCTCAACCCCACCAACTGCACCCCACAATCCATCCATGACACGGTCACAGGCTCCGGATCCAATTATGCGGTCCCGACCAGCCAACAGACCGTGGAAGTCGCTACACCGTTTGAGGCCGCTGACTGCTCGAGCCTGAAGTTCACACCCATCTTCAAGGTCTCAACCTCGGGCAAGACCTCACGCGTAAAGGGCGCAAGCCTAACAGTCAAACTGACCTATCCCGCCAACTCACTAGGCACACAAGCCAACTTCAAATCGGTCAAGGTCGACCTCCCCAAACAACTCCCCTCACGCCTAACAACACTACAAAAGGCATGCACCGCCGCAACATTCCAAGCCAACCCAGCCGCCTGTCCCGCAAATTCCCGTGTCGGACAAGCCAGGGTGATCACACCAATCATCCCCGTACCCCTGGAAGGACCCGCCTATTTCGTATCCAACGGCAGCGCAAAGTTCCCCGAACTCATAATGGTCCTCCAAGGCTACGGCCTCACGATCGACCTACACTCCGAAACATTCATCAACAAAAACAACATCACCAGCGCCACACTCCACTCAACACCAGACCAACCATTCAACAGCTTCGAACTAACACTCCCCGAGGGACCCGACTCAGCACTCGCAGCCAACGGCAACCTCTGCACCCAAAAACTAACAATGCCAACCGCATTCACCGCCCAAAACGGCGCAACAATACACACCACCACACCAATACACACAACCAACTGCCCAACCAAACACAAAACCACAAAACACAACACCAAAAACAAAAAGAACAAGTGAACCGTGGCGAAGTGGAGTGTCCGATCAACTGCGATCCGCGTGATATGGCCCACGCGACGACGGGTTACTGGGAGTCGAACAGCTCGCGCAAGTGATCGTTACTAGAGACCTTGAGCACGCGATCGCGTTGAACCTCATCAGCGAGATCGATGCGATCGATCCGCCCCCCCTTTATGCGTATCATCTCGATCCTGCCGAATTGGTTGGCATGTCGAGCTGCATACTTAGCCAGCCCCTTGGCTCGGTGCCAGGCGTCCTCGAAAGTAAGCAGGTGGGGGTCAACGATGTCTGGGATGAGACCACCGCGTCCTTTTCGGATGACGATGTAGTCTGGGTAGCAGCCCTTGTAGCCCTTTCCCATCTCGTACGGCACGCACAAAGACCACGGCTTGCGGTCCGGGTTGCGGAGCCAGCCGACTACGTCTTTGCGTGCTAGCTCGTCAGCTAGAACCTGCTCCTCCCAGCTCGTCGTCTTGAACGAGAACTTGCCATCCCCGTCCACGTAGAGATGGCGCTCGAACACAGATTCGACGCTCGGTACCTCCAAGTGCTGTGGGTAGTTCGGTGTAATCCTCTCTGGGTCCTGAGCAAGTCCATGTAGTTCGTTAAACGCTTGGCGGCCCGTCTCAGGTAGGCCCTTGATCGCTGTGTCGTGCCTCGCAAACAGCACTTGAACGCGGCCTTGGGCGCTGGCTTCGAGGTTGTCGACTACTTCGTGATTCGTCGCGAGCGCGTATGCCTCAAGCTTGGTTGCGACATGGTTCCGAGCCCCTGACGCGGCGCGTGCCTTCCAGTATGCCTTGTGGAGCCCCTCGTTGAACCTGCGTCCCGCCCAGTCGAATAGGTCGTTTACGTTCTCCCTGGAAATAGGTACCTCGATCAATTCTTCTGGTTGCGCACCGGGGTCATAGCGCCACTGAAGGGCTCGGACGTTCAGAACGCCGCTGTCCCTCACGATCTCTTTGAACGCCTTCGTCGTCTTGCGCGCATCGTGCTCGGCAAGGAGCAGGTTGACGAGGATTTTTGTCTCCGCGTCAGGAGCGTCTCCGTCGATGCCATAACGCGTTAGTAGCGAAGCGAGCTTGCCCAAGCGGCGCACCTGACTGGTGATCTTGGCTTTCGGAATTGCGTACGACGGAAGCTGTGAAAGCAGTTCAAACGCCGTACCACTACCCCCTGCACGCGACAGATCTACAGTCTCTCGGCCCTCGCGGATATCCGTTGGCGGCATATTTCCCGGATCACTGGCCCGCAGGCGCTTAATGACCTTGTCAAGGCCCTTGCGGTCGTAATGCGGAAGGTAAAGCGCGACAGTATTGAGGTACTCATCACTGTCGATTTTGCGCGCGAGAGGCGCTCTTACCATCCTGCCCACCAACTGGGCGATCGCGGTCTCGTCTTGCGCGGTTCGAAAAGACATCATCACCTCAGCGCGCGGACAGTCCCAGCCGGTGTTAAGGCTGGTCTTAAAGAACACGACCTGCACCTCGGGGTCGGCGTCAATCGCCGACGGGGCGAGATAGCGCACGGTGACTGCGCCAACGATAAGCGGAGCGCCCTCTTGAAACGTATGTGCAAACGCGTTTGCCGACGGGTGGTCAAGCTCCTCGGACAGGGCCGCGAGTACCTCCTCGAGGCTTGTCTTCGAGATCTGTTTCCCGGATCCGTCTTGGACTTGCACAAGCAGAACCGGCTTCACGACATCGTCCTTTTCCTGGCGCGAGTAGCGAGCCCATCGGTCGCAATACTTCTTCCATGCCCGAGCCGCGGTGCGCAGCATCGTCATGTCGGATGGCTGTCGCTTCTCCGGGTGAAACAGATCAATAGCGTCCTTGAGAAGGCCCGAGTCCCGCACTTCGTCGACCGGGACCTCGACCGGGCGCTTTACCCGCCCGGTACGGGCGACCACTTCGTCAAAGCGCTCTATCGTCGCCGAAATGGCAAAGATGATCGGTACCTCGGGAATCTCGTCGGATCCCTTGATGAACTTTTGGATAATGGTATTGGCGGCGTCTAGCTCTCTAGCCTCATGCATACCGCGGTGGGCCTCATCGATTACGACATAGAAGTTGGTTGGTCGTGCCCGAATTGTGTTACCGATGATTTCCCACAAGGTGTAGGTGCCCTCATCACCTTGCCGCACGAGGTTGCTATTACGCCCAAGCTTCTGCGTATTGAGGAAATAGACCCTCCCGGGGCGTAGGGTGTCACGGCTACGGTCGAAGTCCGGATCAATGGGTTCGAGCTGCCCGACTGTGAAAAATGATGATGTGGCAAGTATCTTGTTGCGGGTTTGCTCGTTTAGCTCGGGCTGGTCCGTGATCCAGAGAAAGGTTGCTTCGGGATCGGCCGGATGATCGTCGTCCCCTTCGAATACCCGCTCCATCACGGCCGTGGCAATTACTGTCTTGCCGCTACCAGTAGGGGAGGCCACGCTGACAGCTTGGAGCGTGCCTTTCGCCGCCTCATACCGAGAAGAGTCCAGGTGGTCGATAAGTTCGGCGACCGCGTCAGTCTGAAATTGCTTGAGAGCAATCTTCATGCCTTGTGGACCATATTGATCGCGAAGTTCCGGAGGTAGTCGCGGTAGAGCATCGCCACGGTGTAGTCGTCCGAAATGGTAGCGCGCATGTCAGCGAATGCCCGGACGCTGTCTGTGGCTATCCAAATGTGGGTTACGTCAGAACGGCGCTCCAGCTCGCCGAGGAAGGTGCGCAGTGCGGACTCGCGTAGCAAGACGCCGAAGGACGACTCAGGTGGCAGCAGGTACCCGTTCCGCGATTTCGCTGTTGGTAGCGGGCCGACTCCACCGCTGGCCAGCCACAGAGTCGGGAGGATAGCCGCGAACTGATGGCCCAACTCAACCTCGTCGGGCTCTAGGTAGTCGATCCGCAAGAACGCACAGTTCTCTTCGAATCCATCAGCCCACGATGTACCATCGAGGTATCGGTATGCCTTACCTGCTGGCACCTGCGTGCCATCCGGACGCACTCCGGTCAGTGCAGTCGCGATGCGAGGCTTCGTGGCTGCTTCGAAGATGCCGTGCCGGTCGTACTCCTTATCTCCGGCGTACAGCCCTTCCTTATGGAGCTTCTGGGTCGTCTTCTCGTCCACCTCGTTGTTCGTTACGAGCACACAGCGCCTGTGTCCCCCGTCAGCACGGTTGAGCAGAGCTGTCGCATGGAGCGTTGTGCCGCTTCCAGCGAAGAAATCCAAGATCAGCGCTTCAGGGCGATCCTTGACGACTGCCTCCAAGCAGTCACATACGGCATACAGCGACTTCGGAAATGGAAAGGGGCTCTGGGTACCCAGAAGACGGCTGATCAGGGTTGTGCCGTGTGTGCCAGCATCGTGAGAGGCACGCCACCAGGTTGTGCGAAGCCGCTGCACCCGCTCGCCTTGGCGTGGCTTGTAGTGATTCAGCGTGTATGTCTGAGGCTTATTGTCCCAGTGTGTGCCGACTCTAATCTCTCCCGCGTCGATATATCGTTGCATTGTCTCGCGTACGTATCGCCAAACCCGCTCGTTTCCGTCCTCGTCTACTGGGTAGACCCAGAGAATCTCACCTTCCTTGTGGGCCAGTTGGTAGCTGTCGTTTTCCTCCATGAAGGGGCCGACGCCGACTACCTTCCGTGTTAGCTCGTCTACCTTGATGGCATAGAACTGATTTGAGCGCTGGTGCCGAAAGCTCGACTCGGCTCCCCGCCGCCGGAGGAACAAGACGCTCGTGTTGTCGATCGTGCTACTTTCATCGGCGTCAGCCTCCTCGTCCGGAGCCGTCTCGTCGGACGTCGGACGGAGCGTGACGAGCCCGTCATCGTTATGCACCATCTCGATGGTCGCCATATCATCCAAACCAAGTCGCTCGCGCAATCCGGGTGGAAGCTCAAGTCGTCCCGCAGTAAGTTCGCGAACCCAAACGCCTTCGTCGTCGCCGGCGCGATCCTCACTCACGGCCGTGAGATGGGCTTCGCCTTGATCCTTCGGTGGGGACTGTTGTGCGATGACATCATGATCGAGATCTGGGACGACGTAGAACGCGTGCTCCTCGACACGGCCAAAATTGGCCTTGTTCGTTCCCTTTGGATTGATCACGATGTTGACCATGTAGCGCAGATAACTAGGGAAGACTTGCTCTAGGAGCATCCCTAGATGATGCACCTCGTTCTCGTCAATCGTAACGATTAGTACGCCGTCGTCCTTGAGCAGCATCTTGGCGAGACCCAAACGCTTCTCCATCATCGACAACCACTTGGAGTGCCGCCAGCGGTCGTTGTCGTCGACAAAATTGTTGTTGTACTTCCAGTCTCGTGCGCCGCTGTTGTATGGCGGATCGATGTAGATACAGTCGACTTGACCCTCATACATGAACCCAAGCAACTGGAGCGCGTGGAAGTTCTCGCCATCGATCGCTACGTGGTACGGGCGGTCAGCGCTTCGCTCGATCTTGTCAACGGGCGTCAGGGTTGGATAGATCGGGTCGCCAAACCGCTTCAGCGCACTCAACTCGTTGATGGGGACGCGTTCAGCATCACCGCTTGGTAACGCGACGGTCGCAGACTTGCCTCGGATGTTTGTTACGACAAGCGGGGTGCTCGCCGTCGTGTCCTCGCGACGGCACACGGTGGCGCCGACCCTAGCAGGGAAGTTACGAAGCAGGGTCGTCTCGGGAATGTGCTCCTCGAAGACGAGACCGAATGTCCGCCGCTGACGAACATCGTGAGCCGCCTGCGCTAGCTCCGATCGGAGCGACGGATCCGAGACCTGGGCGATTAGGTCGTCGAGCTTCGCCATGTCCCTTTCCCCCAAGGCCGATAGTGTCGTCCGCGCATCGGGCTAAGCCTAACTGCCGAGGCCGATGCTGTCGCGTCCGCCTCCTGCGATCGCTGTCAGAGCATCTCAGTCGAGGCGCGGCAATCGCCCGCGAGCAGGGTTATCGAGCCAATAGCGTCGGGAGAGGCCGGTCTCGTCGGCGATCAACGCGATCGTACACCCCAACGATTGGACTGGATCTCAACGCCGATGAGCCGCAAACTCGCGGGGCCCTGCGGGGCACGATCGTGTGCTGGGACGAGATGAGCCGAGAGATCAAGCCCGTCTACACAGCGCCTTCAGAGACTGCCGCCAGAGAGGCTGCGTGGAGTTAGACGCGAAGTGAGGCAGACGTAATTATCCTGATTATCCGAATTTGTCTTGACTTTCGAAAGTAGGTGTGCAAGGCTACAGGCCGATCCCGGAGCGCTACGCAAATTCCGCGGAGATGCTTGGGCTCGGCTGTGATCTAAGCCTCGGATAGGCTCAAATCAGGTTTCGGACAAGGGAAAGGTAGATCGAAGATCATGAAACGTTTTCGATTTGTAGGTGTGGGAGCTGCGTCGCTCGCGGTCGTCGCGATGAGCGCGATGGCGTTGGCGTCGTCGGCTTCTGCTGCAGTGACGTTCTTATTAGCGTTTTGGGCAGTGGGCGGCACTGACATTACGGCAACGATGTTATCCGAAGGGTCTGGTGAAGGGTTACTCGAAAATGAAAAATCAGCGGCGGGCAAAGCGTCGCTTCAAAAATGCAGCGGCATAGGGCTCGGCTTCGTCGGGCCTAACAGCGCCGGCGATGGCACCGAAGCGTTAACGTTAGGTGGAGTAAAAGTCAGCTCCACGCCGTTAACCGGTGAATTTGGGAAATGCGAATTAGAGGCGATTTGTGAAAGCAGTAGCAAGGTTTGGCCGGTGAATCTTCCTTGGTTAGTAGAAATCGAGTTATGGGAAGAGAGTCCTACCGAATCTGGATTCGTTGGGTTAGGTACAGGAGATGGTAAAGGTAACCCTGGTTGGTATATCGAATGCAAAACGGCGCTGCTGACAGTATCGGAAGAATGTAGCTCGCCTGAAAGCGTCGCGGAACTAAAGAATGTCGCGACAGGCGTCGAGGTGGTGGATTCGGAGCCATTCACAGTATTAATGGGAGCGAAATTAGGTTTATGTTCCGGTAACAACGAAGAAACCGCAGTTTTAGAAGGAACAGGAATAGTGACGATACCAGGAGGGGGAGTTCTCTCGGTATCCTCCACCTGAGCCGTAGAGAGAGCTAATAGAAGAGCGATAAGTGTCCTGGTGGGTGATGCTCGCCAGGACACTTGGATTGCGATCCTGGCAGCTTTACCGGTTACGGCAGTGGCTCGTCGTTGCGGCTGCAACGGGTGGCGGCGACGAGGGCTGTTCGAGTTGGCCGCGGGCCGGCTGATGGAGCGTCAGCGCTGCTTGCCAGCGTCCTAAAGTTGCTCGGCGCGCGTGTGGATCTCGGACGGACGGATTCCGAGTGCGTCGGCGATCTTGTAGACGGTGGTGAGGCTCGGGTTGCGCTCGCCGCGCTCCATGCCGCCGTAGTGGGATCGGTCGATCCCGCATCTCAGCGCGAATGTCTCCTGAGAGGTGCCGCGCTCTTCGCGAAGTTTGCGGGCTGCTTGGTCGAACGCCGTCTGAACGCGAGGTGCAGATGTTCAACGAGGCGTTCGTGGAGCTCAATTCTTTGTCGCCATGCCCACCGGGGTCTCGTCGTCATCTTTGAGGCGGTAGGCGGTGAAAGTGTGGAGATTGTCTGCGCTGGGATTGGACTCGCTGATAGTTCGCAACTCGGCGCGCTTCAGATCGAACTCATAGCTCACGGCGACTTCGGCCGCCTCTCGTCGCTCCAGAGTACCTACGGCCTGGAAGCCAGCGGGTATATTCGACTCCGACGGCAGTATGAGCGTGCGTCGTCCTGCGAGTCCGTCAGCGATGGCGTACGGTGTGCGCACCGCGTACATCTTGCGATCCCTAATCATGATGTCGCCGTATGCGCCAAAGTTCGGCACATTCTGGTTGCGATGCACGTAGTCGCGAGTTGGGTTCAGGAAGTCTCCGTGGCAGATGAGTTGCTGACGCTTCTAGCGTCGGCTGCGCTCGAGTTCAACAGTATGTTCTGTGGCGCAAAGGGACTCGGGACCGGCGCCATTCGCCACGTGTTCGCACATCATGCGTTCATTCCGGCCAAGGAGCCGCTGGAGGCCAACCTTTGGGGGGTTCACCGCTCCTCGGGTGGTTACTCGACGCTCTTCAAGGAGAGAGTGCTACGCGGCCGATTACTTCTACGTATGGCTGCGCCTGGCACTCAAGGACAACTACGTGAAGTTTGCTACGCCGGTGGTGGACGATACGCGCGAGGCTGTGCATAACACCGGCCGCGGTCGAGACGGGGCCTTCTACACGGCCGTGCTGGGTAACGTCTTCGCCGAGGCTGCCTGCAAGCTGAAGTCTGGGGGGAAGATGGCGTTTACGTTCCATCACTCAGGCGAGGATGCCTGGCGCCATATTGAGGATGCCCTGGCTTTCGCCGGTTTCGTCGTGGAGCGCTGGTGGCCCGTGTTCGCGGAGATGGAGTCAGGTGTGCCGCTGCGCGGCAAGGAAAACTATGGCCACCTCGACATAGTTTTCGTCTGTGCGAAGGCCGGAGAGATCAGCCAGCCATGCGCGCAAGACGACATCGAGAAGATGGCTCGAAATCTGGCTGCGCGTGTGACCCTTGTTGCGGCTGACTATCGAGCGCTACTTGAAGCCGCCAAGGTCCAGCAGGATACCCGGCAGCGGGCGACTTTGGACAGCAAGGCCGCCTAGCGCGACCGCCTCCGGTCGGGATAAGGCGGTCGCATCTCGCACGGGCCGAGGAGTTCGGTGCCGCCGGGAGTAAGAAACATTTGGAGCGGGAGTGGGAGACGCCTCTGGAGATTGGCTCGGAGTTCTGCGACGCTCGGCTACGTCGCGGATTCCAGAAGTTGGTGGTGTCTGCGGCGTGTCGTTTGTATTGCAGGGTCTATAGGAGTCGGGTCGTTGCGCTCTCTGACCATGTTGTTGTACGGGTGCTCGGGCTCGGCTATTCCAAGCCTCGGATGAGGCTTAACCGGCCTCGGACGTGGGAAAGGTTATATTGAAGACTATGAAACGATTGCGATTTGTAGGTGTGGGAGCTGCGTTGCTTGCGGTTGTCGCGATGAGCGCGATGGCCATGGCGTCGTCGGCTTCTGCCGCTGTGACGTTCTTATTAGCGTCTTGGTTAGTCGGCGGTGTTAACGTCACGTCGACGACGTTAACTGAAGCTACAGGCGAACTGTTACTCGAAAATGAAAAATCTGCCGCAGGCAAAGCGGCGCTACAGAAATGCAGCGGCATACTGGACGGTGACGTCGGTCCTAATAGCGCTGATGACACTACCGAACTATTAACTTTAGCTGGAGTTCTAGTTAGCCCTACACCGTTAACTGGTACAAGTCTGAGCTGTGAATTAGAGACTCTTTGTGAAAACTCTAGTAAAGTTTGGGCAGTCAATCTTCCTTGGTTAACGGAAGTAGAGTTATGGGAAGAGAGTCCTACCGAAAGCGGTTTCGTTGATTTACTTATGCCGCATACCGGTGGAAAAGAAGTTGGTTGGTATGTTGAATGTAAAACAGCATTGTTGACGGTATCGGAAGAATGCCTAACGCCACTAGGTGTCGCAGAAAAAAGTAATGTGGCTACGGGTGTCTTAGATACGTTCCTCCCCTCATTTACATTATTAATGGAAGCCAAATTGGCTTTATGTTCCGGTAACAATGAAGAAACGGGTGTTGTCGAAGGGACCGGCACAACGACAATTCCGGGAGGAGGAGTCCTGTCGGTATCTTCTACCTGAGTACGAATCGAAGTTCAGTAGTAGAGGTATGATGTGATGGGTGTCCGGATGGGTGGTTGCCCGTCCGGACACCTACTAACGGATATAGTTACTTTGGGTTGTGTTGGTGTGGGTGGCGTCGTCGGATTGGAATTTGGGGGTTGGGTATGATAGTGAGTGGGGGTTGGTCGAGATGGGTAGGGCGTGTTGTTGGACCGTTGGTGGTTGTGGTTGGGGTGCTTGGTTTGCCGTCGTGTGTGTTGGCTGCTGGGGCGCCTGAGTGGTCGCAGGAAAAAGTGGCGCCTCCGTCATTAGTGGTTCATTCGACGCGGGTTATCATGCGGACGGAATTGAGGTCTGAAGGTCTTGTCACTAAGTGGCGGTCTGATTACGCTCAAGCTGAATGTGGTTCGATCTCAGCGACAGAATGGTTACCGGTCAACGAGGGCGAAGTTCCAGCGGCGCCTTTGACAAGTACCCTCAGTCTAGGGGCAGCTGATCCAGGGGAAGAAGTGGGTGCTCCTGTGCTGCTTCGTCATCTGAGTCCGGGGACGCGTTATTGTGTGCGTTTTGAGGCGGATAATGCTGCAGGTAGTGCTAAGGAAGAAATTCCGTTTGAAACTCGTCCCGTGGAAGTGCCCGAAGTTCCCCATTTCGGTATCATTGAACAGCTCTTCCCCTTTTTCAATGTTGATGAAATAACGAATACTAGTCTTGGTTTTTCGGCGCAGATCGAGTCGGATGGCAGTAACTCTGAATATACGTTTGAATATTCGCTTCCGGAAGGCGGGCATGCCCCAGGACAGAATTCTCCTTCGTGGAAGCCTGTTACTTCAGAAGCTACAGGTGAAGTGACGGTTGCGGAGGACTTTTTAAAGGTGAAAGCAAAGCTTATGGGGCTGTCCGCGGAAACCACTTACTATATCCGTATAAAGCTCCACAATTCAGCCGGCACGGGATATCAGACGTTAGATAGTAACGAAGAAGAATCTGTTGAGACGGGTACTTCTACGCCGGGGTCTGGTGTTTCGGTGCGTAATGTTACTGGTGGGTCGGCACATTTTTCGGGTGTTGTTGTTCCACACTCATCTGCAACGGGTTGGGTGTTTGAATATGTGGCGGCGGGAACTGGTGGTTCTTGTCCTTCGGTGGGTTGGGTTCGGCCGTCTGGTGGTGAAGGGACGGTAGGGCAGGCGCAGGCTGAAGCGACGCCTTATTCGGATAGTGTGTCTGTTGGTGTGAGTGTTGGTGGGTTGGGTGGGTCTAGGGGTTATTGTGTGCGTTTGTCTGTGACGAATAAATTTGGTAGTGGTGTGTCGAGTGAAGAATTGTTTGAGACTGAGGGGCCGCCGACTGATAATACTTTTGTGGTGCATAGGGTGGTGGGGGGGGCGCTTGAGTTGTTGGGGACGGTTAATCCTAAATCGGTTGCGACCTCAGAGGAACAGGTTATTGGGGTGGAAGGTGCTACTGGTGGTTCGTTCACGTTGACTTTTGGGGGTCAGACGACTGTTCCGATCGCATATGACGCGTCTGGTGGTGAAGTTGAAGATGCGCTTCGGGGTCTTTCTAGTGGGCCACCGGTGCAGGTGGAGGGTGTTGATGGTGGTCCTTATACGGTGTTCTTCGGTGAGGGAGACACAGGGACGGCACAGCCGTTGATCGAAGCGAATGCTGCGGGTTTGACGTCTTCATCGTCAGCCAGCGTGAAAGTGTCTAGGGTTCAGTCGGGTGGCGTATCGAATGCTGCCGAATTTTGGTTTCAGTATGTGACGGATACGACTTTCAGTGAAAAAGGGTGGTCTACTCCTGAAGAAACGGGGCATGAAAATGCGGGGCTTGGTGAAAGCCCGCATCTTGTGGGTCTTGTGGTGCCGGGTTTGAAGGCAGGCGAAGGCTACCATTTCCGGATAGTGGCCAAGAGCGCGCTATCTGTGTCGCCTGCAGTGGGTAACGAAGAGACGCTAACGGTACCGTTGGTTAGTGGTACTGCCGCTGGCGGGTGTTCTAATCAGGCGTTTCGTACTGGTTTGTCTGCGGTGCTTCCTGATTGTCGTGTGTTTGAGCAGGTCACTCCAGTGGAAAAAGGTGCTGCCCAGGAACCGTTTCATTATCGTGGTGGTATCCAGTCGGCGGTGTTGGTTGGTGAAGACGGCGAACACGCGGTGTTGGAAGCACCGGAGGTTAGTTACGGGTCTGGTACGAGCTCGGGGCAGAGCCCGTACTTGTTTTCTCGGAATGGGAGTAGTGAATCGGGTTGGTCGATGGTCGCTGGTGCGCCACAACCCGGAACAGGTATTTACAGTGTGATCCCGCAGATCTATAGTGCCGATGTGACGCAGGTGGCGTTCGAATCGGCATATGAGCCGTCAGAAAAGAGTGAATCTCCCGAAGTCGAATACAAGGTCGGGCCGGTCGGTGGCCCATACCACAAGGCCGCATCAATCACACACAAAGACGCTAATTTAGGCAACAGCAATGGTGAATCGAGTGGTTGGGTGGCGGCCGACGGTGATTTCTCCAAGCTTGTGTTGGCGACCGCGGATCATGAATTGTTGGGTGTTGAAACGGGTACGCGGTCGGGGTCTGACATGTATGAATATGCCGGTGAAGGCGGTTTGCGTCAGTTGAACGTGACCGGCAACGGGTCGAACACGACAACAATCGGTTCCTGTGGCGCTAAAATGGTTAGGGGCGAGGAAGACGACTTTCCTGCGGTCGGGCCGCGTCCTGAAGAAGAAGGTGCGCGTCGTGCGAGTAGCTCTCATAGTGTTTCTGCTGATGGTTCGCGTGTGCTTTTCGAAGCGGTCCCCGGAAAAGAGTGCGGGGAAGCTCGACATATTTATATGCGGGTAGACGGTTCTAGTACTGTCGATATTGGCGTGTATAAGTTTGTTTCGGCTGACGCACAGGACAGCCGGCTTGTCTTGAAGAATGGTAAAGAAGAAGTCGTTGGTTATAATACGGAAACGTTGAAAGAAGAAGCATTGCCGGCTGAACAGTCAGCGGAAGATCAGGAATTGGCTTTTGTTGGTGTGCCTGTGAAGTTTGCTCCGTCGGTGGGTGATACGTTTGCTCATCCGCGTTTTGTGTATTGGACTCCGAGTACGGGTACTGGGGGTCAGGCTTTTCGTTATGACAGTGTGGAACATTTGGTGGAGTGTATTTCGTGTGCGTCGTCGGGGTCGTCGGCTGAACCTAAACAGGATGCTTATATGGGTGACACGCTTGGTTTGCCTGATATGAATGGTGGGCTACCGGATTTTGTGGCTGCGTCGGCGGATGGGGATTTTGCGTTCTTTACGACTGTCGCGTCGTTGGTTCCCCAGGATTTGGATGGGGAAATCCCGGCTGAATTCGTTGGTGAACTCGGGGTTGGGAATGGGGAATGGGTGAATGCTGGTGGGCATGTGTCGCCTTCGACTGATGTTTATGAGTGGCGTGCTGATGGTGTTGATGGGTGCGGTATGTTGCGGGGTTGTTTGGCGTTGATTACTGATGGTTTGGGTGGATATTTGAACTTGTTTCTTGGTACGGCGGATGAAGGTCGTGATGTGTTCTTCTCCAGTCGGTCTGTGCTTTCGCCGTGGAGTCACGGTGCTGAGGGCAGCATCGGTGAAGGGAATATCTATGATGCTCGTATCGGTGGTGGGGTGCCGCCGCCACCAGCAAGACCGGGGGAATGCGAAGGCGATGAATGTTCTACACCGCCGACCCCACCCGGCGACTCGACCCCATCTAGTTTCACCTTCGCAGGGGTAGGTAACCTCATACCTGAAACTGCCGGCGGCCATCCCGCCAAGAAGAAGACGAAGAAGATGGTAAAGC
The DNA here is from genome assembly GCA_963757995.1 of uncultured Solirubrobacterales bacterium. GTDB lineage: Bacteria > Actinomycetota > Thermoleophilia > Solirubrobacterales > Solirubrobacteraceae > Palsa-744. The sequence goes on from CAVWTS010000016.1 coordinate 54,181, forward strand.
CGAAGAAGGGAAAGAAGGGGAAGAGGGGAAGGAAGAGGGGAAGGAAGAGGGGAAAGAAGAAGGGTAAGGGTAAGGCGGGGCGTAGTCGGGTTAGCAAGCGTCGTGTGGGAGTGTCCGATTAACGGTGGATCTGGCTTGATCTGGTTACGAGGTAGAGGCACTTCAACGTGGCCGTGTCGTTCGGGAAGTCGTGATCCTGAGCAGACCGGCGTAGCGCCAGATATGCCGTCGGTGTTGTGGAAGAGACATATAATTCTGCCGCCTGGCTGCGTTGCACTCAGGGCGACCAGACCTCTCCAACCTTGACGATAGACCTGCTCGCCCACATGTTGGAAAGGGCGTCGTGACGGCTAGGGAGGGGAGGTTTGAGTGCTACATCTGCTAGCGCGTGATCAGTCGAAAGATCGGCGACTTCGACATCGACCAGCCACGTCCACAAGTCCCGCGCCATCTGTGCAAGCTGAGGAATGCACGCTCGGCAGGGTGGTCGATACCACTCAGCCCAAGCGGTCTCCTCGCTATCGGCCAGATAGAGCGCATCCACGACATCCCCGCGCTGCCAGCGGTTTATCAGGCGGCGGATCGCGCTCGGGTAGCGGTGGCGATCCAGGGTAGGTGTGCTTGACCCATCGCCCCTTGACGGTGACCGCCGTGACATCGAGTGCCACGTCTGCTTGCGCTGTGGTCCTCGATGCCTGAGATGAGGCGCGCGACTGTCCTGTAGTCGCCCGATGCAATGCGGTCTATTGGCTTGTCGTCGTCAAGCGCGGGCACGGGCTTGTTCAGCCATACTGGGATATAGGTGGGTCGGATTATCCGGGCGAGGTGTTCGACGAGCGATAAAAGCTCGGCGAGTCGCTCGGCGCGTATACCCGTCGGAGCACTACGTCTCGCAAGCCATTCGCGCACGGTGCTTGGTGCCGCTCCGGTTGCGCGCGCGATCTCGCGGTCTGAGAGATGGCCTGTGTCGTGAATGTGTGGATCGCCTCTTCAGCATAGCGCTCCGGCGTGATATTGGCAACTTACTGGCGATATCTAAGCAAGACTGTTGTCTGAGGCAATCTGAGCGTCATGGGAGTTGACGACCCGACCTCTGGGTTCGACAGAGTCAACCAGGCGGGGTTTCATCGCGACCCTCCGGCGTTTGTCCGCTTGACCCCCAGCGTAGCTGTTTGTCGATGGCGCCGCCTGCCATTGAGGCGAGGCGACATGGCCGGTACTGGATCAACTATCCTCGCACCCGAGACGAGTAGGCTCACGATCCCGTCGGGCATGCCCTGGACGGAATCTCTTCCAGTTGACTCTGACCGACTATGCCACGCACAAGCCGCCGTACCTTCTACCAATGGCACCCAGCCGTACACACGGAATGGGCTCGGGAGCAACTGTATTTCTGGAGACTCGCGTTCTCGCCGACCTATGATCGCGAACGCATCGTAGCTGGCATCCGCGAGGCCCTTGAGCTGCAGGGTGCGACTGCATTTACGGTCTACGAGCTTCTTGCCGGCGGGTATGATGTGTTTCTCCGAGCCTGGTTGCCGACAAGCCAAGGAGCTTTTGAGAGCAGCCTTTTCCAGGCTCTGGGTCAGCACACGATCGTCGCTCAAGCCTTCTGGGCCAATCGGGTGCTCGTGCATTGGCCTTGGGAGACCGCACCCGGGGCGCTTGATGTGCGACCAGTCAGTGCCGACGCACTCCGACACAAGCTCCCGGATGGTGAGATCGCGAGAATCAACAATCGTGAAATCACGCCTGCGAGGCGCGCCGAGTATGAAGAACAGAATCTAATAGCTCCAGTGAAGAGGCGGCCTGGGATCAAGTTCTTCACGGCCATAACCACTAACAACGCACCGCTGACGACCTACGCCACGCAGCAGCTTGAGAAGAAGATAAAGGCAGTACTCGGCGCCGCTCAGCGTATAGAGGAGAAGTCGCTTTACGCGGGGATCGGATTTGGCGAGTATTTGTTGATGGGAAGGACGACGGATTTCTTCGCCATCGACGAGGAAATCACATCGCCGCTCAACGACGCGGTCGAACCGTCGGTCTATGGAGCCAAGACAGTTACTTTTCCGGTGGGACGCAGGAGCTTTCTGGACTTTTGTTATGACCTGCGAACCGATGACAAAAGCGTGACTACGCACAATGCCGCAGAGGCTTTGGAGGACGAGGAGTCACAGACTGTGGAGGTGAAGGCGTCGGTCTTCGTTGGTGTCGACCGCTGGATAAGCGGTGGGCCCCTGGAGCGCAACGAGCGGGTGGTAGATGACGGCTTTCTCAAGGCGGTGACTGGGCTGCTCAATGCAGACGGCGGCACGGTCGTCGTCGGTGCATTGGAGCGGCGCCGGTTTGACCAACACTCGAAGCTAGCGGAGTACCCACGCCGGTCCTCGTACATCGTTCTGGGAATAGATGACGATCTCGACGGAGATGTGTGGGACAAGTATGAGCGGCGGTTGCGTGTGCTCCTAGAGGGTCGGATCCAGCCCGATCCAAATGCCTGGATCTCAATCGCGCATGAAGTGCTTGATGGGAGAAGCATGTGCGTCGTGACTGTGGGTCGATCTGGACGTTGGTTCTATCACTATCCGTCGGGAGAGAAGCGGCCGCGTTTCTGGGTACGCCAAGGCGCGCGCACGGTCGAGCTGATAGGTCCCGAAAGCGATGTGTATCGTGTCGAGAAGGCACGGCAGGGATAGTCGGATGAGATCTGGGCGTGAGGCATGAAGCGTGCCGAGCCCGACGATGTCTTCAAACCGGCCGCCTCGGTGACGCCGGGGATGTTCGCGACGCGATTGCATGATGCCCTTGAGCAAGAAGTCGGCGACGCGCTGAGCGAGGCCGGACGCCATCTCGCATTGCACGGGTGGACGGGTGTCGGAAAGACGTGTCTGATGGAACATGTATGCGAGGGCGCGGACGTAAGCTACGTACCGGCTGATTGCGGCGGTACGTTCGAGGACATTATGCATTTTGCGCTCAGCCAGATGGGGATGCGGCTCGAGACGGAGAATGCGAAAACGACCACGACCTCGACTGAGGGCAGCGGGAGTGCACTCGGGGTTGTTTCGGGTAAGGCAGCACGAGAAACGGCTAGCGAGCGGCGCTACGTACGCTATGCCGGTCCGCTCGAGACGCTTGTCGTGGACGCGATGGTCCACGCCGATGTTCGGGTCCTCTTTATCGACAATCTGGAAGATCTTGCGGAGGGCGACTCACACGGCCGGAGCATCTGTCGTTTGATGAAGCTGTGCTCGAGGCGAACCGGTGATCTAGGAAATCACGCGCCTAAAGTGGTTCTCGGTGGGCCTACGCGTGCGATTGACAAACTCCTTCTTCTCGACGAGGCTGCCTCGCGTCGCACGGCGAGGGTGGAAGTGCCACGTATGCGGCCCGAGGAAATCGAAGAGATACTTACACGTGGTGAACAGAAGATTGAGATGGGCTTCGATGACGAGTGCCGGGCGAAGATTGTTGTTCACGCGGACGGCTTTCCGTATTATGCGCACCTGTACGCCCTTCACTGTGCTCGACTGGCGAAGCGGGATTCGCGAGCGATAATCACCGCCGAGGACTTCGCACGAGCCCTCGCAACCATCATTGAGGCGTGTTCCGGACCGCTTAAGGAGCGGTATAGCAGAGCGATCAGAGGTCGTGGCCAAGCGGTACTCCGCCAGGGCGCTCTCGCTGCTGTTGCGGATAGCAGGGCGCTCGAAGTCACACTGCGCGATGTTCAAAACGACTTCCTACAGCTTTATCCGCAGTATGAACGGGTGGAGCGCGTGCAGTTCATTGGGCGCCTGCTGAAGGAATTCCGAGATGACTACGGCATTCTTGAGGAGGCATGGCTGGACGACGGGCAGAGGGGTTACCAGTTTCGTGACCCGCTGATGCGCGTCTACGTGCGGCTTCGGGCGCTTCGTGACCGTCAGGTGGCGGACACCGCTTGGCGCGCTTCGTTGCCCGACACACAGCTGCGCTAGTCGCTGAGGAGACCTGCACACCGAAAAGTGTTGCCCATCGCCTCGGCCTCCGTTGGCGGCTGGTAGTGCGCAACCGTGCGCCTGACGCGTGCTGGGTCCGCAGTTTTCGCTTCGGCTCGCGGCTATTCGACGGTCCGGGTGATCGGTCAAGGTCGACCTCCCCAAACAACTCCCCTCACGCCTAACAACACTACAAAAGGCATGCACCGCCGCAACATTCGCCGCCAACCCGGCCGCGTGTCCCGCAGACTCACGTGTCGGACAAGCCAGGGTGATCACACCAATCATCCCCGTACCCCTGGAAGGACCCGCCTATTTCGTATCCAACGGCAGCGCAAAGTTCCCCGAACTCATAATGGTCCTCCAAGGCTACGGCCTCACGATCGACCTACACTCCGAAACATTCATCAACAAAAACAACATCACCAGCGCCACACTCCACTCAACACCAGACCAACCATTCAACAGCTTCGAACTAACACTCCCCGAGGGACCCGACTCAGCACTCGCAGCCAACGGCAACCTCTGCACCCAAAAACTAACAATGCCAACCGCATTCACCGCCCAAAACGGCGCAACAATACACACCACCACACCAATACACACCACCAACTGCCCCACCAAACACAAAAACACCAAGAAAAACAAAAACAAAAACAAGAAAAAGAGGGTCTGTCTGATGAACGGTGGATCTGGCTTGGTCTGAGCGAGGGGATGGACCATGACGGAGCTAGCGGGTCTGACCGGTCAGGAGGAGATGATCGGGTCTATGACTACAGATATCGTTGATCAGAAGCAGTTGGCTGAGCAGCTCTTGGAGCAGGCGAAGGAGCAGAACATTGAGCTGGTTGGCCCCGACGGGCTGTTGGGCCAGCTGACCAAAAGTGTGCTCGAGACTGCGCTTGACGCGGAGATGAGCGAACACCTCGGCTATGACAAGCACGACCCGGCAGGACGTAACAGCGGGAACAGCCGTAACGGGACACGCGCCAAGACGGTGCTCACGGAGATCGGTCCGGTCGAGATCGAGGTGCCGCGGGATACCGCGTCGACGTTTGAGCCGCAGATCGTGAAGAAGCGCCAGCGCAGGCTCACAGGTGTTGATGAGATCGTGCTGTCGCTGACTGCGCGTGGGTTGACGACTGGGGAGATCGCTGCTCACTTCGGGGAGGTTTATGGTGCCCGGGTCTCCAAGGACACGATCAGCCGGATCACGGAGAAGGTCGTTGGCGAGATGACGGATTGGTTGACCCGTCCGCTCGATCGCGTCTATCCCGTGATCTTCATCGATGCGATGGTCGTGAAGGTCCGCGACGGACAGGTGATGAACAAGCCTGTCTATGTCGTGATCGGCGTTACCGTCAACGGTGAGCGCGACATTCTCGGATTGTGGGCGGGTGATGGTGGCGAGGGCGCGAAGTTCTGGTTGAGCGTGTTCACCGAGATCAAGAACCGCGGCGTCGATGATGTCTGCATCGCTGTCTGTGACGGGCTCAAGGGACTGCCTGAGGCGATCACGACGACGTGGGAGCTCGCGACCGTCCAGGCGTGCATCATCCACCTGATCCGCAACACATTCCGGTTCGCCTCGCGCAAGTATTGGGATGAGATGAGCCGCGACCTCAGACCCGTCTATACGGCGCCGTCAGAGGCTGCCGCAAGAGAGCGCTTCGCGGAGTTCAACACGAAGTGGGGCAAACAGTACCCGGCGATCAGCAAGCTCTGGGAGAACGCCTGGAGCGAGTTCATACCGTTCCTTGACTACGACGTTGAGATCCGGCGCGTGATCTGCAGCACGAACGCGATCGAGTCGCTCAACGCCCGCTACCGACGCGCCGTCCGAGCACGAGGACACTTCCCCAACGACACAGCCGCCCTGAAGTGCCTCTACCTCGCCACAAGAGCACTGGACCCCACCGGACGAGGCAGAGCCAGATGGGCAATGAGATGGAAGCCCGCACTAAACGCGTTCGCGATAGCGTTCGAAGGAAGAATCAACTAAAACCACCAAGCAGATCCACCGTTAATCTGACACTCCCGAAAAAGAAGAAATAGCCAATAGGACGGCCCTGTGCGCTAGGCGGTTCTACCGACGCCGACGTGGCCGGGCCGGACTTGATGTCCGCCGTTTCGCTTCGGTTCGCGGCTGTTCGACGTTTCGAGTGGCCGCAAAGTGGCCGCAAGGCAGCATTGCGGCCGCATCGTCGGCCGCAGGGTCGCGGCCGACGGTGGCGAGCCTTGTCGTTGTCGCTCATTGCCGTGCCCGGCGTCAGTCGGAGGTTTCGCCGGGCGAGTCTTGGATCGCCTGATGATCACAAAGGGCGCTTGTCGTCCGAAACTCGATGTAGGTTGATGCATATGCGTCACGCACTCGCAACTTCGATCGCCTCGCTGGAGACAGATGAGCAGACTGGCGTACCGCGCCTGAAGGACACCGCCGCTAACCGTGCTTTGCACCCCGAGCGGACTCCGCAGTGGCGCTTCGAAGACCCGGACCTACGCGCGCAGGCATTCTATGCAGACCAGCACACTTTGATTCTCGACGGAGACGTGGCGCTGTCGCTGCGGAAGCTTGCATTGGCACAGGTTCGAGTCGATTGCATCGTGACTTCGCCACCTTTCTACGGTCAACGCGACTACGGGCACCGCGACCAGCTCGGGCTGGAGGAGCACCCGGCCGAATTCATCGAAGCGCTCGTGGAGGTCTTTCGGCTGTGCCGCCCCGTGCTGCGTGACACCGGCAGCCTCTGGGTGAACCTCGGCGACACGTATTGGAGCGGCAAGGGGCAACATCGTAGTCTCGAGCCCAAGCAGGGTGCACGCCGATTCGGGGTGCGTCCTCAGGACAAGCGTGGCGACGGGCTATGGGCCCGGCCTAAGCAGCTGCTTCTCATTCCTCACCGATTCGCCATCGCAATGCAGGACGACGGATGGCTCGTCCGGAATGACAACGTATGGGTCAAGCCGAACCCCATACCCGATCAAGTCCGAGATCGTTGTTCGATGTCTCACGAGTACGTCTTCCATTTCACAAAGCAGCGGTGGTACTTCTTCGACCGCGATCGTGTGGCGCGACAGGTGCCCAGCGGCAAGCGGCTCCCGCCTCTTGACACGTGGGAGCTTCCATCCGCCAAGGGAAACGGGATCCACCGAGCCACGTTTTCCGAGGATCTCATCAAGATCCCCATTCTGGCGACCACGCCTGCCGGTGGCGTGGTGCTCGATCCGTTCTGTGGGAGCGGCACCTCTCTGGCGTTTGCCCGCCGCCACGACCTCCGCTCTGTTGGGCTTGACTTGAAGCCTGAGTTCTGTGCACTGAGTCAGTCAGCCGTGGAGGCCGCTGCGTCCACGGACGATACGAGGCTGGAAGATGCCGCTCTACCTCAGTGCTGACGTCCTCTCGGGCGCAGTGGAGCGTCTCGCGAGCTCCCGAGCGCGGCCGGGCCTTTGTGACTTCCTCATTCTCAAGAACGCAATGGCCCCCAGTAAACCGACCGTCACGCTGTCGCTGAAGGACGAGGTCTATATGGAGTCGGTCGATCGGCTGGCGCTCGCTTCGCCACCTGGCTCTGACACGGCGACGCCCGAGCCGTATTTCAATCCGTTCGGCGGGGCTAGAGAGAACAAGCACGGATGGCGCACCGAGAAGTACCCCTCGAACGGGCCGCCTGACACCGTGAACGGTCCGAGCTGGCAGCCCATCACGGAGATTGTGTCTCAAGGGCCGCGGGTGGTCAGATTGCGGCAAGGCTACGAGGAGCACCTGAACGCGATTGTGTCGCAGACCTTAGGGGAGGCCCCATCGATCGTCGATGCCGCGGTGTGGTTCTTCCGCTTCGACGACATCCAGGCGTCCGTCGGCGAGTCCCCAGAGGAGGAGTCGATTGTGCAGGCATTTGTCACGGCCGTTGGGTTGACGTTGACAGAGCGCCAGATCGTGTTCGGAGAGGGCGTGTAGTGGCCATCGCGCTCGAACCCAACCGGGCTGAACCGACGAGCTACCTCCCGGGTCTCAGCGGCACAACAGGGAGCGGCGGGAAGGTGGAAGAGCTCGTCGATTACACGGCGAAGTCAGGCTTTGCCTATGAGCCGTGGCAGATCGCCGCTTTCGTCGCGGCCGCGCGGACAAAGCCGTTCATCGTGTTGGCAGGGGTTTCCGGGCTCGGCAAGACGAAACTCCCTCGACTGATCGCGCAAGCAACGAATGGAGAGCTGTTGACAGAGCCGGTGAAGCCCGACTGGACTGACAGCAGCGAGGTGATCGGCTACGAGGACCTGGCTGGGGTTTTTCATCCTGGCGCGCTTCTCCGAGCGGCCAAGCGAGCAGCCGGGGATTCGAATCGCCAGTACTTTCTTCTGCTCGACGAGATGAACCTTGCGCGAGTCGAGTACTACCTCGCGGAGTTCCTGAGCATCGTCGAGGAACGTTGGTATGACCCAACAACGAAGTCGTTCGTCTCTCCACCTCTTGCACCCTACGCGCGGCTCGATCCAGCAAAAGCAAGCTGGACGGGAGTGTCGATCCCGCCGAACCTGACCCTGATCGGCTCCGTCAACATGGACGAGACGACGCACGGCTTCTCACGAAAGGTACTCGACCGTGGGTTCGTCATCGAGCTCGCCGACGTTGATCTAGGCAACTTCGGCAGTCCAGGCACCCCCTCGGTGACGCCTTGGACGGCAGCTGAGTGGCGCGGGGCGCATGCGCGAGTCACCGACGCCGATACGCAGAAGCCACCTGTTGTTGATGTCGTGGCTGTGTTGAGCGAGCTGAACGACTACCTCTCGGTGCTTCAACTACACGTTGGCTACAGGGTCCGCGACGAGGTCGCGCTGTACTGTCTGAACGCTGAGTCGATCGCGTCTGTGTTCGTCTCCTCCGCAGGCGAGGATGTCGACCCGCTCGACCTCGCGATCATGATGAAGGTGCTCCCTCGCATACAGGGCGGGACTCAAGGCATCGGGACGTTGCTGAAGGAGCTCGCCTCATGGGCAGCCGGTGGAAAGCACGGTTCGGGAACGCAGTTCCCGATGTGCGCCAAGCGCATTGAGATCATGCAGCAGCGTTTCGATCAAGAGGGATTCACTTCCTTCTGGCTCTGAGCCAGCGCATGAAGCCGCTCCTGAGTATCGCAACCGACCAGGTCCGCTTCGAGCTGCGGGGGCCTTCATCGGAGCCAACGGCACTCGGCAAGGCGTCTGCGCGGATGCACGTCGAGACGCCAGACGACAGCACAGTTGACGAGATCCACTGGATCGGATCCGATGGAGAGGAGCACTCGGACGTATCGGGAGCCGGGCCGGCGCTCTACGAGTGGATGACCTACGAGGTTTTCGTGGAGTCGATGGATGGTCACAACGTTCAGCTCCATCACCGCGATCCGCGACTCGTCGCGAATATCGCCTCACCCTTTAACCATCAAGACCTGGCGAGCGGACGGCTGTCCTTCCGAGGACAGATCGGCCTCACGCGCCTCGAGGTGCGGAGCGGCACCAAGTCAGTGCTGGGAGTCGAGCTCGAGGTCTTCCCTGCCAAGCTCGACTACGACTCTGATTACACAGAACTTCTCGCAGAGGTCAACTCGGCTACGCGCGCCCTGGCACTGGAGTACCTTCGTGCCACTTACCAAGGAGCATCGGAGGAGCGCGCTTCACGTCCGCGGGACGTGGAGTTTGCGACACTCCTACGCCATCACGCGGGCGAGCTCGAGCGCGCGATGCAGTGGGTAGGCGCTCATCCAGCACGACAGCTCCTACGCGTCCCCGAGAACGAGCGCGTTGAGCTTATTCGACGACCCACGCACCTAACGAAGAAGGCCATCCGCCTGGGTCGCGGGCAAGGTGCGCTGGTCCAGGTTCCGGGAATCGGATCGGTTCGCCGACGTGTCCCTGCGGTGCGGGTCACGGAGACCCTCGACACGCCGGAGCACAGGTGGCTGCGAACCGCCATAACTCGCGTGAAGCGGCGTGTGCGGCGTCTCCTTGACGGGGTGGACGACGAGCTGATCCGAGCAAAGGCTCGTGGGCGAGCGACTGCTCGGCTTGAGGCTGAGCGTGAAGAACTCGCCGGATTGGACGCTCGGCTCGGGCGGATGCTGGCGGTCGAGCCGCTCAGCGAGGCGCTGGGTTCGGTGCCTCAAGGTTTCTCGTCCCTGCGCCTCCTACGGACGCCGGGATATCGCGAGGCCGTGCGTGCCGTCCTCGCGCTGAATCAGGGCCTCGCACTTGATGGCGGCGCTGTCGAGACCTCTGTAAAGGACCTGGAGGTGCTGTATGAGCTTTGGTGCTTTCTGAGGCTTGCTGGATGGCTGTATGAGATAGTCGGCGGCGAAGCGGACTTCTCGCAACTCTTCCGTCAAACCGACAGCGGCCTCCGGACGACCTTGGCGCCCGGCAGTGATGTTGAGGTGAGCATGCGGAACGCATGGACGCTTCGCCTCGCTTACAACCGCAGCTTCCGAGGGTTGACGGGCACTCAGCGTCCCGACATCCTGCTTACAGTTGAGTCGGAAGGCTGGCCGTCGATCTTTATCGTGATGGACGCGAAGTATCGGGTTCAAGCAGATCCCGACTATTTGAAACAGTTCCGGCTACCGGGTCCTCCTGTGGACGCTGTCAACCAATTGCACCGCTACAGGGACGCAATCGTCTTGGGCCACACCGATTCTTCACCGCGCCGACACGTTGTCGGTGGAACTGTCCTGTTCCCCCTCGATGCAAAGACCTCGGCAACATGGAACGAAGCGCCGCTTCGCGAGACGCTCACGACCTATGGGGTAGGGGCTCTACCCTTCCTCCCACAAAACGAGGAGCAGGTCAAGTCTTGGCTGACCGAAGTGCTCGCCAAGCCGACATCGGACCTGTCCACATCGGGACCGGCATTCGCGGCTGCGACCGAGGCGCGACGTCTTCGGCGGCTGTCTGAGCGGAGGGTTCTCCTAGTAGAGGCGAGTGCCGCGGACGTGGCGATGTCAGCAGCAGGCGAGATTCGTATTTCCACCCCTCTTCCGCCTGCGATCGGGGTCGACGCCGTCGCGCTGCTCACGACCGGGCCGACGGGAGACTCGACGCTGCGCATCCTCGCAAACGTGCTGGCGGTGGACATCTCCAGTGGGACGACTGTTCTGATGGTCGCGGGACAGACCAAGCCGGAGCGTCCGCTTGTCGGAGGCATTGGCCCGCTCCTCCCGGCGGTCACGTCGGCGCTGGCTCTTGAGCGGGCTCGAGCCGCTGAGGAGCTTGGACTCGGCTCAGTTGCACAATGGGATCTCATAGAGCTGTTGAAACGACGCGGCATCAGCTACGAGGTGAGTGCTGCGCCGGAAAGCGCCGGACAGTTGCGCACTGTCGTGGCAGTGGGTACCGCCGTAGTCGAATGGAAGGAGCCGGCCGGATTCGTCATTCAGAAGAGCGGCGGCCCAATTGAGGCGCGGCAAGCGCTGGACGCGTTGGAAGTCCTCGCTGGAGCCTGAGCGTTTACCAGGAATGCCGTCTACCGCTGTTCCAGTACTCGAAGTATTCCGAGCGTTCCTGTGCGATCTTCTCTCGCTTCAGCTTCTCGCTAGGCGCCAGCTTAGGTCCCTTCGAGGGCTTCCAATCTTCTTTGGCGAGCACTTCGCGCCAAGCCTCCCTTGCCGCCTTCAGGTAGCGGTATCGACCGAGCACCTCGCCCGCCTGCAGGAGGTAGAAGTGGCTGTCGTGAGGGACCACAGAAGTGTTCTGCTGAATAGAAAGGTCCAGCGCGGGCAATCGTTGGTTGTAGCTGTCGTCGGGCATGCCGAGCCTTAGGCAGACGCCCCACCTGCGGGCGCGGTTTTCGCGTTGAGGTCCCACGTCTCCCAGTATGCTTCCGTCGCGCTCTGAAGCGCGGTCCCATACCAGTCTATATGTAGGTTAGCTTGTGTCATAGGGGACCATCAGTCCTCGGTGGATCGTGCCAAACGCGCCATCCGCCAAGCATTGTGGCAGCCAGCAATGTGCGAACACCTCGCGCACCCGACACCGCAAGAACCCAAACCCAATAATGGCCAGGCAGGACAGGGCAGCAGTAATCCTGGTTATCAGAATTTGTCTTGACTTTCGAAATTGCCTATGCGAGAATGGCAGCCGAGCCTAGGGGCATTCCGCAGACACTGTGGAGATGCTCGGGTTCGACTGTGATCTAAGCCTTGGATAGGCTCAATCAGGTTCCGGACTAGGAAAGGGTAGAGAAGATCATGAGACGTTTTCGATTTGTAGGTGTGGGAGTTGCATTGGCTGCGGTTGTCGCTTTCAGCGCGATGGCTGTGGTGTCATCGGCTTCTGCTGCTGTGACGTTCTTATTAGCATCTTGGTTAGTCGGTGGTCTTAACGTCACGGCGACGACGTTAACTGAAGAGACGGAAGAACTGTTACTCGAAAATGAAAAATCGGCCGCAGGCAAAGCGGCGCTACAGAAATGCAGCGACGTACTGCTCGGTGACGTGGGTCCTAATAGCGCGGACGACACCACCGAACGATTAACTTTAGCTGGAGTTGCGGTTAGCGCCACACCGTTAACTGGTACGGCTGTGACGTGTGAATTAGAGGCTCTCTGTGAAAATTCCAGTAAAGTGTGGGCGGTCAATCTTCCTTGGTTAACGGAAGTCGAGTTATGGGAAGAGAGTCCTACCGAAAGCGGTTTCGTTGATTTAACTATGGCGCATACCGGTGGAAAAGAAGTTGGTTGGTATATCGAATGTAAAACGGCGTTGTTGACGGTATCGGAAGAATGCACAACGTCTCTAGCTGTTACAAGGAAAAGTAACGATGCTACAGGCGTCGTAGAGGAAACCGACGAGGCATTTACATTATTAATGCAAGCCAAATTGGCTTTATGTTCCGGTAACAATGAAGAAACGGGTGTTGTCGAAGGGACCGGCGAAACGACAATTCCGGGAGGAGGGGTCTTGTCGGTATCTTCTACCTGAGTCTGGAACGAGGTTCAGTGATAGTAGAGGTATAATGTGAACGGTGTCCGGATGGGTGGTTGCCTGTCCGGACGCCCGGTCCAGCGATGTCCTCTTGCTGCGGGCGCCGGCGAGCGGCTTGTCGAGCGCTCCGTCGGGCAGTAGCCCCTTGACGCGCCTCGATAGATCGCCCATCCCGAGAGGGTACCAATATGGCTCCAATCAGCGACGGAGCCGACACTCCCGCCGGGAGTGAGAAACACTTGGGTCGGGAGTGGGAAACGCGTCTGGACATTGGTTTGGGGTTCTGCGATGCTTAGGTGTGTCGTGGGTTCAGGTGTCGCCTGTGCTTGCGGCGTGTCGTTTGTAGGTCTATAGGAGTCGAGTCGTTGCGCTCTCTGGCCATTCGTTGTACGGGTGCTCGGGCTCGGCTATTCCAAGCCTCGGATGAGGCTTTACCGGCCTCGGACGTGGGAAAGGTTAGATTGAATACTATGAAACGATTGCGATTTGTAGGTGTGGGAGCTGCGTTGCTTGCGGTTGTCGCGATGAGTGCGATGGCGATGGCGTCGTCGGCTTCTGCTGTGACGTTCTTATTAGCGTCTTGGTTAGTCGGCGGTGTTAACGTCACGGCGACGACGTTAGTTGAATCCGAAGGCGAACTGTTACTCGAAAATGAAAAATCGGCCGGAGGCAGAGCAGCGCTACAGAAATGCAGCGGCTTACTGGTCGGTGACGTTGGTCCTAATAGTGCTGATGACACCACCGAACTATTAAGTTTAGCTGGAGTTCTAGTTAACAATGCAGCGTTAGTTGGTACGGGCCTGACATGTGAATTAGAGACCCTCTGTGAAAACTCCAGTAAAGTTTGGGCGGTCAATCTTCCTTGGTTAACGGAAGTTGAGTTATGGGAAGAGAGTGCTACCGAAAGTGGTTTCGTTGATTTACTTATGCCGCATCCCGGTGCAGCCGGCAATGTTGGTTGGTATGTTGAATGTAAAACGGCATTGATAACGGTATCGGAAGAATGCACAACGCCTGAAGGTGTCGCAGAAAAAGTTAACGATGCTACGGGCGTCTTAGATGTTTTCTCCGAGGCATTCACAGTATTAATGGGTGCCAAATTAGCTTTATGTTCCGGCAACGGCGAAGAAAGCGGTGTTGTCGAAGGGAGCGGCCTGACGACAATTCCGGGAGGAGGAGTGCTGTCGGTATCTTCTACCTGAGTGTGAATTGAAGTTCAGTAGTTCAGTAGTTCAGTAGTAGAAGTGTGATGTGAGTGGTGTCCGGGTGGGTGGTTGCCTGTCCGGACACCGTTAGCGGAACCACTATTATTTGGGTTGTGTCGGTGTGTAGTGTGGTCGGATTGGAATCTGGGGGTTGGGAATGAATGAGGGCGAGTCGGGTTGGTCGAGATGCATAGGGCGTGTTGTTGGCCCGTTGGTGGTTGTGGTTGTGGTGTTTGGTTTGCCTTCGTGTGTGTTGGCTGCTGGGGCGCCGGAGTGGTCGCAGGAAAAAGTGCCGCCTCCGTCGTTAGTGGTTCATTCGACGCGGGTTATTATGCTGACGGAATTGAGGTCTGAACGTCTTGTTACTAAGTGGCGGTCTGATTATGCTCAAGCTGATTGTGGTTCGGTCTCGGCGGCAGAATGGTTACCGGTCAACGAAGGCGAAGCTCCAGTAACGTCTCGGACAAGTACTCTCAGTCTAGGGGTAGCTGATCCGGGGGAAGAGGGGGATGCTTCTATGCAGCTTCGTCACTTGAGTCCGGGGACGCGTTATTGCGTGCGTTTTGAGGCGGAAAATGTTGCTGGTAGTGCTGAGGAAGAAATTCCGTTTGAAACTCGTCCTGTGGAAATGCCTGAAGTGCCCCATCTCGGTATCGTTGAACAGCTCAACCCAATCTTCAATGTTGATGAAATAACGAATACTAGTCTTGGTTTTTCGGCAAAGATCGAGTCGAATGGCAGTGACTCTGAATATACGTTTGAATATTCGCTTCCGGAAAGCGGACACGCCCCGGCACAGGGTTCGGCTTCGTGGAGACCTATGACTTTAGAAGCGACAGGTGTGGTGACTGCTGAAGAGGATTTTTTAAAGGTGAAAGCAAGGCTTATGGGGTTGTCTGCGGAAACCGTTTATTATGTTCGTATAAAGCTTCACAATTCGGCCGGCACGAGATATCAGACATTAGATAGTAACGAAATAGAATCTGTTGAGACGGGTACTTCTAGGCCGGGGTCGGGTGTTTCGGTGCGTAATGTTACTGGTGGGTCGGCGCATTTTTCGGGTGTTGTTGTTCCGCGCTCATCTGAAACGGGTTGGCGGTTTGAATATGTGGCGGCGGAAGCTGGTGGTTCTTGTCCTTCGGTGGGTTGGACCCCGGTGCCTGGTGGTGAAGGTATGGTAGGACAGGCGGAGGCTGAAGCGACACCCTATTCGAATAGTGTATCCGTTGGTGTGAGTGTTGGTGGGTTGGGTGGGTCTAGGGGTTATTGTGTGCGTTTGTCTGTGACGAATGCGTTTGGTAGTGGTGTGTCGAGCGAAGAATTGTTTGAGACTGAGGGGCCGCCGACTGATGGTACTTTTGTGGTGCATAGGGTTGTTGGGGGGTCACTTGAGTTGTTGGGGACGGTTAATCCGAAATCGGTTGCGACCTCAGAGGAACAGGCTATCGCGGTGGAAGGTGCTACTGGTGGTTCGTTCACGTTGACTTTTGCGGGTCAGGCGACTGTTCCGATTGCGTATGGTGCGTCGGCTGGTGAAGTTGAAGCGGCGCTTCGGGGTCTTTCTAGTGGGCCGCCGGTGCAGGTGGAGGGTGTTGATGGTGGTCCTTATACGGTGTTCTTCGGCGAGGGAGACACAGGGACGGCACAGCCATTGATCGAAGCGAATGCCGCGGGTTTGACCTCTTCATCGTCAGCCAACGTGAAAGTGTCGAGGGTTCAGTCGGGTGGTGTATCGAATGCTGCCGAATTTTGGTTTCAGTATGTGACGGATACGGCTTTTAGTGAAAAAGGGTGGTCTAGTCCTGAAGAAACGGGGCATGAAAGTGCGGGGCTTGGTGAAAGTTCGCATCTTGTGGGTCTTGTGGTTCCGGGTTTGAAGGCGGGCGAAGGCTACCATTTCCGTATAGTGGCTAAGAGCGCGCTGTCCGTGTCGCCTGAAGTAGGTAATGAAGAGACGTTGACGGTGCCATTGGTTAGTGGTGCCGGCGCTGGTGGGTGTTCGAATCAGGTGTTTCGTACTGGTTTGTCTGGGGTGTTGCCTGATTGTCGTGTGTTTGAGCAGGTCACTCCGGTGGAAAAGGGTGCGGCGCAGGAACCGTTTCATTATCGTGGCGGTATCGAGTCGGCGGTATTGGTCGGTGAAGACGGCGAACACGCGGTGCTGGAAGCACCCGAGGTGAGTTACGGGTCTGGTACGAGCTCGGGGCAGAGCCCGTACCTGTTTTCTCGGAATGGTAATAGTGAATCTGGTTGGTCGATGATCGCGGGTTCGCCACAGCCCGGAACCGGTATTAATAGTGTGATCCCGCAGGTTTATAGTGCTGATGTGACGCAGGTGGCGTTCGAATCGGCGTATGAGCCGTCTGAAAAGAGTGAATCTCCTGAAGTCGAATACAAGGTAGGGCCGATCGGTGGCCCATACCATAAGGTCGCGTCGATCACACACGAAGACGCAAATTTAGGGAATAGCAACGGTGAAGCGAGTGGCTGGGTGGCAGCCAACGGCGATTTCTCTAAGCTCGTACTGGCGAATGTGGATCATGAATTGTTGGGTGTTGAAACTGGCACGCGGTCGGGGTCTGATCTGTATGAATATGCTGGTGAAGGTGGTTTGCGTCAGCTGAACGTGACCGGCAGCGGATCGACCACGACAACAATCGGTTCTTGTGGGGCTAGAATGGTCAGGGGTGAGGAAGACATACTTCCTATAGCCGATCCGCATCCTGAAGAAGGAAGTGCGCGTCGTGCGAGTACGTCTCATAGTGTTTCTGCTGATGGTTCGCGTGTGCTCTTCGAAGCGATCCCTGGCAAAGAATGTAGTGAAGCTCGGCATATTTATATGCGGGTCAATGGTTCTGAAACGGTTGATATTGGTGTGTATAAGTTTGTTTCGGCTGACGCGCAGGACAAGAGATTGGTCTTGAAGAATGGTAAAGAAGAAATCGTTGGTTATAATACGGAAACGTTGAAAGAAGAAGCACTGCCGGCTGAAGAGTCAGCGGAAGATCAGGAACTGGCTTTTATTGGTGTGCCTGTATTGTTTGCTCCGACGGTGGGTGATACGTTTGCTCATCCGCGTTTTGTGTATTGGACTCCTAGTACGGGTACGGGGGGTCAGGCTTTTCGTTATGACGGTGTGGAACATTTGTTGGAGTGTGTTTCGTGTGCGTCATCGTCCGTTTCGGCTGAACCTAAACAGGATGCTTATATGGGTGATGTGCTTGGTTTGCCTGATATGAATGGTGGGCTACCGGATTTTGTGGCTGCGTCTGGGAATGGGGATTTTGCGTTCTTTACGACTGTTGCGTCGTTGGTTCCGCAGGATTTGGATGGGGAAATCCCGGCTGAATTCGTCGGTAAGCTTGGGGTTGGGAATGGGGAATGGTTGAATGCTGGTGGGCATGTGTCGCCTTCGACTGATGTTTATGAGTGGCGTGCTGGTGGTGTTGATGGGTGTGGTGTGGTGCAGGGTTGTTTGGCGTTGATTACTGATGGTTTGGGTGGATATTTGAATTTGTTTCTTGGTACGGCGGATGAAGGTCGTGATGTGTTCTTCTCCAGTCGGTCTGTGCTGTCGCCGTGGAGTCATGGTGCTGAGGGCAGTATCGGGGAAGGTAATATTTATGATGCGCGTATCGGTGGCGGGGTGCCGCCACCACCGGCGAGACCGGTGGAATGCGAAGGCGATGAATGCTCTACACCGCCGAGTCCACCGGTCGACTCGACCCCATCAAGTTTCACCTTCGCGGGGGTAGGTAACATTGTACCTGAAGCTGCCGGCAGCCATCCCGCTAAGAAGAAGGCGAAGAAGAAGGTAAAGCAGAAGAAGGGGAAGAAAAAGAAGGGCAAGGAGAAGAAGATCAAGAAGAAGGGTAGGGCGGGGCGTAGTCGGGTTAGCAAGAGTCGTGTGAGTGGGGGGGGTTTGCGATGAGGTGGTTGTTGTCGTGTTTTGTGGGTTTGTGGTTGTTGTTGTTTGGTTTGTTGGCGGGTGTGTGTGTTGCTAAGCCGAGTGATCATCCGTTTGCGATTGAGCCTGGTTCGTTTCATTTTGGTAGCGAATCGGTGCAGGCTGGTGCTCATTCGGATTGGGTTTTGTCGTTTGATTTTGAACATGAGCCTTTGGTGCTTGCGCCGATTCAGGGCGGTGAAAGATATGTGAGTGGTGGGGAAACGTTCAATGATGTGCGGACGATCGTCAACGAATTCCCTGCTGGTTTTGATGCTAGTGACACGGCGGTGCCTAAGTGTAGTGAGGCGGAGTTGTTGTCGATCAGTCCGTTGTCCCCGGAAGGATTGTTGCCTGATTGTCCGGTAGCGAGCCAGGTCGGCCAGATCACGACCGAAATATATGAGACTAATCTGTTGAGGAAGGTGACTATCCCGGTTTATAGTATGGAAGTGCCTACTTTTGGTACGGCTGCTGAGATCGGCTATAACGTGGTCGGCTTGTTCACGCTGTTTTCCCAGGCGGTGATCCGTCCGGATGATGAGGGTTTGACGGCGGTGACGTCGAACATCCCGAAGTTGGGTGAAGGACACAATATTTCTGTGAGGTTGTGGGGTGTGCCGGCATCCGGCGAACATGATGTTGAACGTGGTTCGGTGTGTGGTTCTCAGGGCGAACGTCCGCCTGTTTGTCGTAGTGAACTTGGTGGTCCCCAGGAAGCGCGTATCCCGATCAAGCCGTTCCTGTCGAACCCCACAAGCTGCACGGGACCGTTCACGGCCAGTATGCGCGCGGAGTCGTGGGAGGAACCGATCGAACAGGAAGCGTTGTGGTCACACGCAAGCGTCGAAGCCGGTCCGATCGAAGGCTGCAGCAAGGTTCCATTCAACCCCTCGATAGAAGTAACACCAAGCACGAAATCCGCAGAATCACCGTCAGGTCTAAACGTGTCACTCGTCGTACCACAATCATGGGAAAACCCGTTCACGATATCTACCGCGAACCTGAAGGACACTACCGTCGCGTTGCCCGAAGGAATGACCGCGAACCCATCGCTCGCCGCGGGACTGGGCGCCTGCACACAACAACAGTCCGCCGAAGAGACATCCTCTTCGCTGCCGGGGGTGGGGTGTCCCGAACAGTCTAAGATCGGGTCGATCGAAATCGAAACGCCTTTGCTTGAAGAAAAGATCACCGGTGCGGTATACATAGCCACACCGTATGAAAACGTCCCAGCGTTCGGCGACCCCGAACACCCCGGAGGATCATTGCTCGCATTGTACGTTGTCGCGAAGGACCCCCAGCGGGGTATCCTGATCAAAGTTGCGGGCAAGATCACCCCGAACCCGGTTACCGGCCAACTGGTCAGCACCTTTGAAAACACGCCACAGCAGCCGTTCAGCAAGTTCACACTGAAGTTCCGTGCGGGTGCTACCGCACCGCTGGTAAGCCCACCCCTGTGCGGTGAATACGCCACCCAGGCAGCGTTGACTCCATGGTCAGCCGAAGCAGGCGAAGCACCGCGCCTGGTGTCTTATCCACTTTCGGTGACGCAGGGTGTGCATGGTGGTCCGTGTCCGTCTGGTGGCGCACCGCCGTTTTCGCCGCAGCTCGTCGCGGGCACATTGAATAATGCTGGTGGCTCCTACAGTCCCTTCTATCTGCGGCTCACCCGCGAAGACGGCGAACAAGAACTAGTCAAATTCTCTACCACGATGCCGCCCGGCCTCAGCGGGAACCTCTCAGGCATCCCATTATGCCCCGATGCCGACATCGAAGCGGCCAAGGGCGTCACTGGTGCTCAGGAGGAAGTCCAGCCGTCGTGTCCGGCTGCCAGCGAAATCGGGCACACCATTACCGAAGCGGGCGTCGGGACCGTTCTGGCGCAGAACCCCGGCAAGGTCTACCTCGCCGGACCATATAACGGTGCGCCATTGTCGATCGTGTCGATCACCAGCGCCAAGGTCGGCCCGTTCGATCTCGGCACGGTCGTGATTCGTTTCGCGCTCAACGTCAACCCGTTGACAGCCCAGGTCGAAATCAGCGGTGCGCAATCTGACCCGATCCCACACATCATCAAGGGCATCGTCGTGCACGTCCGCAACATCCACGTCTATATCGATCGCAACAAATTCATCCTCAACCCCACCAACTGCACCCCACAGTCGATCCATGACACGGTCACAGGCTCCGGATCTAATTATGCGGTCCCGACGAGCCAGCAGACCGTGGACGTCGCGACGCCGTTTGAGGCGGCTGATTGCTCGAGCCTGAAGTTCACGCCCACGTTCAAGGTCACGACCTCAGGCAAGACCTCACGAGTGAAGGGCGCAAGCCTATCGGTGAAACTGACGTATCCCGCGAATTCGCTCGGCACCCAAGCCAACTTCAAATCGGTTAAGGTCGATCTCCCCAAACAACTCCCCTCACGTCTGACAACACTGCAAAAGGCATGCACCGCCGCAACGTTCGAAGCCAACCCCGCCGCGTGTCCCGCAGACTCCCGTGTCGGACAAGCCAGGGTAATCACACCAATCATCCCCGTCCCCCTGGAAGGACCCGCCTATTTCGTGTCCAACGGCGGCGCCAAGTTCCCCGAACTCATAATGGTCCTCCAGGGCTACGGCCTCACGATCGACCTGCACTCCGAAACGTTCATCAGCAAAAAGAACATCACCAGCGCCACACTCCACTCCACACCAGACCAACCATTCAACACCTTCGAACTAACACTCCCCGAGGGACCAGACTCAGCACTCGCAGCCAACGGCAACCTCTGCACCCAAAAACTAACAATGCCAACCGCATTCACCGCCCAAAACGGCGCAACAATACACACCACCACACCAATACACACCACAAACTGCCCCACCAAACACAACATCACCAAGAAGAAAAACAACAAAAACAAAAACAACAAAAACAAGAAAAAGAAGTAGCGGTGGCAAAGCTCCACTCGAACGCCATCCGATGCGTCGCGCTTGCTGCGCTCGCGATGGCCACGCTACTGTCGCTTGGCTTGAGCGCATGTGGTGCCACTAACACGAGCACACCGGCCGGCTCACCACGGACACTCACCAGCCCTCCCACCACTACCGCGACCACCACGACGACGCCAGGCCAGCCCTCCACCCAGACGCCTTCACAACCAAGTTCCTCAGGCACGCCAGCTCCCGCGAGTCGCTCCGGAGCAGCCAGCTTCCGGGCGCCGAAAGGCGACAACAGCATCCCCGACTTCGGACACGAAGCATCCGTTTCGCAGCGGCGACTGGCGATCGCTTCGCTCACGGCGTTCATGCGAGCACGCGCCAGCAGCGACTGGCCAGCAATGTGCGAACACCTCGCACACCCGCTGCACAAGATCCTAGAAGCCCTCGCACGAGGATCCAAACGCGCCCTACGAAACTGCG
This sequence comes from uncultured Solirubrobacterales bacterium, assembly GCA_963757995.1. Classification (GTDB taxonomy): domain Bacteria; phylum Actinomycetota; class Thermoleophilia; order Solirubrobacterales; family Solirubrobacteraceae; genus Palsa-744. Next base: position 75,676 of record CAVWTS010000016.1, read on the forward strand.
GAGAACGACTCGCGGCCACACTCACGGGCCCTGCATCCGAACGCGCCGACACCCTTACCCACGGCGGCATCGCAGCACTGCGCATCAACGGAACCACGGCATTCGCGCTCTTCTATGGTTCGAACACCAACAAGTACGTGATGCCGATGCGCAACGAAAACGGATCCTGGAAGATGACCCAACTCGCCCCACTTCCATACCCGCTCACGCCCACCACCCCGACACCCTAACGGCCATACCCGGTAAAGTCTCCGTCCACCGCAGCGGGTGCGATGATCCTGATTATCCGAACTTGCCTTGACTTTCGAAAGTCCGTGTGCGAGGCTATCGGTCGATCCCGGGGCTCTACGCAGACCTTTCGTAGAAATGCTCGGGCTCGGCTGTGATTTGAGCCTCGATAGGCTCAAATCAGGTCTCGGACAAGCGAAAGGGTTGAGAAGATCATGAGACGTTTTCGATTTGTAGGTGTGGGAGCTGCGTTGCTTGCGGTTGTCGCGATGAGCGCGATGGTAATGGCGTCGTCGGCTTCTGCTGCTGTGACGTTCTTATTAGCGTCTTGGTTAGTCGGCGGCGTTAACGTCACGGCGACGACGTTAGTTGAAACTGAAGGCGAAATGTTACTTGAAAATGAAAAATCCGCTGCAGGCAAAGCGGCGCTACAGAAATGCAGCGGCTTACTGGTCGGTGATGTCGGTCCTAATAGCGCTGACGACAGCACCGAAGTATTAACTTTAGCTGGAGTTGCAGTTAGCCTTTCACCCTTAACTGGTACAAGCGTGACCTGTGAATTAGAGACCCTCTGTGAAAACTCCAGTAAGATCTGGACGGTCAATCTTCCTTGGTTAACGGAAGTCGAGTTATGGGAAGAGAGTCCTACCGAAAGCGGTTTCGTTGATTTAATTATGCCGCATACCGGTGGAGGCAATGTTGGTTGGTATGTTGAATGTAAAACGGCACTGTTGACGGTATCGGAAGAATGCACAACGCCTCTAGCTGTCGCAGAAAAAGTTAACGATGCTACAGGCGTCTTAGATAATTTCTCGGACGCATTCACAGCATTAATGGAAGCCAAATTAGGTTTATGTTCCGGTAACAATGAAGAAACCAGTGTTGTCGAAGGGTCAGCTCTAACGACAATTCCAGGAGGAGGAGTCCTGTCGGTATCCTCTACCTGATCTGCCGTATGGGTTAGTTGGGCGTAGACGATGACATGTGGGTGTCCTGGGCGGCAACCGCCAAGGACACCCACATTGTCGACAGCATCGGAATTCCGGGTTTCCGAAGAATGATCCGTCTGCGAGCCTCTACCCAGTCAGCACACAATCCTTGAACCCGTCGTGCTGCGCAACCGTTGTCATCGGCTGCCGCGCCTGCCCGGCACTGTGAACCGCCGGTATAACGTTTTGACCCGCCTGCCCGTCATAGCCGGCCAGCCGTGCGTATTCACTGAACAGCTGGGCAGACTTGATCAGCGTCAACCAGTCGTGTGCCAGCGATGCCGGGGGCACGAGCTTGATCAGCTTGTTCGTCTCGGCGTTGTAGTAAATCGCCGCCTGCGGCAGCTCGCGCCTGAATTCGGTCAGATTCCCCACCGAGATCGCCTTGATCTCGATGTTTGTGCGCGCGCAGATCGCGTCGGCTTTGGCGATCAGTGCCGAGCGCGTCAGCGGTGTCCCGCTGGCTACGTGCACGGTCGTGACCCCGACTAACGGCGCGGCCGATGTCTGAGTGGAAGAGGTCTGAGTGGAGGATGTCTGATCGGCCGGGGTCTGCGTCGAGGAGGTCTGAGAGCTGCTCGCGGCGGCTGTCGTCGCCGTTTTGGACGATGACCCGCCGCAGCCTGAGGTCGCGATCGCAACCGCCATGAGCGCCAGCGCCCCTAGGTGTGAATGTAACATCGGATCCCTCCCGGGAGTTGGTTGTATCGACATGTTTATTTGGATGATTCTGTGTGTGCGAATCTTATACTGTGACATCCGCTGTGCGAATTACGCGTGCGTGCCGGTGCGGCACGAACGCGATCGCGCTCTTACGCGCCAGCTCAGACCGCGGATCGGGTACTCGCAGATCGATCTCCGCAACGACTGTGCCGATCACCTGCTTCATCAGCAGCTGCGCGTAGGGAGCCGCCAGGCAACGACGCACACCCCCGCCGAAGGGAATCCATGTATAGGTACCGGCCGGACGTTCGAGGAAACGCTCGGGCCGGAAGCGCAGCGGTTCCGGGTAGATGTCGGGCCGGCGGTGCACCAGGTGCACACAGGGCGCCACGGTCATACCCGCCGGGATCGTGTACCCGCCCAGCTCCATCGGCTCGAGCAGTCGGCGCACCACGATCGGTGCGGCCGGACACAGGCGCATCGTCTCCTTGACGACGGCATCGAGATAAGGGCCGTCCTTGCCGTCGGTCTCCACCTCGGTCCGCAGGCGAGCGTACTGCTGGGGGTGGCGCAAGATGCGCTCGAACGCCCAGGAGATCAGGCTCGACGTCGGCCCGTCGGTGAGCAGCGTCACCAGTTCGTCGCGCAGATCCTGCTCTGTCATCGGCGAGCCATCCTCATAGCGCGCCTGCCCCAGCATCGTGGCGATGTCCTCGCCGCCTGTGTACTGAGGGTCTGCCTGGCGCAGGCGCACCTGCTCGAGCACCGCCCGCTCAACCGGTTCCATCATCGCGCGGTAGTCCCTGTTTCCGGCGAAGCGGCCCGGGCCCGCGGCTGCCAGGAGGTTGAGGCGCTTGGGATCGTTCATCCAGTTCGTCAGCCTGCGCAGCGAGGCGCGCAGCCCGCGCAGCTCGTCCGTGTCCGCCGGCCCAAAGACGACGCGCATGATCGCCTCTAGCGTGATCTCCTGCATGCGCGGCCACAGCTCAAACGGCTCTCCGACCGGCCACTTCTCAAGCTCGCGGCGCGTGACCTCGGCCATCATCTCGCTGTAGCCATGCATCCGCTCGCCGTGGAAAGGGGGCAGCATCAGCTTGCGTCGCCTGACGTGCTCGGGCTCCTCCAAAAGCATCACCGAACGCGGGCCGAGCAGTGGTCCGAGGATCGAGTTGGCAAGGCCCACGCCGAGCACGGCATGGTCGGCGGTGAACACCTTCTTCACATCCTCGGGGTCCGCCAGTATCACCCATGTGCCGGCATGCTTAACGCGAATGGTGAAGATGTCACCAAAATGTTTCTGACACCGCTCAAGGAATGGCAGCGGCCTCCGCGCCCACGCAACGGCCTGCAGGGTGCTCGGCATCCTTGGACCGGGCGGTAGCATTTCACTAAAGGTGCGGCGGATCAGAAGATATGGTATTGTCGCGACCGACATTTCATAGGGTGCGGCCCTATTGGGGCCGCGTTGTCGAGTGGATTGAGTTAGCTCGCACCAGTACCTTAATCGGTGAAAGGGCCGGACTTAAAATCCGGTGATCCGGGTTCGAGCCCCGGCTGGTGCATCGGGTTAGGACTGACGCGGGAGACGGGATGCGTGTCATTTGCCGGTCCCGTCTCCCGGCGCGGACGGTTGGGCGATCAGCTCGTCCTCCATCTTGCAGGTCGCGTCGATCAAAAGCTCGAAGAGGGCGGCGCTGAAGTCGGCCGGCAGGTTTGCCTCGGCGCCACGCTGCAAATAGCGTTCGCGTACCTCGATCACGCGCTGTGGCTGCATCATCGGGATGTCGTGCTCACGCTTGTGGTGGGCCACCTGGCGGCAGACATCGAAGCGCTCGCCCAAGAGCCGCAAAATCTCTCCGTCGAGGAAGTCCAGCCGCGCGCGGAAGGGGGCGAGGCCACCTGCGGCGTCGTCGCTGCCCTGCGTCACGGCACCTGTGACGCTAGAGCTTCCTGTCGCGCTGTCCTTTTGGGTGTCCTCGGGAGAACTCATACGTCCTCGTCTTCCTCCATCAGGATGCCCGCCGCGAAAGCCTCGCTGCAGTTGGCCAGTGCATCGAGCGCGTAGCCGCCCTCCTGCACGACGCATACCGGCAGTCCCGCGTAGGCGAGCACTTCGCCGATCTCCATGAAGATCAACTGCGAGAAGTCCCACGAGCCGTGCGGGTCGCTCTCGACGAGGTCGTAGCCGAGCGAGAGCACGAACGCCTGCGCTCCCTCGCCGACTTCAACGATCAACTCCTCAAGCGCCTCTAGGTAGGTGTCCGGATGCGGCTGGTGGTTGAACTCGATGAAATACTCGCCAGGGGAGGGCTCGACATGGCGCCACGGCACCTCCGCCAGCGTCGAGGCATGCAGCGAGCCAAGCGTGACGTTCTCAAAGGGGGCCACGATCGCCGCGGTCCCCGTGGGGAAGTGGAAATCGAGGTCGAGGATGCAAACGCGCTGGAAACCGCCTTCCCACAGCGTGTAGGCGGCCGCCGCCGCCGTGTTCAGGTAGCAGTAGCCGCCGAGGAAAGCCGGACCGGCGTGGTGGCCTGGGGGACGGCATAGGGCGTAGGAGAACTGCTCGCCGTTGATGATCGCGGTGGCCGCGGTCATCGCCGTGCGCACGCCCTCAAAGGCGGTGTCGAACACTCCCGCCCATACCGGGCTGTCAGCCGGTAGCCCCGGCGGCGCCCACTCGGGCATCATCCGCGGCTCCTGCCAGTCGACCTTTCTCAGCGCTTCCAGATAGCTGGGCTCGTGCAGCGCGGAGATCACCCGCTCGACGTGCTCGGTCGGGACGTCCGCTCGGGTGGTGCGCACGTCTTCGTGGCGTGTCAGACCCTCGCGCAGCGCGATGGTGCGCCGCTCGTCGTCGCGGCCCGGCATCTTGCGTCCGTGACGATCGAGGATGAAAGGCGCGCCGTTGCCGTTGCCATTCCCGTTGCCGTTCGCGGCGTCGACCAGTTGCTCGACCACCAGCATTTCACTCATAGGAGCCTCCGCATTCGCATACCGATCTGGGTGAAGCTGTTGTTGATGTAGAAAGCTTCGGTGGCGTGCAGAGCCGGGTAGCGCTCGCTCGGCAGGCCCACCTCGATGCGCTTCACGCCCTGCTTGGCCGCCACCTTGACCAGTGCACTGAGCAGGTCGGCTCCGATTCTCATGTGGCGGAGCTCCGGCTTGACCCATAGCTCCTGGATCACTCCGTAGCGGCCGGGGATGCGCATCGCGACCTGCCAGCTGACGCCGATGATGCCCACGAGCTCATCCGCTTGCTCGGCGACGAGCACGACGCCGGCGCTGCCGTCCTCGATCAGCGCGTGCGCGGTTTCCGCCAAGACGGGGGTCGCCAGCGGTTTGCCGCCGAGTTCGACAAGCAGTTCTCCTACGCCGGCTATCACCGCCGGCACGTCCTCGTGCGTGGCTTCGCGTATCTCCCAGGTCACTCCCCGCTCCTCCCCGGCATCGGGTTCGATCGGGCTGAGCGGGCTCATGCTGGGACCGCGGTTCCGACCTGGCTCGTCGTCATTGGGTTCGCGAGGCGCTCTCCGGTTTCCCATATCTCAAACGGCGTCATGAAAATCACGATGCCGTCCCCGCGAACGCGTCTTGCGGCTCGAGCTCGACGGTCCATGCCCCCGGGGCTTCGCTGCCCGTGACAGCCTTTGCGATCGCCGCCATCGGGGCGCGCGCCTTCAGCAGGATCTCCTCGAACTCCTCTTGCGGGTCGGACTGCATCACGATCGCCCCGCCCGCGCCGATCGTCGTCCGGGCGGGTGGGCCCGATCTCATCACGATCGTGCGGATCACGATGCTCAGATCGACGACGCCGTCGAGGCCGAAATAGCCGATCGCCCCCGAATACACGCCTCGCGCCTCGCGCTCGATGTCGTCGATGATCTCCATTGTGCGCAGCTTCGGCGCGCCGGTCATCGAGCCGCCCGGGAAGCAGGCGCGTACCGCGTCGATCGCGGAGCGCCCCGGCTCCAGGGTGCCGACGATGTTGGAGATCATCTGGTGCACGGTCGTGTACTGCTCGATCACCATCAGCTCGGGTACGCGCACCGTGTCGACTTCGCATACGCGTCCCAGATCGTTGCGCAGCAGGTCGACGATCATCAGGTGCTCGGCAAACGTCTTTTCGTCCTCGGCAAGCTCTTTGCGGGTGGCCTCGTCCTGTCCTGGATCGGCCGAGCGCGGCGCGGTGCCCTTGATGGGCCGCGCCATCACCTTGCGCTCGCGATCGACCGACAGAAAACGCTCCGGCGAGCTGCTCACGACCGCCAGCTCGCCCAGCTTCAGGTAAGCGGCAAACGGGGCTGGGTTGGAGCGGCGTAGTCCGCGGTACAGAGTCCACGGATCCGGTTCGGCGTCGGTGTGGATCTGGTCGGTCAGACACACCTCATAAGACTCGCCGGCCCCCAATGCGCTCTGGCAACGGGCGATGTCAGCGAGGTATTGCTCACGACCGCGCCCGGGGCGAAAGACGACGGGGTCTTTTGGGGGAGGGATGGGCGTGCCGTTCGGGCCCAGCTCGGCTGGGCCCGAGGCACGCGTCTCGCCTGTCTCCGGCGCGGCTGGGTTGGGCGTGCCGTTCGACTCCAGCTCGGCTTGGCCTGCAGCGAGCGCTTCGTGTACCTCCCGCTCCGCAAGGTTCAGCCATTGCTGTGCCTCGGGCTCCTCGCCCTTGGCGATAGCGAGCACGTGGGTGCGCCCGCGTACGTGATCGATTGCGATCACGCGGTTGGCGAGCATCTGCACCGCGTCGGGGACGTCGGAGCTGTGTGCGTTGGTGGCACCGCAGTCGGCCTTCAGCTCGTAACCCAGATAACCGACGAAGCCGCCTAGGAGTCCGTGATCTGGGTCTTGGGAGGGCTCGATCGCACGGTTCTCCAACTCGCGATCTAGTACCTGGAAGAACGAACCATTTTCCTTAACAACTCCACCGGCGTCGTGGCGGGTGAGGATGCCCTGCTCGACGTCGTATTCGAACACCAAACGGTTCGGCCCGATCGAGCTGCCGAGGTATGAGTTCTGGCCCAAGTTCGTGGACGTGCTCGCGCTATCCAACCAGAACGCAAAATCCTCTTTGCCGAAGAGCCGTTCGAACAGCAGCTCGGCCTGCGGCTCGCCCTCGATCGTGCGCGAGAGCAAGCGCACGTCTGAGTCGACGGCGCTGCGCCGCCTGCAGCGCCTGGGTGGCACGCTTGGCCTGTTCAAGCGCCGCGCACGCTTGGGCTTGTGTTCCTGCGCCAGCGCGTAGAAGTTCTCGAACAGCTGGTGGCCGTATTCGGTGCAGATCGACTCCGGGTGAAACTGCACACCCCACAGCGGACGGCTTGCGTGTTCGATGCCCATCACGACACCGTCGGCAGTCCAGGCGATCTCACGGCCCTCCTCGCCGAGTGAGCCGGACACGGCCAACGAGTGGTAGCGCACGACATCGAAGTCCTGGGGGATACCGGCGAACAGGCCCTTGCCTGAGTGCTTGACGGGGGAGAGGCGCCCGTGCATCACCGTCGGCGCATAGGTGACGGTCGCTTTGAGCACGTGTCCGAGGCCCTGGTGGCCGAGGCACACGCCGAGCACCGGGACTTCGCTCGAGCGCAGGATGTCCGCGCACACGCCGAAGTCGTGCCAGCGGGCGGGGTGGCCAGGTCCGGGGGAGAGCACGATCGCGTCGAAGTCCCAACGTTCGAGCGCCTTCCAGGAGACCATGTCGTTGTGTACGACGATCGGCTCCTCGCCGCAGGCAGCTGCCAGCAGATGAAACACGTTGTAGGTGTAGGAGTCGTAGTTGTCGACCAGGAGGGTGCTCATCGCCCCGCCTCCAGCCCCAATCCGCGCGCGCTGCGGTCAAGCAGTGTGTGGATCACGCGCTCCACATGGCTTGAGCGCTCCGCTTCCAAGTACCAGCGCGCTAGGTGGCGCAGATACAGCGCCAGCGGCGTGACGTCGAAGCGCTCCACCGCCAGGCGCAGGTGGCGACGGTAGATCTCCGACTGTACGACCGCGCTTCGGTAGTCAGGGTCATCTGCCGGGCGGTGGCCGGGGGAGGTGGTGAGCGTCCCGTGCGTCGCACGCGCCCGCACCAAGTCCCAGCCCAGCGACTCGCGCTCTGTCAGGAGCTTGCCCATCTCGAAGTCCACGCGCGGGGTCATCGGATATGGCAGGAAGTAGCCGAGCGCGATCTGCGCCGGGATCCGTTCAGGCGCGGGATGCGCGCGGCGGATCTCACGCATCTGCGGGTCAGCGTCGATTCGTGTCTCGATCCATTCGATCAAGTCGTCGATCAAAAGTCCGCCTTCGTCGCTGGAGCTGACCGCCCGCTTCTGTTGGGCGACCATGCCGTGGAAAATGTCGTGCGTGGGGTGGATGCCGCGCGAGGCCCCACCGTTCTGTGCGGGCGTCAACTCGCCCATCAGCTGGCGGATGCAAGTCGAGTGCGCAACCCACTCGGTGCCGGTGATCTGGATCGTGGTCACGCCCTCGACGCTGGGCGTGCCCATCCAGTAGGAGACAGCGCGCATGTGCTGAGTCGTCTGTCCGTCGGCGCGCACGAGCGGCATTTCCTCCATGTGCTCGACCCCGGTGTCGTAGATCACGACGCCGTCAACACGCCGCTCGAGCTTGCCTTCGCGCAAGCCGCGCTCGACCAGCTCGTTGCCTTCTTCGAGGAAGTCCGACTCGAAGAACACCCTGTCAAATGCGACGCCGAGGCGCGCAAGTGTCTTGCGCTGGCCCGATATCACCCACGCGCGTGTCTTGAACCACAACTCCAGCGCTTCGCTCTCGCCGGCCATCACACGTTTGAGCAACTCGTCCGCCGCGTCGTTCTGCATGCGCAGCTCGCGCGTGAGCGAGTCCTCGCGCTCGTCGATGCCCTCCTCGGTAAAGCCGCCGGCGGCGACGTAGTCCGCGTAGCAAAGGCCCACGAAGTGATCGCTCTTCTGATCGCCCTCCGGCCACGCAGAGGTGTGGTGGCCGCTACGGACGATGCCGGCCATCGCCTCGCCCATGCTGCGCCCGGCGTCGGAGATGACGCTGCGCCGCTCGACCTCGCCGCCGCCCTGTTCCAGGGAAGCCGCCAGTGCGTTGCCAAGCGCCAGGTTGCGCAGGTGGCCGACGTGCAGCGCCTTGGTCGCGTTCGCGTCCCAGAATTGGATCGCGTAGCGCCGCGCGCGGGCAAGATCGACAAGCGCCGCTTCGGCGCCCCCGCCGGCCTCCAGTGCCGCCCCGGTCGTCTCGATCCAGCTGTCGCTTAGGCGCAGCTCAACGCCATCCTCGCGGCGCGTGAGCGAGTCCACCCAAGGCTGCTCTCCTAGGCGCTCGAGCGCACCGAGCGACTCAGGATCGCTCTGCCAGTTGGGCGCGCGCGGCACGAGCTTTACGTCGAAGTCGGCGCTCGCCCGTCTTGGCGCACGGGCAGCCCATGGCGCCTGAGCCCCATTGTCCGACGATACTTCCTCGAAATAGTCAAAAAGGTTGGTTGTCATGAGCTAGCGAGGAGATCGCGTCGAGCATATCGAAAGTGAAGCAGCGCGTAGAGCAAAAAGTGAGAAACATGGAGCGTCCCCCGGCGCGTTGTTTTTCACTGTGAGGAAGATGCGCCAAAAAGTGGGAAACACTTGTGCGTATCTACTTGCGCTGCGCCTCTACCCATGATAGGAAGGCACGCGGCCCCTCCAGGCTAACCGGTTGCCGGGGCGTTCTCTGACCTGACCAATGACGCGTCCCGGCACCGGTGTTCTACAACCTCCTCGGGAAGGATTTGGGTGTGAGATGGTCGTTATGGGATATATGACGGGAACCGGGGTCTAGTGCCATGCGCAAACATGGCCATCACGGGTGGCAATGGACACCCACTTATGACGCGCGCCACGCCACCGCCGGCTACGCGATCCCGCGTCGCTGTGGCTGGGACCTGCGCTGCGAGGAAGCCCCCTGCGCGCAGGTGGGCGGGCGCATGAGTCCGCGCTGGAAGCCACGCCGCGCTCGCCGGAGGGCAAGAGGCCGACCACGCTGAGGAATTGAATATTTCCGACCAATCCCGACTGCTGACAGACATGGGAGTTTTTGTGGCAATGCGCTGGACGAGGTGTAGTCTTACGCGCGTGCGTGAGATTCGCCTGTATGACTCGCTGAGCGGAGAGCTCGTGCCGGTCAGCGCGGGGGACGCGATCAGGGTCGAGGTACGCACCTCGCCGGTGGTCGTCGATGGTGGGGTTGACGTCGCCTCAACCAGGCCACTGGTGCTGTTCAGCTTCCTCGAGCGCTTCCTGCAGCGCGAAGGCTTCGCCACCAAGTTCCTGTTCGACTCACCCGGCGGCGACACGCTCTATGAGCTCTCTGAGCTGGAGCCGCTCGATGCCCCGGACTCACTCGACTCGGGTGGCGAGCACCCCGCCGATCGGGGCCGCGAGCTCGATGCTGGGTCCGACGCCGACCTGGAGGGCGAGCTCGGCGCCGAGCGCGACGCTGATCTAGAGGACGGGCTTGGTGGCGAGCGCCACGCAGATCCGCGGGCCAAACTCGGTGGCGAGTGCGACGCTGACCAGGACGGTGAGTTCGACAGCGAGCACGACGGCGATGAGGACACCTACGACAGCGGGCTCGACGCCGGGATGAGCTTGCTCGAGGTTCCGCGCTCGGACGTCGACCATTGGGTCAATATCTGCTTTGGCGCCGGCCGTGACGGCGTCGAGGCCCACCCTGTCTCCACCGGCGAGTGCATCATGCTGAGCGACGCGCTCAAACACTTCGGCCACCCGGCGGTCGCGCTCTACCTGCTCGGCACCCACTATTCGCTGCCGCTCGGGGACGCGCTCACCGGCCTTGCGACCGGCTCCAAGAACGCATCACGTATCCGTGAGGCGCTCGAGAAACTGGTGCCCAACCAGCCCAGCCCGCCGGACATGCGCCACCACGTGGAAGCTTTCCGCGACGCGCTCGCCAACGACCTCGACACGCCGCTGGCCTTCGTCATCATGTTCGAGTGGCTGCTCGAGGCCGAGCGTCGCGGTGGCGACGTGGGTGACCACGATCTGCGCGTGATGCTCGAGGTACTCGAGCTGGACGGGCTGGCCGAGCCAAGCAGAATGCGGTGAGGCGGCATGGGCGCGGCGTCGACCTCTCGCCCGCGCGTCGCCGCTCTCGATAGGTCGTTCCGCCGCGAGGGGTTGCTCTGCCCCGAGGGGTCGTTCCGTCCCGAGGGGTTGCTTCACCCTGACGGGTCGTTCCGTCCCGACTGGTTGCTCCACCCTGACGGGTCGTTCCGTCTCGGCGGGTCGTTCCGCCCTGACGGGTCGCTCCGCCCCGACGATCCCGGTGCCGAGGGACGATGATGCCGCGGGTAAGCGTGATCATCCCCGCCCACAACGCGGCTCCATTCCTGCGGCAGACGATCGAGTCGGTACATGAGCAGACCTATCGCGACTGGGAGATCATCGCGGTAGACGACGGTTCGAGCGATGGCACGTGGGAGCTGCTGCAGGCCGGGGGGCCGTTTGTGCGCAGCTTTCGTCGGGAGCGAGCAGGAGGACCCGCCGTCGCGCGCAACCTGGCGCTCGAGCATGCGACCGGCGAGTTCGCGGTCTTCTTGGACGCCGACGACCTGCTGCTTCCCCGCTACATCGAGAGCCAACTGGCCTGTCATCGGGTGGCCGCAGGCCGCCAGGGCGGGGTGGGGCTGGTGAGCTGTGACGCCAAGATCTTGATCGACGAGCAATACGCCCCTTATACGCACCTGCAGCGCATCCCCGACCGCCATGCGCCGATAACGCTCGAGCGCGTGCTGCGGCGCAACCCGATCTATGGGGCCTGTCTGGTGCCGTCGACGGTCGGTGAGGCGGTTGGTTGGTTCGATCCAGAGCTGTTCGGCACCGAGGACTTCGGGCTGTGGATAAAGATCCTCGAGGCGGGCTACCGTGCGGTGCTCAACGAAGAGGTGCTCGCCGTCTACAGGCGTACCGCCCGGCAGCGTCTCCTCGAATCTCGCAAGCCAAGCCGTGAACAATCGCCGCGCCTATGCGCTGGCGCTCGGACGCGGACGCTTGAGTCCGCGTCAACGGCGCGTCGCGCGGCGGGCCGTCCGCTACAACCGCGCCATGGAGGAGGTCGCGTTGCTGCGCTTTCGCGGAGCGCGAGAGCGGAGATTGAGTCTGCGTTGGCTGCGCAATGTGCCGCTGCTCGCGTCGGTGGCGCTCGGCAATCCGCGTATGTGGCCGGACTGGCTCGCGCTACTGCGCAGCGGGCAGGCCAAGGATGCGGCCGAGCTGCGTGCCGAGCCATGAACGACGACGTAACTGTCGTCATCACCTGCTTCAACTATGGCGCCTTCCTGCGCCGAGAGCGTCGATAGCGTGCTCGTTCAGGAAGGAGGCGAGCCGCGGGTGATCGTCATCGACGATGGCTCCACCGACGCTCACACGCTCGCCGAGCTCGATCGTCTGCCACCGCGTGTGGAGCTCGTGAGGCAGGCCAACACAGGGCCCGCTGTGGCCCGCAACGTCGCCCTCGGCAGGGCGCACACTCGCTATGCGCTTGTGCTCGACGCCGATGATCGGCTCGCGGCCAGCGCGCTACGGCGATTGCGTGCTCCGCTCGATGCCGACCCGACACTCGGCTTCAGCTATGGGATCGTGCGCTTCTTCGGGGAATGGCAAGGGATCCTGCGAATGCCGCCTCACGATCCCTATCGCCTGTTCTTCGCCACAACATCGGCTCCACCGCTCTCATACGCCAAGAGCTGTTCGAGGACGTCGGCGGCTATGACCACCTTCCACGGCTATGAGGATGGGAGCTCGGTGCACGCGCTCGAACGCGGGCTGGCGTGGGCAGCGGGTCGAAGCTGTGACCCTCCTCACCGACGCCACGGCCACCCTGCTTCATAGGCGCGCGGAGCGCAGTACCGCGCGACCTTCCGGTAGTTGCGCCGCAGCACGCGGCCTCTATTGCGCCGCGGGTAAGACGCCCGGCTGCGAGCGGAGTCCGATCTCGGGCCCGCCGGGCGCCTCGATCTATCGCTGGTGGTGGGGCCGGCGACCTCTGCCCGCGCGCGTGGAGCTCGCCCTGCAGACAGGCTCTGTGGAGGCCCCATCCTGGATCTCGCAATTGTCACTGGCCAACAGAGCCCGGATCGCGACCGCGGTGCTGCCCGCAGCTGCCGTCGAGCTCGTGCGCAACACGCTGGTCAACGGCGTGGGCAGGTGGGGGAAACAGTCGGCTTGATCGTCTTACGCCGTCTTGATCGACCGGCTTGGCCTTGAAGGCTACGGCCTGGGTGCTCTGCGCTGACACTCACCTTCGCGCGGAGGTATGCGGCGCTCTCGGAGCTCGGCGACCAGGCGCCACGGTCGCTACGTCGCCGAGGCGAGCGCCGATCGGACCTACCGGCGCTCGAACCGCATCGTTTGCACCAGCTGCGGCATGTTTGCGTCGGTCGCCCTGATCCTCGCCCTGTCGTGGTGGCGCTTGCGCATGCGCTCGTCTGCTGTTTGGCGTCTCGCCACATTGCGCCGCGCGGCCACGACTTGTCTGCGCTGGCAGGTGCTCAGCTGGCTTCGAGCTCCCGGCTCGTGCCTTCGTGGCCGTGTTCGAGGGCACGCAGCAGTCCGCGCTACCAAGTCAGTGGAATTGGGACGGACGCTTCTGCAGGCGGCCCTCTATGTAGTCGTGCTCTTGCAGGGCTGGGGGCGTAGTCGGGCTTGCGGCCGCGCTCGCGGAGTTCCGGCTCGCGATTTGCTGGTCGCCTACTGGATCCTCGCCCACCGGGCGGTCGCGGGCTTGCGCGTCAGCCCGCGCGGCGGCGGACGGGCGGAGCTTGTCAGGCTGGTGCGATTCGGTGGCGGAGTGTTCGCCCTGAGGCTGGTGAGCACCGTGTACAACCAGATGGACAGGGCGATCGTCGGCATCGTGCTTGGGACGCGCTCGGTGGGTCTGTATGAAATCGCCAACAAGCTGAACCTTGGCGTCGCCACCATCAGCTCGGTGACTGTCTCGGCGGTGGTGCCCGCCGCTGCCTCGCAGCGGCGTGATGAGCTGTTGCTGCGCGACATGTACGTGCGCGGGTCGTGCTACGCAACGGCCGCCGCCGGGCCATTTGCGGTCGCAGCTTTTATATTCGCGAAGCCGTTGCTCCTATCGTGGATCGGCCCGAAGGCGCTCCCGGCTGTTGGCGCGGCGCGCTTGTTCGCCGCATATGAGGCCATGCAGATGGTGAACAATGTCGGATCGACCATGCTCTACGGGCTCGGTCGCATCCGCTTTCCACTGATCGTGAGCGCCGTCTCCACGCTGCTAAACCTCGCGCTGTCGATAGCGCTTGTCCACCCACTGGGGATCTCCGGCGTGATAGTGGAACGCTTCTGGCCAATGGACTGGCGTGGCCACTGCTGCTCTGGTACTACCTGAGGGTGTTTGACTGTCCCCTGCGAACGTGGTTGAGGCGGCTCGTGTGGCTCCCAATCTGCCGGGGTTGGCGCTACAGGTGTGCGTCTCGCTGGCGCTGTACGAGTGGGTGGGCGCGCACACGCACTCGCTGGCGGTGACGGCCGTGCTGTGCGCTATCTCGGTCGGGGTTCGCTCCTCGCCTTCGTGCTGTTCGGCGTGCGCGGCGAGGACCGCCGCGCGTTCCTGGACACCATGCGCCACGCGCTCGGCCGCCCGGCGCGCGAGGCCACGGCGTGAGCGGGTCGGCGGGGCACGGGTGAGCGAGAGATGGGCCGCTCTGAGGGAGAATCGAAGCGTCTGGGGAAAGTCGCGGGCTAAGGCTGCCCTCCGGGTACCGCGCATTCTGGCTGAGCGATCCAGCTGATCGCCCGCGAGTGGAGCAGTGGACTTCGGCCTCGCCTGAGGGATCGGTGTACAACGCGCCTGCCTATATCGAGTTCGCGCGTGCGCAGAACGGCAGCGGCGACCTGCTGTGGCTGGCACGCGAGGGCGCTCCGATGTCGGTCTCCCCGTTCACCCCATCGGCGCAGTGCGGATCACGACCGGCTATTCGGCGCGATGTTCGCCGATGGGCCGCGAGACGCGGTGTTGCGGCGGGGGGTGGCAGCGCTTCGAGGCGCTGCTCACGGCCAACAGGAAGATCGGGTTCGAGGTCCCTGCAGGCCATGCAGTCGCCTGCGTAACAACCCCACACGGATAGCGGGCCTTACCTACTGCTCGAACGCGAAGGACACGAGCCGATGCGGCTGTGCTCGCGCATCCTGGACGTCGAGCCGACCGCGGCGGCAACGGGGAGGTGCCGGATGTCGGCAGCGACCTGCTGCTCAAGGAGGGGCTCGAGCCCTATCAGCCGGAGCTGCGAAATCAGATCCGCCAGGCGATCCAGTGGCTGAGCGTCAGCTCGCGCACTGCCGAAGACGGACGCCGAGTTGCAGAGCCTGTACGGCGAGTTCATCGTTCTGCACGAGGAGTCCTGGCGGCGTACCGGCATGGTGCCGCACTCGCGCAGCTATTCGGGTAGCTCTGGGCAGGCGGTTACCTCGATGCTGGCGGCCGTGACATGGTGGTCTGCGCCCGCGACGCCGACGGGAGGGCGTGGCCGCGGTGACGTGCCGCCTCCGCGGCGAGCGGGCGCTGTACTGGGCCGGTGCGAGCAGCGAGCGGGGCCTGGCCGCGCGCGCCAATCCCCTATGCCTGCACGCGGCGATCCAGGCGTGCCGCCAGTTCGGCGTGCGCGACTTCGAGCTGGGCCGGCTGCACGCTCGTGAGTCGGTGGAGAAGGAGCTGCGATCCTGCGTTAAAGTCGCAGTTCGGGGGTGGGCTCGTGCGCTGGCCGGCCTGCGAAGAGAGCCTTCGCTGCTGGCTCGTGGGCTGGGGCGGCTGGGTGCAGAAACAATAGCCGGTGTCCTGACGGGAAACACTGGCTATTTTATTCGATCTGTGTGAAATTGCCTGATACGTGGGACTAGTGGTGACGCTTGGCTCGCGGCTAAATAAACATAGGCCAGGCCGGCGAAGTCTGACCGTAATGTGCTCCGGCCTGGCAATCCAAGTCTCGAACGAGACTCAACCGGTCTCGAACGAGGGAAAGGTTGGTCGAAGATCATGAGACGTTTCCGATTTGTGGGCGTGGGGGTCGCGCTGTTCGCTGTTGTCGCGCTGAGCGCGATGGCTGTGGTGTCGTCGGCTTCCGCTGCCGTGACGTTCTTATTAGCGTCTTGGTTAGAGGGCAGCAGTAACGTCACGGCGACGACGTTAGTCGAAACCTCTGGCGAACTGTTACTAGAAAATGATAAATCACTCGCGGGTAAGGCGGCACTCTCAAAATGCAGCGAGATACTGGTCGGGCGACGTCGGTCCTAATAGCGCTGACGATATCACCGAAGCGTTAACATTCAGGCGGAACGAAAGTCAGCCTCACGTCGTTAGTCGGCACATCTGTGTCATGCGAATCAGAGACTCTGTGTGAAAGCTCTAGCAAGGTGTGGCCAGAGCACCTTCCCTGGTTAACAGAACTGGAGTTATGGGAAGAGAGTGCTACCGACAGCGGTTTCGTCGACTTATTGTTACCGACTGCCGGGGCGGGTGGCAATCCGGGCTGGTACGTTGAATGTAAAACGGCGCTGCTGACGGTATCGGAAGAATGCACTTCGGCTGAATCTGTTTCCTCGCAAAGGAACGGAACCACAGGCGTGGAAGGATCTTCCTCAGAAGCGTTTACGCAATTAATGGAAGGAAAACAGGCTTTATGCACCGGCAATAACGAAGAATCCGGTAACTTTGAAGGGGCGGGCATTACAACTATTCCAGGCGGAGGAGTCCTATCGGTATCGTCCACCTGAGTGAGCGAAGTTGAAGTGATGCAGTAGTGTGATGGGTGTCCGGGTGGGAGTCTTCACACCCGGACACCCATTTTGGGGTTGCCTTGTTGAGGTGATGGTCCCGTGCACGGAGATGAGCATCGGCAGGCTGGCTCCTTAGCTTGCGGCAGAACGCTGCAACGCCGCAGTGCAAACGCCAGCTACAATATACAATAATCAGAACTGCTCTTGATTTTGGAATATACGTGTGCGACGATACCGCGCTAGCGGCATGCGTTTGCCGTAGTGCCGCCGACTCGGATGTTGGGCCAGGTCGTGGTGTTTCCTGTATGTGTGTGTGGGTGTCAGGGCTCAGCTGATCAAAGCCTCGGATGGACCTCAACCAGGTCTCGGATGAGGGGAAAGGTTAGGTCGAAGATCATGAGACGTTTTCGATTTGTGGGCGTGGGAGTTGCGCTGTTCGCTGTTGTCGCGTTGAGCGCGATGGCTGTGGCGTCCTCAGCGTCTGCTGCTGTGACGTTCTTATTAGCATTTTGGTTAGAAGGCGGTAATGATGTCGCGGTTACAGTATTAGTATCACTCGTGAGTGAACTGTTACTCGAAGATGAAAGGGGGATTGACGGCAAAATGTCGCTCCAGAGATGTAGTATCGACGAGGATGGTTTTGTCGGCCTTAATAGCGCAGACCGAGATAACTGAAGTGTTAACATTAGAAGAAGCGGCTGTAAGCTTGACGCCATTAGCTGGTACGGCGATAACGTGCGAATCAGAGGCGGTCTGTCAGAACAGTAGTAAGGTTTGGTTAATGAATCTTCCAAGTTTAACTGAAGTAGAGTTATGGGAAGAGGGTCCTAGTGAAAGTGGATTCGTTGATTTAATTTTAGCTCACAGCGGCGGTGGTAATCCTGGGTGGTATATTGAATGCGTAACTCCACTATTGCCGATCGTGGAAGAATGCACCTCGCCCGAAATTTTTGTGTCCCAAGTAAACATATCCACGGGCGTGCAGGGCTTCTTCTCGGGTTCATTCACATTATTAATGGGAGGAAACCTACTGTTATGCTCAAGTGGCGGCGAAGGATTCGGTAATATCGAAGGATCATATGTTATGACTATCCCGGGTGGAGGAATCCTATCCGTATCTTCTACCTGAGATGCAAAAGCGCTTCTACCTGAGACGGCAAAGGCGCTGTTAGTTAAACGGTGTCCTGGTGGGTGATCGCCAGGACACCGGCGCTTGGGCCGACGGCGTGTGTGGCGTCGCTTTGCTGGTGGGACGCCACACACTTTGCATCACCGTGATCGCTAGGCGTCAGCGAATTGTTGGAGGCCCAAATGATCGTCTTGGGTCGGCCTATGAGGAGACCGACAGGGTGCCGCCTCCTGTTTCTGTCCCTACCCCTTTACCTTCCTCGCTTCCGGTTTCTTCATTGTTGCCTGAGCATAAGGCATCTTTGGCTTCCATTTCTAATGTAAATTTTTCAGAGAAAATTTCTTCATCGCCTTCTGCGATATTCATATTTTGAGCAACTAGTTCAGGCGATGTGCATTCTTCCGACAACGTAATCAATGATGTTTTGCATTCCACAGTACCATCCCGGATTGGCTCCACCGGCACGAGGTAAAGTTAAATCGACGTATCCAGATAGGGTGCCGATTTCCCATAACTCCAGTTCCGATAACCACGGGAGGTTGACGGCCCACGCCTTACTGCCGGTTTCACATAGTTCTACTTTTTCGCACGAAAGAGACGTGCCAGTTAACGGTGTAGGGCTGATCAATACTCCTGCTAAGGTTAAGTATTCGGTAAACTCATCTGCGCTGTTCGGTCCGACGGACCCGACTCTTATAAAGCTGCCACATGAGACGGCGGCGGGGCCGCCCGGAGTTCTGCTGTTCCTAAATAATATTACTGATATGGTCCAGCTTGCTAAGACTGTTGTTGTAAGATTTAGTCCGCCACTTAAAAGAAGGCTAATAAGAACGTCACAGTACCAAAAGCCGGGGAAGCCACAGCCATCGCGCTGAACGCGACCGCTGCCAGCATTATGGCGACAAAGCCTCCGAGTCGATAGCATTTCATGATCTTGTACCGCCTTTCCTCGTCCGGGACCCATAGCGTCCCTTTCGAGAGATGGATCGGCCGATCCGGGCGCTCGCGCGTGCAGGGATCGGCCCTAGTGCACTACGAGTAAAAGTGCGCCGCAGTCGCTATGTCAAGGTCGGCGTGCGGCACACGAGATCATCGCACGCTCTTCGACGGCTGTCAACCATCGTTCATATAATCAGAAAGATATGAGCAGGCTGTATTTTGCCATAGATCGGACAAATACAGAGATATGCTTCATCCGTGGTGAAGACTCGGTGGCCCACTCGCATAGCGCATGATCACATATGGCTTCCCATTGCCGGTGAGCAGCGGGTCCAGGCCGATGCGTGCATGGCGTATCTCGGGGTGGCGCTCCGGCCAGCTCGCCATCTCCTCCTTCGGCACGCACACCCGCTCTAGCGCGAGCGGACCGATGCTGACCGCGCGCTCGTACATCGTGGTGGAGCCATCGGCCGAGTACACCCCGACAACCGTGGAGCGGGCTTCCCGGCTGTGGTTGATACAGACCACCTGAAGGTCCGAGAGGCGTTCGACCTCCAGCAGCCGCCAGCTGCGCCAGTGTTTGCCGAGCGCCACCTGCCGGGTCATCAACCACGTCAGCAGGCGCGGGGCTCCAAACACCACGCCGCCGAGCGTGTCGATCGAGTGGACGTACATATAGCTCTCGGCGCCGTCGTAGTAGGCCATCCAGAATGGCGTCTTGACCTCGGCTTCCTCCGCGTTGGGCAGCTCGTGAAACTGGGCACGCACCTCGGCGGCCGGCTCGAGATCGATGGCCACTATGCCTTCGATCGCCCGTGAGCCGATCTCCGCCAGCAGGTCGGAGACCTCGAGGAACAACGAACCGAAGGGCGGGATCTCGCGATGTAGGCTTCCCTGAGGGGCTCCCGAGGCGTCATGGACAAGGACATGCGCTATGGCCGGCTTGCGCACCTGAGGCCAAAAGGTCGAGTAGAAGTTCTGCAGATGAATCCGACTGTGCAATTCGTCCGTCTCTATGAAATAGTGCGCATAGGCCAGGCGCGGCGCCCGGCCTGTGCGGGCAGCACGCCGTCGAACATCGTTGGCCACCCGGGCGCGAGCGTCTGTCGTGACGCTCACTGGGCATTCCCGGCTGAGGGGACGACTTGGTCGGCGCGTTCTGAGAAGAACTCCTTCTCCAGACGCGCATTGGCCCGCAGTCGGGATTCGCCGCCCCAGGTGCTGAGATAGAAAGTGGGCGGAAGTGTGTGGTCGCAGGCGATCGCTCCGGTGATCCGATTGCGAGTCAACGAGATCGGAGCCACCGTGCCGTTCGTGGAGAGCCCCAGGAGCATTCCGGTTCCTCCACGATCGCGATAGTCCTCCAGCATCCCAGCTCGTTCGAGCACCTCGGTGGCGCTTACCAGGCGAAACGAGAACGGTGGCACATCCACGGCCGAGCGCGCAAATCGTTCTCCGTCGGGGCCGAGTATCCAGAAGTCCATGCGCACGGTGTCCGCGTAGTCCGGACGTGTGGAGAGATTCATCAGCGCAAAGAGCGTGTCGACCGGCTCGGTGACGATCACCTTCGGCGCCTGGCACACGGTCGTGCGTGTCGAGGAGAGACGGGGGTCGTTGAGCGGTCCAGTCTGGTAGGCAACCCCCGTTACTACGCCCTTCGGGCGCTGGTGGTATTCGACGAAATCGTCGGAGGCCCGCACGTGCGCCATCATCTCCGCGGTAGGGACGTCGACGCTGCTCTCCTCCGCCCACTTCGTGGGGACGACGTGCAACACGATCAACAGAGCCTCGTCTCCCGCGGCGTGTGGGACGCGGGCGAGCTCGGCGTCGATGTCGAGCTTGATCAACTCGCCGGGCTCCAAGCTCGCGATCTTGGGCGTGGAGCCGATCCTGCCTCCGGCATTGTCGAAGGCCGTCATCGACACCGTCATCGGTGTCGCGAACGGGTTCTCGGAGTCGAGGCCGTTGTTGATGGTGACGCGAGTCCCGTAGCCGAGTTCCCGCAACAGGGGGAACCCGCACGGTCTAAAGAACTTTGGGTCGAAGTTTGGGATGACGGTCGGTGGAGGCATGGCTGAAGAGCAACCGGATACTGTCGGCTGTGTAATGGTGAACCTTAGCTCAGCCGAGGCATCGCAAGGATCGTTATTTAGAAGAGTTCGGTTGTAGTGTTTCTGACTTGTTGGTGGCGCTGTGCATTTGACGCCACGGTGAATTACCCTGTGAGGCTGTGCGCTTTCTTGTGCTCGAACATCACTTCGCCCAGGACATCGCTGCGCTGCGCCGGGCGGCGGGCGAGGAGATCGAGCTCGACGTTATGTCCTACGACCTGCTGCGCTCGGAGGCGCTGCGTGTTTTGCCGCAAGATGTCGCGAGCGGTTTCGAGGCGTTTGCCAAGCCAGAACTCCAGGACGCGAGACGCCGGTTCGCTGCGATCCTGCGAGAGATCCTCGAAGATCGTTTCACCGTGTCGCCATTCGACGCGATCGTACTGCCCTCTGACACATTCTTCTATGTGCGGGCAACCCCGCCTGTGGCCCACGCGCTCGGCGTACCGCTCTTGGTCGTCCAGAAGGAGACGACGATCTCCGAGTACACCATGCGTGAGCACTCTCAAGAGCTGCGCCGCTACTATCCCCCGCTGGCCGATCGCATGACCGTCTGCAGCGAGCGCCACAAGCGCTTCTGGGTGCGCGCGGGCGGCGCGCCCAACCGCATCGTCGTCACAGGACAACCGCGATTTGATTTCTATCGGCGTCCCTCGGAATGGCCCGTCGAGGTGCCGATCGGAAACGGTGGACCCAGCGTACTGTTTCTCTCCTATTCCGTCGACGCCTACCACCCAGGCGATGGAAGAGGTTCGTGGAGCGCTCTGCACCGACGCACCGAGGAAGGCCTGCATGAACTCGCGCGACGTGGCTGGCGGGTGCTCGTCAAGCCCCATCCTCAACAGCCGGTCGAGTTGCTGCGCGAGTGGCAGCGACGCGCCGGAGATCTATGGGGCCGGCGGGTGTTCCTGGTGGACCCCCAGAGCGACGTGCGCGCGCTGATCGTCGCGGCCGACGTCACCGTCGGCTTTCAGAGCACCGCGTTGCTCGAGGCGATGCTGGCTGGTCGTCCCGTCGTCTACACCGGCTGGGATGAGGCTGCTACGGCATTCGGCGGCGAGCTCATTCCTTTCCATGAGTGGGACCAGGAGATCACCGTCGTGCGGCGGGCAGAGGAGCTCCCGGGGGCTGTGGTTGCGACGAGAGGCCGTGAATGTTCCCCGAGCGTGCTGGACAGACGGCGTGAGATCGCCGAACGCTATCTCGGTCCCCTAGACGGTCTCGCTGCCGAGCGCACCGTCGCCGCGCTTGGCGAAGAGGCCAAGCTGTGGGCAGGGCGTTGCGGGGCCACAGAGAGGCAGTTGCGTGAGCGGCTTGCACGGCGCAGACCCCCACTGCGCATCGGCCGGCGCGGTCGCGCCTGGTCGCGGACAACCAGGCGCCGGGTGGGAGCGGCGCTGGGACGTTAATGCAACGACGGGGAAGTGATATGAGCCCGGCGGGAAGTGATATGAGCCCGGCGGGAAGTGATATGAGCCCGGCGGGAAGCGATATGAGTCCGACGGGCCTCTGTACCCGAGAGCTGGCAGGTGCGTTGCGCAAGCTCGGGGTGGAGAGCGGCGATACGGTACTTGTTCATAGTTCGTATAAAAGTCTTGGTCCTGTGATCGGCGGCCCCACAGCAGTAGTCGACGCACTCATGGAGGCGCTGGGACCGCGGGGCACCTTGATAATGCCGACCTTCAACTTCGGATTTTGCGAAGGCGAGCCTTTCGATGCCCGAACGACTCCCTCGCGCATGGGTGTGCTGAGCGAGCTGGTGCGCAACGATCCGAACAGCACGCGAGTCGAACATCCGATTTACTCATTCGCTGTTCTCGGCGCGAGGGCAGAGGAGGCGGCATCCATCTCCGATCCGAGCAGCTATGGAGCGGACTCGCTGTTCGGCCACCTGTGTAAGTGGGACGGCAAGATCATGATAATTGGTCTCTCCTACAACGACTCGATGACTTTTTTCCATCATGTTGAGGAGTTGCAGGGAGTCGATTACCGCTACTTAAAGAGCTTCTCTGGCATGGCGACCGACGTCACCGGCCAATCGTTTGAACGAACGGTCACCATGTATGTGCGAGATCTCGACCGTCGAGTCGTGACCGCTGTTGACGCTATGGGCGAGCTGCTGGCGAACAAGGGGCTGATCAGGTCTACTCGGATCGGCCAGGCCACAGTACGGCTCATGGGCGCGCGAGAGATTTTCGACGCCACCGTGGAGACCATGAAAAAAGAGCCGCGACTTCTCTACACACTTGACGAGACTATCTAGGTAGATGTGGAGCTGCTAGGTCTCGTCGAACGGCTGCATCCGTTGCACCGAACGCTGGCCTCTGAAGGCACAGATATAGCCTTGGAGCTCGTCGGCCAGGCGCTTCCAGACGGACTGCATTATGAGATCCAGAGCTACACGCCTGGGGACCCTGTCTGGACATGGTTGGTCCCGGAGCGATACGTCGTGCGCGAGGGCTGGGTCGAGACCGAGGCCGGCCAACGGATCATCGACTTCGAGGACTCACCGCTTCACCTGGTGAGTTACTCAACCCCGATCGACGCGCTCTTGTCGTGGGAAGAACTGGAGCCGCACCTGTATGTGGCTGCCCACCGTCCGGAAGCGATCCCATGGGAATTCAAGTACTACGAGCGCGACTGGGGGTTCTGCCTGAGCAAGGTGTGTTTCGATGCGCTCGATCGCACAGCGCGCTATCGGGTGCGGATCGACGCTTCGTTTGAAAGTGGGAAGGGCAATGGTCTGCGTGTCGGGACCGCGGTGATGCATCCTCCCGGAGGCCCCGATCCAGACGCGGGCGAGTTTCTTGTCTGCGCGCACATCTGTCACCCAGGGCAAGCCAACGACGATGCGGCTGGCGTCGCATCGTCGGTCGGCGTGGCCCACCTTCTCGCCGCTTCACCGCTCGCCGCTGGTTCTATGAGCGTGCGGTTCCTGTTCTGTCCGGAGACGATTGGATCGATATGTTTTCTGGCTCACAACGAGGAGTTGATCGGACGTCTGAGAGGTGGCGTGTTCATCGAGATGACCGGCAACGAGAACTCGCTCGTGCTTCAGAGAACGCTCGAGGATCACAGTGTGCTTGATCGTGTGGCAAAGCGAGTTTTCGCTGCTCGCTTTGGTCCTGGTTTCCGGCAAGGGGCTTTCCATGAGGTAATCGTCAACGATGAGTTTGTGATCAACGGCCCCGGCGTGGGAGTGCCATGTCTGTCGATCAGTCGCTGGCCCTATCCCGAGTATCACACAAGTGATGACAACCCGTCGATCATTCGGGAGGAGCGTTTGCGCGAGGCGGCGGACGTGGTGGAGGAGATAGTCAGGATCTATGCAAGTGACTGGCGACCCAAGCGTGCGTTCCGCGGACCTGTTTTCCTGTCTGGTCTTGGCCTTTGGGTCGACTGGCGCGAGAACCCGAGGCTAAACGCCGCATTGGATCGACTGATGCTCGAACTGGAGGGCGACCGGTCGATATTCGAGATAGCGGAGAAGCTCAAGATGGATTTCTGGGAAGCTCATGAGTATCTGGCTAGATTTGAGCAGGCAGGGCTCGTGGCTCGGTTGCCGCTGAGCGGCCCAGAGGCGGCGGCCGGAAAATAACTGATTCGTCCCGAGGGGTGTTGTAGGGTGTCGCTCAGTCGGCGAGGTTGGCGAGGAAATCGAGCCGACGTTCATGACCTTCGCTGTCGAGGAACATCGCGACACCCGCAAGGGTGGTGCGGTCCTCCCATTTGGCCAGTCTGACTCGTCCGCCGAGCATTGTGGCTGCCCGCTGTGCGTCGTCCCCATTCCCCAAGAAGTCGATGTCGCCGCTGACGACATGCGCCGGAAGCAGTCCGTCCGTGAGGCGACTTTGGAGGTATGCAGTCCAGATGGCTACGGCTTGCCCACCGATGAGAACGACGCTTCGCTCGCGTACAACGTCCTCGATAAGCGCGATGATTCGTTCGGCCTCGGCAAGGCTGAGCGGCAATGGCGCGGCGTCAAGTATGGCCGGCGGCTCGTCCACGTCTGCTGACGACTCCTTGTGGTTCAGGAGAGAGAGCGCGCCGAGTCTAGGTTGATCCGGATTCGATCGGGAGGAAGCGCAAAAAACGCGTTTTCGCGTTGTAGCTGCGCTTCGGTCTTTTCCCCTGACCGCAGTGCCTCGACATCGGCACGGCGAGCCTCCTCCTTCTCATCCCAGAGCTGTTGCGCATCGACATATTCGACTGGCAAGGTCATAGCCCTGTTGAGGATAACGCCTTCCCCGGAGTTCTGTAGTTATTTAGCATCATTTGGCCAATATCGGGCTTTGGCGCAAACATGCCGGAGGAGGGACTCGAACCCCCGACACGCGGATTATGATTCGTCCCGAGGGGTGTTGTGGGGAGTCGCTGGGTCGGCGAGATTGGCTCTATTGCTAGGGATTCGCCTCTAGGCTGCCACGGGCTTTGTCGCCGAATGGTGTGAGGCATGTTTGCACTTTGTTTGCACCCTGGTCTGGATTTGAGCGCCTGAATGCCTGGTGTCTTGCGCGTCGGCGCGGACGAATAGCATGTTGATCCTATGGAGGATCAACGCATCGATCTGAAGGCCACGGCGCTCGACGCCTATCGTGCGATGGCGGCGTTCGATCGATCGATCGAACGAGCTTGACTCGGTGCTTCGAGAGCTGGTCAAGATTCGTGCTTCGCAGCTCAACGGTTGCGCGTACTGCATCGCCTTGCACACGCGTGATGCGCGTAAGGTGGGGAGAGCGAGCAGCGCCTCTACGCGCTGGCGGCTTGGCGCGAGAGCCCGCTGTTCACGGAGCGCGAGCGCGCGGCGTTGGAGCTGACAGATACGATCACCAGGATCGGGGAGAGTGGTGTGTCCGATGCGGTGTACGAGCGCGCGGCAGCCGAGTTCTCTGCGGCTGAGCTAGCCAATCTGATCTTCGCTATCACGGCTATCAACGCGTGGAACCGGATCGCGGTGACTAGCGGCTTGGTATTTGCGGATACGCAATAGGTGCCGCGCGTACATGCGCCGATTAGTCTGGATGTCTCGTGCGCAGCGACGCTTCGAGATCCGGGCGGCGCGGCAGGCCCACTTCTTTTAGTGTCGCACGCGCAGCAGCGATGTGAGCGAGTCGCTCAGCTTTCCGCGCATTGATCGCAGCTTGGTGGGGCGCCAGCCGGTTGCGGGCGGCCCTGCGATCGGTGTCTGAGAAGAGACTCGCATAAGGCTTGTCGGCGTCTGCGACGAGCGCCTCGCAGGCTAGATCCAGGGAATCGGCCTCCTCCAGCTTCTTGTAGCCATCACTGGGCGGCTTATAGAGGAAGCGTCGCACATACTCGATGACCTCAGGATCGCCACGGTCGATTGCTTTCTGGAGCCCTCGCTTGTAGTAGCTCGGGTTGTAGGGGTTGCCCGCCGCGTTCTTGATCCCTCGCGGCTTCATCTGGTCGATCTGCCAATACAGATCGCTGATGAGCGCTTCTACTGCGTCGTGCATGTCCATTCCGCCAGCCATGATAGTCGCGGCTATCGGAGCCGACAGGAGCAGTCGCAGTTACAGTACATGCGTGCCACAGTATTGGCTCAAGCCGTTGGGCTTTACGCAGCCGCGGCCACATCCGCTGCCTGACGATTGGATGTCCGAGAGAGGCTTGGACGACTTCGAGCTGACGACAGGTCCCGCCAAGGTTCAGAACCCGCCTCAGATGGGGCGCGGCGATCGCGTTTTGCTGCACGCGGTCATTCACTCGCGTGTCTTCGCAGAGGGCGAAATCCTCGGTAAGCCAAAGTGGACACCTGACCATCAATGGGGGGATCGCTGGCCCTGGGTGTACGCCTTTCGCATCGATAGCTGGGTGCCATTGGTCAAAGATGGCCCCCGGACGATCGACTACACACCAAGACGAACGATAGGCCGCGTTCAAGCTGGCGGTGAGTACGCTGGCCTCTCGAAGCAGGAGTACGAAACAGTAATCGCGGCTCTACGAAATGCGCCAACTTTGAGGTGCAGGTAATTCCGGATTTAGCCTTCGCGCAAGACGCGAATCCGGTCCTGCATCTGTGGCAGGCGGACAGTCCTGAACTTCTCGGGAAGTCGTTCGTCATCAAGGACGGCGTCGAAAGTCTCGATTCCTCGCTCAGATGCGAGCTTCGAGCATCGGTCTTCCTGTGCGAAGCGGAAGATGCGCTCGTTGAGCTTCAGCACGTCGCGGACGGCCGCCTCGCCGCGTTCGTCGAGCAGTAGCTGGCTGAACGCACGGGCGCAGAGGATGGAGGCTCGGAGCTGGCGCCAGGCAAGGTCGGTTTGCTTGTTTGCGAGAACGCTGTTGTGGACGCGGCTCTCCATGCAGCGCTCTGGGTGCATGACCCAGATTTTGACCTGCCGGTTCTCGTCCACGAGCAGCTCTGCCTCGATGGCTGTTTGTCTGATGTCTTCGGAATTCAGCCCGTAGACGCTCGCCATGACGTCCAGGCGGCGCTCATGGCCTTCGGTGTCGAGGAAGATGGCGACGCCTGTGAGCGGAGTTCGGTCCTCGAAGGTGGCGACGCGAACACGTGCATCGAGTAGCGTGGCGGATTGTCGGAGGTCCGAGGCGTTGCCGAGAAGGTCGATATCTCGACTCGCTACCGAGTCGACAAGAGCGTCCGCGATCCGATCTTCGAGCTTAGATGCCCAAATGGCGACCGCCTGGCCGCCGACCAGGACGACTCGCCGGTCGTGGACGACTTGCTCCAGCCGGGCGAGGATGCGCTCGGTTTCGTCGATCTTCAGCGGAGGCAGCTCAGCCTCGCCCTGCTGCTCCTCAGCCACGTTGGCGGCTCTGGGATCGTCGTTCAGGACAGGGAGTGCGCTGAATCGAGGTTGAGCCGAATGCGATCTGCCGGAAGCGCAAAGACCTCGTTTTCGCGCTTGAGCTGCTCAGGTGTCTTACGTCCAGAGCGCAGCGCCTCCTCATCGGCGCGGCGATCCCTCTCCTCTTCATCGAGAAGCACCTGAACGTCAACATGTTCCATCTGCAAGGTCATCGCTATTCAGAGCGTAACGCCTTCTTCGGAGGCTATCCAGCAAATTCGGCATTGTGCCCGCCTTCCTGAAGGATTGCTAGCGGCTCACCGATATCGCCGTCGAGCAGGTGGACATAGGTCGCGAGCGTGAACGCGGCTGAGTGATGGCCGAGCCAGCGCTGGACCTGGACCGCGTTCCGGCCTTCCGCGAACAGGATCGAGGCACAGGTGTGTCGGAAGGCGTGGAAGCCGACCCAAGGAAGGTCTGCGGCATCCCGAGCGGGTTGGAGCACTCGCCGGAAGACGTTGTTCGGCATGAGCGGCGATCCGTTGGCAGCGGGGAATATCGGGTCCTCGTCGCCCGGCCACTCCGTAGTCGCACGGTGCTCGCGGAGCGCGGTGGCCAGCAACGCGTCGAGCGGGATCTCACGACGGCCGTAGCGGCTCTTTGGCGGTCCCATACGCCCCTTCACAAGCGCACGACGGACCTTGACGTGGGGACAGGCGCATCGAGCGCCAGGTGCCGCCACTGGAGCGCGATGGCTCGCTGATACGGACGCCCGTCGCGGCCAGGAACCAGAAGAGCAGGTGCCACTGGTCAGGGACGAGCGCGAGGATCTCCGCCAACTCGTCGCGGCTCATCGCCTTCGCTTCGTCCTCCTCCATGTCCTCAACGATGTCCTCAACGGTCGGCGGGTGCGGAAGGTCAACATCGCGCGCAGGGTTGAGCGGATCAAGCCCTCGCGGACGCCAGTCGTCAGGCAGCCCCGCAGCGGCGCCATGATGTTGCGCACGGTCGAATCCGAGAGCATTCGCTTCTGTGCCTGCTCGTCGCAGAGCCACGAGACGAACCCCGCGATCTTCGACGGCGTGACCTCCGTGAGACGCAATCGCGCCGGGAAGTACCGGCAGATGTATTGCTCGATCTGCCGTCGGTAGTCGTCACGGGTGCCCTCGCGAAACCCACGCCGCCCGCGCCCTTGGTAGCGCTCGATCCACTCTCGCGCGTACTCGTGCAGCGTGATCCGGGAGTGCTGCTCGAACTCGCCACGCTCGATGTCTGTGGCGCGCGCGGCCTTCGCTCTGCGTGCCTCGTCGAAAGTGCGGCAGGACTCCCAGCGCTGCTTCCCGTCCACGCGGTAGCTGAACACGTAGCGGCTGCCGCGCTTGAAGACACCCGGTGTCCGCGTCTTCTCAAGCCGAGCAGACATCGCTCTCACTCCATAGGGGCGGGTGAGCGTCGCCCCCGAAGGAGCGACGCTCAAGCCAAGAGAGACGGATCATCAAACGTCGAGGCGGTCGGCGTGGATCGCGGCACGGGACGCGTAGACCACCTTCTTGTTGACCCGAGTGACGAGCCCAGCGCGTCCAGTTCGGCGATGGCGTCCACGACGTCCATCCGGTCTCGGCGAGCTGCTCGTCGGTGAGCTTGACGGTCAACTCGATCATCGCCCTGACACCTCCTTTCACGACTCGCGGATCACAAGGGAACGATTCGCCCCTCTCTAATGACCGTGAGAACGCGAAACCGGCCAAGCAATTTGTCTACAGCTCGCGCCTCCCGCAGCTTTCCGTCTGCAATCGACGACCCTTACGCTGTCAACCCGACCCGTTCCGGCGGTCCCACTCCCAAGATATGGCGTTGCTCGTCCTGACTGGTCCCGAGCGTGCAAGCGTGCTCGTCGGACCCGCAGGTACAGGCAAGGGCGTCGTCATCGACGCCACAGCACGAGCAGAGCAACTGGCAGGACGCGAAACAATCGGGATCGCCGTCTCCGGCTCGACGGCCGAGCGGCTCGGAACCGACAGTCCAGCCCTCCAAGGAAACACGCTCACGCTCGACGCGCTCACCGCCCGCGCAAACACCGGGACCGTCCACGTCGGTCCTGACACGACGATCATCCTCGACGAGGCCGGGATGGTCGATCACAAGCGCCTCGACGCGCTGACCGAGTTGGTCGAGCGTTCAGGTGCGAAGCTGATCGCGGTTGGCGAGGGAAAGCAGCTCCCCTCGATAGGTCCAGGAGGCATGTTCGACCGGCTTACGGGCCGTGCGCCGACGGTGGAGCTGGAGACGATTCACCGCACAACCGACCCGCAGGAGCAGCGAGCGTGGCAAGCACTACGGGCGGGTGAACCCGAGCGTGCGATGGCCCACTACAAGGCCCGAGGACGGCTTCACCTCGCTGATACCCGTGACCAGGCCGCCGAGAGCGCCGTCCAAGCCTGGGCACAACTCACCAAGGAAGCCGGGATCGATAAAGTGGCGTTGATCGCGGACTCCTCAAACAAGGAGATCGACAGGCTCAACGCCCGCGCGCAACATCTACGCGCGCAACGCGGCGAACTCGGCCCCGACGAACTCCCACTCATGAGCGTCCATTACGGGCTACGACAAGGCGATCAGGTCGCATTCATCGCCCAACACCGCCCGGATGGTGAACCGCGCGTCGAGAACGGAACGCGCGGCCAAGTCACGAACATCGACCAGGAAGGGAAACTGACGCTCGTGCTCGAAGGGTCGGACCGCCGGTTGCACTCTAAGCCAAGAGGCCGAGTCGCTGCGGCTCGCCTACGCACAACACGTGTACCGCCAGCAGGGTGCCAGCAGGGTGCGACGGTCGATCGTGCGGTCGTGCTTACCGGCGGCTGGCAAACGAGCAAGGAGAGCGCCTACGTACAAGCCACCCGCGCCCGCCACGGCACCGACTGGTACCTCGCCCGCGACCAACTCGGCGAAGAAGGACAAGACCCCGACCGGATCACACGCCTCGCCGGACGGATGAACCGAAGTCGAGCGCACACTCCATCCGTCACTCACCGAGAAGCTCCAGGACCTTCGTGGGACCCCAGCCGCGACCCGCTGCACGCCCTCAACCTCCTCCCTCACGTTTCTCAACTTATTCATCTGGTAGAGCGCGAAACGCTTCACGACGACGCCGGACGAGGTCGCTAACCAGGCAACTGGGCCTACGACCGTCCGTCGAGTATGAGACACTATCATTCTCATTGTTCGCACCCCTAGGATAAGTCCACATTGCCACTCTCCAGGCTGTACGCCTATGCGGTTTCCGCACAAAAGCATGTCGAGAACCCAACGCCAATCCCTGGAGGCGCCCTAGCCGACATCCGTACATTGGGTGATGTCGTAGCGGCTACCACGAACGGTGTACGTTCTGGACTCTGGACAAACGTTGTGCTCAAAGTAAACGCGACCTCCGGTAATCGCGACAGCGAGGTTCGGACCGCACTCCTGCATTTGGCGTTTGGCTCGGCAGCACAAGCCAACCGAGCGGCAGAACTCCTCGCTAATAGATTGTCCAGCGTCATGGATCAGCGGACTGGTGATGGCTGCTTGATGGTGATTGCGGTCGAGCGAAAGCGCAATTCACGGGAAGTCACGATGTGGACATTCCCACGCGACGATGCCCTTCAATTCTCTACCAGCGCCGCCGGCCCAAATGTAGCTGTCCTTCAGGACGCCTTTAGCAGGCGATCGCATCTGCGTAAGGCATGTAGGCTCGCCGGCCCCGATCAGGGCTCCACATCCTTCCTAACAGCAGAAGCTGTCGACCTCGTGACAGGGGGTCCTGGTCAACTAGCCGATTATTGGATCAAAGACTTTCTCGATGCCGAGCTGAGCGTGGGAGCAGGTGAAGGCTCGCGAACGCTCGCGCGCGGACTACGGGCTGCATGGGACTCCACATCCGACTCTTCGCAACGCGAACAGTTTCACGACGCGGCTATCGGTATTCGGGCGAGCACACGAGCACGATGGTCCGCCACGAGCTTCGCCGATGAGTACTTGAGTGGTGCTGCAAAGGAGCGGTTCCTAAAGACGCCTGACGCTCGAAAGCTACGTACCGAACAGTTCCATTTCAATCGCGTCGAGTTTGACACCATTATCAAGCTGCGCATTCTCGACCTCGATAATAAGGTTCGCATCTCAGTTCCATTTGCAGATGCAGATGACCTACTAACATTTAGGGAGACCGATTCGGGAACTCGGGTTACCGCGTCCGGAATAATCCGTGGAGACAAGGTCGCGCAGCGTGGTTGACTTATCGACCATAGCACTCGCGTTAGTATACGAGGACCGGCGTCATTCGCTTGAGGCGCTGTGTACGCATCTGTTAGAGATCGTTGTTGACGAGATTAAACAGGCGCACATTGATCGAATCTATTTTCGCGTCAAGACAACCGATCAATTTGTAAAGAAGGCTGTCTTAAAGGCAGGCAGAAAGCGAAAGTATCGTGAGCCACTGCGTGAAATCGAGGATCAAATCGCAGGCCGGATACTCGTATTTTTCCAAAGCGACCTTTCACCGGTGACTGATAAGCTACGTACAGCTCTAGGCGGCGTCGAGCAAGAACGTCGACGGCCAGCGAGTCCGCTTGAGTTCGGATATGAGAGTGATCACCTCGTTTTTGTTATCCCTCCTCATATCCTTCCGTTGGACTGGAAGGGACGGAGCGATACCCCCGTCACCTTTGAGATGCAGGTTAGAACGCTCTTTCAACATGCATGGGCAGAGCCCCAGCATGACGTTGGATACAAGGGTCACGAACTTTCAGAACAGGACCGCCGCGAGCTCGCCTGGATAGCGGCCTCCGCATGGGGAGCCGACCAAACACTCGACCGTTTTTGGACACGCGTTGCCTCCAACAATACAACCGACTAGCGCCCGAGCTGCATTTCTCGAAGCGAGCATGTAACACGCCCAAACTAGCACTACCACCAGAACTAAAGGGTGTCGCTGGCCTTCTGTCGATCTTGTTCTGCGGTGAGTTCCACTAGGGTCTGGCGTACTTCGCTCACGCTCGCCTCGCCAAATTGGATGTTAGAGCTGAAATTAAACTCGTCACGCTCCCTCATGGCGCTGTCGTTACCTTGAGCGGTTAGATCGACATGTTCGTAGTTCAATAGTTGCTCCGCAGTATACTTTCGGCTTGCCATAAGCCGATACCATTCAGGAGTACCTGGGTACGGACGAAACTCAAAAACACTCGCGCGGAAGTCGCCCTTATTGGAGTCACCAATATCCCAAAGTTCACGCACGAGATCAGCGGTCGCTTGCATCTCTTGTCGCGTCTCAGTAGGAAAGCCCAATATAAAATAGCCCTTTACCTTTATTCCCCGAGCGGTCAGTCGCTGGACCACACGCCTCGTCATATCTGGTGTAATACGCTTATCGATATGCTCCAGCATCCTTGCTGAACCTGACTCTATGCCAAGCGCAATCTCACGGCATCCGCTCGCGTGCATCAGGTCGAGCATCGCGGTGTCCGCTTTGTTGAGAATATTAATGCGACCCGTAGCGTCCCATACAAAATGCTCCCCAACCCCGTTTTTGAGAAAGGCTGTCAAACAATTACTCATGAATCTGGGATGAGCTAGGAAAAGGTCGTCAACAAAGCGGATAGCTGTAACGCCGTATCGAGATAAGAGGTCATATAGCTCACTTAGTATGTTCTCAGGTGATCGAGTACGCACGAGAATATCCCGATTGGCCGAAAGCGCGGCACCACAAAATGAGCAGTCGTAATAACAGCCACGAGATCCGACCATGTTTGCCTCCACGTGCCCATCGTTGGCACGATAAGGGTCGGAGGCAAAGAAGGCGCGATTGACAAAAGGCAACGTGTCGATGTCCGGTGCTAGCAGATCTCCGCTAGTAGGTCGTTCTGTCGGTACCTTCTTGCGAACGCTTTCCCTTCGTTGCAGCACGCCGGGGAGCGAGCGGGCCGCGTCATCATCGGCAAGCAAAGCGGCTACGCGACTGTCCCCCTCACCTAGAACTATCGCGTCAATACGCCTTATGGCGGTGTCTCGCAGGATCTCATATGGCATTGCCTTGACTTGGTGTCCGCCTAGCATCACCCGAATATCCAGATCGAGAAGCGCCAGGAACCGTACGGAGTGACGATAGGTTGGAGCCAGAAGGTTCAGGCCGACCCAGCGCGGGCGCAGCTCATTGATAATGCTCGCCGCCATTCCCAGGCCCATACCAAGCGCCTCAATATCTAGCACGCCTACGTTGAATCCTTCTGTCTGAGCATATGTTGCGATATAGCCAAGCCCGAGGACCGGAAGCGTGTAGTCGTTATGGCGAGGCTGAAGGTCATAGTCCTTCAGGGGCGAGTTGACGAAGATCGCGTCCAGCGGACGCGACATGTCGGCTCCAAGGATGTTGTGGCGCATCAGTTTAATCCCTCGTCTAAAGCGGCGAAGGATTCTAGATACGGCATCGGACAGACCCCTAAGACTAGTGCCTAGGTTCTAGACGAGATGAGGCTCTTGCCTACGACAGAAGCGCGTCTGCGAGCACGAAAGCCGTGACGATATCCGTATAGGGAGCGGTGATGCTGCGCCACGCATCGGCAAAATCCAGCGGGGCGCTCGGCCATCGACGGCGGGGCCATAGGGCGCGGACTTGAGCACGCACAGCCAGATCCTCGACGGGGTAGTAGCGAAAGTCAGAGAAGAAATCGCACAGGGTCACAGACGCGGTCCAGTCGCCGACGCCCCGTAGACTAGTGAGCGCCTCATACATCTCATCGGCTGCGAGATGCTCATTGGCATCCGACGCCCATGCGGCGAGCGTTTGCAGTGTGCGTGCCTTGAATCCTATGCCGGTCTCCCGCAGTTGGCTTTCGCTCGTCGTAACAATCGTCTCTGCTGTCGGGAAGGCGTAGCGTAGATGTCCGTCTATCAACGTCGTCGCGCCAAACCGCTCGCATATGCGTTGAAAGGAAACGCGCGCCTGATTCCTGTGGACAACTTGTCGAATAACGGCTGTAGCTGCGGCTTCCCATACCGTAGGCGTAGACAAACGTACAAGGGGTGAGCAGGCGGTGAGACGTCGGTAGACATCGTTTGGGAGTATCCGCTTGGTGTCTTTGGGAAGACATAGATGCTCAAATCTCAAGGCACGAGGCCTGGTTGCGAGTCGAGGACTAGTCAGTATTTCGGGACCGCGCGCGTTGCCAGAGGCTAGGCGGCACCACTCGCCCGAATATGTGCTTACAGGCCACCAGCCAAGGTGATCGGGCATGAAAAAGCCATCCAACCGGGCGTTAGAGGCGCGCAGCAAGAGTTGCGCCGCGGGGTGGGCTGTACGCGAGCGCGTCCTTGTTGGAGCAGGAGTTGTCATAAGGGCTTGTCAAGCGATCGCATCTCGACAAGCTCGACCTTCGCTAAGTTCGCGGCCGGCACCGACGCTCCTCCAATGAGCACTACCGAAGACGCTTCCCAGCAACGCTCCGCCGGGCGCAGATCGAAGACCTGCTGTGCTCACGATCTTGGTTGCTCAGGTGCGGCATAGACTCGTCAACGTGAGGCAACTCAAGGTGCATCGAGAGCAAGCGCGCTTTGAGCTCAACATGGCGGCGGAGGGAACACAGTTCCTGGAGGATGCTGCGAGTATTCGGAATGAGGCGAACTACGATAGTTGGAAGCGAAGCCGTAGCCGTTGGACGGCGCGTATTCCCGATGCCCACCAACACATCTACAATGGGGCTGCGGCAGCCCAGGAGTTCGGGTGGTCAGTCCACTCGATGATCGGCTATCGCACCTGGCAGCAGAATCTCGACAGAGACTACAAAGGCATTCAGGACGGCATCAACACCCTTCTGTCCCTTGCAGAGCGCCTCAAGTACGACGCTGAGCCCGATCAATACGGAGAGAAAGCTAGACTGCCGCGGGTGGCGAGGCTTAAAGTATCTCGCGCCGAAGCGGAGAGCATTCTTGGCAAGCACCTCAAAGAGGGCGAAGCCCTGCGCTCGGAGGCGGCAAACGACAACACCGTCCTGATTCTTGAGGAGGAGCAGTACAAGAGATGGCGGCAGGATCAGAAGCGCTGGAATGGGCGCACGAGGGCTGCTCTCCGCCACATCTACGAAGACAACGATGCCTCCGACGAGTTTATGGTGCCGCTGAACCCACGAGCTACATGGTGGCTTTTCGGTGTGGGCGCAGAACTTGAGAGCGATTATGAGGATGCTGGCAAAACCGTAGCCCGCTGGATCGAAAAGAGGGTCCAGATGATCTTGAGGTGGTGATTCTTGACGAGCAGCCAGACAAGGGGCGTACCGTCCTTGAGAAGCTCGAGGACCATTCCGCCGCAAGCCGATATGCGGTGGTGTTGTTCACGGGAGACGATGTTGGCGGTGTGAAGGGCTCGCCCGACTTGAAGCCGCGAGCACGCCAGAACGTTGTCTTTGAGTTCGGCTGGTTCTGCGGACTAATCGGGCGGAAGAACGTTGGCGTGATCTATCAGTCCGATGTCGAGCTGCCGTCCGACCTCAGTGGCCTCGTTCACATCTCGCAAAACGAATGGGAAAAGAAGCTAAGACGCGAGCTCGTGGCCTCTGGCCTCAAGTTCTAACGCACCAGCCGCAACGAGCGCAGCGTGTTCGCACTTCTGTTCGCACCCAAGCCACCGACCGCGATCGCACGCCATCCAAAAGGCGCTAAAACCCGCTAGTTTGCGGGCCAATCGCCCAATGCCGGAGGAGGGACTCGAACCCCCGACACGCGGATTATGATTCCGAGACAGCACCATTGCACGACGTAAATAAACAAGGGAGCGCTCGCGCTGATAAAGACGGCGGGGTAAATGGAATCTGGCCGAGGCTGCGATCGGCCGGGAGGGCCGCCGCCACGGGTTGCTCGGCGTTGACGCTCATCGTTTGGATCGCCACTCGCACTCGGTCTTATGAGGCTGGCGCTCGAGCTGCAGGAAGCCGTCTCTACCCGAGCCCACAGTGTGAAAGCCGGCCTTCGCAAATGCGCACAGCGATGCCTCGTTCTCGGGCTTGACTTGAGCGCACAGCGTGAGGAGACGCGGGTCGGCCAGAGCGCGAGCCGCGACTTGCGCCAGCACCGCCGTGCCCAAGCCGCGGCCGCGGGCATCGGGAGCCAGCACAATGTGAATCTCCGCGGTTTCGTCTTCGGCGCGCGGTCCTACGCGCACGTGGCCGACCGGTGTGCCGTCGGTCTCCGCCATCCACAGCCGTGTCTCGGAGTCCGCGAGCATTCCCCGCAGCCAGCTCGCGTGCTCCTCGGGCCCGATCTCGTGAGAGCTTCGCGACCAGCGCCGTGTCTCGGAATCGTTGCGCCAGGCCCGCAGGAGCTCGGCGTCCTCGACTCCGAGCTCGCGCAGAGTCACGGCCGGCGCCAACGGGACCCGGCGCCCGTCTCGCGAGGAGCCGCGTGCTGCGTCGATAACGGCGAGCGTCTGCTGTGCCGCGGCCGCGGGCACGGGCGCCGGCGCGCCTTCGCTCGCCGCGTGCAGAAACCGTTCGAGCTGTGCCCGGTATGTGGCCCCGACGTCGCTGGGTAGCACCTCTCGCCTGGCCTCTCCGGCCTCGTCGTAGTGCGTGAGCGTCTGCTGCTCCCAGCTCCAGTGCAGCGTTCCCGCCGATCCGACGATCCGACAACCGCGCGTGTATGAGCGGTCGATGTAGTCGACCGTCACTTCAGCAATGCCTCCCGAGGCTAGCTCCATCGTGATCGAGGCGATGTCCTCGACATCTGTCTCGAGCTCGGACGCATGGCGCGCGAGCGCGCTCACCGAGCGCACCGGACCGGTAAGTCCCAGCAGGTAGTCGAGCTCGTGCACCGCCACGTCGAGCAGCACTCCGCCACCAAGCTCGCTGCGCGCGCTGTAGCTCTTGCGGTAGTCGCTCGCGGGTCGCCAATCGGGCAGCCACGAGCCGCACCAGGCTGAGGCTCGCAGGATGTTTCCAACAGCGCTCTCGGACACCAGCGTGGACAATGCCCGCACGCCCGGATGCTCGCGCAGGTTCATCGCGACCGAGAGCATCGTGCCGTGCTCCTGGGCAAGGAAGTCGAGCTCGACGGCGTGGGCGGCGTCGAGCGCCAGCGGCTTCTCCACGAGCACGGCAGGCACGCCGAGCTCGATCGCTGCTCGAGCGTGAGCTACGTGGGCACTCGAGGGACTGGCCACGATCGTCGCGTCGGCTCCCTCCAAACACTCCCTGAGGCTCGCGGCCGCGAGCGCACCGGGCGCTGCCGTCGCCGCCGGATCGGGGTCATAGACCTTGAGCTCGTGGCCGAGCGCGAGTGCGATCTCGGTGTGACGTCGGCCGATCGAGCCCTGCCCGAGGACCGCGATTCGCATCGTCTCAGACCTGCTCCCAAGTCAAAACGTCGTCGGCCTCGATGTCAACGCGCGCGATGCGACCGACGACACGGTCGATTTCCTTGGGCGCGATGCCATAGCCGGGACGCTTGACGACGAGATGCTCGCGCGCGATCAGAGTGCCGGCGGGGATGTCGCGCGCTGCGATCAGGCTGCGGCGTGCAAGTCGGTACATCTCCAGTGCCTCCGGGTCGCTGGGCCCTTCAAGGCGACTGTTGCCGAGGGCTTGCTCGATGGCGCGTATGCCCGCGACAAGCTCGCGCAGCTGATTTGGCTCGATCGCAAACGGATGGTCCGGACCGGACATCGAGCGATCCAGGGTGAAGTGCTTCTCCAAGAGCTCCATTCCGAGGCCGCGCGCACCGAGCGCAACCGCGATGCCCTCGGTGTGATCGGACAACCCGACCGGGACGCCGAAGGCGCTGCGCATCGTGCTCATAGCGCGCAGGTTCATGATCTCCGGCGGAGATGGATACAGCGAGGCGCAACGCAACAGCGCGACCCGTGCGCTACCACCGCGCTGCACCGCGTCGAGCGCGTCCTCGATCTCTCCATAGCTGGCCATGCCACAGGAGACGATCAGCGGTAGGCCGGTGGCCGCAGCCGCGGCGATCAACTCCAGATCGACGAGCTCGAAGGAGGCGATCTTCATCGCCGGCACCCCCGCTTCGCGGAGCTCGTGGATCGCGTCGACGTCGAACGGCGTGGCGAAGAACTCGATGCTGCGAGAACGAGCGTAGGACGCAAGATCTCCGATCCACTCGCGCGGGAGCGCGATGTCTTCGAGCAGCTCGGACGGTGGCTTCTCGGAGACAGCCTCCAAGTAGTGAAAGCGGGGCGTCTTACTCGAGTACAGAGCGCTTCCCGAATACACTTGAAACTTGACGGCATCGGCACCCGCCTCGGCGGCGACATCGATCAGCTCGCGGGCGATCGCGATGTCGCGATTGTGGTTGGCGCCGGCCTCGGCGATCACATACGTCGGCGCCCCGGCTCCAACCCCGCGCCCGGCGATCTCGAAGCTGGCATTGAGCGAGCGCACAGTCATGGCGCTCAGCTTGGGGTGCGAAACGCCGGCGTCAACGACGGTCCTTGCAAACGGCTCTCGACATCGTCGGGCAATGCGCAGGCGAGCAGCTCCAAGCTCGAGTCGTATGCCTCGATCGCAAGGTCGATGTCCGTCTCGGTGTGCGCGTAGGAGATGAAGTTCGAACCGTTGAAGAGGATCCCGCGCTTGATCATCTCTTGTTGAAGCAACGACTTGGCGGGAAGCGCCATCCCATCCGGATCGGGCTCGCGTACGCTCACGATCGTCCATGGGGCGGCGCCCGAGCATTGCACCCACTCGCCCAGGCCATGACGCTCGATGGCGCCACACACGCCCGCCTGCAAGCGTCGGCCGAGTCGCCACAGATGCTCGTGCACAGGCTCGCCGGCGATTACGTCCAGCGTCGCTTGCGCCGCCGCCAACGAGAGCGTCTCGCCCCCGTGGGTGCCAGAGAAGAAAACATCCTGCAATCCATCCATGACGGCGGCAGGACCGGCAAGCGCGGAGATCGGCATGCCATTGCCGAGCGCCTTGCCAAAGCAGACCAGATCGGCACGCACGTCGAAGTGCGCCTGTGCCCCACCGGGCGCCAGGCGAAAGCCACTGATCACCTCGTCGAACACGACCAGGGCGCCATGGCGGTGGGCCAGGTCGATCATCTCCCTCAGCAGCTCGGGCGCGGGCTCGAGGATGCCCACCGGCTCGCACACGACGCAGGCCACCTCGCGCGGGTGGCGATCGAGCGCGACGGCCAACGCGGTCAAATCACCGAACGCGACTGGCTCGACCAGCGAGCGGACCGCCTCGGGCACTCCCATGTTGCGTGCGGTCGAACCTATGTACCAGTCGTGCCAGCCGTGGTAGCCGGTGACGATCACCCGCTCGCGCCCGGTGTTGGCGCGCGCGAGGCGCACGGCGGCGCTCGTGGCATCGGAGCCCGACTTTGCAAAGCGCACGCGCTCGGCGCCGGGGACGAGCGTCGCGATTCGCTCGGCCACCTCGATCTCGATCGGGTGGGGAAGCGAGAAGACGATCCCACTGCGCAACTGCTCGACGATGGCCCGCTCCACCGCCGGATGACGATGTCCCAGCAGGATCGGACCGAGCGCCATCGGGAAGTCCAGGTAGCGATTGCCGTCTACGTCCCAGACATAAGCGCCATGCGCCCGCTCGATATAGGCGGGAGCCACACCTTGGACCCATTGCGTGGGCCCCTTGCTGAGCGTCTGGCTGGCGCCGGGGATGAGACCGACCGCGCGTCGCAGCAGCTCGCTCGAGCGACGCAATGAGCGGGTCTCGACAGGTACAGGTGCGTTCATTCGCGCAGGCTGTCCACGCTCTGGGGCCGGCCGCCGTTCCCGGCCGTGTCGATGTGTGCGGGCGCACGTCGGTTGGGAGCGTCGAGCGCATGGCGCACCTCACCGGCCACACGCTCGACATCCTTGTCGGTCATCGTCGGGAAGATCGGCAGCGAGAGCGCCTCTTCGTAGTAGGCCTGGGTGGCCTGAAGTCCATCCATCGTGTAGCCGAGAGAGCGGTACAGGTTGTGAACCGGGATCGGGATGTAGTGCAGTTGAACGCCGATCCCGCGTGCGCGCAGGTGGTCGTAAGCTGCCCGACGGCGGCTTGCGCCTTCCCGAAATCTCACCACGAAGAGATGGTATGCGTGGCTATCCTGCGCTTTGGCGGCTTGCGCGGGAAGCTGCAACTCGGCGATTCCGCCCAGCAGCTCTCTGTAGCGATCGGCGATCTGGTTGCGCGCAGCGATGAACTCGTCCAGGCGCGCCAACTGATGCTCGCCCAGGGCGCATTGAAAATCGGTGATGCGATAGTTGAAACCGAGCGAATCTATGTCGTAGTGCCACCCGCCGCGCATCACATCCTGCTCGTGTTCGCGGCCCGTGACGTCTCGCCCAGGCTCGCCGCGGCGTATGCCGTGGGTGCGAAAGCTCCGCAGCGCGCCGGCCAGCACGTCGTCGTCTGTGCTCACCATGCCGCCCTCGCCGCTCGTGATCGCCTTCACAGGATGAAAGCTGAACGTAGTCATGTCGGCTGCTGCATCTCCACCCAGCGGCAATCCCGCGCGCCGGGCACCGAGTGCGTGACTTGCGTCCTCGATGACCACGAGGCCGTCGCGGCGCGCCGCCTGCAGAGGCTCCAGGTCGATTGGTAGCCCGGCCATCGAGACCACTACGCACGCCTTGGTGTGCTGGGGCAAACCGGCCTTGAGTGCACGCTGCAGGTCCAGGTTGGCGGTATCCGGGTCGATGTCGTAGAACCTCGGGCGGGCGCCGACGAACAGAGCGCAGTTGGCTGAGGCGACAAAGCTGAGCGGGGTCGTCAGCAGCTCATCGCCAGGGCCAAGGCCGGCCGCGTGGGCCGCGGCATGCAGCGCGGCGGTTCCGTTGGCGAAGGCGACGGCGTGTCGGACGCCGAGGTATTCGCTGAAAGCGCGCTCGAAGGACTCAACGCGCGGTCCTTGAGTGAGAAACGGGTCCGCCAGTGCGCTGCTCACCGTCGCAATGTCCGCCTCCTCGATCGTCTGGCGGCCATAGGGGAGGAAGTCTGTCAAGGCACCATCTGAAGCGACGGCAGCATCGCCCGCAACTCCTCGGCGGTGAGCTGGGCAGGATTGGTGTCGCTGCTATAGCGGAAGCCGTCTGGGACCGGAGCACCCTGTAGATATGGATCCTCCCGCCACAGGGGAAACTCGGGGTGGATCACGTAGCAATCTGCCAACTCGTGGGCGTGGCGCGACTCATCCTCAGTCAGCAGCACCTCGCTCAGCTTCTCACCGGGGCGGATGCCGATCGTCACACGTTCGGCATCCGGGGCGACGGCTTCGGCGATCTCGCTTACGCGCATACTCGGGATCTTCGGGACGAATACCTCGCCTCCCTCCATCAGCGGCAGGCGCGAGAGGACGAAGTCGACCGCCTGCGGCAGCGTTATCCAGAATCGTGTCATGCGCTCATCGGTGATCGTGATGCGACCGGTGTCGGCCTGCGCGAGGAATATCGGGATCACGCTGCCGCGACTGCCGACCACATTGCCGTAGCGTACGCTCGCAAACCGGGCCAAAGAGTCGGCGGCCAGCGCATTTGCCTGTGTGACTATCTTCTCCGCGCACAGCTTAGTGGCGCCGTACAGGTTGACCGGATTGACGGCCTTGTCGGTGCTGAGCAACAGCGTGCGCGGTACCTCGTTAGCGATCGCCGCCGCAACCACGTTCTCGGCGCCGATGATGTTGGTCTGCGCCGCCTCGAACGGGTTGTACTCGCATGCGGGGACCTGCTTGAGGGCCGCGGCGTGAAGGATCAGGTCGACACCGCGTGTGGCGCCGATGAGGCGGTTGCGGTCGCGCACGTCGCCCAGGAAAAAACGCAGCCTTCCGTCCGAGGGATAGCGTGCCTGCATCTCGGATTGCTTGAGCTCGTCTCGACTGAAGACGCGGATGACCCTCGGATCGTGCTCGGCTAGCAGCGTCTCGATGCAGGCCTTCCCGAACGAGCCCGTACCGCCGGTAATGAAGATGGTCTTGCCGTTTAGGTTCATTTCAAGAATGCCGCTGTGCGATCAGTTCCGAATGCTGGAGGAGGTCGCGTCCCAGCTTAGCTGTCCAATCGCCTTTGGGGGTAATACTTATCCGGGTCGGTCGTGCGGTAGAGCTCCGTCAGAGCAATCGCGGCTCGACGTGCCCCTTGACCGTCGAACGTCTGCCGTCCGCGTTCGGCGAGGCGACTGCGCAATCCGGCGTCACGCAGCCGCTCGAGAGCGACCGGCAACTGTGCCAGCGAATCGCCGCTCGTAAAGTCCAGGCAAAGCGCCAAATCGCTCTTGTTCAAGCCACTGACGACACGGCGCTGATTGGCGGCGATCGCGATCGCCAACTGCGGTATCCCGGCGCAAGCCAGCTCATAGGCGCTCAGGCCGGCCGTCGTGATCGCAAGGTCGATATCGGGCAGAACCTCGACCAGGGAACTCGGTGAAGGCAGGTAGATCACACGATCTCTATGTGGGTAATTTGTTTCTGACTCGGCTCTGCCGGCGCACAGGACAACGGCATCCGGGAAGGCCGAGCTCGACATGGACGCGATCGGGTCGAGCAGCTCGCGTGCTGAGCTCGAGCCCCCGACGGTCACGAGGATCTTGCCGATCTTCTTGCCGGCGCGGCCGACGCCGGCAAGGGCCGGGTCGAGCGGTGCATATGACGGTCCGGCGAGCAGGCGGCTGTCGGATTGCTCGATCCGGTCGAGGTGGTAATCGAGCTGGACACCACATGTCTGGCAGCGGTTGGCCTCGGCGATCGTGGCGAGCGGGAGTCGATGAGCCAGATCGCAGATCGACTCGGGTGCGATCGCGTAGGAGTCCACGATCACGGCGTCGTAGCGCTCGGTCAGAATGCCGCACGAAAAGTCAGGGTTGGCGGCGCACGCATCGATTTCAGCGCGCGCGAGCAGCCAGCCGGCAAGTCCCTGGTAGGTCCCCACGAAGCTGACATCCCAACCGAGTCGCGCGAACGCCGTAGCCAGCGGAATGCAGCGAGCGACGTGCCCTGCCCCGATTCGCTCGTTCCCGTCGCAACGAAAGGCGATGCGCTCGCCGACTACCGACGGGGTCACGTGGAGCCCACGAACATGGTGCTGCCGTGCGATGCGATTCCCCTGCGCATGACGCGAGTAGCTTAATGTCCTATGAGCTCGGCCGGTGAAGCGTTTGCGATCGTCCAGGCGCGTATGTCCTCGACGCGGTTGCCCGGCAAGACGCTTGCCGATGTAGATGGTGAACCCATGCTGTCACTACTGCTGCGGCGCCTTGGCCTTGCCCGGCGGATAGCCGGGATTGTTGTCGCCACCAGTACCGAGGCATCGGACGATCCGATCGTGGGAGTCGCGCAAGGCGCTGGAGTCGCGGTGAGTCGCGGACCGCAGCGGGATGTGCTCAAGCGTTTTCTGCTCGCGATCGGCGATCGAGAGGATCCGATCGTGCGCATCACCGCCGACTGCCCCCTGATCGACCCTGCCATCGTCGACGATACCGTCGAGCGCTTCCTGTCAGTTGCCGGCTGTGCCTATGCGAGCAACATCCAGCCGCGCACCTTTCCCGACGGTCTGGATGTCGAGGTATTCGATGCTGCCGCGCTGCGTGCAATCGGACGCGAACCTCTGCAGATCGAGGATCGC
This sequence comes from uncultured Solirubrobacterales bacterium, assembly GCA_963757995.1. Lineage (GTDB taxonomy): Bacteria > Actinomycetota > Thermoleophilia > Solirubrobacterales > Solirubrobacteraceae > Palsa-744. The sequence continues at coordinate 119,894 of CAVWTS010000016.1, forward strand.
GAGCACGTCACCAGCGCGATTCGCGCCCAGCCAGGGCGTTTCCGCCAGGTCGCCGTGGTCGGAGCGTGCAATTTGGGCGAGCTGCGTTGGACGGTCGACGAGCTTGAGGATCTCGAGTTTGTGCGCGCTCTGGTGCGCCGCCTGGGCGCTCGTCGCCACGAGGCTGGTCTTTCAGAGATCCTGTCGGCGGTACGCGCCGAGCCATCGCTCGCGGAATATCACGGATGTCGTGGATAGGGGCTCAGCTCAAGTCCGTCCGGCTTTGATAGTCGATCACGCTGTCAAGGATCTGATCGAGTGATCTCGTCGCACGCCAATCGATCGTTCGTTCAAGCTTGCCGACGTCTGGGACGCGTCTCATCATGTCTTCGAAGCCGGCGCCGTAGGCGTCTTCATAAGGCAACAACTCGATAGGGGAGGAGGATCCCGTGCGCGCCCGCACACGCTCAGCCAGCTCCCCGATGGATATCTCCTCAGTGGAGCCGATATTGAACACCTCGCCGTGGTGCTCACCGGCGATCATCAGATCGGCGAGTGCCTGCACGGCGTCGTCGACGTGCATGAAGCACCTGCGCTGAGTGCCGTCGCCGTGGACCGTGATCGGCTGGCCCGTCAGAGCTTGCCTCACGAAGCGGGGAATGACCATCCCGTAGCGGCCAGTCTGTCGTGGCCCGACCGTGTTGAACAGACGGCCGATCGTGGTAGGAAGTCGTCGCTCGCGCCAATATGCGATGGCCAGGAACTCGTCGATCGCCTTCGAGCAGGCATAGGCCCAGCGGCCAAGCGTGGTCGGTCCGATGAGCAGGTCCCCGTCCTCGCGGAACGGGAGTTGAGTGCTCTTGCCGTAGACCTCGCTTGTGGAGGCTATGAACAGCGGCTTTCCCTTCTTTGCGGCGTGCGAGAGCACGACCTCGGTGCAGTGCACATTCGTCTCGATCGTGCGCACGGGGCTCTCGACGATGAGCTCCACCCCTACCGCGGCGGCCAAGTGGTAGACGACGTCGGCCAAGTCGACCGCCTCCGCCACGACGCGGTCGTTGTCGGCCGAGTCGATTGTGTACTCAAAACGTTCCGCGAAACGCAGATGCGCGATGTTGGCCATCGACCCTGTCGAGAGGTCATCGAGCACGTGCACCATGTGGCCTCGCCGCAGCAGCTCCTCGGCCAGATGGGAGCCCACGAACCCGGCGCCGCCTGTGATCAGAAAGCGCATCGAGCTCAGCCCGCCCCGGCGATGGCACCGGCAACGCACGCTAGCTCGTCCGGTAGGCCGAAGTTCCCGCCGTCCAGGATGCGCTCGCAGATCCAGTCGAGATAGGGGTCGGCGCCGGGAGCCAACGCTGCCGCTTCACGCGGGAAACGTTTCACCTTTCCTGCCTCGGCCCCGATCAGCGGGAACGGGATCATCGCCCGGAAGAAGAACATGTGGGCGTAGCGCATGGCCAACTCCATGCCCGCCGGAGAGAGCTCAGTGAGCTCTAACCGCATCACGAGCGCGAGATCCTCGGGGCCTGAGACATCGGTGGTGAAGCCTCGACCGCGGTAGTGGGTCGCGCCCGCGACAGCCACGTGCTTTCCGCGTACCGCCGCCTCCAGGCCGACGGTTGTGGCATATGTGAGCAGCAGATCTGAGATGCCGAATAGGGCGTAGGTGGAGAGGGCGTCCTGGGCGCTGACGAAGCGGACGTTGGCCGGTATCTCGCCGAGGCGAGAGACGACGATCTCGCGCACCTCCTCGCGTGTGCCCCAACGTCTCTCGGCAGGGTGGACGCGCACCACGAGCACGAGCTCCTGGTGGGCGGCCAGGCGCACCGCTTGCTCGACCCAGTCGAACATCGACGCGAACCCGATGTCATGCCCGAGCGTGGCGCTGTCCCATGTCATGTTCGTGAAGAGAGACACCACGCGCTCGCGGCTACCCAATCTCAGACGTCGCCGAAGCTCATCGGGATCGTCCTCGACTCGATCGTAATATGACTCGTGAGCTCCGATCCCGCGAGCGCGATCGTCCAGCAACGCGATCACTTCCGAGCGTTGGCCGGCACTCAACGGGCTGTCCTTCACCGTATCCCAGAGTTGATCGACATCGTATTCCGGAGCGGGCGCGTCCTGAGACAGGACAAGCGCGCCCGCGCGCGGGGCGATCTCGTATGTCGGTGCTCGGGCGCCGTAGTCGATGGCGAGTCGGCGGATTCGCCGCTCGGCTGCGAACAGGCCGTTGAGCAGGAAGACGACATCTGGCTCGAACTCTTCGAATATCGCGGCGATCGCACCGCTCACTCCATCGGCGGCCACCGCGAAGTCCTCTGTCAGCTCCTGGGCGTCGGGAATGCGATCCAGCAAGCTCGCCTTCAGCAGCCAGGCTACGCTAATGAGCGACTCTTGGCGAGCGTCCGCGGCGCCCTCGCCGGCGGGCTCGACGGGCGCTCCACGGGCATCCTTGCCCCACGGCAAGAGTTCGCCGAGCTGATAGTGGCTCAAGCCGGCGACCTCGATCACGCTGTTGGTCAGCCAGGCACAGCGATCGCAAGGTCGCGGGTGCGCGTTGCGTGCCCATCCAAGCTCGCAGGCCGGCATTCCACCCCCGCAAGTGAGAAGCGCAACCTCTGCACCGCGCAGGCTTAGGGCTTGGGCGATAACCAGCTCGTAGGCATTGTGCGTGGACCAGCCACGCAGTGAAGCGACCAAGATGCGTGGGCTCGTCCCGCGAGCGACCTTTGAGCCTGTGATGGATCCACCAACCTGTGCGCTAAGTGCGGCCATGGCGTCGAGCGCGCTAGCGCGGCGCTCAAAAGCTCGGTCCAGGGGACGGCGAGCACGCGCGAGCACGCGATTGATCGCGCTCGGTCGCAGCTCACCCGTGCCCCCGAGCTCACGCAGTCGTGGGAAAGCCAACATATCCTCATTATCAAGCAAGTTCGATTTTTCAGCTGTCCTCGCGATTCCAGCATCTGCGTTTCACGAGGCCCGAGATGCAGGGAGCCGGGCGGATGCGCCGCTTCTCGCCGTAGCCGGCCAAGCGCATGCCTCTCTGCAGTGAGAGACACAAGGGCGTCTGAACGCGCCGAGGAGCGCGTCGCAGTCACGGGACAGCCTCGGTCCGACCAAATGCCCATGCAAGCTTTTCTATCGGTCCAGATGCCTCTGTGCCAGGTCAAGTGGCTTGCTTTCGAGCTCCGATTCCGACTCGGAGTCGAGGGTCAGCTGTTCCTGGCGTCCCAGTCGCTCCTCAAGTAGCGCTTGGCGCTGCGCGAGCGTCTCGCTCTGGTTGCTGAGACGCGAGACGGCTGAGGAGAAGTGCAGCAGTAGGAGGATGATGAAGCCGATCGCAATGAAGAAGAGGGCGTTTGGGGGATATATGACGCCGATTGCATGGCTGATGCTCGCCAGCGCGCCACTCCAGATGGCGAGTGCGAGCAACACGATTGCCGACAGAAGCCAGAGCAGGGCATAACGCTCCATCAGTCGTCGGCGTCGTACCATCTCAAGCACGGTGAGCAGGAGCACACCTGCCCCGATGATCGTTACCAGCTGTATGCGTGTCTGCATTGCGACCTAGATGGTCTGCTCGGTGCTTACCATCTCGCCGTCGCCGAGATCGATCGCATGGCGGCGGCGACCGAGCCCGACAAACAGCGCGAGCAGGACCTTGAGCATGTAATAAACCGACTTACCGGTGCTGATCGAAGAGGTGCCTCCGCCGCGCGTATACATCCTCACAGGAATCTCGCTCATGCGCAAGCGATGATGGTGCAGAATCAGCACAGCCTCCACCTCCGGATAGTCGTGCGGATAGTCGTGCGCAAAGAGCTCGATCGCCCTGCGGTTGTACAGCCGAAACCCAGAAGTCGGATCGCTCACACGCATCCCTACGATCAGCGAGAGTAGGAACGCGAAGATGTGGATACCTGTTCGGCGACTTAGAGGCGCGGGGTAGCGGTGATCATCTGTCAGGAAGCGCGAACCGCAGACCATGTCCACGTCCTCCTCCTCCATTGTCGCAATCAATCGCTCCAGTTCGACTGAGTCATGCTGTCCGTCTCCATCAACTTGGGCGAGGAATTCATAGCCATGGTCACGCGCATACACGAAGCCAGTCTGCACGGCTCCACCGATGCCCACGTTGAAGGGCAGCTTCAGCACCTTCGCTCCGGCTCCATGGGCGAGCACGTCCGTGCTGTCAGCCGAGCCGTCGTCGACGACCAGCGTGTCGAACTCGGGGGCATTTCGGTGGAGGGCTTTGACGACATCGACGATCGTCGCCGACTCGTTATAGGCGGGGACGACAGCCAGGTATAAGGAGTGCATGTTCACGCTACCGGACCTCTCGAGCGCGAGCTTCCGTCGCGGCTGACGTCGTTGGGACGCTTGGCAGTCCTCTGCGACCATACTTTGTGAGCGCCATGCCCCCAGCGATCACAGCCGTAGTCGTGTCTTTTGGCGACGCGGCCGCCGTTACAGAAGCGATTGAGAGCCTGCTGGAGCAGACGCTCGAGCCGGTCGAGGTTCTGGTGGTCGACAATGAGCCGGCCGGAACAACGGCGCGGGCGTTGGCAGCCGAGGAAACGATTTCGCCGTGCATACGGATCTTGCACCCTGGCGTCAATCTGGGCTACACGGGCGCGGCCAACCTCGCCGCTGGACAGGCTAGGGGAGATTGGTTGTTCTTTCTGAACCCGGATGCCATTGCCTTGAAAGACTGCCTGGAGCGACTGCTCGAGGCAGTCGACGGGCCCGAGGTGGCCATCGTCGGCGCACAAGTACTGCTGCGCGATGGGCGTGTCAACGCGGGCGATAATCCGGTCAACATCGCCGGCGTCTCCTGGTCCGGCGGGTACGGACGAGCGCCCGAGGATGGCCCGGCCCGTGACACGGCTGCGGTCTCCGGCGCTGCCCTCCTCGCTCGGCGGGAGACGTTTATGGCCCTTGGGGGGCTGTGTCCCGACTTCTTCATGTATGTGGACGACACCGACCTTGCTTGGCGCGCGCGCTTGAGCGGCAAGCGGGTGCGCTACTGCCCGCAAGCCATTGTGGTGCACGACTACGAATTCGAGAAAGGCGCTCACAAGTGGTTCTATCTTGAGCGAAATCGCGTCTGGGCGCTACTAAGCAATCTACAGTTGCGGACGCTCGTGTTGCTGAGCCCCGTACTTTTGACCACCGAAGGGGTGGTTGTAATGCGAGCGATTTCCGAGGGCTGGCTTATAGAGAAGGCACGTGCATGGGGATCTTTGCTTGCGCAAACGCCACGCTTGATCCGCTGGCGACGCACAGTTCAGATGAGGCGAAGTGTTTCTGATTATCGGGTTCTGGGACAGTTCTTAGGAGGCATACAAACCCAATTGATAGACACTCGTCTTCCTCGCTGGGTCAACCCAGTCTTGGAGCGCTACCGGAGATTCGTCCTATGCGTGCTCAAGAACCAAGGGGATTGACGGGAGGCGCCCTTTGCTGTCGCCGCCCTTGCGATCGCTCGAGTTAGATGTAGTAGCGGCCAGCCACGAGTAGCTGGCTGAAGATGTTGTGGGCCAGGAAGAGGAGGATGATCAGGGTTCCCGTCGCGGGTCCCCAGCGTCGGGGAGCGCCGCGGGCCGCAAGCGCCAGTCCCACACCGAGCAGGGGCAGCAGGGGGAGCAGGTAGCGCGGATCGGCGAAAAGGCCTTCGGATGAATCGATATAGGAGCTGAGCCCGATCAGGGTCAGCAGGCCGAGGCCCATCGCTGCGTAGACTGCAACCTCAACGCCACGCTTGCGTAGAGCGGCTCTACCGATTGCCAGCGAGCGTGCGCACAGCACAACCAGTACTCCGACAGGCACAATCGCGAGATTCTCGACCCAGCTTGGGAACGTAGTGTCGAGCCAACCGTAGAAGCCGACTCCACGATTGAACCAGAGGTCACGTGTAGTTGATAGTCCGGGAAAGTAGTTGGTCATTCCGGGCAGGCGTGGAAGGTACAGTTGCCAGATGTAGCTGATCTTGCTAAAGATCGATCCTTGAACGCCTTTGAGTTTCAGGGTGCTCGAGACGATTCCGAGCCCCGCGTGGCCAGAGAGCAGGTTGGCGAATGCATATAGCAAGACGGGTGCCGAGGCGATTGCCAGCGCAAGCCCAAGTGACCCATAGGCCGCGCGCCCCTGGGTGCGCGAGGCGCGGACTGTCAATACGATCATCCCGAGAGCGATCCCGGGTGCCAATCCAATGAAGTTGAGCTTTGTGAGAAAGCCGATGGCGACCATGGTGCCGATCACCAGCGCGAGCCTGCGCGTAAGGCCGCGGCGGAAGGCACGGGCCAGGCAGTAGAAGCATATTGCGGAGACCGCGATCAGCATCGCGTCCGGATTCACGCCGCCGGATATGAATCCGAGCATAGGGGCTAGTGCGACGCTGAGCCCGCCAACTGTCCATGCCCAGCGCACACCGGGAAGCGTCTCTCTGATGAACAGGAATATGAACAGTGCGGTGAGACCTGCCATCAAGGCGCTAAACAAGCGCATTGCCTCAAGCTGATCGAGGAGCGTGCCTCCGGAGGCCAATCCGTAGGGTATGGTCTCGAGCAAGTAGAAGAGTGGTGGATCGGAGTGCGCTCCGCCGACGCCTCCGCTCCCGTGGCGGGACAGGTGTCGATTGAGGTCTTCCTGCAAGTGCTGTTGTTCCCTAGCCGTGGACATGGTGCGAGTTTCAGGGCTCTCGCGAACTTCGTACTGATTGAGATCTTTCAGCACGGTTTCCTCTTCCGCTGAGAGGCCTACCCCGGAGGTTGCAGGCAGTCGAACATTCTCCGCTAGCTGCTGGGTGTAGGCGAAGTGCGAGGGCTCGTCGGTGACCTGAAATGGCGGTGTCAGGATCGACCAGCACACGGCGTTGATACAAGCCACGATCGCGCAGAGCCATGCAGCCCGTGGGATGAGCCGTAGCGTCTCCCGGGCGCGCACGAGCAAGCTCGAGCCTCTCTGGCCATGTAGTTGCTTGCGCGTGGCACGTCGCCTCCTGGCCCGCTCCGCGGCAGACTGTGCTCGCCTGTTGAAAGCGCGCGCACCCGTACGCGACTTGGACGGTTGGCCTGCGGAGGGTGGGGTACGCGTCTTCTGGGGGCTGCGTTTGCTCACCTGAGCTCCTCGAGTGTTAGTCGCGAGACAATGAGGATGACCACGAGCATCAACAGGAGCACCAGGATCGCAACCCAGCTGCCACTTGGTGCGCGCCCCAAACCCATGTGGTAACCAATCGAGGAGACGAAAGACCACCAAGGTTTATCGCTGGGACGCAGGTACGAGATGTGTAGTATCGCTTGCTGGAGAGGCGTGGCCCGGGGGGGAGGCGAATGATTAGGGATCCCGTAATATCGGATCGGCTCAACCGCTGGCCCGACCGCCACGCAGACCTGCGCGCCGCTAACCGCGCTGGCAAGGCGTCTCACCGGTACCGTCACTGTAGGGGCCGATGCGCCGCCTGGGATCCGATGCCCTTCTCTCAAGATGCGAGAGCCCGATATGACCTTGACTGTGACCGCAGGGCTGAAGTAGAGACCTTCGATCCCGACCCGGATCGCAGACGTACCCTGTGGGATGGTCCCGGACGTTTGACAGCTGCTGAGCTTGCTTTTTTCCGTGAGTTCGATGTAGTCCGTTGCCGGGATCGAATTCGTTCCGATTATTTTCAGCGGCGAGTGAGCCAGGACCGCGATGATCGTGATGCCCGTTAGGCTCAGCCCGACGGCTAGAGCTATTGTCACGCTTCGTCTTGTGCCCATCACGGAATAAGAATATTGACTGTTAGGATCATGCCGATTGCGAGTGTTGGCCTGGGCGCGCGAGATTGTCGCGCCTAGCGTAAGCGGCCGCGTAACTTGCTCGTGTTCTCGGGTTGGTTGGTCGAGGCTCTCTATCGTGGATGTGGCCACTTGTCAAGGGGCGATTGCACGGGTGGGACCCCCATGCACGGCGCGCCTGGTGCCGGTGGCCGAAGAGCGTCCATCTTGCAGGCATATTCGGTTCAATGATGCACACCTGTTGTCCGTGGCTTGCTGATTCAGGTGGGATTCCTCCCCTAGTCGATGTTTCCGACTCATGGTCGCGCCAGCTCTCTCTGGCGGTCTCTGCGGAGGTTGACGCCGGCGATCTGATGCCCATGGATGGTTGTGCTCCGCTTGAGGATGCTTGGATGTCTGGGCGGCGTGGTGAGCGGTGCGCCATGAGCCAAAGCCCATAGACTGCGTACCCACATGTCCCGCTTCCGCGAGCCCCAGCACCCTGACTTCGTGCGGATGAACACGTCGATCGGGTTCGATCGGCGGCTGTGGCCGCAAGACATTGCTCAGTCGCGAGCGCACGCCAAGATGCTCGCCGCGCGGGAGATCATCTCAAGCGATGATCGCGACGTGCTGCTCCGCGGCCTTGATGAGGTGCAGTGTGAGCTCGAGCGAGGCCAGTTCGTGTTCGTCGAGAGCGACGAAGACATCCACATGGCAATTGAGCGCCATCTGACCGAGTTGGTCGGAGCGGTCGGCGGCAAGCTACACACGGCTCGCTCGCGTAATGACCAAGTCGCGACCGACCTCGTCATGTTTACACGCGAGTGCGCGCGCGAGGCACAGGCGGCGACGGCGCGGTTGATGACGGCGCTGGTCGAGCGCGCTGAGGAGCACATCGACTGGCCTTTGCCCGGCTATACGCATTTGCAGCGCGCCCAGCCTGTCTACCTTGGCCATCATCTGCTCGCCTACTTCTGGATGCTGGCACGCGATCGCGAGCGCTTCGCCTTCGCCGAGCGCCAGTGCTCGCGCTTGCCGCTCGGAGCCGGGGCGTTGGCCGGAGTGAACTTCGACACTGACCGCGAGCTTGTGGCGCGTGAGCTTGGCTTTGAGGAGCCCGCCCCCAACTCGATCGACGCTGTCGCCAACCGAGACTTCGCGCTCGACTACCTCAGCGCCGCCGCGACCTGTGCGACGCATCTCTCGCGTCTAGGCGCCGAGCTTGTGCTGTGGTCTTCGAGCGAGTTCGGCTTCTGCGAGCTGCCCGACGCTTGGAGTGCTGGTTCCTCGATCATGCCGCAGAAGAAGAACCCCGACGCTGCCGAGCTCTTGCGCGCGAAGGCCCCACGCGTGGTCTCTCATTTGAGCGGGTTGCACGGCGTGATGCACGGGCTGCCACTGACCTACAACAAGGACCTGCAAGAGGACAAGGAGCACCTCCTCGACGCTGTAGACACACTCGAGCTGGCACTCGCCGCCGCCCACGGAATGGTCTCGGGTGTCGTGTTCTATCGCGCGCGTCTGGCCGAGGCTGCCTCCGACGAGCTGATCGCTGCGACCGACATGGCCGATTTGCTCGTGCGTCGCGGTCTGCCGTTCCGCGAGGCGCACGGGGTTGTCGCGGGTCTGGTTCGCACGGCCGTGGACGGTGACCGGCAGCTCTCAGAGCTGACCGTCGAGGAGTTGCATGCGCAGAGCGAGCTGCTCGACGAAGAGTTCTATGAGGTTCTTGCGCGCGATTCCTGGCTCGAATCGAAGGTATCTATGGGCGGCACCGCCCTGCCACGCGTGCGCGAGCAACTGGAACTGGCGCACGCTGTCTTAACGATGAGGCTCGCGCCTGACTTCTACGCGCGCCCGGTCCTCGATGTCGCACGCGACCTGATTGGTTGTATCGTCGAGCACCGCGGCGTCTCCGGAAGGATCGTCGAGACGGAGGCCTACCACGAGAGCGAGCCCGCTTGCCACGCCTTCGTCGGGGTCACACCGCGCACGCGCACGCTGTTCGGGGAGCCTGGGGTTGCTTACGTGTATCGCTCCTACGGCATCCACGCGATGCTCAATGCGGTCTGCGAGCCGGTGGGGGTGGGGGCGGCGGTGCTGATCCGCGCGCTGGAACCACTCGATGGCATCGACGAGATGCGCTTGCGTCGCGGGCGTGTGCGAGAGCGGGATCTCTGTTCAGGTCCAGGCAAGCTCACGCAGGCGCTGGGGGTGGAGCTTTCCGAGAACGGCAGCAGCCTCCTCGACGGACCCGTTGTAATCAGGTCCGCTGTACCCAGTGACACCCGCACGAGCATCGTGTCGGGTATGCGCATCGGCATCACGAAGGCGGTCGACTTGCACTGGCGCTTTTGCATGGCAGGCAATCCGTACGTCTCACGGCCGTGGCCTGAGCGTGTGGATAGGTATGGACAATGTGCTCGGCGGGCGTGGGGGAGCAGACGTAGCCACTGAGCTACGTCCGGGCGCTACCCGCTCGGGCTGACCCCGCCCGTGGCGCCTGTTCCACCTGGTTTCGAGGTGGGGGCGGCTTCGTTGGACGGGACTTCGGGCGCCGGCGTCGCGGGCGGCGTCGCCGGTGTCGACGGTGGTGCTGGCGGAGTGGCTTCGGACTTCGGTGCTTCTTTGGCTTCCCCGCGTTCACTTCCGCCGCCCGTGGCGGGTGTGCCTTTGGCTGTTTCGCCTGAGCCGCTCTTGGGATTGGAGGCTGCCGGTGGGGGAGTGGCGGTCGTTTCGATCGTGCTCCCCGGCGTTTCTTCCTGTGAGCCCGTTGCTGTGGTGGAGTCCGACGAGCCGGTCTTGGCGCTCTTGGCAGCCGCTGCTTCGCTAGCGCGTTCCTTTTCGACTCGCATCGCGGAAGTCATGAAGTCGTGCCAGATCAGCGCTGGAAAAGTCCCCCCCAATACGGGTCCGCCGTCGAAGTCCGTGGTCATCGGCACCAGGCTGTTGGGGTAGCCGACCCATACGGCCACTGTGTACTTGCTGTCCCAGCCCACGAACCAGGCATCGCCGTAGTTGGAGGTGGTGCCGGTCTTGCCGGCGGCGAACTGGCCGAGCGCGGCCGCCTTGGCCGTGCCGTACTCCAGCACCGTCTCAAGCACCGAGGTCTCGGTGCTCGCCACTTCCGAGGGCAGCACACGTTTGAGGATCACCGCGTTGCGATCGCTGTGATGGCCGTCGGAGAGCAGGTTGCCGGCGGCGCTCACTTCCTGGATGCCCACGGGCTGCCAGTTGGAACGAGCGAGCCGCTGACGCGATCGCCGCCGTGGGCGATCGTCTCATAGGAATGAGCCATGTCGAGCGGAGTCACGCCGACCTTCAAGCCGCCGATCGTCATCGCCGGGTTGGTGGAAAGCGGCGTCGTGATCCCCATCCGATGAGCCAGATCGGCGATGTGTTTCGTGCCCACCTTCAGGCCCACTTCGGCGTAGATCGAGTTGTCTGAGTAGGCGGTTGCGTTGGTCAGCGAGTTCTCGCCGGTGTAGGCGCCTTCGTCGTTATGCACGACGAACTTTTCGGTCCCGTTGCGTCCATGGACGAAGAACGTCTTTTCGCGTGAGGGCCACTCCGATTCTGGGGAGATGCCGTCCTCCAGCGCTGCCGCTAGGTCGAACGCCTTGAAGGAGGAGCCGGGCTGGCGCTCACCCTCGGTGGCCAGGTTGAAGGGCGTCTCGTCGTAGTTGTGCCCGCCCACCATCGCGCGCACCTCACCTGTCGAGTTTTCGATCGCGACGAGCGCTGCCGTGGGACCTTCGGGGCCGGGGAGGTAGCCGCTGACGGCCTGTTCGGCGGCACGCTGCATGCCAAGATCGAGCGTCGTCTTGATGCGCAAGCCGCCGTTGTAGACGCGCGGGGCGCCATAGCGTTCGATCACCTGCTGCTGCACCCAGCTGGTGAAGTAGCCCACGTCGACGCCGTCCACGAGCGGTTGCTGCGGCGTCTGGATTTCCTTGGCCGTGGGCAGCGGCTGGTTGATGCTTTCGTTGTATATGGCTCTGCTGATATAGCCCTGCTCGAACATCTGCTGGAGCACGACGTCGCGCCGTGTTTTGGCTTCCAGGGGGCTGTCGGCCGGGTTGTACTCGGTCGGGGATTGGATGATCCCGGCGAGCAGAGCCGCTTCGGCGCGGCTCGAGCTCCTGCACGCACAGCTCGTGGCCCGGTGTGCCACAGCCGAGATGCTTTGGCTGCGAGCCGAAATACGTCTGCGCGGCGGACTCGATCCCGTAGGCGCCGTTGCCGAAGTAGATCGTGTTGAGGTAGGCGGTGATGATCTTTTCCTTCGACCACTTGTGCGAGAGCTGGTAGGCCAGCGCCGCCTCGCGCAGCTTCTCGAGGATCGTTCTGTGCGATTGGGCTTGCAGTGCGTTCTTGATGAACTGCTGCTCGATCGTCGAGGCTCCCTGCAGATTGCCTTTGTGCGCGATGTCCTGTACGAACGCACGTGCGATCCCGCGGATGTCGACGCCGCTGTTCGTCTTGAAGCGCTTGTCCTCGATCGAGATCACCGCGTCCTGGACGATCGGCGGGATCTCCGAGGGCGTGACGATCACGCGGTCCTGTTCGCTGAGCACGCCGATTGGATGGCCAAGGTCGTCCAGCAGTACCGAGCTCTGCGCGTTCTTGAACTGCGAGAACCTTGTGAGCGAAGGCAGGTCGGACGCGACGGCCACGAACATGCCGAACACGAAAGAGATGAGGCCGAGCAGCAGGACGGCGAAGAGGATCAGCACGAAGCGAAGCCTCTTCAAGCGCGGCCGGCCGCCGGCAGGCAACGCCGGCTAGCTCCACAGGGATGTCGGCGACTCACGCTCATCAGCGTGCGAGGACCCGCGCCGAGAGTCCTCCCAGCATGTCCGGGCCTCGGCCTGGCGCGAGGACCGCGCGAGAGTCTAGCATGGCGCTCCATGCCCGACATCCTTCAGGCGCCACGCTGCGCTGCTGAGCGCAACGCGGTCGACAGCCTGCCCTCAGGGAGCGCTTGCCGAGAAGCTCTCGCAGGCCGCGCGCCCTGGACGTCCGCTGCGCGTGAAGCTCGGCATCGACCCCACCGCGCCGGACATCCACCTCGGCCATGCGGTGGTGCTGCGCAAGCTGCGCGAGTTCCAGGACGCCGGGCACCTGGTGGTGCTGATCATCGGCGACTACACCGCGCGCGTTGGTGATCCCTCGGGCCGCTCGAGCTTGCGCCCGATGCTCAGCGAGAGCGAAATCGAGGCCAACGCCGCCACCTTCCAGCAGCAGGCGCTGAAGATCCTCGACAGCTCGTCCCGAGCGTCTGGAGGTGCGACGCAACGGTGAGTGGCTGGACATGCCGATGGTCGACCTGCTCGCGCTCGTGCGCACCACCACCGTCGCCCAGATTCTCGAGCGCGAAGACTTCGCCAAACGCTGGTCGGCCTCGGAGCCGATCTCGATGCTCGAGCTGCTCTATCCCTTGCTTCAGGGCTATGACTCGGTGGCGGTGCGCGCGGACGTGGAGCTGGGGGGCACCGACCAGAAGTTCAACCTGCTGCTTGGGCGCGACGTGCAGCGCGCCTACGGGCAGCCCGAGCAGGCGATCATGACGATGCCGATCCTCGTCGGCACCGACGGGCAGCGCAAGATGTCCAAGTCGCTTGGCAACCACATCGGCGTGACCGACGAGCCGAGGACATGTACGGCAAGGTGCTGAGCATTCCCGACGAGGCGATGGGCGAGTACTACCGGCTGCTGCTCGGTCGCGAGCTCGACGGCGAGTTGCCGCCCGCGCGAGGCCAAGCGGGCGCTCGCACGCGAGCTGGTCGGCTGGCTGCACTCGCCTGAGGAGGCGTCGCAGGCCGAGCGGGCGTTCGATCGCGTGTTCGTTCAGCGCGGCGCTCCGGAGCAGATCGAGGAGCTCGTGTTCGAGGCGCCCGACGGGCGTCGTGCATCTGCCTGGACTGATGGCCGACGCGTTCGGGATGTCTCGCTCGGAGGCGCGGCGCCTGATCGACCAGGGCGGCGTTTCGCTCGACGAGCAGCCTTGGCCGCGGGCGAGCACGATCTGCCTGCCGACGCTCGGATGGGGCCGTATTGCGCGTAGGCAAGCGCCGTTTCCGCAGGCTGCGCGAGGGCTGAGGCGACGGTCGACGTGCTGGACGGGCCCAGAGGGCTGTGGCACGGGAGACCCTTGTGCAACGGGACCCGGGGAGCGCTAGACGCCGCGAGGGCGCGTCGCAGACGTCCGTCGGCGCGATGCCCTATAGTGCCCGGGCACAGCAGCTCGGCTCTGCGACCGAGGCGGTGGGCTACGCTCACAACGCGGTCAAGCAGAGAGCGCTATACTGTACGGTCGGCCTACAAGCGCCTTTGGGCGTGGGCCGAACGGTCTCCTCTAACGAGAAGTCCTCTCGAAGAGGCTACGACGGTCTTTGAAAACTCAACAGCATGCGCACCTACGATCGAGAATCGATCATGGTGTGCGTCCAGGTTCGACCCGTCACGGGAGCGCTTCGGCGTGCCCGGTGACGGCAAAGAGTCAAGTAGAGAAGTACCCCGTCATAGATGGGACCACGGTGTATGGGTCCCTATTACCTATGACAGCTTTTCGTGAAGTTCTTCACGGAGAGTTTGATCCTGGCTCAGGACGAACGCTGGCGGCGTGCTTAACACATGCAAGTGGAGCGACGAACCAGGGCTTGCCCTGGGGCAGAGCCGCGAACGGGTGAGTAACACGTGGGTTATCTGCCTCGATGACCGGGACAACCCGAGGAAACTCGGGCTAATACCGGATGTGCCCGCAAGGGGAAAGGAAGCTTCGGCCTCCGCATCGAGATGGGCCCGCGGCCCATTAGCTTGTTGGTGAGGTAACGGCTCACCAAGGCTTTGATGGGTAGCTGGTCTGAGAGGACGATCAGCCACACTGGGACTGAGACACGGCCCAGACTCCTACGGGAGGCAGCAGTGGGGAATCTTGCGCAATGCGCGAAAGCGTGACGCAGCAACGCCGCGTGGGGGAAGAAGGCTTTCGGGTTGTAAACCCCTTTCAGTTGGGACGAAGCCTCATCGGTGAATAGCCGCGTGGGGTGACGGTACCTTCACAAGAAGCACCGGCTAACTACGTGCCAGCAGCCGCGGTAATACGTAGGGTGCAAGCGTTGTCCGGAATTATTGGGCGTAAAGAGCGTGTAGGCGGCTTGATTAGTCTGCTGTGAAAGTCCAGGGCTCAACCCTGGAATGCCGGTGGATACTGTCAAGCTAGAGTCCGGAAGGGGCGAGTGGAATTCCTGGTGTAGCGGTGAAATGCGCAGATATCAGGAGGAACACCAATGGCGAAGGCAGCTCGCTGGGACGTGACTGACGCTGAGACGCGAAAGCGTGGGGAGCAAACAGGATTAGATACCCTGGTAGTCCACGCTGTAAACGATGACAACTAGATGTGGGGGGTGTCGACTCCCCCCGTGTCGAAGCTAACGCATTAAGTTGCCCGCCTGGGGAGTACGGCCGCAAGGCTAAAACTCAAAGGAATTGACGGGGGCCCGCACAAGCAGCGGAGCATGTGGTTTAATTCGACGCGACGCGAAGAACCTTACCTGGGCTTGACATGTGCCTGACCGGCGTGGAAACACGGCTTCCCTTCGGGGCAGGTTCACAGGTGGTGCATGGCTGTCGTCAGCTCGTGTCGTGAGATGTTGGGTTAAGTCCCGCAACGAGCGCAACCCCCGTCGCATGTTGCCAGCATTTAGTTGGGGACTCATGCGAGACTGCCGGTGACAAACCGGAGGAAGGTGGGGATGACGTCAAGTCATCATGCCCCTTATGTCCAGGGCTACACACGTGCTACATTGGCGCATACAGAGGGCTGCGATACCGCGAGGTGGAGCGAATCCCTTAAAGTGCGTCTCGGTTCGGATTGCAGGCTGAAACTCGCCTGCATGAAGGCGGAGTTGCTAGTAATCGCGGATCAGCATTGCCGCGGTGAATACGTTCCCGGGCCTTGTACACACCGCCCGTCACACCACGGGAGTGAGCAACACCCGAAGCCGGTGGTCTAACCCGCAAGGGAGGAAGCCGTCGAAGGTGGGGCTCGTGACTGGGGTGAAGTCGTAACAAGGTAGCCGTAGCGGAAGCTGCGGCTGGATCACCTCCTTTCTAGGGAGCACATAACAGTGCCCCGAGCGTAACGGCCGTCAGGTCCCTGGCTCACTTGTGAGTCTTGAGATCCTGTCGGTGACAGGACGCTCGGGCCTAGCATGTCGACCGAACCTGGCTGGGTGGGTGCGAGCGCACGACTTCCTGACTACTTGGGAAGCACGGCGCAGACGCCTATAACAACGCCAGCATGCTGTTGAGTTTTGAGAGACCGGCGTCCGCCGGTGATGGGGCAGACGCGCAATGAGCGCGCCCGCATGAACCCAGCGTCGGCCGGCGTTATACGCCTCTCGACGGTCCTTGAAAACTGCACAGAAGCCACATCAGCCGCCATCGATAAGCGGCGGCTGAAAAACGGGTATCACCGGACCGATGGAGCCCACATCTCCGCAAAGGGATGTGATCGAAATCGGTCAGATCACCGTCAAGATAGTAAGGGCGCATGGTGGATGCCTTGGCACCAAGAGTCGATGAAGGGCGTGAACGGCTGCGATAAGCCACGGTTAGGCGCTGAATAGCCTATGACCCGTGGATTCCCGAATGGGGAAACCCAGCGCTGGTAATGCGGCGTTATCCCCGGTTGAACACATAGACCGGGCGAAGACAAGCGGGGGAAGTGAAACATCTCAGTACCCCGAGGAAAGAAAATCAAAAGAGACTCCCTGAGTAGTGGCGAGCGAAAAGGGATCAGCCCAAACCCGGCAGATGTAAGCGGACATGCGTTGTCTGTTGGGGGTTGTAGGGCGTTTGTTCCGGGTCGTGTCCGGCCCGGCAGGAGTTACAAAATCATGTGGTAGTCGAAGCGTGTGGAACCACGCACCATAGAGGGCAATCGTCCCGTAGACGAAACTGCATGATCTTCTGTCAGACGTTCCTGAGTAAGTCCGCGCCCGTGAAACGCGGACTGAACCTGGGGGGACCACCCTCCAAGGCTAAGTACTCCTTGGTGACCGATAGCGGACTAGTACCGTGAGGGAAAGGTGAAAAGTACCCCGGAAGGGGAGTGAAATAGTACCTGAAACCGCGCGCCTACAAGCGGTGGGAGCAGACTTGTTCTGTGACCGCGTGCTTTTTGCATAACGAGCCGGCGAGTTACTCGTCTGCGGCAAGGTTAAGCGATGAGCGGAGCCGTAGCGAAAGCGAGTCCTAATAGGGCGACATAGTCGTAGGCGGTATACCCGAAACTGAGCGAGCTATCCATGGGCAGGCTGAAGCGGGGGTAAGACCTCGTGGAGGGCCGAACCGACCTAGGTTGAAAACTGGGCGGATGACCTGTGGATCGGAGTGAAAGGCTAATCAAGCTCAGTGATATCTGGTTCTCTCCGAAATATATTTAGGTATAGCCTCGGATAAATTACGTAGTGGCCGTAGAGCACTGTTTGGATAAGGGGCCCTACCAGGTTACCGATTTCAGGCAAACTCCGAAGACCACTACGTCTACTCCGGGAGTCAGTTGCTGGGGGATAAACTTCAGCGTCGAAAGGGAAACAGCCCAGACCGCCAGCTAAGGTCCCTAAGTACTAGCTAAGTGGGAAACGATGTTCGAGTGCATAGACAACCAGGAGGTTGGCTTAGAGGCAGCCATCCTTGAAAGAGTGCGTAACAGCTCACTGGTCAAGTGTTCGAGCGCGGACAATGTAACGGGGCTCAAGCTAGTCACCGAAGCTGCGGGTGTGTGAGGTCTTCGGACCGATCACGCGGTAGGAGAGCGTTCCCATGCCAGTAAAGCGGCGGCGTAAGCCAGCCGTGGAGGCATGGGAAGTGAGAATGCCGGCATAAGTAACGAAAGAAAGGTGAGAATCCTTTCCACCGATTACCCAAGGATTCCTGAGTAAAGTTCGTCTGCTCAGGGTTAGTCGGGACCTAAGGCGAGGCCGAAAGGCGTAGTCGATGGCCAACAGGTTGATATTCCTGTACCACGTATCTTCCGTTTGACCGATGGGGGGACGAGGAAGGCTAAGGGACCCCAGGCGATGGTTGCCCTGGGACAAGCATGTAGGGGTGGTCCATGTTAAATGCGGGACCGCATAACCTGAGGTGCGATGTGAGCTGGCACTAAGCCGGCGACTCCCCAACGCCATACCTCCGAGAAAAGCCTCTAGGGAGGAAGAACGTGCCCGTACCAAAACCGACACAGGTGGGTAAGTAGAGAATACTAAGGTGATCGAGATAACCATCGTTAAGGAACTCGGCAAAATTGCCCCGTAACTTCGGGATAAGGGGCGCCCCAGTAGGGTGAAGGCTCTTCGCGAGCACAGCCCGAGGGGGCCGCAGTGAATAGGCTGAAGCGACTGTTTACCAAAAACACAGGTCTCTGCTAAGTCGTAAGACGACGTATAGGGGCTGACGCCTGCCCGGTGCCGGAAGGTTACGTGGAGTTGTTAGGGCTTGACCCGAAGCAGCGAAGCTAAGCCCCGGTAAACGGCGGCCGTAACTATAACGGTCCTAAGGTGACTTACGTTGCCCCCTGACGCCGTGAGGTGTCAGGTGCAGTTGGCCATATGCTGGAACATCCGAGTATCCCGCACTACGAATTCCGTCCGAAGTGGGCGGTATCGTGACAATGTGTCGGGTGCGGACAATCAGCAGGAAAGACTCAGACTAGAAGGTTGGGTTTCTGGTTTTATCGACGGAGAGGGCTGCTTCTGCGTGAACATCAATCGGTGTTCTGCTACGCGGCTCGGCTGGCAAGTTAGGCCAGAGTTCGTCGTGACCCAGGGGGCACGCAGTATTGGTGCTCTTGAAACCCTGGAAGAGTTCTTTGGTTGTGGAGCTATTTACCGAAACACTCGGCACGATAACCATCGTGAAGATGTGTATCGGTGGTGTGTGCGACGTCGTGACGATCTCATTGAGAGAGTTGTGCCGTTTGTACAGAAAGTTCCACTGCGTACTTCAAAGGCTCGAGACTACGAACGTTTTGTTCGTGTTCTTGAGTTGATGGAATGCGAACGTCATTTGGAGCTCACTGGCATTGCAGAGATTGCAAAGCTGGTAGAGGGCATGAATCGTCGTAAGCCCTCGTCCTTTCTGAGTATCCTCAGAGACTGTACGCCAACCACCTCGTTGTGAGGTGAAGATACAGTCCGTTCTTCATGGCGACATGAAGAGGTCGACAGAGATGATCGACCCGCTGGTCACTTGTGGCCAGTTTAAACCAGGCCGTGCTTTAGGAAGCCTGGTTAGTAACAGCTAGAGCGAAATTCCTTGTCGGGTAAGTTCCGACCTGCACGAATGGCGTAACGACTTCAGCGCTGTCTCAACGATGGGCTCGGTGAAATTGCAGTCTCGGTGAAGATGCCGAGTACCCGCGGCTAGACGGAAAGACCCCGTGAACCTTTACTACAACCTGGTATTGGAGTTCGGTGCATTTCGCTCAGGATAGGTGGGAGGCTTTGAAGCGCTGGCTGCGGCTAGCGTGGAGCCAACCTTGAGATACCACCCTTGGTGTATTGTGCTTCTAACAGCATTCCGTGAATCCGGGTGCTGGACAGTTCCAGGCGGGTAGTTTGACTGGGGCGGTCGCCTCCCAAAATGTAACGGAGGCGCGCAAAGGTTCCCTCAGCACGGTCGGAAATCGTGCGTAGAGCGCAAAGGTAATAAGGGAGCTTGACTGCGAGACCGACAGGTCGAGCAGGTACGAAAGTAGGTCTTAGTGATCCGGCGGTAGCAAGTGGAAGTGCCGTCGCTCAACGGATAAAAGGTACTCCGGGGATAACAGGCTTATCGGGCCCAAGAGTCCACATCGACGGCCCGGTTTGGCACCTCGATGTCGGCTCGTCGCATCCTGGGGGTGAAGTCGCTCCCAAGGGTTGGGCTGTTCGCCCATTAAAGCGGTACGCGAGCTGGGTTCAGAACGTCGTGAGACAGTAAATTCCGTTGCTGTCTATAAATTCGGCTATATGCTGGAAACTCCGAGTATCCCGCACTACTCGTACACCCGATCCCGTCCGGATCGGGTGTTACAGTGAAAATGTGTCGGGTGCGGACAATCAGCAGGAAAGGCTGGATGGCTACATCTCGGGCTATGTAGATGGCGAGGGCTGCTTTGCAGTCTCCGTCAATCGCAACCCATCGAGTCGTAGCGGGTATCAGCTGGTTCCTGAGTTTCATGTCAGCCAGAACGGTGACAGGGCTCAGGTGCTTTGGTTGATACGCGATCGGTTCGGTGATAGCGGCTACATCAAGTCCAACGGAAGGAAGGATCGTGCTTTGGTTTATGTTGTCAGACGGCGACGTGACCTACTGGGGCACGTGATCCCTTTCTTCGAGCGGTCGCCTCTCTTGTCCTCGAAGCATGAGGACTTTGAGAAGTTTGCGGCGATCGTGAGATCGATGGCTCTCGGTCAACATCGGACACCTGACGGTTTCGTCAGGCTTCTGGAAGTCGCGCTTTCGATGAATGGAGGCGGCCGATTCCGGAGTGTGCGATGGGTAGAGCTCATCAAAGATGGCCAACCAGAATCCTCAGAGACTATATGCCGAACACGAAGATTGATGCCTTCGTGAAGATATAGTCCGAGCTGCATGGCGACATGCAGAGTCAGGCAGAAATGTCCTGGCCCCTACGTCCGATTCGGCGTAGGAGTAACAAAACTGTCGGTCCCTATCTGCCGTGGGCGTTGGAGAATTGAGAGGATTTGTCCCTAGTACGAGAGGACCGGGATGAACGCACCTCTGGTGTATCTGTTGTCCTGCCAAGGGCATAGCAGGCTAGCTACGTGTGGATCGGATAACCGCTGAAAGCATCTAAGCGGGAAGCCGGCCTCAAGATGAGTTCTCCCATCCCCTAGAGGGAGTAAGGGCCCTGGTAGACCACCAGGTTGATAGGCCGGATCTGGAAGGACGGTAACGTCTGAAGGAGACCGGTACTAATGGCCCGAGGGCTTGACGGATTTTTTTTGATTGCCCCTTTCGAGGGGTAGTGGTACCCGCTGTGGCGCTGTGTAGTTTTGAAGGACCCCGAGACGCGTGGTCTCTCACGCTTTTCCGGTGGCCTTAGCGAGAGGGAAACACCTCTTCCCATTCCGAACAGAGAAGTTAAGCCTCTCAGCGCCGATGGTACTTGGCTCGCAAGGGCCTGGGAGAGTAGGACGCCGCCGGTTTCTTTACGCACACGGGCCGCCCCAAGGGGCGGCCCGTGGCGTTTCTATGGCCCTCGTGACCAGGCCCATTCGGTAC
The DNA here is from genome assembly GCA_963757995.1 of uncultured Solirubrobacterales bacterium. GTDB lineage: Bacteria > Actinomycetota > Thermoleophilia > Solirubrobacterales > Solirubrobacteraceae > Palsa-744. The sequence goes on from CAVWTS010000016.1 coordinate 140,941, forward strand.
TAGGGGTTCCTTGAAGACCCCACCCCGCGCGGCACAGCCGCACAAGATCTCTCCGGCGAGAAGGAGCCGCGCGACACTCCGGCGCGAGCTCGCCCACCGACAGGACATAGACAAACCTGCTCAGCAGACGCAACGATCCCCGGACGCCGCGCATCAAGACGACTCCGTAGAGCCATCCGATGCGGATGCATAGTCTCGCGACCATCGCAGCGGTCATCAGAGCCCTCGCATGAGTGCGAGCAAGGCTCGGCGGTCCACTCCTCCTGGTCGACCTCCCAGTCGACGTCGTAGTCATCCTCGAGCAATAGGAAAGAGCGGACTAGCTGCAGCGTCCTAACGAGACGCAACGGCACTCCGGATTCGCGTGATGAACAGAACATGTGTTCGTAGAATAGGAAGGCCTGCGGACGGAACGTATGCGAACAGGTGTTTGTGTGTTCAATGTGCCGTGGTTGGCCCCGCGAAATGGCTCAACCAAGCCGATTTCGGCGTCTCGTGTCTGCAACGAGAATTGCGCGGTGCCGCAGCTTTCGGGCCGACGCCACGGTCGATTGTCGTGAGACGGCGCGTCGACGCAAAAGCCTCACAGGACAGGAGTCTTAGATCGAAGAGAGGGTCTGAGGCGCCCTGCTCGAACTAAGTCATCGAGATGGCTGTTACGCTTGCCAGGCGCTCAACCCAGGAACCTATCGAGGTTCCTCGCCGGCGCATTCAGCTCATGGAGAAGTTCGTCATCGAAGGCGGCGCCCCGCTCTCCGGCACGATGGTCCCGGCCGGGAATAAGAACGGTGCCCTGCCCATCCTCGCCGCTTGCCTGCTAACGGAGGATGAGATTGTCGTGCACAACGTTCCGCGCATCCGCGACGTGGACGCGATGCTCGCGATCCTGGGGTCCCTCGGCGTCTCGTTTGAGTGGCGCGGCGCCAACGAGCTTGTCCTGTGCGCCGCCAATGTGCACGACACCGAGATCGACCCGGAACTAGCCGAGCAGATCAGAGCATCGTTCCTACTCGCCGGCCCGCTACTCGCGCGCTTTGGCCGGGCGCTGATGCCGCCTCCAGGAGGCGATGTGATCGGCCGCAGGCGCCTGGACCCTCACCTGGACGCATTCAGGGCGATGGGGGCGGACACGGAGTGCAACCGCGAGATCGTCTTGAGCGCTCCCCGCGGCCTGCGTCCTACCGACGTCTTCATGGATGAGCCCTCAGTGATGGCGACCGAGAACGCGCTGATGGCGGCTGCGCTGACTCCGGGTACCACTGTGATCGGCAACGCCGCCTGCGAGCCCCACGTGCAGGACCTTGCACGCATGCTCGTGAAGATGGGCGCCGACATCCAGGGCATCGGCTCGAACCTGATCGCTGTCGGCGGCGCCAAGCGCCTGCACGGCTGTGAGCACACCGTCGCGCCCGACCACATCGAGATCGGCAGTTTCATGGCGCTTGCTGGCGTGACCGGCGGCGAACTGCGCATCAAGGACACGGTGCCTGGCGACCTGCGCATCATCCGACTGGTTTTCGAGCGCCTCGGCTTGCGCTCGGTGCTCGACGGCGACGACGTGATCGTCCCGGGCGAACAGAAGCTTGTGGCGCAGTCGGATATCGGTGGCTACAAGTGCAAGGTGCAGGACGGCCCTTGGCCCGCGTTTCCGGCCGATCTGACATCGATCGCCGTTGCCCTTGCCACGCAGGCCAGTGGCTCGATCCTGGTCCACGAGTGGATGTTCGAGAACCGTTTGATCTTCACCGACAAGCTGATCCTGATGGGTGCCGACATCGTGATGTGTGACCCGCACCGCGCGATCGTCACCGGACCACGGCGCCTGCGCGGCGAGCGCGTGGAGTCGCCCGACATTCGCGCCGGCATGGCCGTGCTGCTCGCGGCGCTATGCGCGGAGGGACGCAGCGAGATCGGCAACATCCGTCAGATCGACCGCGGCTACGAGCGCATCGACGAGCGTTTGCGCGAGCTTGGCGCTCGCATCGAGCGAGTTGCCACAGAGCCAGTGCACGCGTAGGGCACGGCTACTCTTTTTGCTCGATGCCCCCCGCGCGCGCGGGGGGCATGGCCGTTTTGAAAGCAACGCACCACCCCGTGGCGCACCTCGTCAGCGCAGTCCGATTGAATGGCGAGACATGACCAAGCCCATTTCAAGCTGACTGCTCCGAGACCGATGATCCATCCGATACCCAGCGGCACCCGGGACGTACTCCCGGACGAGACGCGCGAGGTGCGCGCCATCACCGACGCCTTGCGCGGCGTATTCGAGCGCCACGGCTACGGCGAGGTGTATACGCCTGCACTCGAGTACGAGTCGGTGCTCGCGCGCGCCGACATGGCTGAAGCCAAGCCCGCCTATCGCGTCTTTGACGAGTCGGGCGCGGCGCTCGTGTTGCGCTCGGACATGACTGTGCCGATCGCGCGCGTGGTCGCCACGCGCTATCCCAGCGAAGAGCCACCGCTACGCTTTTGCTACCTGGCCCACTGCTATCGCGGTGTGCGCCCTCAGCGCGGCCAGCCACGCGAGCTGCTGCAGGCCGGGATCGAGCTGATCGGTGCACCCGCTCCCCAGGGAACCGCCGAGGCGCTTGGCGTGCTGTGCGCGGCGCTCGACACGGTGGGCCTTGAGGGCTATCGCATCGGCCTCGGCGACGCTTCGCTGTTCCCATCGCTGATGGCCGGCCTCGGGGTCCCAGAGCCGGCCAGACCACGCCTGCTCGAGGCACTTGCCGACCGCGACTTCGTCGGGCTGGACGAGGAGCTCAAACAGCTCGATCTGGCTGAGGCCGATCGGGAGCTGCTGTTAGGCGTGCCCCAGCGCCGTGGAGGGCCGGAGTTGCTGGACGGCGCAGAGGGTGTTGTCGCCGACGCCGTGGCGAACATGCGCGAAGTACACAAGCTGCTCGAGCCAGACGTCGCCGCGCGCGTGATCTTCGACCTTGGCCTGGTGCGCAGCATCGGCTACTACACGGGCGCCGTATTCGAGGTCTACGACCAGGCGCTAGGGACACCGATCGGCGGCGGTGGGCGCTACGACGAGCTGCTCGGCCGCTTTGGTCGCCCGTTGCCGGCCGTCGGCTTCGCACTGGGGGTCGATCGTCTGCACATCGCCCTGATGGGCGAGGAGCGCGGCACAGGGGCGTCGCTATGAACGATCCCAAGAAAGGTTCGTTGAGCGGCTCTGAGGATCTCCCGTCTGTGACGGCCGCGCCGTCCGACGCAGTTAAGGGCTCCTCGGGCGCCACCGAGGGCTCATCCAGGGCCACCGACGGGCTCACGATCGCCGTTCCACGTGGCGCCCTGTTCAAAGAGACAGTCGATCTGCTGAGCGGGTTGGGCCTCGACACCTCCGAGCTGCGCTCCAACGATCGCAAGTTGCTGTTCGAGGACATTGGCGTGATCACGATGCGCCCCTCAGACGTGCCTACCTATGTGGAGTCCGGAGCTGCCGATATCGGCATCACGGGAAAGGACGTGTTGCTGGAGCAAGCCGCAGGGCGTGGCGAGGGTGGGCGCGATGTGTACGAGCTGCTCGACCTAGGCTATGGCCGTTGCACGATGGTGGTGGCCAGCAAGGCGGGTCCCGACCCGGCCGCCGAGGCACTGCGCCGGCTCGGCGTGATGCGCGTCGCCACCAAGTATCCCCGCATCGCCGAACGCTACCTGGAGGAGACCGGCAGACAGGCCGAGATCGTCGAGGTCAAGGGCTCGGTCGAGCTTGCGCCACTGACAGGCATGGTCGAGGCGATCGTCGATCTCACCGCTACAGGCACGACGCTGCGCGAACACGATCTGATCGTGCGCGAGGAGATCGTCGAGTGCACGGCGCGTCTGATCGCAAACCCTGTGTCGCACAAGCTGCGGGCGCGGGAGATCGACAAGCTGTTGGAGCGCCTGCGTGCCGCTTGAGCGGGCAGCACGCGGACGGGTTGACGGTCTAGCGATAGGGCGCAAAAGGCTGGCAGGTACGTCCGCCGTGAGGTGGCCGCGGGTGGGGGAGTCGGCGCATGCTGATTGAGAGAGTGACGCTCACGAACGTCGAGCAAGCGGACGTGAAGGGCGCGGTCGCGGACTTGCGCCGGATGATCGTCGGTGTCGAGGGCATCGAGCGCATAGTGGCCGGGATCGTCGCGGGTGTGAAGGCAGGGGGCGACGAGACGGTGCTGCAATGCACGCGTACGTTCGACACGAACGGGGCCGCCCCGCCGCCGCTGCGCGTTCCAAGCGAGGATCTCGATCGAGCGCTCGAGCAGATGCCACTCGATGTGGTCGCCGGGCTGCAGGTCGCGATCGCGAACGTCGCGCGTGTCGCGGACGCCTCGATTGGCGCCGACGCCATTGCCGTCGACCTGGCACAGGGACATACGGTCACATTGCGCGAGCTGCCAGTGAGTGCGGCTGCCGTCTACGCGCCCGGGGGACGCGCCGCCTATCCGAGCACGGTCGTGATGGGTGTCGTGACCGCTCGCGCCGCCGGCGTGCTCGACGTGGCTGTGTGCACTCCGCCGGGTCCCGACAGTCAGGCGCATCCGTCGATCCTGGCCGCCTGCCGGCTCTGTGGCGTGGAGCGCGTGTATTGCATGGGCGGTGCGCAGGCGATCGCGGCACTTGCCTTTGGTACCGAGTCCGTGGAGCGGGTGGACGTGGTCGTGGGACCCGGCAACCTGTACGTACAGGAGGCCAAGCGACGCCTCTCGCACGTCGTCGGCATCGACGGCTACGCCGGGCCAAGCGACCTGATGGTGGTGTTCGGAGCCGACGCCGATCCGCGGCTGATCGCCTTGGATCTGCTCGCCCAGGCCGAGCACGGCGCCGGCAGCCTCGTGGCCGGCGTAGCGAGTTCGCGCGAGGCGCTGGACGCGGTGGCCGGCGAGATCGAGCGCGAGGCTGTCTCCTGGCCGCAGCTGCGGCCCGACGCCTGCGTGCTGATCGAGGTCGCCACCCCGGCCGCCGCAATAGATCTGGCCAACGAGTTCGCACCAGAGCATCTGCAGCTGATGGGCGTCGCTGAGCAGGCGCTCGCCCGGCGTGTGCGCACAGCCGGATGCCTGTTTCTCGGGCGCAATGGGGCCACAGCTTTTGGTGACTACACCGCTGGCTCCAACCACGTGCTCCCGACCGGCGGTGCAGCCCGCTTCGCCTCCACGCTCTCCCCGCGCCACTTCCGCCGCCGCATGTCAGTCGTCGAGATCGGCGACGAGGCCGCCGCCAAGCTGGCGCGCGCCGGCGCGCCGATCGCAAACGCCGAGGGCTTTCCGCTGCACGCCGAGTCGATGTTGGCGCGAGTAAGGGACAATGAGACCGGATGAGCCGCGAAGCGACAATCGAGCGCAAGACCGCCGAGACCGAGGTGCGCCTGACGCTGATGCTCGACGGCAGCGGCCAGGGCACCCGCGAGACCGGCGTGGGCTTTCTCGACCACATGCTCGACCTGCTCGCCCGTCACGGGCGCTTTGACCTTGACGTGCAAGTGACGGGCGACCTGCAGACCGGTGCCCACCACACCGCTGAGGACACGGCGATCGTGCTCGGCCAGGCGTTGGATCGCGCGCTCGGTGATCGCGCGGGCATTTACAGGTATGGATTTGGGGTCGTGCCAATGGATGAGGCGCGGGCCAGTTGCACGATCGATATATCCGGTCGCCCGTTCACGTTGTTCGAGGCGCAGCTGCCGCCTGGCTCGACCGGCGGCTTCGACCACGAGTTGACCGAGGAGTTCTTCAGGGCACTGGCCAACTCGGCCAAGCTCACGCTGCACTTGGAGGTACAGACAGGCACGAACGCCCATCACATGATCGAGGCGGCATTCAAGGCCTTTGCGCGCGCGCTGCGCCAAGCGGTGGCGCTCGACCCGACCGAGAGTGGTGTGCCGAGCACGAAGGGCACGCTGACCTCATGAGCCTGCTCGACGAGCCCGTCGACATCGCCGTCGTTGATTACGGCATGGGCAATCGCCGCTCGGTCGAGAAGGCGCTGGCGCACATCGGCGCGAATGTGACCGTCACGAACGACCACGAACGCCTACGCGCCGCGGCCGGCCTTGTCGTACCGGGGGTGGGGGCCTTCCCGCGCGGCATGGTCAAGCTGCGTGAATTCGGCTTGGACGAGCTCTTGCGCGAGCGTCTCGCCGTAGGCACGCCCGTGCTAGGAATCTGCCTCGGCATGCAGCTCGGCTTCGAGCGTTCGACCGAGCAGAGCGGCACCCCCGGCTTGGGTGTGATCGCCGGCGAGGTGCGCGAGCTGGAGCACGGCTCGCTGAAGCTGCCACACATCGGCTGGAACGATGTCAGCCTCGTCGCCGACTCGCCGCTGACCGATGGCCTGCCAGAGCGCTGTGCCTTCTACCACGTGCACTCCTTCGCGCCAGTGCCGAGTTCGGCTGAGGACATCCTTGGAACCTCCGTCTACGGCGCCCCGTTCGCAAGCGTCGTGGCTCACGACAGCTTCTACGGCGTCCAGTTTCACCCCGAGAAGTCCTCGGCGGCCGGCTTGCGCCTGCTGGCGAACTTCGGGCGCATCTGTGCGCGCGCCTCGGTTCCGGTCGGCTCGTGAACCTATATCCGGCGATCGACATGCTCGGCGGCAAGGCGGTGCGCCTCACAAAGGGCGACTTCGACGCCAAGAAGGTCTATGAGGAGGACCCGCTGTCTGCGGCTAGCGAGTGGGTGCAAGCGGGGGCCAAGTATCTGCACCTCGTCGACCTGGACGGAGCGAAGGCAGGCAGGCCCGCGAACCTCGACCACGTTGGGCGGATCGTCAAAGAGCTCGGGGTGCCGGTCCAGCTCGGTGGGGGTTTGCGCTCACTCACCGCGATTGAGGAAGTGTTCGCCATCGGCGTAGAGCGCGCGATTCTCGGGACGGCCGCCTTCACCGAGGAGACGCTGCTGGGGGAAGCGCTCGGACGCTGGCCGGGGAAGGTGCTCGTGTCGGTCGACGTGCGCGGTGGCAGGGTGGCAACGGCCGGATGGACCGAGACGATCGACGGCAGTCCACGCGAGATCATCGCCGAGCTGGCCGCGCGCGGCGCACGTGAGCTCCTCTACACCAACGTCGATCGCGACGGGATGCTGCAGGGCCCCGACTTGGAGGAAGTCGGGCGCATCGCCGAGGCCGTGCCCGGCAGCTTCGTCTACTCCGGCGGCATCGGCTCGCTCGCAGACCTTGAATGCCTGGCGAGCCTGAACGCGCCCGCGCTCAGCGGCGTGATCGTCGGCAAGGCCCTGTACGAGCGGCGCTTTACGATTCCCCAGGCCCAAGTCGCACTGAGGGAGTAGCACAACCTCGGACCATCTACGCTAAGCAAGTGCACTACAAGCGTGTGATCCCCTGCCTGGACGTAGACGGCGGCCGAGTCGTCAAGGGCGTCGAATTCCTCGACATCCGCGACGCCGGCGACCCCGTCGAGCTGGCTGCTCACTACGACCGCGAGGGCGCGGACGAGCTCGTGTTCCTCGACATCACGGCCACCCACGAGCGCAGAGACACGATCGTCAAACTTGCGCGCGACACCGCCGACGACGTATTCGTGCCGTTCACGATCGGCGGCGGCATACGTTCGGTGGAGGATGCCCAGGCGGTACTGGACGCCGGCGCCGACAAGGTCTCGGTCAACTCGGCAGCGCTCGCGCGCCCGGAGCTGATCGACGAGCTCGCAGCGGTCTTTGGGGCCCAGTGCGTCGTGCTCGCGATCGACGCCAAGGCAGACGGCTCGGGCGAGGGTACCGGTGGCGAGAATCCCGGCGGGGAGAATGCCCGTGGCGAGGGTACCGGTGGCGAGAATCCCGGTGGCAACGGGGCACCAGCGAGCTGGCAGGCATATGTGGCTGGCGGACGCACCTCCACAGGCCGCGACGCGGTGCAATGGGCGCGCGAGGGAGCAAGCCGAGGAGCGGGAGAGATCCTGCTCACGAGCATGGATCGCGACGGCACGAGCGACGGCTATGACCTGCCTTTGACGAGCGCTGTCAGCTCGGCGGTCGACGTGCCGGTGATCGCCTCAGGGGGAGCGGGAGAGCTGCAACACCTCGTCGAGGCGCTGCAAGCCGGTGCCGACGCCGTGCTGTGCGCGTCGATCTTCCACTACAACCGGCACACTGTCGCGCAGGCCAAGCAACATCTCGCGGCGGCCGGCATCCCGGTGCGCATCGACTGAGTAGCGTCGCCGGCAGAGCGCCCAGGAGCAGTCAATAATCGGAGTGGAGATGACGAGTATCGGCGAGGACGTGAGCGGTAGAAGTGTCTTGGAGCGCTTGCGTGAGCTGCCGGGTGGGGATGAGCTGCTGGCTGCCGCGCGCGAGCACGACGGCGAGGTCGAGCTGGTCGGTGGCGCGGTGCGCGACATCTTGCTCGGTGCTATGCCGCGCGAGCTGGACGTGGTGGTGGAGGGCGACGTACACGCGTTTGCCGAGGAGTTGGCAAGCCGCGTGGGTGGTGTCGCGAGTGTCGCAAACCCGATGCCCCCCCCGCGCGCGCGGGGCATCGGCGAAATGGAAGCTCCGGTGGACGGGGAGGAAGTAGGTGACGACGGCGACCGTTGGGACATCGGCAGGTCGGTGGAGCTGGCCTACCACGAGCGCTTCCACACCGCGGTCATGCGCTGGCCGGAAGGCGAGATCGACATCGCCATGCGTCGTAAGGAGACCTATGCGGCCCCAGGCGCCCTACCCGAGGTCGCTCCGGGCAGCCCGCAACAGGATCTCGAACGCCGCGACTTCACGATCAACGCGATCGCGGTCGCGCTAGCCGGGGAGCAGACGGGACGGCTGCGCTCAGTGGAGGGTGCCCTCGAGGATCTCAGTGCGAGCCGCCTGCGCGTCTTGCACGACGCGAGCTTCAGCGACGACCCGACACGGATCCTGCGACTCGTGCGCTACGCCGCACGCCTGGGCTTCGAGGTCGAGCCGCATACAGCCGACCTGCTGACCGCGGCGATCGCCGCCGGCGCCCTGCGGACGCTCTCCGGACAGCGACTCGGCGCGGAGCTGCGCCTGGCGCTGGCCGAATCCGAGCCGCTCGGCCCGCTGGCTGAGCTGGAGCGCCTTGGCGTCCTGCGCGCGTGGCAGCCGGGCGTGAGCTTCGACGAGGATCTGGCACGCGCGGCGCTCCAGATCCTGCCCGAGGACGGCTCGGTGCGCCTGCTGCTCGCAGCGTCACTCCTGCTCGGCCTGTGTCACGAACTCGACCGTGAGGAGACCGAGCCGGCGATGCGCGGCTTTCTCTACGACCTCGAGCTCCCGGCGGGCGAGGGCGATCGGGTGTTCGGCATGGCAGTCAGTGCTGTATTCGTAAGTGACCACGTCGACGGTGTGGAGATGCCCTCCGAGATACTCGAGCTGATGCTCGGCACGCCCGTGGAGTCGCTCGCGCTCGCCGCGGCGAGGTGTCAGCTGCGCGATGGTCCGAGCTCCTACAGTGTCCAGGTCATCGAGGAGTGGCTCAACCGGCGGCGTCACGTCGCGCTGCAGCTCACCGGAGAGGACCTGCTTGCCGCCGGCGTACCAGAGGGCCCAGAGGTGGGGGCACGCTTGGAGGAGTCCTACCGGCTATTGCTAGAAGAGCGGATCGAGCCAGGCCGCGAGAGCGAGCTGCGCGCCGCACTGGAGGCAAGGATATGAGCCACCCTCACGCACGCATGAGCTGGAGACTCCACCTTTGATGGCAGATACCCCAGCAGGACCGTCGCCAATGAGCGCCGCGCAATCGGGCGAGCTTGCGACTGAGCTTTTTGAGTTGCCGGGAGGCGGCTTTGCCACATTCACGGGACGCGCCCAAGGCAACATGTCCAGTGTCGGCGGAGACGGCTCAGAGCATGGGCTCAAGGCCCGAGAGCAGCTGCGCGAGACGCTGGGCGTGCGACGCCTGGTGCGCGGCTATCAGGTGCACGGCACCGTCGTGGGCAGGGTCCTCGCGGACGACGAGCGCATTGGGCTCGGCAGCGAGGCCTTGGAACACCCAGGGGTCAGTAATGCTTTCGCGTACGAGGACTCTCTTCACCAACCAACTTTCGAGGCCGACGGTCATGCGCTTGCGTCCCCCGGCTTGGCGGCGATGGTGCTCACCGCCGACTGCATCCCAGTGGCGCTAGGCGCCCAGGGCGCCGTGGCGGCACTTCACGCCGGTTGGCGCGGACTCGCCGCCGGCGTGCTCCAGGAGGGGGCAGAGCTTTGCGCGAGGTTGGCGGGCGGGGAGAAATAGTGGCGGTGATCGGCCCTTGTGCCGGCGCCTGCTGCTACGAAGTCGGTGAGGAGGTTCACGCAGCCTTCGCCGGCACCCACCGTGACGGCCGACTGATCGACCTGCGCGCGATCGCCCACGAAAAGCTGCTCGATGCCGGTGTGGCACAGGTACTCGACTCCGAGGCCTGCACGATCTGCGACGAGCGCTTCTTCTCTCATCGCCGCGAAGGGATTCGGGCCGGTCGCCAGGCTGGGCTTGCATGGATCTCCCAGTGAGCTCCAGTTCTCTACCGCAAGTGAACCCCAGGTCCTTCCCATCAGGAACCTCCGCTGACGGTGGATGTGGAGCTCCATGGTGCAGCTGATCCACGGCCTGCAGGTCGAGCGTATGCGCATGAATCTGGCCGCCGTACGCGAGGAGATCGCAATGGCCGCCAAGCGCGCCGGGCGCGACCCGCGCGATGTCGAGGTACTTGCAGCCTGCAAGTACGTGCCGGTCGAGGAGCTACCGGTACTCGCTGAGGCGGGTATCGGGCTGGTCGGCGAGAATCGCGCCCAGGACCTACAGCAGAAGGTCGCCGCCCATGGCGACCTGTTTGCATGGGATTTCATCGGTGCGCTGCAGAGCAAACACGTGCGCGCGATCGTTCCGCACGTGCGTTTGATCCATTCGCTGGCCAGCGAATCCGCTTTGCGCGAGCTCGAGCGCCACGCCGACAAGGCGCGTACCGGACTGAGGGTGCTGGTCGAGGTCAATCTCGCCGGCGACCCGGCGAAGGAAGGAATAGTTCCCGAGCAACTCGACGCCTTCATCGCACGCTCGCCTTTCCCAGTCGCGGGCTTGATGACGATGCCGCCGCTGGCCGATGACCCCGAACAGAACAGGCCCTGGTTTCGAGCGTTGCGCGAGTTGGCACAGGAGCGTGGCTTGGGCGAGCTGTCGATGGGCACCACCCAAGACTTCGCGGTGGCCGTCGAAGAGGGCGCCACAATCGTGCGAATCGGCACGCGGTTGTACGCTTAGGATTCGAGGAAGACGGGTCCCAGCTCGCCGGCGTGCCAAGATTGGAATCATCGGCGCTAGCAGGGAAAAGCCCGTTCTCCACGAAAACGCCCTCTAGCAATGGCATTTCGCGACTCATGGCACCGTGCTCTCGTTTACTTCGGCTTGGCCGAGGAGTATCACGACGACTACGAGGAGCCCCCGCATGAGGAGGAGATATCCGATCGCTATCGCGAGCGCCCCAATGTGCGACGCCTCTCGCCGCGTCGTCGCCGTGACGAGTTCGACGAGATCTTTGCCGATGACGAACCGCGTGGACGGCCGACGACCACGCTGCGACCTGTCGGTCGCGGCAATGGCGACGTGCGCGTGCACCTGGTCATCCCCAAGTCCTTCAACGACGCCCAGCAAATCGCCGACAAGTTCAAGGACTCGATCCCAGTCATCCTGAATCTGCAGGGCGCCGACACCGACCTGTCGAAGCGCCTGATCGACTTCGCCAGCGGCCTGACCTACGCGCTCGACGGCGGCATGCAGCGGATCGCCGACAAGGTCTTCATGCTCACCCCGCGCAACGTCGAGATCTCGGCCGAGGAGCGGGCCAGGTTGATCGAAAAGGGTTTCTTCAACCAATCCTAAGGCGAGATGGCCGTAAGGGCCGGTAGCCTGACTGCCCTATGAATATCGGTCTGATCGGTTGCGGGAACATGGCGCGTGCGATGGCACGTGGCTGGGGTCGGCCGGTGCTGTGCTTCGACCCTGTGGCCGAGCGTGCGCAGGCGCTGGCGCAAGAGACGGGGGGAGAGGCACTTGGCTCAAACGCCGAAGTGTCTGCTCGCGCCGATCTCGTCGTGCTCTGCCACAAGCCGGCGCAGCTGGAAAGGATCGCCGCGGATGTCGTACCTGCCGCCAAGGCGGTCGCGTCGATCCTGGCGGCGACATCGCTGTCGAAGCTGAAAAGTGCCTATCCGGACATTCCGGTGTATCGCTTCCTGCCCTCGCTCCCAGCGGAGGTCCGCGGCGGCGCGATCGTGCAAGCCAGCGACCCCAAACGTGCCCCGGGCTCGCGGACACGCCAATCGACACTGAAGTGCGGGAACTGTTTGCCGAGCTCGGCACGCTTGTCGTGCTGGACGACTCGCTCGTGGACGTCGCGATGGGCCTGATGTCCTGCGCTCCAGCCTACGTGGCGCTTGTGGCCGAGGCGCAGGTCGACGCGGGCACGCGTCGCGGCATCCCGCCGGCTCAAGCCTCGGTGCTTGTCACAGCGACACTAGCCGGCACGGCCGAGCTGTTGCGCCGGCGCGACTACGACACGCTGGCGGTTCGTCGCGAGGTCACCTCGCCCGGGGGCGTCACCGCACGCGGGCTGGCGGCGCTTGAGCGGGGAGGCCTGCGAGCCGCATTTGACGATGCGCTCGACGCGGTACTCGGGGAGCAGCAGCGATGACCGTGGTGCTTGCCAGCGTGCGCACCGAAATCGCCGGCTATCTCTCGACGCTGATCTACGTCTACACGCTGCTGATCATCCTCTACATCGTGACTCAGCTTTTGTTCGCTTTCGGCGTGCGCCCGCCCTACTCACGCGCAAGCGACGCTGTGCTCGGCTTTCTGCGCGACGTGTGCGAGCCCTATCTGCGCATCTTCAGGCGCATCATCCCGATGGTCGGGGCGTTCGACTTCAGCCCGATCGTGGCGATCATCTTGCTGTCGCTGGTGGGCAACCTGCTCGTCAGCCTGATCCACGGTTGAGCCAAGTGGCCAAACGCCAGGCCCGCTTTCTCCGCTCTCCCAGACGCGTCCCTCCGGGCATGCTCATCACGCTGCCCTGGCGTGGCTGTGGACCATCCTGGTGATGGCGTTCGTGGTCGTGCTCGACCAGCTCTCAAAGGCCGCCGTGCGCAAATCGATCGTTCCGGGCGAAACGCGAAGCGTGCTGCCCGGCATACAGCTCGTCGACACCCGTAACCAGGGCGTGGCTTTCGGCTTCCTGCCCGGTCGTCACGTCGTGGTGACCGTGCTCGTCGGCGCCGCCTTGCTCGTACTGCTCGTCTACTTCGCGCGTCACCGTGACAAGCCCCTGATCTGGCTGCCAACGGGGATGTTGCTCGGTGGGGCGCTCGGCAACATCATCGACCGGCTGCGCGTGGGCTCGGTGACGGACTTCATCAAGTTCCCGCTGGGCTGGCCGCCGTTCAACCTCGCCGACGCCAGCATCACGCTCGGCGTGCTGCTGCTGCTGATCGTCGTCGAGGCGTCCCGGCGCTCGCGTGACGCCTTCCGATCGCTGCGGCCGCATGACGCAGAAGTGTCGCCCTGGAGATCCACGAGCCGATCTGCATCGCCTGGGAAGACGAGCACCTGCTGGTCGTCGACAAGCCCGCCGGCCTCGTCGTGCACCCGGCTCGCGGACACCGTGAGGGCACGCTCTCCCAGCTTCTCCGGACACGGTCGGCGGTGTGGCCGGCGGCGAGCCAGATCGGCCGGGAATCGTGCACCGCCTGGACCGCGACACCTCAGGGCTGCTCGTGGTCGCCCGCAGCGAGGATGCCCACCGGCTACTGCAGGAGGCCCTGCGCAAACGTCTGATCGAGCGCGAATACATGGCGCTCGTGGAGGGACTGCCGCCCGCGCGCACCGGCACGATCGAGGCGCCGATCGGGCGTCACCCGCGGATTCGCACGCGCATGGCCGTCGGCGGCACGGCAAGTCGCGAAGCACGCACCCACTTCACGCTCGAGCGCTCGCTGCCCGGCGTGTCGCTGTTGCGCTTGCGCCTGGACACGGGACGCACCCACCAGATCCGCGTTCACCTGCAGGCGATCGGCCATCCGGTATGCGGCGATCCCGAATACGGCACGGTGGGCGGGATCGATCTCGGCTTGACGCGCCAGTTCCTGCACGCAACGCGCCTTGCTTTCCCGCACCCGATCACTGGAGAGCCGGTCGAGGTCAACTCGCCGCTGCCGGAGGATCTGCGCGAGGCGCTCGAGCGGGCCGAGGAGCGGCTGCGGGCGATAGACTGAGCCGTCGTACTCAACTCAATGCCGTGCGACATGCGCAACGCGGCCCTGCCCGAGCCACGCGCCTATGCGTGACTCGGGTCCGCGACGCACCGCCCGGATTCAAGCAAGATCAAAATAAGGGAGCACCCGTGAGTCAAGTTGGAATCGCGGACATGCTGGAGGCTGGAGTCCATTTCGGCCATCAGACACGCCGCTGGAACCCGAAGATGCGCCGCTTCATTCATGGCGAGCGCAACGGCATCTACATCATCGACCTGCTGAAGACCGCAGTGCTTTTGCAGCAGGCACAAGAAGTGGCAGCCCAGATCGCCCATCGCGGCGGCACCGTGCTGTTCGTCGGCACCAAGAAGCAGGCCCGTGACGCGATCAAGGAGGTCGCCGAGGCCGCGGACATGCCGTACGTCAACCACCGCTGGCTCGGTGGCCTGTTGACCAACTTCCAAACCATCAACCAGCGCATCCGTCGCCTGCACGATCTCGAACGCTACGAGACCGAGGGGCAGCTTGCGCTGCTCCCGACCCGCGAGCGCATGGCCGCCCAGGCCGATCTCGCCAAGCTGCGCGCCAACCTCGGCGGCGTCAAGAACATGCAGCGCACCCCCAACGCGCTATTCGTGATCGACCTGAACGTCGAGGCGATCGCCGTGCGCGAAGCCCAGCGTTTGCGCATCCCGATAATCGGGCTGGTAGACACCAACTGCGACCCCGATGGCATCGACTACGTCATCCCCGGCAACGACGACGCGATGCGCTCGTGCGCGCTGATCGCCAAAGCGATCGGCGACGTGGTCGCTCAGGGCCACGCCGTCTTCCGCGCCGAGGAGGAGAAGGCGCGGGCCGAACGCGCCGAGCAGGCAAAGCGCGAGGCCGAGGAGCGCGCCCGTCGCGAGGCCGAGGAACAGGCAAAGCGCGAGGCCGAGCTTGCCAAGCGAGAGGCTGAGGAGCAGGCAGCCAAGGAGGCCGCCGAGAAGCAGGCAGCCGCGGTGGCCGCTCAAGCCGCTGCCGCCAAGGCAGCGGAGCCCGCACCGGCACCGGCTACTCCTGCGCCGGCGGCCCCGGCTCCGGTGCAGGCCGCTAAGCCTGCTGCCGAGCAAGCGGCCCCGGCGCAGGCCGCTAAGCCTGCTGCCGAGCAAGCGGCCCCGGCCCCGGCCGCCAAGGCCGCCGCCGAGCAGGCTGCGCCGGCTCAGCCGCAGCCGGCCGCGCCTGTCGCGAAGGAGCCCGCCGCGGCTGTCCCGGAGGCACCTGCAGAGAGCACACCGACAGAGGCCGCGCCGGCCGCGCCCGCGCCGGCAGACAATGCGCCGGCAGACAGCGCGCCCACCGAGGCGGCGCCGGCAGAGACCGCACCAGCAGAGGAGGCCAGCGCATCGTGAGCACGACCGAGATATCCGCCAAGGACGTGAAGGCTCTGCGCGAGCGCACCGGCGCGGGCATGATGGACTGCAAGAAGGCGCTCACCGAGGCTGAGAACGACATCGACAAGGCGATCGAGATCTTGCGCCTCAAGCAGGGCAAGAAGATCCAGGATCTGGGTGAGCGCACCGCTACCGAGGGCACCGTCCAGGCCTACATCCATGCCGGTGCCAAGGTTGGCGTGATGATCGAGGTCGACTGCAACACCGACTTCGTCGCCAACAACGAGGATTTCGTTGGGTTTCGCTCGTGATATCGCCATGCAGATCGCGGCGACGCCCACCGTCAAGTACGTCTCCCGCGAGGACGTGCCGGCCGAGGCGCGCGACGCCGAGGCTCGCATCTACGAGCAGGAGGCCGCCGAGAAGCCGGAGAACATCCGCGAGAAGATCGTCGCCGGCAAGCTCGACTCCTGGTACGGCACGATCGTGCTGCTCGAGCAGGAGATGCACAATCCCAAGTTCGACGGCAAGACGGTGCAGCAGTTGCGCGACGAGCTGACGGCTAAGACCGGCGAGAACGTGGTCATCCGGCGCTTCGTGCGTTTCGCGGTCGGCCAGTAGCCAAAACCCGCGATGCCCCCCGCGCGCGCGGGGGGCATGCTCGATTCTTTGCCAACGCCACCAATGCCTTAGACGCTAAAAGTAGGCACGACCTGTGACCGATAGGCTCTGGCGTCGATGAACGCGCCAGCCTTCAAACGCATCCTGCTCAAGCTCTCCGGCGAGGCGCTGATGGGCACGCTCGACTATGGCACCGACCCCGAGCGGGTGGCGGCGGTCGCGCGTCAGGTCTGCTCCGTGCGCGACCAGGGCGTCGAGGTCGCGATCGTCGTCGGCGCCGGCAACATCTACCGTGGCATGAAGGGTGCGGCCGACGGCATGGACCGCTCGACCGCCGACTACATGGGGATGCTCGCCACCGTGCTTAACGCGCTGCCGCTGCAGGACGCGCTCGAGAAGACCGGCACCGACACGCGCGTGCAATCGGCGCTCGGCATCTCGGAGGTCGCTGAGCCCTACATACGTCGGCGCGCGATGCGTCACCTCGAGAAGGGGCGCGTCGTGATCTTCGCGGCCGGCACCGGCAACCCGTTCTTCACGACCGACACCGCCGCCGCTCTGCGCGCCGCCGAGATCCATGCCGAGATCATCCTGATGGCTAAGAACGGCGTCGAAGGCGTCTACAGTGCCGACCCGGCACTCGATGCAAGTGCCCAGTTCATCCCACAGATCACCCACATGGAAGCGATCGAGCGACGCTTGCGCGTGATGGACTCCACAGCGCTGGCACTGTGCATGGAGAACGGGATGCCACTCAACGTCTTCAACATGGACGACGAGACCAATATCGCGCGGATAATCTCCGGGGCGCGCGTGGGGACGCTGGTGAGCGCATGACCTTCTACGAGAGGAGCCACGATGGCCGCTGAGATGATCGACGCTCTGCTCGACGACGCGCGCGAGCGGATGACCAAGTCGCTGGAGTCAACCCAGCACGAGTTCTCCTCGGTGAGAACTGGTCGCGCGAGCCCGGCGCTGCTCGAGCGGGTCGTGGTCGACTACTACGGCGCGCAGACCCCGCTGAACCAGCTGTCCACGATCTCGGCTCCCGAGGCCCGCCTGATCACCATCCAGCCTTACGACAAGTCCTCGATCAAGAACATCGAGAAGGCAATCAACGAGTCCGACGTCGGCCTGAATCCCTCCAACGACGGCAATTTGATCCGCCTCGTCGTGCCGGAGCTGACAGAAGAGCGTCGCAAGGAGCTAGTGAAGGTGGTGCGCAACCTCGCAGAGGATGGGCGTATCGCGATTCGCAACGTGCGCCGCGACACGATGCAGCACCTGCGCGACCTGAAGTCTGAGGGCGAAATCGGCTCAGATGACGAGCACCGCGCCGAGGGTGAGCTACAAAAGCTCACCGATGGGCGCATCGCCGATCTCGACGGTGTGCTGAAGGCCAAGGAGGAAGAGATCCTCGAGGTTTGATGGTGGCGATCGCCACCATCAAGTACTTGCACGGCGGAGGGCCAAAGACGTGATGGATGAGAGCCACGAGGTGGGGGCACCGGGGGAGAGCTCGGCTGGGGAGAACTCGGCTGCTCGCTACATCGCGATCATCACCGATGGCAACGGTCGCTGGGCACGCGCCCACGGACTGCCTGTCAACGAGGGTCACAATGCCGGCGCCGACAACGTCAAGGCGCGTCTGCGCGACGCCGCGGAGTTCGGCGTCAAGGAGCTGACCGTTTACTCCTTCTCGACCGAGAACTGGTCTCGCCCACCGGAGGAGGTCCAGGGCTTGATGGAGATGTTCGCCAAGCGCATCTCCAGCGAAACCCCGGAGTTGCATAAGGAAGGCGTGCGCATGCGCTTCATCGGCCGGCGCGAGGGCATCAGTCCGGAGCTGCAGGGGTACATGAGCGCAGCTGAGGAACTCACCGAAGCCAACACACGCATAACACTGTTTGTGGCCTTCAATTACGGCGGGCGTGCCGAGATCCTCGACGCTGCCCGTGCATTCCAGGGAGGCGGCGAGGAGGAGTTTCGCCGGCACCTCTACGCCCCCGAGATGCACGATCCCGACATCATCATTCGCACCAGCGGAGAGCGGCGCCTGTCCAACTATCTGTTGTGGCAGTCGGCCTACTCCGAGCTCGTCTTCCGCGACGAGCTGTGGCCCGAATTCTCGCGTGAGGCACTGGAACAGTCGCTGGCCGAGTTTTCAGAGCGTCGTCGCCGCTTTGGCGGGCGCTAGCCGATGTCGCCCCTTCGCACGGCCGCGCGAGTCGTCTCCGACGCCGAGACTGGCTCTACGGGGCCCGCCCGGCAACCAGGTGGCTCGGATGTCGGCTCGCGTATCCTCTTTGCGTTGCCTCTGATCGCGCTTGCGCTGTTTCTCGTGATCGAGGGGGGCGCGATCTTCGCAGTCGGGATCTTTGTGATCGGCTGCATTTGCATGCACGAGCTGTACGGCATGTACGAGCGCACCAACCCAGTGCGCCTAGCTGGCTTTCTCGCCCTTGCCGGGCTGATCGTGGCCGCGGCATATGGAAGTCCCACCCATCCGACCCAGGTGCTGCTTGCCGCGTCGGTCGTGCTGCCGGTCCTGTTTGCGATGACGCTCGCTCAGCGCCGTCCGAGCGTGGGGGGTATGGCGATCACACTGCTGGGCATCTACTGGATCGGCTTTGGGCTCGCTCACGCCGTGCTGCTGCGTGGGCTTCCCCATGGCAATGGCATCGTGATCGACGTGCTGGTCGGCACGTTCCTGGGGGATACGGGCGCTTATCTCGGCGGCCGCCTCTTTGGTCGGCGTCCGCTTGCGCCCAGCATCTCGCCGAACAAGACCGTCGAGGGGCTCGTCATCGGCATGGCCTGCACGGTGCTGGCGGTGTGGTTCGCCGGGCGCTACCAGGAATGGCTGCCGGGCGCCCATGCGCTGGTGCTCGGGCTGGGAGTGGCGGTATTCGCGCCAATCGGCGACCTGTTCGAGTCGTTCGTCAAGCGCCAGGCCGGCGCGAAGGACACTGGCAGCTTGCTTGGTGCGCATGGTGGCGTGCTCGACCGGCTGGATGCGGTGCTGTTTACGGCGGTTGTCGGCTACTACATCTGGTTGGCGTATGTCTGACCTGGAGGGCCGTGGACGCTGCGCGGTGCGGCGTCCTCGCTCGCTTGTGTGCAGAGCACACGGCGCTCGCTGCGTCCTTGCCCCGCTTGGTCCACGACCCTCCAGGTACGCAAATTGCAACAGAGGTGACGATGACTAAGCGCCTGCTCATCCTCGGTTCCACCGGCTCGATCGGCACCCAGGCGCTCGACGTGCTCGAGCGCAGCGACGAGTTGGAGCTGATCGGTCTTTCCGCGGAGCGCTCCTGGGAGATGCTCGTGGAGCAGGCGCGTACGCACGGCGTGCGGCGGATCGCGCTTGTCGATGGGCATGCGGCGCAGCTGGCGGCGGATGCGTGGCCCGAGGGGGAGATTCTGAGCGGTGCGGAGGGGCTGGTGCGCCTGATCGTGGAGTCAGGCGCCGATTTGGTCCTCAACGCGCTCGTGGGCTCTGCTGGCCTAGGACCGACCGTAGCCACGCTTGGCGAGGGCATCGACCTGGCGCTAGCCAACAAGGAGTCGCTTGTGGTTGGAGGTGAGCTGGTAGTGGCGCTCGCCGAAGCGACCGGTGCGCAGATCGTGCCCGTCGACTCCGAGCACACCGCGCTTCACCAATTGCTCTCCGGGTTGCCGGCCGGGAGCGTCGAGCGCCTGACGATCACCGCCAGCGGCGGGCCGTTTCGTGGCCGCTCCTCAGAGCAGCTCGCGCGAGGTGAGCGTCGAGCAGGCGCTTGCTCATCCGACCTGGGCGATGGGGGGCAAGATCACGATCGACTCGGCCACGCTGATGAACAAGGGCCTGGAGCTGATGGAGGCCCACCACCTGTTCGGCACGCCCTACGAGCGCATCGACGTCGTCGTGCATCCCCAATCGCTGATCCACGGTCTCGTCCAGCTCGCCGACGGGGCGATGCTTGCTCATATCGGGCCGAAGGACATGCGCATCGCCATCTCCTACGCCCTGCACGGCGCGGTCAGCGCCGAGTTGCCGATCGCCCCGCTCGACCTTGTGCAAGTCGGCGCGCTCACGTTCGAGCCGGTGGATCTGGAGGCCTTCCCGTGTCTGCGCCTCGCCCGTGAAGCGGCTCAGGCCGGAGGCACCGCGCCGTGCGTGCTCAATGCGGCCAACGAGATCGCGGTGCATGCCTTTCTTGATGGGCGCCTGCCGTTTCTTGGTATCGCCGAGGTGATCGAACGCACGCTTGAGGTGCTGCCCGGAGGGCCGATCAGGGCCTTCGAGTCGCTGTACGAGGCAGACCGCGAGGCCAGGCGCGTCGCCGAGGGAGCTGTGCTGGCTGTGTAGATGCCGTGGTCTGCTCGGGAACGTTGCCGAGGAGGAGCGCGGCGCTGGCCGTGTGATGCACGAAAAGGACGATGCCCCCCGCGCGCGCGGGGGGCATCGCCGTTTTGGAGGCTCCTAGACCAGGCAGGCGTCCCGTTCGGTTGGGTTTGTCGGATAAGGGGGTATGCAACCGCTGTCTCAACCAGCTGTCCGTACTCCCCTGGCGGAGATCGTTCCGCGATCGTTCCGCCGAAAGGCACGGTATGATCACGGTATGACCAAAGTCTCAAAGATGACGATTTCCCTACCCAAGGACCAAGCAGAGCAAGTACGCGAAGCCGTCGCACGTGGCGATGCCGCGAGTGTTTCGGGCTACATTTCGGCTGCGCTGTCGGCCGTGATGGCTGCGCCGGTCGACGGGGACACCGACACCCTTGCGAATCTCGTAGCGGACATGATCGCCGAGGACGGCCCACCCAGCGCGGAGGCGTATGAATGGGCCGACAAGGTTCTCGGCTTGACCGAAATTGCGGACTGAGGTGCTGGGTTTCACGCTCGATACGGGTGCTTTGATTGCTCTGGAGCGCAAAGACGAGCGGATGAAAGCTCTGCTCTCGCGGGTTCTCGCCCATCCCGAGGCGATAATTCACATTCCCGCAGGTGTCGTTGCGCAGGCATTTCGGGACGGTTCCAAGCAAGTGCGGTTGGTTAGATTGCTGAAGGAGACACAGGCGCGGGTGGTGGCTCTCGACGAGGACACGGCGCGAGCGGTGGGCATTCTCCTTGGGTTGCGAGGCACAAATGATGTGATTGACGCGAGCGTCGTTATGTGTGCCCGTCGCTACGACCAGCCTGTAGTAACCGGCGATCCGGACGATTTGCGCCGCCTCGACGCAAGCGTCGAGCTGCACGCCATCTGAGCTCCGCGCCGGCGTTACGGCGAGAGATGCTGGGGCGCCTGCCAAACTGATCGCATGAGCTGGGTGTGGACAATCCTCGGGATCATGGCCTTGATCGTGCTGCACGAGCTTGGCCACTTCGTCGTGGCCAAGGCCGTTGGCATGCGTGTGGAGCGCTTTTCTCTGTTCTTTCCGCCGAAGATTGCTGGGATCAAGCGCGGCGAGACCGAATACATGATCGGTGCGATTCCCGCTGGGGGCTACGTGAAGATCACCGGGATGAATCCTGAGGAGATCAAGACGCTGGCGCCTGAGGTGGCTGCTCGTGCCTACTACAACCAGCCGCCTTGGAAGCGGATCGTCGTGATTCTCGCCGGGCCCGGTGTGAACCTGCTGATCGCGTTTTTGCTGTTTTGGGCGGTCCTGGTTAGCGGCAGCCTCAGCGGTGCGGTCACCTTGTCGAACCTGAACCCGAAGACGGAAACGATTGTGCCGACCACATCGGTACAGGCGATCGAGAAGGGTGCGCCGGCCTACGGAGTGCTGAAGCCTGGCGATGAGATCCTTGCCGTGGATGGCCACCCGGTGACGGTGCTCGCGGCCACGAAGGCGATTGCCGCGCATCGCTGTGCCGGCGCCCCGACCGACGGCTGTCGCGCCCAGACGCCTGTGAAGATCACAATCCGTCGGGCTGGGCACGTACTGACGGTGTCGACCTATCCGCGCTACAGCAAGCCTGTGCGGCGCATGCTCGTGGGCTTTGATTTCGGCTACACCGCCAAGTCGTTCGGCGTCTTCTCCGCCGCGGGTACAGCGCTCTCAGAGATGTGGGGGACGACCACGACGATGATCTCGAACATCGGCAAGGCGTTCACCAGTTCGAAGGTGCGCAAAGAATTCCACAGCATCGTGGGGATCACCGAGATCGCCCAGGAAGCCGTCGTCGCCGGGCCTGGCTATGCGCTCGTGTTCCTTGGCTTCGTGTCGCTGGCGCTGGCCGTCATCAACTTGTTCCCGTTCCTGCCGCTGGACGGCGGGCACGTGCTCTGGGCGGTTGCGGAGAAGCTGCGTGGACGCCGCGTATCGCTGACCGCTATGTGGCGGTTTAGCTCTGTGGGGATCGTGCTGCTGCTGTTCCTGGTCGTGAACGGTGTCCACAATGACATCATTCACTTGGGTGGCTAAGGTTCATCCTTCAGTCAGGGACCTGACCCGGTACGGATCGTGACCCGGTACGGATCGTGACCCGGTACGGATCGCACTTCGCATCCCGGGCGCCAAGGTGCCTCTTTACGCGTCGGACTGCTCGCTCGGTGCCCGCACGCACACCCAGCTCTTGACCAGCGGACCAATACGCTCAGGCAGGGCCGGACCGAACAGCAGCTCCATCTCCCGGCGCGAGAGCAGTGAGATGTCCTCCCAGTCGCCGGCGGCGCCCAGTCGCCAGTAGGGGCGGCGAAACAACGTTGGTAGCCAATGCGCGAAAGGCAACAGCGCATGTGGCTCGATCGGGAAAGAGAGGGCCGGTGTCTGCACGAACCAGCCGCGACCCACGCGGCGCACCTCGCTTGCGAATGTCTCGCGTCGCTGGGGCGGGACGTGCTCGATCACGCTGGAGCTGTAAACGATGTCGAACTCGTCATCGGCGAAAGGCAAGCCTGCCGCAGCGTCGGCTTGTACGAAGGGGCCCGGGTAGTCAGGGCGCTCGGCCATGTCCACGCCGGTGATGTCGAGCTCGGGCTCGAGCGCGCGCAGGCCGAGTGCTCCGCAGCCGACATCGAGCACACGTGCGCCTTCGGTGAGTCCGCACATCGCAAAAAAGTGCTCGTGTCGGCGTCGGCGGGCGCCGGCGGCCAGGGGGGAGGCGAGCTTTGCCAGCGGGCCGCGGGCGGTCCCGTAGACGTCGTGCGACGAGTGCTTGTCGGTTGCCATCGGCTCGCAGCTTACGCGTGCGAGCAGCCGCTAAACGCGAGCTTTACAGATCGCCGACGCCTGCACACCTACAATATGACTATGGCTTCCAAGCGTCAGATCCATGTCGGGTCCGTACCCATCGGCGGCGGGGCGCCGGTGGCCGTGCAGACGATGACCAAGACCGAGACCGCGAACCTTGCGGCCACGATGGAGCAGATCCGCAAAGTAGCCGACGCCGGGGCCGACATCGTGCGGGTTGCCGTGCCGCGCGAGCAGGACGTCGAGGCGCTGAAGCAGATCGTGCTCGACTCGCCGATTCCCGTGATCGCCGACATCCACTTCAACCATACGCTTGCCCTGAAGGCGATCGAAGCCGGGGCGCACTGCGTGCGTCTGAATCCTGGCAACATCGGCGGGCCCGAGAAGGTGGCCGAGGTGATTGCCCTGGCCAAGCAGACCGGCACTCCTCTGCGCGTCGGCGTCAACAGCGGTTCTCTGCCCAAGCATCTACGGGACCTGGAGTACGAGAATCCCGTCGAGGCGCTGGTGACGGCCGCCGTTGAGACTGTTGAGCTGATGGAGCGACTTGACTTCGACAACTTCAAGGTGTCGATGAAGTCGACATCGGTGCCGAACACGATCGCCTCAAACCGGCTGTTGGCCGAGCGGATTCCCTATCCGTTGCATCTTGGGGTCACCGAGGCCGGTACCAAGTGGTCGGGCTCGCTGAAGTCGGCGGTCGGCCTTGGCACTCTGTTGGCGGACGGGATCGGCGACACGATCAGGATCTCGCTTTCGACCTTCCATGCCGAGGAGGAGGTCAAGGTTGCCTGGGAGATCCTCAAGGCTTTGAAGCTGCGTGAGAAGGGGCCTGTGCTGATCGCTTGTCCTACCTGCGGACGACTCCAGTTCGACATGGACACCGTCGTCGTCGAAGTGGAGCGTCGTCTGGAAGCCTATGAGGACCCGATCGAGGTTTCGGTGCTCGGCTGCGCGGTCAATGGCATCGGCGAGGCGCGCCACGCCGACTTTGGCATTACTGGCGCCAAGGACATGGGCATGATCTATTCGAAGGGCGAGCCTCTGAAGAAGGTTCCTACCGAGCAACTGGTGGATGAGCTGTTCAAGGAGATCGACCGTTATTACGCTGCCGGCAAGACTGTGCAGCGCGACGAGCGCGAAGCGGCCGAGGCGCGCGAGTGGCTTGCGGCGAACGAGGACGCCACGGCGATGACTCCGGAGAAACTGGCGGCGCTTGAGGCGGCGGCCGCCGAGCAGGAAACCGAGGCCGACGCGGTGCTCGAGTCGATGCTGCAGCCCGCCGGCTCTTCCGCCGGCAACGGTGTGACGCTGGACGAGTCGGCCTCGCCCGTCGCCGGCCGGCGCTTCAGCCGTAACTGAGCGCCGGCCCTTCCGCGATACTCAGCCGGCCGCGCTGAACCGCTCCGCGACCTTCGCCCAATCGACCGTGTTCCACCACGCGTCGAGGTAGTCCGGGCGCTTGTTCTGGTACTTCAAGTAGTACGCGTGCTCCCAGACATCGACACCCAGCAGCGGGGTCTTGCCGTCTGAGATCGGGTTGTCCTGATTCGGGCTTCCCACGACCGCCAAGCCCGAGCCGTCATGTACCAGCCAGGACCAGCCGGAACCGAACTGGTTGATGCCTGTTTCCTTGAGCTTGGCCTGGAAGTCGCCGAAGGAGCCGAAGGTAGAGGAGATGGCCTCGGCCAGCGCGCCGTCGGGCTCGCCGCCGCCGTCTGCGGACATGCTCTCCCAGAAGAGGCTGTGGTTGTAGTGGCCGCCGCCGTTGTTACGGACTGCGGTGCGCTTGGCCTCGGGCACCTGCGAGAGATCCTTGAGCACGTCCTCGATTGGCGCATCAGCCAACGGCGTGCCATCGAGCGCGGCGTTGACCTTGTCCACGTATGCCTGGTGGTGCTTGTCGTGATGGATTTCCATCGTCAGCTTGTCGATGTGCGGCTCTAGCGCGTCGTATGCGTAGGGAAGCGGCGGTACGGAGTAGGCCATCGGTGCTCCTTGGGTTGGGGACAAGTGCTGGACGTAATTCATAGCGCGCCCGGACGGTCGGGGCGTGAACGAACGCGTCGCGCGCACGACTTCTATTTTTTGGGCTACCCCGCTTTGGCCTCGCGCAACACCCCCAGGAGCTGAAGGACGCGTAGGATGCCGACCAAGCTATGACCAGGCTGACCGAGTATCTACTACCGACAGAGAAGCAGGCGCCCGCCGACGCCGAGGCGATCTCGCACAAGCTGATGGTGCGTGCCGGGCTAGTCAGGCAGATGGGGACGGGCATATGGACCTGGTTGCCGGCAGGCTGGAAGGTCCACCAGCGCGTGGTAGCGATCGTGCGCGAGGAGATCGACGCGATCGGTGGGCGCGAGATGCTGATGCCTGTTCTGCAGCCCGCTGAGCTTTGGCGTAAGACCGGCAGGCTTGGGATCGAGGAGCTGTTCAAGTTGCAAGATCGCAAGGGCTCGGAGCTCGTGCTGGCGTTGACCCACGAGGAGGCGGTCACCTTCCATGCCGCACAGACGATCAACTCCTATCGCGATCTTCCCTTGATCCTGTACCACTTCCAGGTCAAGGAGCGCGACGAGGCGCGGCCGCGCGCCGGAGTTTTGCGCACACGCGAGTTCGTGATGAAGGACTCCTACAGCTTCGACCGCGATCAGGCCGGGTTGGAGGAGAACTATGCGTTGCACGTTGGTGCTTACGACGAGATCATGCAGCGCACCGGGCTGCGCTTCTATCGCGTCGAATCGGATGTTGGCGTGATGGGTGGGCTTGGTGCGCACGAGTACATGGCGCCTTGCCCGGCCGGTGAGGACGAGGTTGCGCTCGGCGAGGCGTATGCCGCCAACATGGAGGTGGTGGAGAAAAGCCCGGACTACCGCAAGGACGGGGAGACTCACATGCTTGGCGAGAAGCAGTTGACGGTCGAACCCGCGATCGAGATCGGGAACATCTTCAAGCTTGGTACGCGCTACTCCGAGCCGTTGGGCGCCACCTATCTGGACGAGCACGGCGCGGAGCTGCCGATTTGGATGGGTTCCTACGGGATCGGGCCCGCGCGAATCGTGGCGGCTGCCGTGGAGCAGTTCGCCGACGAGCACGGCATCTCCTGGCCGAAAGCGCTTGCTCCGTTCGCCGTGCACCTCGTCGCCGTTGGTCGTCCCGGTACACCCGAGCGCGATGCGGCCGACACGCTCTATGAGACGTTGCTTGCGGGCGGTGTCGATGTTCTCTACGACGATCGCGAAGCTGGGCCTGGAGAGAAGTTCGCCGACGCCGAGCTGCTCGGCTGTCCCGTGCGCTTGACCATCGGGCGCCGCAGCCTTGAGTCAGGCGAGATCGAGGTGCAGCTGCGGCGCGGACGCGAGGCCGGCCCTGGCCTGCCGCTCGGTGGTGAGCCGGCAGAGCTAGTGCGGGCGCTGGACGAGCTGTGCCAGAGCGCTCCCTAACCGTACGCCGCCTGGTTGGTCTGGATCGCTCTGGACCGCCCCCGCCACAAACGCTCGCCGGTCAGCCGCTGCGGCCTTGGACGATCCCCAATGCAATCGGTTTCGTCCGACTCGCGCTGATCCCAGTATTCCTTGTCGTGGCGTTGTCGAGCGGCGATGGGGTGGATGCTCTATCGGCGACGCTGTTCGCGGTGATCGGCTGGGGAGACTATGCCGATGGGATCGCCGCTCGTGTGACCCGCCAGTACAGCCGTCTCGGCGCGCTGATGGACCCCGTCACAGATCGCCTGCTCGTCGTCAGCGGCGTGGTCGTGTGTTGGCGCTTCGATCTTCTACCGCGCTGGGCGCTTGCCGTGCTCGTGGCGCGTGAGCTGTCGATGGTGGCGCTTGGGCGCTACGGGCTCAAGCACGGCATCGAGCTGCGTATCAACTGGCCCGGGCGCGTAGGTGTGGCGCCCTTGATGGGGGCGCTGTTCTTCGCTATGTGCGGTCTTGGCACATTCGCCGAAGTACTGCTGTACATCGGTCTCATGCTCGCGCTCATCGCCAGTGCGCTGTACGTGCGCTCGGGGCGCGAGCAGCTACGTGCTAGAGCCGGCGCCGAGCGCTAACATCGCGCTCCTCCGTGCTGGCTAACGCGCCGGCGCCGTCACACTTGGAACGCGCTCGGCTCTGTGTTCGCGCCACATCTCCAGTAGCCTTTTGCCCGCAAGCCACGCCCCAATCGTGCCGCTGCAAAGCAACAGCGCCATCAGGCTGACGTTGTAGCGCGGCTGGTCGTTGAACGGCGTCGCAAAAGCCGCGATTGCTAGCAGCACGGCGGCGCTCATCGTGAGTATCAGCCGGCGGGTCAGCGCTATACCGGCCAACAAGCCGATCACCGCGAAGATCAGATAGATCTTGTGCTGGGCTGGGCTCGTATCGGGATGGTATGTGCCGTTGCCGCCGGTCCACGCGACCGTCCACATCTTCCAGAACTTGCTCCACAACATCGAGGCAAACGCCGCCGGTTTGCCTAGCGCGTATTTGCGAACGTTGTTGAGGTTTTCTTCGTTGACGGCGGCGTTCTCGGACATGCCGGGGTGATGCGCTTCGATCAGGCGGAAGACCGGGGCCGAGCTCTGTTGCCAGTAGCGGCCGCAGTCCTGCGGGAAGTGGCGACAGACTTCAGGCGCGAGCTTCTCCTCGGTCGGCACGAGCTCGCCCTTACCCGGCAGATAGCTGCCGATGAAGAACGCGTCGGGGCCGGCGGTTGTGATCGGTACGAAGCGGCCCTGATCGCTGGATGCATAAAGCAGCCATGGGCTGAGAACAAGCATCAGGGCCACGAGGTACACACCACCGCGCAACAAGCCTGTGCGCCAGCCCGGGCGTTCGCTGAATGCGAGCGCGAGTGCGATCACGGCCATGCCGATCGCCATGTCGCTACGCGTTAGGCACGCGATTCCGCCCATGACGCCGGCGGCAAACAGCCACAACAGCTCGTTGCGGCTGCCGTAGCGCGAGCGGGCCAGCATCGCCGCGGCAACCGAGGCGAGCAGCACGAATGCACCGCTTGGCTCTGAGAGGAAGGTGCGCGTGGCCTCGATCAGCGGCTCGTAGCTTGCCACCAGCGCCGTGGCTATCACCGCCGCCCACGGTCCCGCGAAGACCCAAGTGAGTATCGCTACCAATATAAGCGTGAGCACGCCTGCCGCCAGCTGTGTGTATTGCGCCGGCCCGGAGGCGTGCGTGGCCAGCTTCAGCGAGTGGTGACCGGACAGCCGCGTCGCGATCGCAAACGCGATTGAGGTCCCTGGGGGCCACTTGAACGTGGCGTAGCGTTCACCGGGTTTGTCGGCGATGATTCTGTTGGCGTTGCCGACATAGCCGTTCTCATCAGCCGAGAGATGGGTGTTCGTGCCGATTGCCGTGTTGCGCGCAACGCCACCGGCGATGACGATCAGAACGATCAGCCCGGCCGCTATTGCCTCTGAGCGCGTCCACCGCGGGCGTCTCAGCAGCCCTTGCTTCGGCTGGCCAGCGTTCTGGGCGCCGTTTGCGGGAGGGGACGCACTTGCAGGAGGGGACGTAGACGACGCCGAAGGCGTTGTGGCGCTTGCGACGGAGTCCGTCGATTTCTGTCCGAATACTCTCAAGCTCAACTTTACCTTTTGGTCTATACTGGATGAGCAGCATGGCAGCATGACCGGCAGCTCAGACCTGCATCCTTGCGCAAGAGGAGATGGCTCGCGATGGACACGTTCCCCGATCTTGGCTCAATGAGCGACAGTGAACTCAAGGATGTGATCCGCCAGCTCACCGAGGAGGAGATGGAGATCTCCTACAAACGACGCATTCTGCACGGCAAGATTGACATTCTTCGGGCTGAGCTGGTGAGCCGTCTGCGCGAGCAGCACAAGGATGGCGATGTGGCAATCACCGGCGACGACGTCAAGCGTCTGTCGGACATCCTCGCCAACCGCGCCGGCGGAGTCTCGACCGACGAGCTGTAAGCCGTGTCGCGCGCGGCTACGAACGTGTCTAGAGAGCCGCGGTGCCGGCGCATAAACGTGTCTGGAGTGCAGCGGCGCTTGCTTGTGCCCTTCGGGTGCGCATGCGTTCACGGGGTCGAGCCAGTGCTGGAAGGGTGAGGTAGTTCGTGGCCTTGCATTGCACCGAGTGTGGCTTTCTCAGCGATGAGGGCGCCAACTACTGTCCGCGCTGCGGTGCGCTGTTGCCGCGTGGCGAGGGATCCGCGGGTGAGCCGGTGACCGCTACCTACCGGATCGATGACGCCGGTGAGCTGGTGCCGGTGGAGCTCGGCGAGGTGACCGCGCACGGGCCGGCGCTCGTGATTCGTGCCGGTGGAGGGCGTGCGGGCGAGAGTTTCCCCGTCGACCGCGAGCGGATGAGTATCGGCAGGCGCCCGGACTCCGATGTCTTCCTCGACGACGTGACCGTCTCGCGCGACCACGCTCTGCTGGTCAGTCGCGGCGACACCTGGTACCTCGACGACTGCGGTTCACTAAACGGCACGTACGTGAACCGCTCGCGAATCGACTCGCATCGCCTGGAGGAGGGCGACGAGTTGCAGATTGGCAAGTACAAGCTGACCTATCACGCACGCTGATGGCTGGCACCTCGCAAATCGAGACCCCCACGGGTGAGACGGCTAACGGAGCGAGCGCTGCCGATACACGCCAGAAGGCACTGACGATCGGCGCGGTCTGCAAGGCGCTTGTGCAGGAGTTTCCCGACATCTCGATTTCCAAGATCCGCTATTTGGAGGACCAGAAGCTGTTGACGCCGCGCCGCACGCCTGGCGGCTACCGGCTGTATACGCAAAGCGACGTCGCGCGCTTGCGCACGATCTTGAGGATGCAGCGCGACGAGTTTCTGCCGTTGAGGGTCATCCGCCAGGAGTTGGCCGCAGGGCGCGCTGGCGATATGCAGGTTCCCCGTCCCGCGGGGCGCGAAGGTGGCAAGCGCGCTTGGCATACGAGTATGAGCGTGCGCGAGCAGGAGGGGGCGCTTTACTCGTTGGAAGACGTGCTGGAGGAGACCGGCGCCGAGGCGACGCTGGTACGGGAGCTCGAAGAGTACGGCGTGGTCAAGGGCGAGATGCGCGGTGGGGTGCGCTATTTCGACGAGACAGAGCGCGAGATCGTCGGGGCCGTCTCAGAGCTTGCCCGCTACGGCGTGGGCGGGCGCAACTTGCGTGTGTTTCGCTCCTCGGCCGATCGCGAGGCCAGCCTGTTGCAGCAGATCCTCGCGCCGGCGTTGCGTTCGCGCAATCCCGAGCGCCGCAAGGACGCTGTCGACGCGCTCGAGAATCTGGCGGCAGTCACCACGCATCTCAAGCATTTGCTGCTGGTGCGCGACCTACGCAAGATCGTCAGGTGAGGTGGCCGGTCCGTGGCGTGCCGCACCGGTGCGGTGCGTTGCGTCGTAGCTGACGTGCGAATTCTGAGGCGCATTCGGTGTAGCTCGGATGGCGTGCGCCGCACCCCATCCATGGACCGAACATCTGATGCCCATGAGTGAGGACCTGCGCGCGCTGATCAGGGACATTCCCGACTTTCCCAAGCCGGGTGTCCTGTTCAAGGACATCACGCCGCTGATGGCCGACTCCGCGGCGCTTGCTCAGGCGGTGCAGGGGCTCGCCGAGTATGCGCGCCCCGCCGAGGCCGAGTGTGTGCTGGCCGCCGAGGCGCGAGGGTTCCTATTGGGGCCGGCCTTGGCGCTTGCGCTTGGCGCGGGCTTCGCTTTGGCGCGCAAGCCAGGCAAGCTGCCATATGAGACCGTCAGCGCCGAGTATCAGCTGGAGTACGGTCTGGATCGGCTGGAGCTCCACAGCGACGCGATCAGGCCCGGAGCGCGTGTTCTCGTCCACGACGACTTGCTCGCCACCGGCGGCACAGCACGCGCGCTATGCGATTTGGTCGAGAGCCTCGGTGGGGTGGTAGTGGGGTGCGGGTTTCTGGTGGAGCTGGCGTTCCTGGGCGGCCGCGAGCGGCTGGCCCCGCACGAGGCTCATGCGCTGCTTACCTATGAGGCCTAGCCCATGCTCACTGTTCAACGTTCGCGCACAATCGCAGCTTCGCCCGAAGATCTTTGGGACGTCCTCGGCGATCCCCACCATTTGCCGCGCTGGTGGCCGCGCGTGAGCAGGGTGGAGGCTGTCACCCTTACGGGTACGGGCGACTTGAATGCTTTCACCGAGGTGTTGACAGGTCCCAGTGGAAAAATTGTGCGAGCTGACTTCAAGTTGCTCGAGCATGTCGATAGGCAGCGAATTGTTTGGTCTCAGCAGGTCGAGAACACGCCGTTTGCGCGTGTACTGCGCAGCGCCGAGACGGAGATCACCCTTGCTGGTGCCTTCGAAGGGGACGCTACGCCCAGCCCGGCCTCCGAAGGGCACGCTATCCGCAGCCGGGTCGCCGAAGGGTACGCCACGCCCAGTCTGGCCCCCCAAGAACACATCACGCCCAGCCTGACCCCCGAAGTGCATGCCGCGGGTAGCCTGCCCGAGGGATACGGCGCGCATCCCTCGGGCACCGAGGTGACGATCGAGCTGCGCCAGGAGTTGCAGGGCTTCTCGCCCAGGCCTGGCAGCGGATCGTGGATCGGCGGCCTATCTCGTTTTGGCAGTCCGCTGGTGCGGCGCGCGGCGCGTTCCACGATCGAGGAAGCGCTCGACGGCCTGGAGCGGATCGTGGGCGGGGCCGCGGCGTGAGCACGGCTGCAAAGACTGTGCGATGTCCTCGCTCTAAGGACACGCTTACGCGCGGTTTTCCTGCGAGCCTGGGGCCGCCCGAGCGGATGCGCTGGTGGGGGTGGGGCGATCCGCTCGCATTCCCCAGGTCTGCCGGCGCATGCCCTGGGCTTTTTGCGCGAGACGGTTGGCCTTGCCGCCCGTCCTACACCGCCCGTGGCGCTCGAACACGTCGAGCTCGAACCCTCATCCATCTCCCCCAACACGCTTGCGAGCCTGCGCGAGATCCTCGGTCAGACGAACGTTCGCGACGATCACAACGATCGCGTCTTGCACGCCGCCGGCAAGGGCTATCCCGACCTCGTACGGCTGCGCGCCGGACGACCCCTCGGAGCTCCCGACGCGGTCCTCTATCCCTCTACGCGCGAGCAGTTGCGCGCGCTGCTGAGCTTGTGTGAGCGCGAGTCGCTGGCGGTCGTCCCGTTCGGTGGTGGCACGAGCGTGGTCGGTGGGGTGGAGCCATTGCGGGGCTCCCATCGGGCGGTGCTGGCGCTCGACACGGGCCGTCTGACAAGCATTTTGGAGCTCGACGAATGCTCGCGGATGGTGACCGTCCAGGCGGGCACAAGGGCGCGCGAGCTGGAGGACTGGCTGAGTGTGCGCGGGCTGACGCTCGGCCATTTCCCGCAGTCCTTCGAGTATGTCTCGCTCGGTGGCTGTGCGGCTACGCGCTCAGCCGGACAGGCCTCGAGCGGCTACGGACGCTTCGAGCGCATGGTGCATGGCCTGCGCATGGTTGCTCCGGCCGGCGACATTGAGCTGGGCGCTTTTCCGGCCAGCGCCGCGGGTCCGGGCGTGCGCGAGCTGGCGGTTGGCTCGGAGGGGACCCTTGGGGTGATCGACGAGCTGACGTTGCGCGTGCGTAGAGCTCCCGCCACGCGCATCTACGAAGGTGTGTTCTTCGAGAGCTTCGAGGCGGGCGTGCACGCTTTTCGCGAGCTTGCTCAAAATCGCTGTACACCTGAGGTGGCGCGCCTCTCAGATGAGCAGGAGACGCGCATGTCGCTTGCGCTGGCCGGCTCGGGCGGTGCGAAGGGCCGGCTCGGACGAGCCTATCTCGATATGCGCGGCTATAGCGACGGCTGTCTGGCGATTTTCGGCTTTGAGGGTGACCCCGAGGAGCTCGGCGTGCGGCGTGCGGCGGCAACCGAGGTTGTGCGAGCCGCGGGTGGGTTGCGTGTTGGGCGCTCGCCCGGTAGGGCTTGGCTTGCCGGGCGCTACTCGGCGCCCTATCTGCGCGACGAGCTGCTTACCCAAGGCGTGCTGGTCGAGACGCTTGAGACAGCGACGCGCTGGTCGAATGTGCAGCAATTGCACAGGCGCGTTGCGGGGGCGATCGAGGACGCGCTGCGAGCGCAGGGTACGCCGGCGCTGGTCATGTGCCATGTCTCACATCTTTACGAGACCGGGGCTTCGCTGTATTTCACGTTCATCGCTCGCCAGCGCGAGGGCGCAGAGATCGAACAGTGGCAGGCGGTGAAGGCGGCGGCGAGCGCGGCAATCGTGGAAGGGGGCGGGACGATCACACACCATCACGCGGTGGGACGCGATCACGCGCCGTGGATGGAGCAAGAGATCGGAAGCACGGGTGTGAGCGCGTTGCGCGCGCTGAAGTCCGAGCTCGACCCGGCCGGCATTATGAACCCGGGAAAGCTGTTGCCCTGATCGCCGCGCTTCAGGTCGTTTGCCTCGCACCTCAGTCTGTGTGCCCCGCGCCTGACGCTGTGTGTCTGGGCGATTACGGCCGGAAGGGGACGGTTCTCGCGAGTTCGTCGATCGACGGAACCGGGATCAGTGCAGCGTGAACGCGCCGCTGAGCACCGTCGGTCCGGGCTGGCTGGGGTGGGAGCTCGTCTCGCGTGTGATGATGAACTTGGCGTAGTCGCCGGCGTTGCTCGGCAGCGGGTTGCCGCCCTGCATGCGTCCGTTCGAGCTCACGCTCGAGGCGCGGCCGAGCGGCTCGGCGTTCGACGGCGAGTTGTACAGCCATACCGCGTAGAAGAAGCCTGAGGATGGTGGCAGGCCTTGCGCGGACACGTAGAACGCGCGTCTGCTGCCATCCGAGAGCACGTACGCGACGCCGGCAGCGTTTGTGGATGGTTCGGGCGAGGTGAGCCGGATCGTGCTGTCGAGCTTCGGCTTGGTGGCACTTGTCGTAGATGTCGAGGAGGACTCGGTACCGGTCGTGGTTGTGGTCGTGCCGGTGGCTGTGTTCGTCGGTGTCGAGCCTTTCCCACCGCCGCTGGAGACGATCACCACCACGACGACGATCACCACGGCGATCGCGCCCAGCAACAGCGCTCCAGCCCGCCGTGAGCTCGCAGAAGCCTGCTGGCTGCGCGGCTCTCGTGGAGGTGGTGGGGGCGTATTGGAGGCGCCGGTACCCGTCCTCACCGGACCAGATCCGGCGCCTGCGGCTGTGTACCTCGACGCGGCGGGCGCACCCGTTTCGCCATGCCTCTCACTCACTCCACCTTCCGCGTCCTGCCTCGGGCTGCGCCCACTCCCTGTACGCGAGCCGCTTGGGGCAGCCGCATCGTCGGCGAGCGCGTCCAGTGCCGTGTGCGCGCGGTCGCGCACAGTGTTCTCCGGAATGCCGAGCAGCTCGGCTACCTCTGCGTAGCTCTTGCCGCGATCCAGTACGAGCGAGAGCACGGCACGTTGGTCGGGTGGCAGTCGGTCGAGCTCTGTCATGTGAAGAGGCGGTCCGGTCCTGTCGGACACCAGACGCCGCCCTTAGGCTATCGTGGCCGCCCGATGGCCATCCCACCAGCCGCACAGATCAACGAGCACCTACTGGGTTTCGACCGTCTCTACGGGCTCGAGTTGCTGGAGTGCTCGGAGACCGAGATGCGCGCTCAGGTGGTCGTTCGTGACGACCACAAGCAACCTGCGGGACTCGTTCACGGCGGCGTCTACGCCTCCATAGCGGAGGCGATCGCATCGATCGCGACTGGCATGACCGTGCTCGACCAAGGCTGCATGGCGATGGGCATGTCCAACAACACGAGCTTTCTGCGCCCGGTGACATCGGGCACCGTGCACGCCCACGCCACGCGCATCCACCGCGGGCGCACAACCTGGCTGTGGGATGTCAGCTTCAGCGACGACGAGGGCCGTACCTGCGCGATCACGCGCATGACGATCGCCGTTCGACCGCTGGCCAACTAGACGCGTGACTCGCCGTTCGACGGCTGTCTGCGTTCGAGGGGCTGTCTGTGACGGGGTCCCTGTGAAGTGAGTCAGGTGGTCTGGGCCCCTGGGTGTGGACCGCGTATGTGAGAGGGTGGGCGGCGTGAGCTGAAGGAGCTTTTATGCCGAAGTCTTATCCCTTGGAGTTTCGTCGTCGGGTGGTCGATTTGTGCCGGACGGGTCGTCGCCCGAGTGAGGTAGCGGGGGATCTTGGGGTCTCAGAAGCGACTGTCTATCGTTGGATCGCACAGGACGAAGTCGACCTGGGTATGAGCCCTGGGGTCCGTAGCGGCGAGCACGTCGAGCTCTCAAGGGCTCGTGCACGGATACGTGAGCTTGAGGCAGAACTCGAGCTGACGCGTAAGGCTGCGGCGTTGTTCGATGAGCAGCAGGGACGTGTTGCCCCAAAAGGGTCTACCCGGTGATTAAGGCTCTGGCCGGGCAGGGACACAGCGCCAAGGCGTGTTGTCGGATGCTGGGGGTTGCACCGTCGGGGTACTTCTACTGGCAGCGAAGGCCGCCGGGGATCAGGGAGCTCCGACGCGAGCAGCTCAGCGGACTGATCGGTGATATCTATCATGCCTCCAAGGGGACTTATGGTTCTCGTCGCATCACCGCGGAGCTCCGGTTGGGCTATGAGATTACGGCGAACCGCAAGGCTGTGCGAGGCATCATGCGCAACCTTGGGCTACAGGGGCTCCCCATCTTGAAAGCTAAGCGCAGAGGTCCACCCGGGAACGGAGGCACCGGTGATCTCGTACTGCGCCAGTTCTCACGCGACGCACCGAACCGTTTGTGGCTCACCGACATCACCGAGCATCCCACCCATGAGGGCAAGCTCTACTGTTGCGCAGTCCTTGACGCCTACTCACGAAGCGTCGTGGGATGGTCAATCGACAGTCAACAAACCGCGTCGCTGGTCATGAGCGCGCTCGGGATGGCCGTCACCAGACGCAAGCCTAAAGAAGGCGTAGTGCTACACAGCGACCGCGGCAGCCAGTTCACCTCGTGGGCGTTCAGTGACCGCGTGAAGGGTGCCGGGCTCGCGCTCTCAATGGGACGCGTCGGCGACGCATACGACAACGCGATGATGGAGTCCTTCTGGGGTCGCATGCAAACAGAGCTCCTGAACCGCCAACGCTGGCGCACCCGCCTGGAGCTAGCCAACGCGATCTTCGAGTATGTCGAGGTCTTCCACAACCGCAAGCGCCGCCACTCAGCACTCGGGATGCTCACACCCAACGAATATGAGAACCTCTACCACCAACAACAAGCCGCCTAAATTCTCGCGTACACGGTCCATTAATAAGGGCCCAGATCAAGGTGGAGTGCGTGGTCGTGTAATCGAGTACAACACCTACCGCCCACATTCAGCACTAGACGGACTCACACCCACCGAATACGCACCCACCGTAACCGACAACAAACAACCAGACCACGCATAAACCCTGGACCACCTACAGGGTCTCCGTCAGCGCAACATTTCCTGTTGTCCGGTTTGCACCTCCGGTCGGATCGACGAGGTCCGTCATGGTCATCCCTTTCGGTCAGCCAAGAACCAGCCTCAGACGAGGGAAAGGTTAGATCGAAGATTATGAAGCGATTGCGATTTGTAGGTGTGGGTGCTGCGTTGCTTGCGGTTGTCGCGATGAGCGCGATGGCTGTGGCGTCGTCGGCTTCTGCTGCTGTGACGTTCAAATTAGCGTTTTGGGCAGTGGGTGGCAACGACGTTACGATAACGGTGTTATCTGAAGCTTCGGGCGAGCTGTTACTCGAAAATGAAAAGTCGTTTGCGGGCGTAGCGGCGCTAAAGCATTGCAGCGGCGTCCTGGTCCGTAATGTTGGTCCTAATAGTGCTGATGATATCACGAGACTGTTAATTTCAGTAAGAGTCGCAGTTAGCTCAACAGGGTTAACTGGTGAATCTGTGAAATGTGAATTAGGGGCGATTTGTGAAACTTTTAGTAAAGTCTGGGCGGTCAAATCGCCCTTGGTTAACGGAAATCGAGTTATGGGAAGTGAGTCCTACCGTAAGCGGTTTCGTTGATTTACTTACGCCGTATCCCTTTGGAGGTAATGTTGGTTGGTATGTTGAATGTAAAACGGCATTGATAACGGTATCGGAAGAATGCACAACGGCTCTAGCCGTCGCGGAACAGAAGAATAACGCGGTGTTTGGCGTCGAAGCTATATTCTCATTGGCATTTACATTTTTAATGGAAGCCAAAGAGGCTCTATGTAGCGGTAACAAAGAAGAAAGCGGTGTTGTCGAAGGAACAGGTCTAACGATAGTCCCGGAAGGGGAGGGTCCTGTCAGTATCTTCTACCTGAGTCTGGAACGAGGTTCAGTGATAGTAGAGGTATAAAGTGAATGGTGTCCGGATGGGTGGTTGCCTGTCCGGACACTCGGTCCAGCGATGTTCCTTCTCGCTGAGGGCGCCGGCGAGCAGCTCGTCGAGCGCTCCGTCGGGCAGTAGCCCCTTGACGCGCCTCGATTGATCGCCCATCCTGAGGGGGATACAATATGGTTCCCATCAGCGACGGAGCCGACACTCCCGGCGGAGTGAGAAACATTTGGGTCGGGAGTGGGAGACGCCTCTGGAGATTGGCTTGGAGTTCTGCGAAGCTCGGCTATGTCGCGGATTCCAGATGTTGGTGGTGCCTGCGGCTGTCGTTTGTTTGTAGGTCTATAGGAGTCGGGTCGTTGCGCTCTCTGACCATGTTGTTGTACGGGTGCTCGGGTTCGGCTGTTCCAAGCCTCGGATGAGGCTTTAACCGGCCTCGGACGTGGGAAAGGTTATGTTGAAGACTATGAAACGATTGCGATTTGTAGGTGTGGGAGCTGCGTTGCTCGCGGTTGTCGCGATGAGCGCGATGGCAATGGCATCGTCGGCTTCTGCTGCTGTGACGTTCTTATTAGCGTCTTGGTTAGTCGGCGGTGTTAACGTAACAGCGACGACGTTAGTCGAAGGCTCTGGCGAACTGTTACTCGAAAATGAAAAATCGGCCGCAGGCAAAGCGGCGCTACAGAAATGCAGTGGCATACTGGACGGTGACGTTGGTCCTAATAGCGCCGATGACATCACCGAAGTATTAACTTTAGCTGGAGTTGCGGTTAGCGCGATAGCGTTAACTGGTACAAGTGTGCCCTGTGAATTAGAGACTCTCTGTGAAAGTTCCAGCAAGGTTTGGGCGGTCAATCTTCCTTGGTTAACGGAAGTCGAGTTATGGGAAGAGGGCACCGAAAGCGGTTTCGTTGATTTAATTATGCCGCATCCCGGTGCAGCCGGCAATGTTGGTTGGTATGTTGAATGTAAAACGGCATTGTTGACGGTATCAGAAGAATGCACAACGGCTCTAGCTGTCGCAGAAAAAGTTAACGATCCTACAGGCGTCTTAGATGTATTTTCCAACGCATTTACATTATTAATGGAAGACAAAGAGGCTTTATGTTCCGGTAACAATGAAGAAACGGGTGTTGTCGAAGGGAGTGGCCTTACGACAATTCCGGGAGGAGGAGTCCTGTCGGTATCTTCTACCTAGTCTGGATCGAGGTTCAGTAGTAGTAGAGGTATGATGTGAGTGGTGTCCGGATGGGTGGTTGCCTGTCCGGACACCGTTAGTGGATATCATTATTTGGGTTGTGTTGGTGTGGGTGGCGTCGTTGGATAGGAATCTGGGGGTTGGATATGAGGGTGAGTTGGGGTTGGTCGAGATGGATGGGACGTGTTGTTGGCCCGCTGGTGGTTTTGGTTGGGGTGTTTGGTTTGCCGTCGTGTGTGTTGGCTGCTGGGGTGCCGGAGTGGTCGCAGGAAAAAGTGGCGCCTCCGTCGTTAGTGGTTCATTCGACGCGGGTTATTATGTTGACGGAATTGAGGTCTGAAGGTCTTGTCACTAAGTGGCGGTCTGATTATGCTCAAGCTGATTGTGGTTCGGTCCCGGCGATGGAATGGTTACCGGTCAATGAAGGCGAAGTTCCAGCAACGTCTTTGACAAGTACCCTCAGTCTAGGGGCAGCTGATCCGGGGGAAGAGGCGGATGCCCCTATGCAGCTTCGTCATCTGAGTCCGGGGACGCGTTATTGTGTGCGTTTTGAGGCGGAAAATGGTGCTGGTAGTGCTAAGGAAGAAATTCCGTTTGAAACTCGTCCTGTGGAAATGCCCGAAGTCCCCCATCTCGGTATCGTTGAACAGCTCAACCCAATCTTCAATGTTGATGAAATAACGAATAGCAGTCTTGGTTTTTTGGCGAAGATCGAGTCGAATGGCAGTGACTCTGAATATACGTTTGAATATTCGCTTCCAGAAAACGAACACGCTCCGGCACAGAATTCGCTTTCGTGGAAACCTATGACTTTAGAAGCGACGGGTGTCGTGACCGCCGAAGAGGATTTTTTAAAGGTGAAAGCAAAGCTTACGGGGTTGTCTGCGGAAGCCGTTTATTATATTCGTATAAAGCTGCACAATTCAGCCGGTACGAGATATCAGATATTAGATAATAGCGAAGTAGAATCTGTGGAGACGGGTAGTTCTAGGCCGGGGTCGGGTGTTTCGGTGCGTAATGTTACGGGTGGGTCGGCGCATTTTTCGGGTGTTGTTGTTCCGCACTCATCTGCAACGGGTTGGGTGTTTGAATA
The DNA here is from genome assembly GCA_963757995.1 of uncultured Solirubrobacterales bacterium. GTDB lineage: Bacteria > Actinomycetota > Thermoleophilia > Solirubrobacterales > Solirubrobacteraceae > Palsa-744. The sequence goes on from CAVWTS010000016.1 coordinate 180,834, forward strand.
TGTGGCGGCTGGAGCTGGTGGTTCTTGTCCTTCGGTGGGTTGGGTTCGGCCGTCTGGTGGTGAAGGGACGATAGGGCAGGCGGAGGCTGAAGCGACGCCGTATTCGAATAGTGTGTCTGTTGGTGTGGGTGTTGGTGGGTTGGGTGGGTCTAGGGGTTATTGTGTGCGGTTGTCTGTGACGAATGGTTCTGGTAGTGGTGTGTCGAGCGATGAATTGTTTGAGACTGAGGGGCCGCCGACTGATGGTACTTTTGTGGTGCATAGGGTGGTGGGTGGGTCGCTTGAGTTGTTGGGGACGGTTAATCCGAAATCGGTTGCGACGTCGGAGGAACAGGTTATTGGGGTGGAAGGTGCTACTGGTGGTTCGTTCACGTTGACTTTTGAAGGTCAGACGACTGTTCCGGTCGCGTATAATGCGTCGGCTGGTGAAGTTGAAGATGCGCTTCGGGGTCTTTCTAGTGGGCCGCCTGTGCAGGTGGAGGGTGTTGATGGTGGTCCTTATACGGTGTTGTTCGGTGAGGGGGATACAGGGACGGCACAATCGTTGATCGAAGCGAATGCTGCGGGTTTGACGTCTTCATCGTCAGCTAGTGTGAAAGTGTCGAGGGTTCAGTCGGGTGGTGTATCGAATGCTGCCGAATTTTGGTTTCAGTATGTGACGGATACGGCTTTTAGTGAAAATGGCTGGTCTAGTCCTGTAGAAACGTTGCATGAGAATGCGGGGCTTGGTGAAAGTTCGCATCTTGTGGGTGGTGTGGTGCCGGGTTTGAAGGCGGGCGAAGGCTACCATTTCCGGATAGTGGCTAAGAGCGCGCTGTCTGTCTCGCCTGCGGTGGGTAACGAAGAGCACTTGGTGGTTCCGTTGGTTAGTGGTGCGGGTGCTGGTGGGTGTTCTAATCAGGTGTTTCGGACTGGTTTGTCTGGGGTGTTGCCTGATTGTCGTGTGTTTGAGCAGGTCACTCCGGTGGAAAAGGGTGCGGCTCAGGAACCGTTTCATTATCGTGGCGGTATCCAGTCGGCGGTGTTGGTTGGTGAAGACGGCGAACACGCAGTGCTTGAAGCACCGGAGGTGAGTTACGGGTCTGGCACGAACTCTGGACAGAGCCCGTACTTGTTTTCTCGGAATGGGAGTAGTGAATCGGGTTGGTCGATGGTGGCTGGTGCGCCGCAGCCCGGGACCGGTATTTATAGTGTGATCCCGCAGATCTATAGTGCCGATGTAACACAGGTGGCGTTCGAATCGGCGTATGAGCCGTCAGAAAAGAGTGAATCCCCTGAAGTGGAATACAAGGTTGGGCCGATCGGGGGCCCATCCATAAGGTCGCATCGATCACGCACGAAGACGCTAATTTAGTGAACAGCAATCATGAATCGAGTGGTTGGGTGGCGGCCAATGGTGATTTCTCAAAGCTCGTGTTGGGGACCGTGGACCGTGAACTGTTGGGTGTTGAAACGGGTACGCGGTCGGGGTCTGATCTGTATGAATATGTCGGTGAAGGTGGTTTGCGTCAGCTGAACGTGACCGGCAGCGGGTCAAACACGACAACGATCGGTTCCTGTGGCGCTAAGATGGTGGCGGGCGAGGAAGACGACCTTCCCAATGTGGGGTCGCATCCTGAAGAAGAAAGTGCACGTCGTGCGAGTACGTCTCATAGTGTTTCTGCTGATGGTTCGCGTGTACTTTTCGAAGCGGTCCCCGGAAAAGAATGTGGGGAAGCGCGACATATTTATATGCGGGTAGATGGTTCTAGTACTGTCGATATTGGTGTGTACAAGTTTGTGTCTGCTGACGCGCAGGACAAGAGGTTGGTTTTGAAGAATGGTAAGGAAGAATTCGTTGGGTATAATACGGAAACGTTGAAAGAAGAAGCATTGCCTGCCGAGGAGTTGGCGGAAGAGCAGGAACTGGCTTTTGTTGGTGTGCCTGTGAGGTTTAGTCCGTCGGTGGGTGATACGTTTGCTCATCCGCGTTTTGTGTATTGGACTCCAAGTACGGGGGGTCAGGCTTTTCGTTATGACAGTGTGGAACATTTGTTGGAGTGTATTTCGTGTGCGTCTTCTTCGTCGTCGGCTGAACCTAAACAGGATGCTTATATGGGTGATGTGCTTGGTTTGTCTGATATGAATGGTGGGCTACCGGATTTTGTGGCTGCGTCTGGGAATGGGGATTTTGCGTTCTTTACGACGGTTGCGTCGTTGGTTCCGCAGGATTTGGATGGGGAAATCCCAGCTGAATTCGTCGGTGATCTTGGGGTTGGGAATGGGGAATGGTTGAATGCTGGTGGGCATGTGTCGCCTTCGACTGATGTTTATGAGTGGCGTGCTGATGGTGTTGATGGGTGTGGCGTGTTGCAGGGTTGTTTGGCGTTGATTACTGATGGTTTGGGTGGATATTTGAATTTGTTTCTTGGTACGGCGGATGAAGGTCGTGATGTGTTCTTCTCCAGTCGGTCTGTGCTGTCGCCGTGGAGTCATGGTGCTGAGGGCAGTATCGGGGAAGGTAATATTTATGATGCGCGTATCGGTGGCGGGGTGCCGCCACCACCGGCGAGACCGGTGGAATGCGAAGGCGATGAATGCTCTACACCGCCGAGTCCACCGGTCGACTCGACCCCATCAAGTTTCACCTTCGCAGGGGTAGGTAACCTGATCCCTGAAACTGCCGGCAACCATCCCGCGAAGAAGAGGGCGAAGAAGAAGGTAAAGCCGAAGGGGAAAAAGGGAAAGAAAAAGAAGGCCAAGGCTAAGGGTGGGGCGGGGCGTAGTCGGGTTAGCAAGCGTGCAGGTGTGAGTGGGGGGGGTTTGTGATGAGGTGGTTGTTGTCGTGTTTTGTGGGTTTGTGGCTGGTTTTGTTTGGTTTGTTGGCGGGTGTGTGTGTTGCTAAGCCGAGTGATCATCCGTTTGCGATTGAGCCTGGTTCGTTTCATTTTGGTAGCGAATCGGTGCAGGCTGGTGCTCATTCGGATTGGGTTTTGTCGTTTGATTTTGAACATGAACCTTTGGTGCTCGCACCGATTCAGGGCGGCGAAAGATATGTGAGTGGTGGGGAAACGTTCAATGATGTGCGGACGATCGTCAACGAATTCCCTGCTGGTTTTGATGCTAGTGACACGGCGGTGCCTAAGTGTAGTGAGGCGGAGTTGTTGTCGATCAGTCCGTTGTCCCCGGAAGGATTGTTGCCTGATTGTCCGGTAGCGAGCCAGGTCGGCCAGATCACAACCGAAATATTCGAGACGAGTTTGTTGAGGAAGGTCACTATCCCGGTTTACAGTATGGAAGTGCCTACTTTTGGTACGGCTGCTGAGATCGGCTATAACGTGGTCGGCTTGTTCACGCTGTTTTCTCAAGCTGTGATCCGTCCGGATGATGAGGGTTTGACTGCGGTGACGTCGAACATCCCGAAGTTGGGTGAAGGACACAATATTTCTGTGAGGTTGTGGGGTGTGCCGGCATCCGGCGAACACGACGTTGAACGTGGTTCGGTGTGTGGTTCTCAGGGCGAACTCCCCCTGTTTGCCGTAGCGAACTTGGTGGCCCCCAGGAAGCGCGCATCCCGATCAAGCCGTTCCTGTCAAACCCCACAAGCTGCACGGGACCATTCACCGCCGGTATGCGCGCGGAGTCATGGGAGGAACCAATCGAACAGGAAGCACTGTGGTCACACGCAAGCGTCGAAGCCGGTCCGATCGAAGGCTGCAGCAAGGTCCCATTCAACCCCTCGATAGAAGTAACACCAAGCACGAAATCCGCAGAATCACCGTCGGGTCTGAACGTGTCACTCGTCGTACCACAATCATGGGAAAACCCGTTCACGATATCTACCGCGAACCTGAAGGACACTACCGTCGCGTTGCCGAAGGAATGACCGCGAACCCATCACTCGCCGCAGGACTGGGCGCCTGCACACAACAACAGTCCGCCGAAGAGACATCCTCCTCGCTACCCGGGGTGGGGTGTCCCGAACAGTCTAAGATCGGGTCGATCGAAATCGAAACGCCTGTATTGGAAGAAACGATCAGTGGTGCGGTATACATAGCCACACCGTATGAAAACGTCCCAGCGTTCGGCGACCCCGAACACCCGGAGGGATCGTTGCTGGCGTTGTACGTGGTCGCGAAGGACCCCCAGCGGGGTATCCTGATCAAAGTCGCGGGCAAGATCACCCCGAACCCAGTGACCGGCCAACTGGTCAGCACTTTTGAAAACACGCCACAGCAGCCGTTCAGTAAGTTCACACTAAAGTTCCGTGCGGGTGCTACCGCGCCACTGGTAAGCCCACCCCTGTGCGGCGGATACGCTACGCAGGCCGCGTTGACGCCATGGTCAGCAGAAACAGGCGAAGCACCACGCATGGTGTCTTATCCACTTTCGGTGACACAGGGTGTGCATGGTGGTCCGTGCCCGTCCGGTGGCACACCGCCGTTTTCACCGCAGCTCGTCGCGGGCACACTGAACAATGCCGGCGGCTCCTACAGTCCCTTCTATCTGCGGCTCACCCGCGAAGACGGCGAACAAGAACTAGTCAAATTCTCTACCACGATGCCGCCCGGCCTCAGCGGAAACCTATCAGGCATCCCATTATGCTCGGATGCCGACATCGAAGCGGCAAAGAACGTCACCGGTGCACAAGAGGAAGTCCAGCCGTTGTGTCCGGCTGCCAGCGAAATCGGCCATACCATCACCGAAGCGGGCGTGGGGACCGTCCTCGCGCAGAACCCCGGCAAGGTCTACCTCGCCGGCCCATATAACGGTGCGCCATTGTCGATCGTGTCGATCACCAGCGCCAAGGTCGGCCCATTCGACCTCGGCACGGTCGTGATTCGTTTCGCGCTGAACGTCAACCCGTTGACAGCCCAGGTCGAAATCAGCGGTGCGCAATCTGACCCGATCCCACACATCATCAAGGGCATCGTCGTGCACGTCCGCAACATCCACGTCTACATCGACCGCAACAAATTCATCCTCAACCCCACCAACTGCACCCCACAGTCGATCCATGACACGGTCACAGGCTCCGGGTCTAATTATGCGGTCCCGACGAGCCAGCAGACCGTGGACGTCGCGACGCCGTTTGAGGCGGCTGATTGCTCGAGCCTGAAGTTCACGCCCACGTTCAGGGTCACGACTTCGGGCAAGACCTCACGCGTGAAGGGCGCAAGCCTCTCAGTCAAGCTGACGTATCCCGCGAATTCGCTCGGCACCCAAGCCAACTTCAAATCGGTTAAGGTCGACCTCCCCAAACAACTCCCCTCACGTCTAACAACACTACAAAAGGCATGCACCGCCGCAACATTCGCCGCCAACCCAGCCACATGTCCCGCAAACTCACGTGTCGGACAAGCCAGGGTAATCACACCAATCATCCCCGTCCCCCTGGAAGGACCCGCCTACTTCGTATCCAACGGCGGCGCCAAGTTCCCCGAACTCATAATGGTCCTCCAAGGCTACGGCCTCACGATCGACCTACACTCCGAAACATTCATCAACAAAAACAACATCACCAGCGCCACACTCCACTCAACACCAGACCAACCATTCAACACCTTCGAACTAACACTACCCCAAGGCCCCGACTCAGCACTCGCAGCCAACGGCAACCTCTGCACCCAAAAACTAACAATGCCAACCGCATTCACCGCCCAAAACGGCGCAACAATACACACCACCACACCCATACACACCACAAACTGCCCAACCAAACACAAAAACACCAAACACAACACCAAACACAACAAAAACAAACACAAGAAAAAGAGCAAGAAGAAGTAGCCGTGGCAAAGCCCCGTCCGAACGTCATTCGACGTGCGCTTGTCGCGCTCGCGATCACCACGCTACTGTCGCTTGGCTTGAGCGCATGCGGCGCCACGAACATGAGCACACAGACCAGGTCACCACGTACACCCACCAGCAGCAGCGTCACCACGACCATCACCACGACGCCAGACTAGCCCTCCACCCAGACGCCTCCACAACCAAATTCGTCAGACACGCCAGCTCCCGAGAGCCGCTCCGGAGCAGCCAGCTTTCGGGCACCAAAAGGCGACAACAGCATCCCCGACTTCGGACACGAAGCATCCCTCTCGCAGCGGCAACTGGCGATCGCTTCGCTCACGGCGTTCATGCGAGCACGTGCGACCAGCGACTGGCCAGCAATGTGCGAACACCTCGCCCGCCCGCTGCACAAGATCCTTGAAGCACTCGCACGAGGATCCAAACGCGCCCTACGAAACTGCGGAGAACGACTCGCGGCCACGCTCACCGGCCCCGCCTCCGAACGCACCGACACCCTCACTCACGGCGGCATCGCAGCACTACGCATCAAGGGAACCACGGCATTCGCGCTCTTCTACGGTCCGAACACCAACAAGTACGTGATGCCCATGCGCAACGAAAACGGATCCTGGAAGATGACCCAACTCGCCCCACTACCATACCCACTCACATCCACCACCCCAACACCCTAGACGATCACGCTACCTGCCACCGCAGGTAGTAATCCTGGTTGTCCGAACTTGCCTTGACTTTCGAAAGTTGATATGCGAGACTATCGTGCCGATCCCGGGACGCTGCACAGACTCCGTAGAGATGCTCGGGCTCGGCTGTGATCTGGGCCTCGGATAGGTTCAAATCAGGTTTCGGACTAGGGAAAGGGTATGGAAGATCATGAGACGTTTGCGATTTGTGGGTGTGGGAGCTGCGTTGCTTGCGGTCGTCGCGATGAGCGCAATGGCTATGGTTTCGTCGGCTTCTGCTGCTGTGACGTTCTTATTAGCCTCTTGGTTAGTCGGCGGTGTTAACGTTACGGCGACGACGTTAGTCGAAACTACAGGCGAACTGTTACTCGAAAATGAAAAATCGGCCGCAGGCAAAGCGGCGCTACAGAAATGCAGCGGCATACTGGACGGTGACGTCGGTCCTAATAGCGCCGATGACATCACCGAAGTGTTAACTTTAGGTGGAGTTGCGGTTAGCGGCGTAGCGTTAACTGGTACAAGTGTGACCTGTGAATTAGAGACTCTCTGTGAAAGTTCCAGCAAGGTTTGGACGGTCAATCTTCCTTGGTTAACGGAAGTCGAGTTATGGGAAGAGGGCACCGAAAGCGGTTTCGTTGATTTAATTATGCCGCATCCCGGGGCAGCCGGCAATGTTGGTTGGTACGTTGAATGTAAAACGGCATTGTTGACAGTATCGGAAGAATGCACAACGACTCTAGCTGTCGCAGAAAAAGTTAACGATGTTACAGGCGTCTTAGATGTATTTTCCAACGCATTTACATTATTAATGGAAGCCAAAGAGGGTTTATGTTCCGGTAACAATGAAGAAACCAGTGTTGTCGAAGGGTCAGCTCTAACGACAATTCCAGGAGGAGGGGTCCTGTCGGTATCCTCTACCTGAGTCTGGAGCAGGGTTAATAGTAGTAGAGATATGATGTGAGTGTCCGGATGGGTATGCGCCTGTCCGGACACCGTAGCGATACCCACTAGTTGGGTTGATGTGATGACTACGCTACTGTCGAAGATACCGGCCAAGCCTGGGCATTCCGCCAGATTCCGTGGGAGATGCTCGGGTTCGGCTGTGATCTGGGTCTCGGATAGGTTCAAATCAGGTTTCGGACTAGGGAAAGGGTACGGAAGGTCATGAGACGTTTGCGATTTGTGGGTGTGGGAGTTGTGTTGCTTGCGGTTGTCGCGATGAGCACGATGGCGATGGCGATGGCGTCGTCGGCGTCTGCTGCTGTGACGTTCTTATTAGCGTCTTGGTTAGTCGGCGGCGTTAACGTCACGGCGACGACGTTAGTTGAAACTGCAGGCGAACTGTTAATCGAAAATGAAAAAACGGCCGCAGGCAAAGCAGCGCTACAGAAATGCAGCGACACGCTGGTGGGTGACGTCGGTCCTAATAGCGCTGATGACGCTACCGAAGCATTAAGCTTTAAGTGGAGTCCTGGTTAACGCTACGGCGTTAGCTGGTGAAGCTGTAAAATGTGAATTAGAGACCGTCTGTGAAAACTCCAGTAAGATCTGGACGGTCAATCTTCCTTGGTTAACGGAAGTCGAGTTATGGGAAGAGAGTCCTACCGCAAGCGGTTTCGTTGATTTATTTATGCCGCATACTGGTGGAGGTAATGTCGGTTGGTATCTTGAATGTAAAACGGCGTTGTTGACGATAGCGGAAGAATGCACAACGCCTCTACTTGTCGCCGAAAAAAGTAACGAACCTGCAGGCGTCTTAGATTTGCTCTCCGACGCATTTACAACATTAATGGGCGCCAAATTAGCTTTATGTTCCGGTAGCGATGAAGAAACCGGCGTCGTCGAAGGAACGGCTCTAACGACAATTCCAGGAGGAGGGGTCCTGTCGGTATCCTCTACCTGAGCCTGTAACGAAGGTTCAATAGTAGTAGAGGTATAATGTGATGGTGTCCCGGAAGGGCAATGCCCGTCCGACGCCGTATTGGATACCACTATTTGGGTTGATGTGATCACCACGCTACTGTCGAAGACACCGGCCACGCCTGGGCATTCCGCCAGACTCCGTGGAGATGCTCGGGCTCGGCTGTGGTCTAAGCCTTGGATAGGCGTAAATCAGGTTTCGGACTAGGGAAAGGGTACAGAAGATCATGAGACGTTTTCGATTTGTGGGTGCGGGAACCGTGTTGGCTGCGGTCGTCGCTTTTAGCGGGATGGCTGTGGCGTCGTCAGCTTCCGTGTTCCGACGTTCTTATTAGCGTCTTGGTTAGCCAGCGGTACCAACGTCACGGCGACGACATTAGTCGAAGCTCCTGGCGAACTGTTACTCGAAAATCAGAAATCGGTAGCGGGCAGAGTGGCGCTTCAGAAATGCAGCGGTATAGGCGTCGGGTTTATAGGTCCTAATAGTGCTGGCGAAGGCACAGAAGTGTTATCGTTAAGCGGAATAAAAATCAGCCCTCCGTTAACCGGGGAATTCGTGAAATGCGAATTAGAGGCGGTATGCGAAAATTCTAGCAAAGTTTGGCCTTCTCATCTCCCGTGGGTAGGGGAAGTAGAGTTATGGGAAGAAGGTGCCGAAAGCGGCTTTGTTGGTTTAGGTTACCCGCTGGTAGCGGCAATCCTGGTTGGTATATCGAATGTAAAACAGCGTTGCTCACTGTATCGGAAGAATGTACGACAGGGGAAGTTGTCGTAGAACTAAAAAACGCCGTATCGGGCGTCCAGGCGTTTGCCTCGGAAGCTTTTACATTATTAATGGGAGCCAAACTTGGTTTATGTGGCGGCAACAACGAAGAAAGCGGTAATTTAGAAGGAAGTGGACTAGTTGAAATTCCCGGGGGAGGACTTCTCTCGGTATCCTCAACCTGAGTTGTGGGAGGGCTGAAATAGGAGGGCAATGTTCAAGTGTCCTGGTGGGCCAGTCGTCCACCAGGATGACGGGGTCCCTTTGAAGTTAGTCAGGTGGAGTGCGTGGTCGTGTTTCCCGTGACGGGATGGGAGGATGGACACGATCATGAAGCGACGCAGGTATACCCGGAGCAGGCTGTTAGGAAGATCAGGGAGGGCGAACGACTGTTGAACGAGGGCTAGGATCTCGTTGAGGTATTGCGCCATCTCGAAGTCTCAGAGGCAACGTTCAACAGGTGGCGGGCGGTCTATGGCGGGATGAAGGCCGATGAGGCCAAGCGTCTAAAGACGCTCGAGGCGGAGAACCAGCGGTTGAAGAAGCTCGTCGCTGAGCAGGCGCTTGATATCGACATGCTCAAGGAGTTGGCGGAGGGGAAATTCTGATCCCGGAGCGCCGTCGCAGGGCCGTTGTGGTTTCTGCAGGAGCGTTTCGGGGTTTCAGAGCGCCGTGCGTGCCGTGTGGTCGGACAGAACCGATCGACACAACGGCAAGCCCAGGTGGCCGCCAAGCACCGAGGAGCAGCGCCTTACTGCTCGTCTGCGCGAGATCGCCGGAGAGCATCAGCGCTGGGGTTGGAAGACAGCGCACCAGATCCTGTTGCGCGAAGGCTGGACGATCAACCGCAAGCGCACACGCCGGATCTGGCGCCAGGAGGGCCTCAGGCGACCCGTGAGGACACGCAAGCGCGCCGCAGGATAGGCCCGACTCAGAAGCAACGGTTGCGCGCCACCCGTCCCGGTCATGTGTGGGCGATCGATTTCATGTTCGACGAGACTTCTGACCTCGCGCCGGCTCAAGCTCGCCAACATCGTCGATGAGTACACGCGCGAGGCGCTGGCGATCAGGGTCGACCGGACCTGCACCGCCGAGGACCTCGTCGCCGTCATCGAGGACCTGGGTGCTCACCCGCGGCGCACCGGAACATCTCCGCGCCGACAACGGCCCCGAGATGATCGCGTGGGCGCTACGCGACTACTGTCGCCTCGCCGGCACGAACACCGCCTACATCGAGCCCGGCAGCCCATGGGAGAACCCGTTCGTTGAGTCGTTCAACGGAAGGTTGCGAGACGTGCTGCTGAACATCGAGGAGTTCGGGTCGATCACCGAGGCTAAGCTCATCATCGAGGACTGGCGAATCGAGTACAACACCTACCGCCCACATTCAGCACTAGACGGACTCACACCCACCGAATACGCAGACACCGTAACCGACAACAAACAACCAGACCACGCATAAACCCTGGACCACCTACAGGATCTCCGTCATCTACGTTCGACGGGCTGTCTACGCTCGACCGCTGCCTAATTAGATGCGGGCTGCCTTGAACCGGATTACAGCCTAAAAGTTATACGGCCCCACGCAACAACTTAGAGGTTATATGTCTGGAGGGCCTATCGGGCTCTACACACGACTAGATGATCGACAGGCGCGCCGGGCTATGCACCGGGCCCACGCGGCACGCTCACCCCTGCCGGCACCTGGATCGACAGGGGCGCGCTGCCGAAGCCATTGTCGGGCAGTGCCGCGGGCAGTGGCGCCAGAGGTAGCCCGGTCGCGTTCAGCGGCGCCATCGTCTCCGCGGCTTCCCTGGCAAGCGTGGCGTGCCGGCCAAACACGCTCACAACCACGTTGCCCGTAGGGATTGCGAGCGTCGCGCCGCCCTGTGCGGAGCTTGCGCTCACGCCGCGCAAAGACACCGTCGGCCTCACAGCGGCGCTCCCGGGGACAAAACTGTTATCCGGCGAGGTCACAATCGACACAGGCGTCACGCATGTGTACTGACCACCAAGCACGCAATCGCCGTAGCGGATCGTGACGGCTTCGCTTGGGTCGATCGCAACGCTTGTGATCTGCATACCGTGGAAGCTGACGCCGAGCCAGTAGACGGGGAAGCGGCTCTTGACGAGCACCGACTCCAGCGGCTGTGGGCCGATCGGCTGGTCTTGGAGTGTGTTGCCACAGGAGGCGAGGACGAGCACGCACGCAGCCAGAGCGCAAGTACTCAGAGTGCGATATGAGCATCGGCGACCGCTCGACGCGCCAGGGCGATTGTGACCACGGTCAGACATCGGGCAACGGTGACCCGCCATGCGGCGGCAACGGTCGAGCAACAGGTGGCGTGCGATCACGGGAGGCAGAGTAACGGCGCGCCGGCCGTTCAGCCCCGGTAGGCGTTGGTGATCGGCATGCGCCGGTCGCGCCCGAAAGCACGCTCTGTGATCTTGATTCCCGGGGGGGCCTGGCGGCGCTTGTACTCGGCAAGGTCGACGAGTCTCGTCGCTCGCTCCACGTCCGCCCGCGGCAAGCCTTCGGCGGTCAGCTGCTCGCGGCTGTGGTCGAGCTCGATGTAGCCGTGCAATATGCGGTCGAGCAGCTCGTAGGGCGGCAAGGAATCCTGGTCGGTCTGGTTATCGCGCAGCTCGGCCGAGGGCGCGCGCTCGATGATCGACATTGGTATCGGCGCCGATACCTGCGTGATGGATGCTGGTGTGATGGAGGCGGGTGGGATGCCGGTGTTGCCGAGCGCTTGTGCTGCAGAGGGATCGTTACGCCAGCGTGCGAGCTGGTAGACGAGCGTCTTGGGGACATCCTTGATGACGGCAAAGCCGCCCGCGAGGTCTCCGTACAGCGTCGTGTAGCCGACAGACATCTCCGACTTGTTGCCTGTGGTCAGCACAAGCCAGCCAAACTTGTTGGAGAGTGCCATCAGCAGGTTGCCGCGGATGCGTGCCTGCAAGTTCTCCTCGGTTAGGTCCGCTTCACGGCCCTCGAAGTCTGCCTGCAGCGTCTGCGTGTAGGCGTCCATCACCGGCTCGATCGTGAGCTCGTGTGCGTGTAGCCCAAGCGCTCGTGCGAGTAGGCGCGCGTCCTCTTGGGTTGCCGAAGAGGAGTACGGGGAGGGCATGATCGCCACATTCACGCGCTTCGTGCCCAATGCGTCGGCCGCCAGACAAGCCACAAGTGCCGAGTCGATCCCGCCGGAGAGCCCCAGCACGACCGAGTCGAAGCCGTTCTTCTCCACGTAGTCGTGCAAACCCAATAGCAGCGCCTCGTAAACCTCCTGCTCACGTGAGGCGATCGGTGCGCGCAATGGTCGGCTTGGTCGCTCGTCGTCTTCCTGGTCTGTGCCGAACAGGTCACAAACAAGCAGATCCTCAGCGAATTGTGCCGCCCGCGCGAGCGTGTTGCCCTGCTGATCCAGCACGAATGACTGGCCGTCGAAGATGAGCTCGTCTTGGCCGCCGACCATGGCACAGAACGCGATGTATGCCCCGGTTTCGTTAGCTCGCTGAGCGAATAGTCGCTCGCGCTCGAGTCCCTTGCCTGCGTGATACGGCGACGCCGATATGTTCACGATCAAGCTGGCGCCGGCAGTTGCCTCTGAGCTTGCGGGCGCTCCGGCGACCCACAGGTCCTCGCAGACGGTTATCCCGAGTTTGTGCTCGCCGATGTCGATCACTGTGCCGCTTGCCTCGCCCACCTTGAAATAGCGCTGCTCGTCGAACACGCCGTAGTTGGGCAGGTGCACCTTGCGGTAGATCGCGTGTATGGAACCATGAGCGAGTACCGCTGCCGAGTTGTAAACGGCGCTGTCGCCGCACTCGGGAAAGCCGACGATCGCCACGATTCCCTCGGCAGCGCTCGCCAGTTCGTGCAGCTTCGCTTCGATGTCCTCGAGGAAGTGGGCGCGCAACAGCAGGTCCTCGGGCGGATAGCCGCTGAGCGCGAGCTCCGGGAACAAGACCACCTGTGCGCCGGCTTCGAGCCCCGCATCGATACCGGCGCGGATACGCGCAGCATTGCCGGCCAAGTCGCCGACAGTCGCGTTCATCTGGCACAGGGCCAGGCGCAGCTTGCTCATAGTTGTGGCGTGTGCGCCACTAGCGGGGTGTTGCCGCGCCGGGCCGTTTGGCGCGTGCCTGCTTGGCGGGCGCACCCGCGGCCTTCGTCTTGCGGCCGGGGCTCTTCGCGCTCGCACTTACGGCCCCAAGCTTGTCGTTGGGGCTCTTTGTGAGCGCACTTACGGTCTTAGGCTTGCCGCTGGGGCTTTTCGCGTTCGCGCCGGCGGCGGCCTTTGCTAGCGCCGCGATTGCCCGCTTGAGCTCGTACGCGATCGTCTCGAGCTCTGGCAGCGCGTCGTAGTCGCCGAGCAAGCCGAAGCCGAGGTGTCCGTCATAGCTCATCACCGCGATACCGAGCGCCTGGCGGTGCGCGAGTGGCACGACGGGATACAGCGCCTTCAAGCGCCGTCCGAGTAGGTACAGCGGAAACTGTGGTCCGGGCACGTTGGTCACGACCAGGTTGAAGAAGCGCTGGCGCGCCTGCAGACGTGCGGCCTGGCTCAAGATCGTGGGCGGAGCGAAACCGGCGAGGTTGGTCAGCACCTCCGCTCCGACGGCTTGGCCAGAGTGCTTGAGGTCGTCCATCTCCAAGCGCACCTGCGCAAGGCATTCGACCGGGTCTGCGATACCGACGGGCATTGGCGCCCACATCGCCGCGACCTTGTTACCGAGCGCGCCGCGCTCGATATCTGCGCGCACGGAAACCGGGACCATCGCCTTGAGCACTAGGCCCTCGGTGTCATAGCCCTGTGCGCGCATGTGGCGCCCTAGCGCGAGACTGACGGCGGCCAGCACCACGTCGTTGAGCGTACCCCCGAGCGAGTTCTTGATCGCCTTGAACTGGGCCAGATCGGCGTCGATCCAGGTGTAGCGCCGGTGCGAGGTGATGTCCACGTTGAGCGGACTCGGCGGCGCCGGCGCGTTGATGCCGGCAAGCGTCGTGGCGCCGACACCGAGGACTGCGTCCTTCAGGTGTCCGATCGCTCTACGTGGAGTGCGCACAACAGCGCGGGCACCGCGCACCATCTCCGCAGGCACGGTCGAGCGCTCGACGAGCGCGTCGGCCAGTAGCTTCGCTGCTCCCGGCAAAGGTCGCGCAATCCATGGCACCGGTGGGCGGGCGGGACCGGTCGGCTCCGGCGAGACGTCGAACAGCACGGTCGTGATGTCAACGCCTGAGATCCCATCCACGAGCGCATGGTGGGTCTTGGCGATTACGGCGAAACGTTCGCCCGCCATGTGCGAGACCAGCCACATCTCCCACAGAGGCTTGGAGCGATCCAGGCGCTGGGAGAAGATGCGTCCGGCGAGCTGCTTGAGCTCGGTCTCGTCCTCCGGGCTGGGAAGCCCGGTGTGGCGAATGTGGTAGCGAGGGTTGAAGTGCGGATCGTCGGCCCACACAGGCCGACCTTGACCGAGTGGCACGAACGCCAGTCGCTGGCGGTAGCGCGGCACCAGATGTAGCCGCGAGAGAATGTGGTCGACGAACTCCTCGTACGCCGGTGCTTGGCCTTCGAAGACCATCACCGAGGCGACATGCATGTGCGCCGAGCCGCCGTCCTCCAGGTGCAGGAAGGCCGAGTCCAGCCCTGTCAGGCGGTCAGGGTTTGCCATAGAGCAAGGATTGTCGCGGGTCCGGGGTCTGCCGTCAACGCTGACCGCTCAAACCGCTCAACTTCGCCGCGATTCTGCCTTGTGGCGTCGTGACGCATTGCCTTTGCCCGTGGCAGCTTGTTGCATTGCCCATCAACGAAAACGGGTGGGGTTGTGTGCGACTAGTGAGTGCATGCCCAGCTCGTCCACGTTCGCGTGGCCCGACAGCGCCATATTGAGATCGAGCTCGGCCAGGAAAGCACGCAGCACGTCGATCACGCCCTGTTCGCCGCCGAGCGCTAGGCCCCATGTGTAGGGCCTGCCCAGACAAACAGCACGCGCGCCCAGAGCTAGTGCCTTCAGCGCGTCGGCACCCGAGCGGATGCCGCTGTCGAACAGCACCTCGCAGCGCTCGCCGACGGCCTCGACCACGCCTGGCAGCGCCTGCAGGGATCCGATCGCACCGTCCACCTGGCGTCCCCCGTGGTTGGAGACGATGATCCCCTCGATCCCGTGCTCGACCGCCAGCTGTGCGTCCTTGACGCTCTGGATGCCCTTGAGCACGATCGGCAGTTTCGTGCACTCGCGCAGGAACTCCAGGTCCGCCCAGGTCACAGCGGGGTTTGAGAACTGCCAGGCCCAGTAGGCGACCGCGCTTGGCATGTCCTCCTCGGGTGGCTTGGGCAACGCCGCCCGGAAGACAGGATCCTGCAAGTAGTTGACGTTGCCCTCGCCACGCAGGAACGGTAGGAAACCGTCGGTCAAATCGGCCGGGCGCCAGCCCAACAGCCATGTGTCGAGCGTCACCACTACTGCCTTGTATCCGGCGCTCTCCGCACGGGCGATAAAGCTGCGCGCAAGTTCACGGTCGCGTGGCCAATACAGCTGGTACCAGAAGCCATGCTCGTCCTCGCCTTCCGTGTCTCCCTGGGGTGCGTCGGTTGCGATGCGTGCTGCATCGGCTATCTGCTCGATCGTGTGCGAAGCAGCAGTGCTGGCGATCATTGGCAGTCCGACGTGTGCAGCCGCACGCGCCGAGGCGAGCTCGCCCTCGGGGTGGGCTACGGTCTGCACGCCGATTGGCGCCAGCAGCACAGGTGCCGGCAATTTGGTTCCCAGTATCGTCCGCTCCAACGAGCGCTCCGAGACGTCTTTCAGCATGCGTGGCACGATGCGCCATTCGTCGAACGCCTCACGATTGGCACGGATCGTGTGTCCGCGTCCCGCGCCACCCTGGATGTAGCCGCGCGGTCCGCGCGGGAGCATCGCGTAGGCGTCGCGCTCCAGTTCGCGCCAGTCAACCGGCCGCGCGGGCTTGCGTCCACCGAGCATTCCGGCGACATAGATCTCGTGCTCGTAGTTGGAGTAGGGCGGTTGCAGGGCCATGGGTAGGCGAATCCTATTCGGACGCGTCGAATGAGGTCGGCTATGAGTCTGTCTTAAACCACGAGTGCGCCCGTTCGGGTCAGGGTCTAAAGTTTGGACCATGACATTCGACCAATCCAAGATCGGGCAGGTAGTGGCGGCACAGATGGAGGCGCTCGAAGGTCGCTACGGCGAGGAATGCGAGATCGGCAACGTTTGCACGATCGTGGAGGTGCTCGGGCCGCACGGCTCAGACGTCTCTGTGCGTTCCAGCGAAGCGCGTCCACACACGACGATTGGGCTGCTACGGATGGCCGAGGCGATGCTGCTCAACAGGATGGGCACGTCTCCCCGCGGCGATGAGGAGTGAGGCGCCAAGGCGCTTTTCTGGGATCTCGAGAGGCGGCTTCGAGGGGCCCGTCCTTCCGCCAATCCTTTGCTGTCTAGTACGTACTGACAGCACAGAACAGCTGGTTTATCGCGTTTTATCCATTTTGTACAAGTGTGCGCTTTCTCACACTTTGCGCCTCTCGCCGTCCTCTAGCGTCTCCAAGATTGCCTAACCCTGCCGAGTCGTCTCCGTGGATGGAGACGAGCGGGGGACCCACTGCCGGGCTTGACGTAAGGGCCCGGATGGGGCGAATCGGCCGCTGATGCAGCCGTAACGTCCGGCCGGTGCATGTTTGGACGACATGCGCTCGGCCGCCGTGAGCCCGACAGCTAACCCCGTAGGCGGATACCCAAGGAGACCTCTTGTCGAGGCCATACATAGTCGGGCGCGTTCGTCGCGCCCAGCCGGTGCTGCTTGGCGCGAGTCTGACCTGTGCCGCGGCACTGACTGTCGTACCTGTCGCAGGCGCTGAAAGTGCGAGCGTGGCACCGCTGCCGGGAGCTTCCGTGAATTCCGCGGGAGTTGCGATCCCGCCGCTGTTCGGACCCGTTGTGCTTCCAGCAACGCCTGTGCGTGTGAAACTGCATATCCGCAGAGCGCAGCTGAACGTGCTCGATGGCAGTGCCGCAAGCGTTACAGGTAGCTTGCGTCCGCGACTGGCACAACAGGCCGTCGAGCTGCAGCGGCTCGGGCGAGACGGCTGGGAGACGATCTCGCACACGCTTACCGGGCGTGGCGGCCGTTTCGTGTTGCGCTACCTTCCGCATCGCTTGCTCAGCGAGCCGGTGCGAGTCAGGTTCGCCGGTGACGCCGGCGATCTCGGCGCGCGCCGCGGTATCGGGCGCCTGACCTCATACCGACTGGCAGACGCCTCTTGGTACGGCGGCGGCGGCAGCCTTGCCTGCGGCGGCGAGCTCACCAGCTCGACGCTGGGCGTCGCAAACAAGACGCTTCCATGTGGCACGCTCGTGACGCTTCGCTACGGCGGGCGCACCGTGCGGGTTCCGGTTGTCGACCGCGGGCCCTACGTCGAAGGTCGTGAATTTGACCTCACGGAAGCGACCAAGCGTGCGCTTGGCTTCGAAGGGGTTGGCGAGGTATGGAGCAACCGCTAGAACCTGTGGGTCGTTAGCGAAAACCGGCGATGCCCCCCGCGCGCGCGGGGGGCATCGCCCATTTCGTACATGTCCCACTTAGCCCGCTCCTCGCTTGCCTAAGGGGTCCATTCGCTTGCCTCCATTCGCTTCACGGAGGGTCCATTCGCTTCACGGCCGCCTTCGTGGCGCTTGTGCGCGCCGCCGTTTAGCGTGGCTACTCAGCGGGCACAACCGCAAGGACCGCTACCGTCTATCTACACATGAGCAAGCCCGCAAGACAACGAGACCACAAACATGGCCACCCCAGCAAGCGCGCGCGGCGCAAAGCTTTGGCCGTGACGGTTGCCGCGGTCCGCTTCGCGCGCCTGGCGCGCAAGCTCAAAAAGGCCAACCGCAAGACTCGTAAGGCACGCCGCGGTATGGCGCTCGCCACGGGCGCGGTGTCGCTCGGCTCGCTCGCGGTTGGTGCGCTGGCTATCGGGGCGGTGGCGATCGGGGCGCTCGCGATCCGCCGCCTTGCGATCAAGCGAGCCGCTGTTGGCCGGCTCGATGTGGGCGAGTTGAAAGTCGGTCGGCTCGAGGTCGATGAGCTGGTCGTTCGCACTCGTAGCTGAACGTGTGTCGGTGAGCGATCTTGTGCCAGTGAACGATCTGCGCGCCAGCGCTCGAGTTCGGTCGTGGATCTAACCTTCAGCGAGCGCGAGCGAGCCTTTCGCGACGAGCTGCGCGGGTGGCTTGCCGATAATCCACCTGCTCCGGAGCCGAGCGAGGGCAGCGAAGACGCGCGTTACGCTTGGCGGCGCGATTGGCAGCGCCGACTTTACGACGCTGGCTGGGCGGCGCCTGCTTGGCCGGCGGAGTACGGCGGTCGTGGCGCTTCGCTGACCGAGTCGGCGATCTACTTCGAGGAGCTTGGGCTTGCTCGCGTGCCCTTGCCGGCCAATGTGCTTGGACTGTTGCTCGGCGGCCCGACGCTGATGGTTTGGGGTACTGACGAGCAGAAGGAGCGCTATCTCGCGCCGATCCTCTCAGCTGAGGAGATCTGGTGCCAAGGGTTCTCCGAGCCCGACGCCGGCTCGGATCTGGCTGCTTTGAAGACTCGCGCGGTCAAGGACGGTGATGAATGGGTCGTCACCGGGCAGAAGGTTTGGACCAGCGGCGCCCAGTACTCCAAGTGGTGCATGCTCGTCGCGCGCACCGATCCCGACTCGCCCAAGCACAAGGGGCTCACCTACTTCCTGATGGACATGGAGCAGGAGGCCGTACAGGTCCGGCCCTTGCGCCAGATCACCGGCGAGGCCGAGTTCAACGAGCTGTTCATCGAAGAGGCACGCATTCCCGACGCGAATGTCGTCGGCGGCGTTGGCAACGGTTGGAAGGTGGCGCTGACGACGCTGATGAACGAGCGCGCCGGGCTTGGCTTTCTTCTGCAGGTGCGTTTGCGCCAACTGCTCGACGATACGCGGGCGCTGGCGCGTGAGCGCGGGCTGCTGGAGGATCCGCTCTACGCCGACGCGCTTGCCGAGATGCACATCCGCTGCGAGTCGATCCGACTGCTTGCCTGGAAGGGTTTGTCGGACATCGAGCGCTACGGCCAGCCCGGTCCGGAGGGGTCGCTGGTGAAGTGGTTGTGGTCGGACACCAACCAGCGCCTCACTTCGCTTGCCGCCGAGATCGCGGGGCCTGAGGCGCTCATCGATGGCACGAGCTGGAGCTATGAGTTGTTGCGTGCGCGCGGCAACACGATCGAGGGCGGCACGACCGAGGTGTTGAAGAACATCGTTGCCGAGCGCGTGCTTGGTCTTCCACGCCTGAAGGCGGTCATCTAGGTGGTTGTGATGGGGATGGGCTTCGCTCCTGGCGGAGCTCCGCTATTTGGCGTGCCCGGAGTCTCAGGTGGCCTGGCCACATTCGCGATGGCAGGGAGGTGCGACTGATGGATTTCGGCCTGAGCGCGGACCAGCGCGAGATCCAACGCACGGCCCGTGAGCTATTGGCAGAGCGGGCTCGGCCGGAGCGCGTGCGCGAGCACGCCGAGGCGGGCCGTCTCGATGAGACGCTTTGGCGTGAGCTGTGCGAGCTTGGTTGGCCTGGGATCGCGATCGCCGAGGAGTACGGCGGACAGGGGCTCGGGCTTGTCGAGTTGTCGATCCTTTGCGAGGAGCTTGGGCGCACACTTGCGCCCGTGCCCTTGCTGCCCTGCGTATTGGCTGGAGTCCTAATCGAGCGGGCCGGCTCGCCTGAACAGCGCGAGCGCTGGCTTCCAGGGCTTGCCGGCGGCGAGACAGTCGGTGCGCTTGGGACGGTGCGCGAGGGCGTAGCGGAGCTGGTCGTGGGGGCGCCGGACGCGCAGGTGTTGGTGCTCCTCAATGCCACAGGTTCAGAAGTACGGGCGTACACGCGCGATCAGGTCACAGTCGAGCCGGTCGATTCGATTGATCCCACCCGCCCGGCGGCGCTTGTGCGCGCGAGCGCCGACGCCGGGGAGACGCTCAACGGCGACGCGGCCGGCGGCGTCGATCGCGCGCTCGTGACGATCGCCTCCGAGCTTGTCGGTGTTAGCGAGCGTGCGCTGGACATGACCGTCACCTACGTCAAGGAGCGCAGGCAGTTCGGTGTGCCCGTCGGTGCTTATCAAGCCGTGTCGCACCGCTGCGCTCAGATGCTGCTCGATACCGAGAAGGCACGTGCCACGACCGCGTTCGCTGCTTGGGCGGCCGATGCCGATCCCCAGCGTCTCGGGGAGGCCGCGGCGATGGCCAAGGCCGCCGCGTCTGAGGCTGGCGTGGAAGTGACCGCCTCGGCGATACAGGCCCACGGTGGGATCGGCTTCACCTGGGAGGCTGATGTTCACTGGCTCTACAAGCGTGGGCTGGTGGATGCTGCGTTGCTAGGTGGGCCCAAGCAACAACGTGCGCGGCTCGCGAGGATCCTCGCGAACGCCTGATCGGGATGGCCCCGTGCCGGGCACACTGATCGGGATGGCCCCGTGCCGGGCATACTGATCGGGACGGCCGGCATCGGACACCGGCCGGGACCGCAGGTACCGGACACGGGTCCGAACCGCCGCGCGCTACACAAACACCGGTCGGGCACAGATTGTGGATCAAGTAATCGCTCGCCACAGCGCTCGGCAAAGGTGCCGGCGCTCCGTGCATACGTGATAACGTACGAGCGTATGCCAAAGGTACGCGAGTGGGACGGGGCGAGCTACGACCGCATCTCGGGGACGATGGAGGCGCTTGGGCTCGAAGTGCTGTCTCGTCTAGAGCTGGAGGGCGATGAGCTGGTGCTCGACGCCGGCTGCGGCTCTGGGCGCATCACTCAGGCGCTGCTCGAGCGGCTACCGCGAGGTCGT
The DNA here is from genome assembly GCA_963757995.1 of uncultured Solirubrobacterales bacterium. Classification (GTDB taxonomy): domain Bacteria; phylum Actinomycetota; class Thermoleophilia; order Solirubrobacterales; family Solirubrobacteraceae; genus Palsa-744. Next base: position 201,862 of record CAVWTS010000016.1, read on the forward strand.
GTGATCGCGGTCGACCAGTCGGCCTCGATGGTGGACGCGGCCAAACAGCGGCTCGGTGAGACAGCAGACGTTCGCGTCATAGATCTGCTCGAGCTGCATCTGGAGCAGCCAGTCGACGCGGTCATCTCCACCGCCACCTTCCACTGGATCGTCGACCACGATCTTCTTTTCGATCGCTTGCACACCGCGCTGCGCCCAGGCGGTCGGCTCGTGGCTCAATGTGGGGGAAAGGGCAACATCACAATCCTGCGCGGCAAGGTGGCTCCTCTACTGGAGCTAGAGCCGTATGCCGAGCACTTCCACGACTGGCAGCCGCCGTGGAACTACGCGGGAGCGCAGCAGACCCATGAGCGACTGCTGTCCGCTGGCTTCGCCTCAGCCAAATGTTGGCTACAGCCGGCACCCCGCGAACCTGAGTACCCGCGCGAGTTCCTCTCAACGATCGTTCTCGGCCCACACGTCCAACAGCTGCCGGAGGATCTGCGCGAGCCCTTCATGGACGACGTCCTCGGCTTGTTGGGCGCGCCGGTTGTGGTTGACTACGTGCGGCTGAATATCGACGCCAACGGCTGACAAATGTCTCCATCCGGAGTGGATGACAATCTCAGTGCATGACTGGCATATCATCCAGGTCGCTCTGCCGACGTGTGAGTAAAGCAACTCATCCACGCGATGGTGGCTGGGGGATCCTGAGTGTTCAAGACGAGCCGGTAGCTGGGCAGGACCACCGACGCAGTCGAGCACACGAGTTCATCCGCGATGCCGCTTGAGCCCCAGCCGGAGACGGTTGATGCCCTGCTTGCTGCCACGGTGCGGGTAATCGAGGACGAGCGTTCGCGCGGAGACACCGCCGATACAAAGGCCGGGCAGCTCGTCGGCTTTACAGGTGTGATCCTCGCTATCGATGCCTCCCTGGGTCGCGATGTATTCGATCACGGGATCTCAGGTGTCTATAGCGACGTGTTTGTCGGATTGTTCGCGCTGTCCCTGCTAGCTCTGGTGACGGCCGCGTACGTAGCTATCCGTGGACTGTTGAGTCCACAGGAGACACTTGCGTTCCGTCGAGCGGACGTTAGAAGGCTTGCCGACGACGAGTTGGTTCTCGCTGAGTCCGCCGATGTAAAGCGCATGTTGATCCGCACTTACGGTGACGAGCTTATGTCCGAGGAGGCCCGTAACAACCGCAAGCTCGATGTGGTCAATCGCGCCGCCCTGCTGTTGATGATCGGAGTACTGGCACTGGCTGGCGAGGGCGGTACACTGGCTGTTCAGCACCTTGTCATGAGCAACTCTGCCAAACAGCCCTCATCGGTGGTAGCCGCGCCCGCGGCGAGTCAGCTTGGAGTTGCGAAGCCGACTTTGTCGAGGCCTATTCCACCAGAAAGGCTCCAACTCGGTCCGCTCAAAAAAGGATAACCTGAGCCGCACCATTAGCTATGCCAGACGAGACCAACACCCTACCCCTTCAAGATGCCGCCCAGTCGAGTGTGTCGACGTCCAAGCGTCCCAAGCCGCCTGAGGTTCTTGAGCGCGAGCCCCAGCCGCCGGTCAACGGTTTCTTGGATCGACTCATCAAGTACATCGCCGTATAGAAGGTTGTCGCGTCTCCTCGGTGTCGTCGACATCTGAGCCGTGCGTAGCCCACCTCGACGCCGACGCGTTCTATGTCTCGGTCGAGCTGAACCGTCGTCCGGAGTTGCGCGGGCTGCCGGTTGTCGTGTCTGGTACTGGCCCGCGTGCGGTCGTGACTACCGCCAGCTATGAGGCCCGCCGCTTCGGCGTAGGCTCGGCGATGCCTGCCGCGCGTGCGCGCCGGCTTTGCCCACAGGCCGTGTTCATCCCGCCCGACGGGGCGCATTACCGCGAGGTCTCCAAACGCATGATGGGCATTGTGCGCTCGCATGTGGAGTGCGTCGAGGTGGTGGGGCTCGACGAGGTCTACCTCGACCTGAGTGATTTGTATTCGCCGCGCGCGGCCATGCGCCGTGTGCTGGCCGACATCAAGGCTGCTACACAGCTCGTCTGCTCGGTCGGGATCGGGCCGAACAAGCTGGTCGCGAAGGTCGCCTCCGACGCGGAGAAGCCGGCGGGGTTTGTCGTGCTGACGCGCGAGCAGGCATGTGAGCGCTTCGCCGCTGCGCCTCCCGGGTTGATCCCGGGGATCGGGCCGAAGACGGCCGCGAGGCTCAAGGCGATGGGTCTGCGCACACTGGGCGAGCTCGCCCGAGCACCTGAGCAAGCGCTCATCGAACGCTTCGGGCCCAATCATGGGCGTGAACTGCGCCGACGTGCCCACTTCGAACACGACGGGCAGGTGAGCGAGGAGCGTAAGGTCGTCTCTGAGTCGCGCGAGCGCACCTTCGATAGCGACATCCGCGATCCCGAACTGTTGCGTGAAGCGCTTGTGCGCATGGCAAGCGAACTCTGCGCGAGTCTCTCTGCCCACGAAAATCACGGACGCACGATCGGCATAAAGGTACGCCTCGATGACTTCTCCACGGTCACGCGTGCCCGTACGCTGCCTGCGCCGACTTGCGACGCCGAGCAGGTTACGCGCGTAGCGCTTGCCTTGTTGGAGGAGTATGCGCCGCCACGACCGGTGCGCCTACTGGGAGTGCGCGTCGCCGGCCTGGCTGGGCGCGGAATACCGCCGCGCACACAGGCGCCGGGCGCCACTGCCGATCAGCTCGAGCTGCCGGTGTAGGCTTCATCGCACGATGGCACTCGCCAAGGTAGGAGAGATAGAGCTCAGCTACGACCGCGCCGGCGAAGGGCCGCCGCTGCTCTTGATCATGGGGATGAGTGGCACAAAGCACCACTGGGGCGAGTCGCTGCTTGAGTCGTTGCGGCACGATTTCGAAACGATCGTCTACGACCACCGCGACGCGGGCGACTCCACACGCACCGGTCGACCGTTCACGATCGTCGATCTCGCCGAGGATGCGGCGGGGCTGCTCGCGGCGCTCGATATCGACTCAGCGCACGTGATGGGCATCTCGATGGGCGGCATGATCGCCCAGGAGCTGGTGCTCGCACACCCAGACAGCCTGCGTTCGCTGACGCTCGGTTGCTCGTACTGCGGCGGCCAAGGCAGTGTGCTCGCAAGCGAAGGTGTCATGCGTAAGCTCGCCGAAGCTATGTCCTCGGGCGACCGCGAACTTGCGATCCGCACCTCGTGGGAAGTGAACGTGTCGCCCAGCTTCGCCGCCGACGAGCAGGCGTGGGCGAGATTCCGAGCGACAGGTATGCGCCACGGCCTGCCGGTGGAGGTGATCATGCGCCAGATGCAAGCGATCGCGGGACACGACACGAGCGCGCGGCTCCCGGGAGTGAGCGTCCCGACGCAAGTGGTGCACGGAACGCTCGATCAGCTGCTCCCGGTCCAAAACGGGCACATGATCGCCGGGCTGATCCCCGACTCGCGACTGGAGATCTACGAGGACGTCGGTCACATGTTCTTCTTGGAGCAGCCAGAGCGCACGGCACAGCTCTTGTGTGAGCTTGCCGCGCTGCATGTCTAGGTTGGCGCCTGTCGAGCTCATCGTTGTGCCGTCAGTTGTGAGGTTCGGTGTAGGACTAGTCAAGCGACGGCTCGGCTTGCCCGCTTGGTCTTCGGGCGAGGCTTACGTCAAAAAGCTCTCTCGGTGGCGAACACAGATCAACTGACTGTCACCGGCGCTGGCGGCGTGCGACTCTCGGTGGAGCAGGCGGGGAGCGGCACGCCGATCGTGCTGCTGCACGGGCTCACCGCGACCCGGCGCTATCTGCTGATGGGCTCCAGGGCGCTCGAGCGCTCCGGTCACCGCGTGATCGCCTATGACGCGCGCGGGCACGGCCACTCCAGCCCGGCGCCGGCTCCCGAGGCGTACACATACGAGTTGCTCGCCGGGGATCTGCAGGTCGTGCTCGACCGGCTGGAGATCGAGCGAGCGGTGCTTGCCGGCGCATCGATGGGCGCCCACACCGCACTTCGCTTCGCGCTGGAGCAGCCCGACCGGGTGCTCGCGCTTGGGCTGATAACGCCGGCGTTTGACCCAGACACCCATGGCGAGGACTCCTACGCGTCGTGGGACAGGCTTGCGCGGGGGCTGAGGGCCGGAGGAGTAGAGGGCTTCGTCGATGCTTACGATCTCGATCAGATTCCCGAGCGCTTCAGGGAGACGGTCGCGAAGGTGCTACGCCAGCGGCTGGCCGCGCACGACCATCCGCTGGCCGTGGCGGACGCTCTGCAAGCCGTCCCGCGCTCGCGGCCATTCAAGCATTGGGATGAGCTGCAGTCCGTGGGGTTTCCCACGGTCGTCATCGCCAGTCGTGACGAGGCCGATCCGACCCATCCGCTTGCTATCGGCGAACGCTACGCCGCCGCGATATCGGGTGCCAAGCTGGCGGTTGAGGAACCCGGCAGCTCACCCATCGCCTGGCAGGGAGGACAACTCTCCCGCGTGCTTGCCGAGCTGGCATCGTCCGCGCCAGGTCGCTGACTTCGTCGGTGCCAAGGGCTGACTCGGTCTGCCGCTTGTCGTCCGCAGCGGTCGTTTGCTCGGCACTTGGGGGGCGACTGCATTGGCGCGAAAGCACAACACAGACATGAGAGTCCTATCGGGTCGGGGTCTCGCGAAGGCGCCACCCGTGCCACATGCTGGCATGCGATTTATGGCAAGCTCTCCGACCGTGCGCGAAGCTGTGATCTGCGAGCCTCTGAGAACAGCCGTCGGCGGTTTCGGCGGCGTTTTCCGCGACGTGCCGCCCACAGAGCTAGCCGCGACGGTCATCCGGGAGCTTCTCCTGCGGACATCGCTGCCGCCGCTGGAGATCGACGACGTGCTCCTTGGCCAGTGTTATCCGAATGGCGAGGCGCCGGCGATCGGTCGGGTGGCCGCGCTCGACGCGGGTCTGCCGATCGAGGTGCCCGGGCTTCAGCTCGACCGACGCTGCGGCTCTGGCCTTCAGGCGATCATGCTCGGCTGCATGGAGGTCCAGACCGGCGTCGCGGATCTCGTTCTCGCGGGGGGTGCCGAGAGCATGAGTCAGGCCGAGTTCTATGCGATGGGCATGCGCTGGGGCGTAAAGGGTGCCAGCGTGACGCTCGAGGATCGCCTGGCGCGGGGCCGGGTGACGGCCGGCGGGCTCCACTTTCCGGTGCCCGGCGGCATGATCGAAACCGCCGAGAACGTACGCCGCCAGTACGGGATCTCGCGCACCGAGCAGGACGAGCTCGCACTGCGCTCGCACCACCTCGCGGTTACCGCTCAAGAGAGCGGCGTATTCGCTGAGGAGATCGTTCCTGTGTCCGTCAAGAGCCGGGGGGATGAGGGGCTGATCGAGCGTGACGAGCACCCGCGCTCAGACACAACGCTCGAGCGGCTCGGCAACCTGCGGGCACTGATGGCGCGCGCCGATCCCGAGGCGACGGTGACCGCCGGGAACGCGAGCGGCCAGAACGACGCCGCGGCGGTGTGCATCGTCACCCATCCGGAAAAGGCAGCAGAGCTAGGCTTGCAGCCGTTCGCGCGCCTCGTGACGTGGGCAGTCGCGGGTGTGGCGCCGGCGAGCATGGGCATCGGTCCCGTCCCGTCGACTCGGCTGGCCCTTGAGCGAGCCGGGTTGAGAATGGAGGACATGGACCTCATTGAGCTCAACGAGGCGTTTGCGGCACAGGTGCTCGCAGTTCTTCACGAGTGGGATCTGCCCGACGGCCTCGAGCGCCCCAACGTACACGGGTCGGGCATCTCACTCGGTCATCCCGTCGGAGCGACGGGCGGGAGGATCCTGGCCACTTTGCTGCGGGAGTTGCGCCGTCGCGGTGGGCGCTACGGGCTTGAGAGCATGTGCATCGGGGGTGGTCAGGGAATGACCGCAATCTTCGAGAACATTGGGCTCTAGTCGCCCGCGAGCACGGGTGCACTTGGCCAGGAGATGAACGGAACGATGGAGCATGAGGACTTGCAGGAAATGGTGCGCGCGGTAAGGCAATTCGTGCGCTCCGAGGTAGTCCCTGCGGCGCCAAGCGCTACATCACGAACGCGCCCATCGCCGACCTGTTCATGGTCTTTGCTCGCACCAGCAAGGCCGAGAAGCCAAGCCAGGGGATCTCTGTGTTCATCGTCCCGCGCGACGCTGCCGGACTCAGCGTCGCTCCCAAAGACAGGAAGATGGGTCAGGCCGGTCAGGAAGCCGGCCGCCGCAGAGCATCGCAGAGTGGCACAGAGTATCCGGATGCGCTCATGCAGCAGATCACCGGCGCGATCGCAGGAGCACCCGCGCGCCGCGTCCTGGGATCATGGTGACGTTGCGATGGTGCGCATGCTCGGGCTCGGGCCGGTCGGCCTCCAGGTCCAGGCGGCGGACCATGGCCTCGAGCACCACCCGCTGCTCGGCCATCGCCAGCGCCGCACCGAGGCAGCGACGGGTGCCGCCGCCGAAAGGCAGCCATTCATATGTGCCCGGACTGTGATCCAGCCAGCGCTCGGGGCGATAGGTGAATGGGTCGGGGTAGAGGTCCTCACGATGATGAACAAGCAGGATGCTGATGCTGACACCCTGTCCCGCCGGTACCACGTACTCTCCGAATCGCCAAGGCACGGCGACCCGGCGTCCGACGATCGGGATCACCGGACGTGAGCGCATACCCTCGATGATGGCCGCCTCGACATGCTCCGCGGCCCCAGTGTCTGAGCGCACCGCGTCGCGCAAGCGCTCATACGCTGCCGGAGTGCGGACCAGGCGCTCCCAAGTCCACGCCAGCGAATTGGCAGTCGTCTCAAAGCCTGCCAATACGAGCGTGAGCAGCTCATCGCGCAGCTCGTGGTCGGTCATCCGCTCGCCGTCCTCGCTCGTGGCGCGCAACAGCAGCGAGAGGATGTCTCGCCGCTCATCCAGGTCGGCCGCACGACGACGCTCTTCGATCACGGGGTAGGTAGCGCGATCCAACAGAGCCACTGCTGCCCGCGTAAGCCCGACGGGCTTCTCGCGTCCCAGGTTCGAGAGTTCGCCAAGCAGCGCCAGCGGAGAGGTCGAGGCCGCCGCCAGCTGCTTGATCGTGCTCCTCAGCCGGTGCTCAGTGCTTCCCCGTGCCGGAGCGCCCTCGATGCCGAAGATGCCCGACATGATCACATCGAGCGTGATGGCCTGCATCTTTGGGGCAAGCGCGAACGGACGGCCAACAGGCCAGCGGTCTAGTTCTCGTTCGGTGACGTCGCGAATCATCTGTGTGTAACTTTCGATCGCCTCGCCGTGGAATGCAGGCAGCAGCAGCTTGCGCTGACGCAGATGACTTGGTCCGTTCGCGGTCAACACCGAGTTTGGCCCCACGATTGGGCGCAGCGGCGACTCGGCGGTCAGCGAGGGCACAAGCTCGGGCTTGGCGGTAAACAGGGAGCGGACATGGTCGGGGTGACTGGTCACGACGACCCCGCCCGGAATCACCACGAAGTGAACCTTGAACACCTCACCGAGCTCGCGTCGCGCGGCGAATACGAACTGGATCTGTCGCTTGGTGAAGCGCAGAGTCTGCACCGCCCGAGGTAGTCGGACGCTCGGCGGTGCGTGCAGTGGCTCCGTGTCCTCTACGGGGCCGGCCGGTGAGGCCGGTGCTTGCCCAATGTAGGAGGAACGGCCGGGCAGCACGTCTGGACGATCCACAACTGAGGAGGGCTCCATCACGAGACACGCTAGCGCACCCGCGCCGCGCGACTCCCGACGAGCACCCCCGGGCATTTTGTGGCTGTCGTTGGATCTTCTTGAGGAAGACAGCGCCGCATGCGGCGCTGTCCCGGACGGTGCATGCACCGTCCGGCCGGGTCGTGCATGCACGACCCGGAACGACGCCGCACATGTGCGGCGTCGCCACCGGCGCATGCGCCGGTGGAACAGAATCCCCCAGCGACTACTTGAACTCCGGCGTGCTCCAGCCGGGCATGATGTCGGGCAACCCATCGCTGACACGATCGGGGAAGCTCGCGGGGCGCTTCTCCAGGAACGCGGTGATGCCCTCGACGGCGTCTGCGGATTGGCCTCGTGCGACCATGCCACGCGAGTCGGCGCAGTGGGCGATCATGGGGTGCTCTGCGCCAAGCATCCTCCACATCAGCTGGCGGGCGAGCGCGACAGAGACGGGAGCGGCGTTCTCGGCGATCTCGCGTGCGAGCGCGCGGGCTGCATCGAGCAACTCGTCTTTGGGGTGCAGGCTGCGCACGAGCCCGCCTTCGAGTGCCTCTTGGGCCGAGAAGACCCGCCCCGTTGAGACCCATTCCATTGCGCGGCTGATGCCGACGACGCGCGGCAGGAACCAGCTCGAGCACGCCTCCGGGATGATGCCGCGCCGCGCGAACACGAAACCGATGCGAGCGTCCTCGGCCGCGAGGCGCACGTCCATCGGCAGCGTCATCGTCGCCCCAACGCCGACGGCGGGCCCGTTGATCGCGGCGATCACCGGCTTGGTCGATTCGAAGACCCGTAGCGTGAACTCGCCGCCGTTGTCGCGCGCTTGACCGGTGCTCTCGTGCTTTCGGTGGTCGAATGTGTCACCGCCGCTCGCGAGGTCCGCCCCGGCACAGAAGCCGCGGCCCGCGCCGGTGACGATGATCGCGCGCACCTCGTCATCGGCATCGGCGCAGTCGAAGGCGCTCCGCAGCTCCCGGCCCATCTGCGCCGTCCACGCATTCAACCGCTCGGGACGGTTGAGCGTGATCGTGAGCACACCGTCGCTCGTCTCGGTGGTGATCTGTTCGTAGTCCATGGCCATAGGTGAGGTTATTCTAGGTCCCACGGCCGGACGCGAATAATGGCGCATCTCGTGGCTGATGATATTGACGCACTTCGTGATCGCGTCTCGATCCAGCGCGCGGAGACTCGACACCGTGGGGATCGTGAGCGGCCGGTTTGGACATCTGGACCCGGCTCAGGCTAGCGCTGCGGATGGGTCCTGGCCGGGCTCGTCCACGATTGCCCCTCTCAGGAGCGCCGCGTAGCGTCCGTCTAGATCCCTCAGCTCCTCGTGCGTGCCGCGCTCCACGATCTTGCCGTCATCGAGCACCAGTATCTGGTCGGCGTCGCGGATCGTGGAGAGACGGTGGGCGATCGCGATCGTTGTGCGTCCCCGGGACAAGTCGTCGAGTGCGAGCTGCACCGCCCGCTCGGTCTCGGTGTCAAGCGCCGAGGTGGCCTCGTCAAGGATCAGCACCGGGGGATTACGGAGGACCGTGCGCGCGATTGCGATGCGTTGCTTCTCGCCACCGGAGAAGCGATAGCCGCGCTCGCCGACAGGGGTGTCATAGCCCTCGGGCAGCGAAGAGATCAGCTCGTGGATCTGCGCGGCCCGGGCGGCGTCTTCGATCTGCTCGTCGCTTGCGTCAGGACAGGCGAAGCGCAGGTTCTCACGGATCGAGGAGTGAAACAGGTAGGTCTCCTGAGAGACCAGCCCGACAGTCGCGGCAAGTGACTGCAGTGTGACGTCGCGGATGTTGTGTCCGTCGATACACACCTCGCCCTGCTGGGGCTCGTACAGGCGCGCAACGAGATAGGCGAGTGTCGTCTTGCCAGAGCCAGTCTCACCGACGAGCGCCGTGCGCGTACCGGCAGGAATCTCCGCGGAGATGTCTTGCAAGGTCCAGGGAGCCTCAGGCGCGTAGCGGAAGCACACGTTCTCGAGGGTCACGTCTCCGCGCACGTTTTCAAGCGCCTGCGCGGTGGAACGCTCCTCGATGTCGACGGGCAGGTCGAGATACTCGAAGATGCGCCCGAACAAAGCGAGTGAGGTTTGCACTTCGAGGCCCACCGACAAAAGCTGCTGCATCGGGAACAACAGGCGCGTCTGCAGCGTGGTGAACGCGACAACCGTTCCGATCGAGATCACTTCGCTGCCGTGCACGCTGCTGTAACCGGCAAACCAGTAGACGGCGGCAGGCATGATCGCAAAGCTCATCTGCACCGAGGCCATGCGCCAGCGCCCGGCCATGCGCGCACGCACCTCCAGGTCGGCCAGCTCGCTGGACTCGCTGGTGAAACGACTGGTGAGCTCGCCAGAGCGGCCCATCGTCTTGCCGAGCAGGATCCCCGACACCGACAGTGACTCCTCGACGAGCGTCGACATGTCGGCCAGACGGCCTTGGCGCACCGACTGGATGCGTCTGCGCTCGTTGCCGACGCGGCGCGTCAGCCAAACAAAGAACGGCAACAGGACCAGCGAGAACAACGTCAGCTGCCAGCTGAGCGCAAACATCGCGGTGACCGTCGCGGTGACGGTGGCGACGGTCGAGACAGTCGAGGTGGCGGTGCTCGTGACCACATCGTCGATTCCGCCGATGTCATAGGCGATGCGCGCCTGTACCTCGCCGGAGCGTGTGCGCGTGAAGAACGCGAGCGACATGCGCTGCAGATGCGCGTAGACGGCGGCGCGCAGGTCGTGCATCACGCGCTGGCCGACCTGATTTGAGATCCAGGTCTGCGCGACACTGATCACGCCGTTGATGATCGCCAGCGCGATCATGCCGGCGACCAGCCAGCTCAGCAATTCCAGGTCGTGTCCGATGATGCCCTTGTCGACCGCTTCGCGCAGCAGAAACGGCGAGGCGACGCTCAGGATCGAGCCGACCACGATCAGGCTCAACAGCGCCCCCAACCGCAGGCGGTAGGGGATGAACAGCCGGCCGATCCGCCTTAGTGAGACCGGCTGGTCGGGAATGTCCTCGGGGCGTGGCTTGGACCCCGAGCCGCGTCGGCCTTCGCCCGCGTGCCCGGCGGCGAACGGTTGGTGACTCACTGCAGGCGTGCCGCTGGAAAGCTCAAGGTCCCGATTCTAGTGTCGCGACTCTCGGTCTCACGAGAATGCCAGACGACCATGAAGGGTTCGCTACTTCACCTGAGCATCCGGTGAGCTCGTCGGGCTTGACGGGCTCGCCGGCGGCTAGCGTCCGTTTGAGGGAGCGAACTGCCAGGCGTAGCGAGTTGCAAGTGTCCTTTTCGGTGGCGTCCGAGGTCCGCGGCTCGTAGGATGGGAGTCGATGGACCTGTCCGCCGCTGAGATCCGTGTGCTCGGTTGCCTGCTCGAGAAGCAGCGCACCACGCCCGACCATTACCCCCTTTCGCTGAACTCGCTACGTCTGGCATGCAATCAGGCGACCAACCGCGAGCCGGTGGTCGACTACGACGACGCGATCCTGCGCGACGCCTTGCACCGCCTGGAGCGCCGCGGTTATGTGCGCCTGGCCGGTGCGAGCCGTGCGGCCAAGTACCGCCACCTGCTCTCTGAGGCGCTGCCAATGTCGAGCGCTGAGCAGGCTGTCATGTGCGTGCTGATGCTGCGTGGCCCGCAAACCCCAGGCGAGCTCAAGCAGCGCGGCGAGCGCATTCACGCCTTTGCGGGACTGGATGAGGTGCACGAGACGCTGGCCGCGCTGATCGGCCGCGATCTCGCCGCGCAATTGGGGCGTCGCCCGGGCCAGAAGGAGGACCGCTACACACAGTTGTTGGGCGAGAGCGACGGCTCCAACGGGAACGGGGCGATAGATGGCGCAGCCGCGGTGCAAGTGGCCTCGCCAACTACGCCGCAGCGGCCCGACGACGATCTGCACGAAAGAGTGGCGCGCCTGGAGCGCGAAGTTGCAGAGATGCGCGCAGCACTCACCGAACGCGACGACCTGGGCTCCGCGACCTTTGAGCACCACGACGCAGACTCCGCGACCGTTGAGAGCACAACCTCGCAGGTGGCCTCGCCGGATGATCTCCACAACGTCGAGTCGGGCTGGCGCGAGACCGCTCCACCGACATCATGATCGCCGCACACCTGATCCTCGCCTCCTCGTCGTCGGACACCGCCAGCGGTGTTGGCATTCCCGTGGCGATCGCGGCCGGACTGGTGTCGTTTCTCTCGCCGTGCGTGCTGCCGCTGGTGCCCGGCTACCTCTCGACGGTGATCGGCGTCGCGCCGGCGGATATCCAGCATGCCGGCGCCAGACGCGTGCTTGTACCAAGCCTGCTGTTCATCTCGAGCTTCTCCTTGATCTTCATCCTGCTCGGACTCACAGCCACACAGGTTGGCTCGCTGCTCAGCACCAACATCGAAACGCTACGCACCGCCGGCGGTTTCCTGATCATCCTGATGGGTATCGCCTTCCTCGCGACGCCGTTCGTGGATGCGCTCAACTTCCAGTGGCATTCCGAGTCGCTGATGCGCTTCGCCGGGCGAGGCGGCCCGCTGATTGCCGGAGCCGCCTTTGCGATCGCTTGGACACCGTGCACGAGCATCACGCTCGCAGCGATCCTGACGCAAGCGGCGGTGTCCGAATCGGCCGCGCACGGGGCGCTATTGCTCGCTTTTTACTCCGTCGGGCTTGCGATCCCGTTCCTCTTGATCGCGCTGGCGTTCGAGCGCATGAGCGGCGCGCTTGAAATCGTCAAACGCCACTTCCCGGTGATCGTCGGTATCGGCGGGGCGGTGATGATCGTGCTGGGCCTGCTGATCGTCACCGGTGAGTTCACGATTCTTAATTCCCAGGCAAATAGCTGGCTGCACGACACCGGTCTCAACGTCTCGAACGTCTGAGCGCCAGCCTCCAGTGTGTCGGCGATTACCCTCGCCTGTTGACGATGACTAAAGCCCATACGCCATCCCCACAGCGCACCGCGCTGATCTCGGTGATCGCGGCTGCCACGTTGGTCGTAATCAAGCTCGTCGTCGGGCTGCTCTCACACAGCCTCGGCGTGCTCGCCGAGGCGATCCACTCGGCCACGGACCTCGCCGCGGCAGTGCTCACGCTGTTCGCCGTTAGAGTCGCCAGGCGACCCGCGGACCGCGATCACCCTTACGGTCACGGCAAGGCTGAACATCTCTCCGCGCTCGGCGAGGGTGCGATCTTGATCGGTGCATCGTTCGCAATCGCGATCGAGTCGATCTACCGACTCACCGGTCACGGCCCGCAGGTTGAAACGCAGTGGTACACCTTCGCGGTGCTGCTGGTCGTGATCGCGATCGACGCGACGCGCTCATACGCCTCCCATCAGGGCGCCCACCGTCATGCAAGCGCTGCCCTGAGCGCCAATGCGCTGCACTTCACGCTCGATCTGGTTGGCTCAGTGGCGGTGGTGGTCGGCCTGTTGCTCGTTCGAGCCGGCTACCCGAATGCTGATTCGATCGCAGCCCTGTTCGTCGCGGGTCTGGCCCTGTTCTCAGCTGTCCGGCTGATGCGACGCAGTGTCTACGTGCTGATGGACACGGCCTCCGACGACGTGGCCGAGCGCAAGGCGCGCGGCGCGATCGAAGCGATCCCCGACATCGTCAGCCTCAGGCGGCTACGCATGCGCGAGGTCGCCGGCCGGCACTTCGCCGACATCGTCGTCGGTGTGCCAAGCGACGCCGACCTTAGCTATGGCCACGCCGTCGCCAGTGCCGTGGAGCTCGCGATCGAGCGTGAGCTGCCAGGCAGCGACGTGGTCGTGCACATAGAGCCGGACGGCTCAGGGCGCATGTCCTCAGCACAGGCTTCGCACTCAACCGGAGCGCAACTGCTGATCAGTCTAGGGCCGGCTGCCACACGAGCTGACGCCGAAGCGCTGGCACAACACCTGCGCGCAGAGCACCCCGAGGTGCTCGACGTGACGATTCGCGCGCCGAGCGACGCGATCGGCGAAAGCTCGCACGTCAGGTAATCGTCGCGGATGCTCAGTGCTCGGCTGGGAGCGGCCACTCAGCCGAGATGGCATCGAGAGGCTGCGGGCTCGCCCCCCTCCTCTCCAGAAAACGTGTTTCCCAGGCCTGCTGGTTGCGCTTGGCGTCGAGCACGAACGGCGAATAGCCGATTGCCTTGACGATCAAGCGGTTGACTTGGTCCCAAGGAGAGGGGAGAGGACGCAAAACGTCTACGAACAGCACCACGCGCGTCTCCTCGGTGTCGTTCCAGACCTCGTGGTTGAAGGTGTCGTCGAAGATTAGGCTCTTGCCAGCCTCCCAATGGCGGATGTTCTCACCCACCCTGATCCTGCACTGCTCGGCCTCACGTGGCACGATCAGTCCGAGGTGGTAGCGCAACACCCCCTTGTAGGGTCCGCGGTGATCGAGGATGTGCTTGTGCGGTGAGAGGATCGAGAACATCGCGGTCGTCATCCCTGGGATCTGGCGCATCAACGCAGCCGTCTTGGGGCAAGTGCGCACGCCGAGCTCCGCTTCGAAACCGTAGCCATAGAGGAAGTACGTCTTCCAGTCATCATCGTCGGTGATCTCGATCTGATCCTTGGATATGTCCTGGAAGTTGGGCAGTGCCTCACGGTCGGCCAGCACCCCCTCGAGCTCCTCGCGGATCGTCTCCCAGTTCGCCTCGATATGAGCGATCCAAGGGAAGTGCTCCTCAGCGAAGAAGGTCGCGTCGCCCACAAGCGAGCGCTTGCCGATGAAACGCTCCACCGGGGCCAAAATCCTCTCGCCGAGGACGATCGTAAGCTCGACGGTCCGCTCCCACATCGACTGCTTCATCTGCGCCTCCTCGCTTCGGCTTCTTCTCGGAGATGTTGGCACACGCTTGGGAAGGATTCAGACCGGGGAGTGTCATAACGTGAGGCAACCCAACCGACGGAGGAACAGGCCGTGAGACTCTCCACAGCAAGACAAGCATCAGCCCGACGCATCCCGATGTTCTCGTTGCTTGCGCTCGCGGCCGCAATAGTGGTGCTGGCAGGCTGCGGCAGCTCGAAAGAAACGAGCTCCTCCGCATCGACCCCCGCGGCATCCACTCCGGCAACGACGAGTGCGAGTACCCCGACAAGCTCCACGACGAGCTCGGCGCCTGCGTCGGGCTCGCTCAGCCTCGCCGCGAACCCCGAAGGTCAGCTCAAGTACAGCACGAGCACGCTGACGGCCAACGCAGGCAAAGTCTCGATCGCCTTCACGAACATGTCGCCGCTCGAACACAACGTGACTATCGAATCCTCATCGCACGCGGTCGTTGGCGCCACGCCGACGTTCAAGGGCGAAAGCAAAACGCTTAGCGTGACGTTGAAGCCGGGCACCTACAAGTTCTACTGCTCGGTCCCCGGCCACCGCATGGCCGGCATGGAAGGTACGTTGGTTGTGAAGTGACCGAAAGGGCGATGCCCCCCGCGCGCGCGGGGGGCATGCCTCGAATTTGCTTTACGCTGCCTCGCGCAGAGTATTTTATGCGGCCTCGCGCAGCGCCGCGAGCTCTGGCGACTCGGCCAGCTTCTTTAGCGCCCGCTGCTCGAGCTGAGAAGCCCGCTCTGCGGAGAAGCCAAGGCGCTTACCAATAGCGGTCAACGTCTGTGGCTCCTCGCGGCCCGTCCCGAAGCGAAGCGTGAGCACGGTCCGCTCGGTGTCGGGCAGCTTAGAGATCGCGTTGTGCACGATCCGCTCGCGCTCGTTGTCCCAGGCGCTGTCCTCCGGCGCCTCGGCGTCGGAAGGCAATAGATCACCAAGGGCGGTATCGCCGTCGTCGCCGACCTGTTGGTCGAGACTGACGAGTGCGGCACGCTGGTGGCGCACCTCCTCGACCTGCTCGATCTCAAGGCCGGTCTCCTCGGCGAGCTCCTCTAGCGTCGGCTCGCGGCCGAGCCTGACCGACAGCTCGCGCTCGACGCGTCCAACCTTGCGCGAACGCTGAGCTACATGTACGGGTAGGCGGATGGTGCGTCCGGAGTTCTCGAGGCCTCGTTGGATGGCTTGTCTGATCCATAGGGTGGCGTAGGTTGAGAACCTGAATCCCTTGCGCCAGTCGAACTTCTCCGAGGCCCTAATCAGGCCGAGCATGCCCTCTTGGACGAGATCGGCGAGCGGCAAGCCCTGGTTCTGGTAGCGCCGGGCGTTTGAGGCAACAAGCCTCAGGTTCGAGTTGATCATCGTTTCCTTGGCACGCAAATCGCCCCGCTCAATCTTCTGGGCGAGCTCGATCTCCTGTTCAGGAGTGAGCAGGGGGTAGCGGCGCGAATGCGCGAGCAACTGGTCGACAGACTCCGGGATGAACACCTCGGGGGTCAAATCGATAGTGGGGGTGGGCTTTGTAATGGGGTCTGGCATGAGCGTCTCTCTAACTATGAATGTCGAGGGTCTCGGCTTGTCCCCTTGGGGGAGGACTGCGCCATCCTCGTAATCCGATGCTTGGAGTCGGAATTATACGACGCGATAGTTGCGTTGTCAACCATTATTCCTAGATTGGTCTCTGATCTGGTTCGACGCCTGAGGCGTCGCAACCTTCCCACGCAGGACATAACCCGTGAAAGCAGCAAAAGCTCCGCAATTTGGGCGTAAAGCGCGAAACAACCGCACCATGGCTCTACCCGTTGGCCGCCGTCGCATATCAAGCATCGGTCGATTGGCAGGCTTTGATTAAGGATTGAAAGCCGTGCCTGGCCGCCGAACTCTCCTTGCGGATGTCCCGTCGCAAATATCGTCCTTCAAAACAGTCCGTGCCGATCTTTTGAAGACGTTCTAAGCTCCCTCGCCGTGAGCGATGATCAGCAAGCCGATATGGGTGCTTCGGGGGAGTCCGAGGGCCAACGATCCGATCGTCCGGGTGGCTCTGTCCAGAAGCGCTCGCGTCTGTTCTCGCCTTCGTTGTTGGAGGGCCAGATCGCGATCGTCAGCGGCGGCGGCAGCGGCCTTGGGCGCGAGATGTCGCTGGAGCTGGCTCGCTGTGGTGCGAATGTAGTCGTGTGTGGTCGTCGCGAGCAGCCGTTGCTGGAAACGGTGGCGCTTTGTCCGCGCGGACTGATCGAGGCGCATGTGTGCGACATCCGCGAGGAGCAGCAGGTCGATGCGCTGGTCGAGCAGGTGCTGGAGCGTCACGGCCAGATCGACCTACTCGTCAACAACGCCGGCGGCCAGTTCCTAGCGCCCGCGGAGTCGATCACGCCAAAGGGCTTCAGGACGGTTATCCGGCTTAACGTCGAGGGCACCTGGCTGATGACTCACGCGGTGGCAACCAAGGCGATGATCCCTTCGGGACGGGGTGGCAAGGTCTTCAGCGTGACGCTCTCCCCGCACAACGGCATGCCAGGCATGGCTCATTCGGGCGCTGCACGGGCGGCGGTCGAGAATCTGATGCGCACGCTCTCAGTCGAGTGGGCGCGCTTCGATATTCGCCTACTCGCGCTGGCCGCCGGCCAATTCGAGACGCAAACACTTCTGACTAAGTACCCGGCGGCGATTGTGGAGCGCATCGCGCACACGATCCCACTGGGACGAATGGGCAGCGAGCAGGAGTTCGCCTGGCTTGTCGCCTATCTGGCCTCGCCCACCGGCGATTTCTTCTCAGGGGCTGTGATCACGATGGACGGCGCCCGCGACGACTGGCTTGGGCCCTGGCCGCCAGCGCAGGCGGCCGACGAGCAGGGCACGCCGCTCAGCGAGGAGCGTCGTGGGTGAAGCCTGAGTGTGGCGCTCGCGGTTGAAGCTTGAGTGTGGCGCTCGCGGTTGAAGCTCGAGCTCGGCGTTCGCGGTTGAGCTCGAGCTCGGCGATTGCAGGGGGGATGAGCCTGTGCCCGGCGGTCTGACGACAGACGAGGCTTTGCCATCCGCTTGAGAGCCTATGTTCGCGAGCACAGCACGAACCCATTTCTAAATGCGGCCCAACAAACGCTCATCCCTCCTCAACACGTGGATGAGTAATTTGTAGGCGTACTCGTCTATAGGCGAGTAGTGCTAGTGCTACACAGACACCGATGTCAGAGCAAGATAGAAAAGAGCCGGAGCCGACACTCGACCCTGAGCGGCCCCATGGGCTCGATCCCAAGCGGCTGGTCGACCGGCGCACCCTGCTCAAGAGCGGGCTGCTGGCTGGCGGCGCGCTCGCGGGCGGCGGTGTGGCGCTTGCCGACTTCATCGCAAAGCAGGAAGCCAGCTCGAGCGCGGCGACGCTCGCAAGCGGACATGCCGCGAAGGCACGTCACGGCGATGGAGCATCTCACGGGCGGGAAGAGGGCACCGCAAAGCAGTCGCCGGGCTCGGGCGAGCACTTTCGCCAGCCCAACATTCTCGTGATCATGGTCGACCAGCTGCGCACCCCTCAGTGGTTCTCGGCGGCTGATAGCGCCGCTGCGCTGATGCCCAATCTCGCGCGGCTGCGCAATGGGGGCGTATCGTTTGCCAGCCACTACACAGCCTCCAACGACTGCACACCAGCGCGTGCGGCGCTGGTGACGGGGCTTCATACCCACCAGACGGGTTGCATGATCACCGGTGGCAGCACGCTGGACCCTGGCTTTCCGACGTGGGGCACGATGCTGCGCGAGCAGGGCTACCGCACGTATTGGTATGGCAAGTGGCACCTCACTCACGGCGACAACCTGTGGGACTCCTACGAAGACTCGGGAGCGCTAGAGCCCTACGGCTTCACCGGAGGTACCTACCCATCGCCCGACGGCGCACCCGGACAGGGTTGGCGGGTTGACCCGCACATCGTTACGCAGTTTGAAAAATGGTTCCCCGACGCGCCAAAGCATGAGCCTTGGTGTACGACCGTGTCCTTGGTCAACCCGCACGACATCGCCTGGTGGTACCGCTGGAGCCAGCGCTTTGCCTCAGAGGCCCAGCCGCCGAGCGTCGTGGGCGAACTGCCACCGAACTTCGAGACACCCGAAGAAATGGCCGCCAGGCACAAGCCGCTGTTGCAACGCTCGCTGCAGGACACCGCCCAGGTCTCCTTCGGCGAGGTGCCCTACAGCGGCCCCGAACTCGAACAGGCATGGCTGCCGTTCCTGGACCTCTATATGCAGCTGCTCGGAGAGGTGGACGGGCACATAGGCGCCGTGCTCAACACGCTCGCGAGTCGCCCGGAGGTGGCGGCCAATACGGTCATCCTGTTCACCTCCGATCACGGCGAGTATGGGGCCTCGCACGGGATGCGTGGCAAGGGCGCAAGCGCCTATGAGGAGGCGATCCGCGTACCGCTGATCGTCAGGGATCTGCGCGAGAAGCCGATCACGAAGGCCCCGGCACAGCCACGTACCGGACTTACATCGAGCGTCGACGTAGCGCCGCTGTTGCTTGACATCGGGACAGGTTTCTCTGCGTGGCGCAAGGACAGCGGCTACTCGCAGATCGCCTCCCGCCACGAAGTCGGCGCGATGCTGAGTAATCCCCTGGCCCCAGGGCGCGACTACGTGCTGCACGCCACCGACGAGACCGTGACCGAGTTCGCTATCGAACCTTACGCCGCCGCAGCACCGCTACATGTCGTGGCGCTGCGCACTGCCAATGCAAAGTACGCGACCTACTCCAACTTCGCCCCAGACAGCATCAAGCTGTTGGACGCCGGGCGCGAAACCGAGCTGTACGACTACAGCACGCCTGAGGGGCAGATGGAGCTGGATAACCTCGCCGGCAACAGTGCCCTGGAGCCCAAGCTGAACGCGCAATTGCAGCGGGTGATCCGCGAGGAGTTGCGCGAGCCGCTGCCCACGCGCCTCTACAACGCTCACAAGCGCGGGCTGCTCGACTACTTCAATACCGCCGGCAAGTCCGCCGTCAAGGCGACCGAACGGCGACGTGAACGTGCGGAACGGGAAACCGAAGAAGAAACACCCTTCGGCGAAGAACCGGCGTTTACGACAGGCGCGAGACCAGACGGGCGCCATCGCCTACGAGCCGGCCGGCGAGGATCTAGACGGCGCGGTCCCGGAGGCTAAGTTGAGCGTTCCGCGGCGCTCAGCCCGGAAAGGGTCCAAACGGTAAAGAGCGCGATGAGAGCCAGCGCGCAAGCGAACGCCAGCGCTGTGTGTTCGTGCACGCCGGAGATCAGTCCACGGCTGGCCCCGAGGAAGGCAGTCGCCGGGTTGACGCTCGCCACCGCGTGAAACCAGCCTTTGAGCAACGACAGTGGTACGTAGACAGGTGCCAGGAACAGAATCAAGAAGACCGGCGTTTGCATCAGCGGCCCAGCTTGGATAGAGCGGAAGCGGAACGCTACTCCCGCGGACCACCCGTAGCCCACGAGCACGAGCAATAGCGCAAGGCCGTAGAGGCCAAAGACGTCAACGCCGTCTCCGGTGATGCGCATGCCAGCCAGCAGAGCGACCGACGTCACCACGATGAGCGCGATCACCGCGCGACTGAGCGCAACCAGCGCATAGCCCAGCACAATCCCACGACGGTCGCCTGCCGCAAGCATTAGGCGTCGCGCGAACCCGCTTTCGAAGTCGACGGCAACTGTGAAGCCGGTGAAGAGCCCGCTGAACAGCGCCGTCTGGGTCAGTACGAAGACGAACTGGAAGGCCGTATAGCCGGCGGGAAAGTCGAACCCTGGCACCGAGCCGAGTGCGGAGAGCCCGCCGGCAAAGCTAGCCAGGAAGACGAGCGGAAAGACAAGCGAAGGTACGATCAGATCGGGGCGGCGCAGGTAGGTGTGCATGCTGCGCCAGGCGACTGCGCAGGCCACACCCCAGGTGCTAGCACCAGCCGGGTGGTCGATGTTCGCTCCCGTTCCGGGCGCTTTTGGTGCTGAGGCCATAGCGAAATCTGCTTCGTCGCTTGCTGGCTCTGTCGGTCCTGCGCCGGGTGTCATGTCCTTTGCATCCTTCCGCGCAGCGTGAGCACGACCAGCCCAAGACCGAACAGCAGCAGTCCGATCGCCACGGCGAAGCCGCGCTCCAGCGCCGCCGCGTCCCAGCCCACGATGAACAGGCTGCGAAACGCCTCGATCAGGTAAGAGATCGGGTTCCAGTTCGCGATCGTGTGAAACCAGCCGGTCTTGAGCAGATTGCGGGGCAGGTTGCTTGAGGACAGGAAGATGAACACGAAGAACAGCGGGAACATCCCTTGCACGGCCTCGCCGGAGCCGGTTCTCAGTGCGGCTGCACAGCCGATGGCCCCAAACGCAGTCGCTGCGAACGAGCCGAGCACGATCACCACGAGCGCGCCCGCCACGCCCGCGTCAAGGTGCGCTCCGAAGATCAATCCGACCAGGATGTAGATGCCAGACTGAAGCGCGCCGAGCGCAGCGACGCCGACGAGCAGCCCGACAATCAGTGCGAGCCGACGCATGGGCGTAAGCGCGAGCCGATTGAAGAAGCCGCTCTCAATGTCCTCGGCGAGATTGGTGCCGGTGTTGATCAGCGAGAACATGGCGCCCTGGATGAAGGCCACGGCGATCGCGAAGGAGATGTAGGAGTGGGTGGGAAAGCCAGGCAGGCGCGTGGCGGACTGCAGACCGCCCGCGTTGACGGCCAGCAGTATCGCCGGGAAGAACACGATCGGGAACATCTGAAAGGGCTGGCGCAGCGTCTTGAGCGCCGAGCGCTTCGCGAGCGCGCCAATCTGCGCTGTGATCGGTGCGCTCACGCGACGGCGGCCTCGGCGGAGGACGCGTCTTTGTCCTGCTCGTCGCTGCTGTCGGCGGCGCCCTCGAGCGAGCGTCCCGTCTTGGCCAGGAAGACGTCGTCGAGGGTGGGGGAGTGCAGACGCAGGTCCGCAACCTTCAGCCCCTCGGAGTCGAGCACACGCACAATCTCGGCCAAGTCGCCGGCTCCTTCGGGGAGTTGGGCGGCCACGCCGCCGGCCGAGGCCGCGGTCTCCGGTCCGAAACGGTGCAAAACGGTGGCCAAACGCTCGCGTTCGCCGGGATCCTGAGGCACCGCTTCGACCGTCTGGCTTGCGATTTCGGCCTTCAGTTCGATCGGTGTGCCCTCGGCGACGATCTTGCCGTGGTCGATGATGCCGACGCGGTCGGCCAGCACATCGGCCTCCTCCAGGTATTGCGTCGTCAGGAAGACGGTCACGCCCTCCCGCGCAAGTCGTCGCACCTCGTCCCACAGCGCGGCGCGGCTCTGCGGGTCAAGGCCGGTCGTGGGCTCGTCGAGGAACAGCAATCGTGGGCGGTGAAGCAAAGCGAGCGCCAGGTCCAGGCGACGCTTCATGCCGCCCGAGTAAGTGCCGATCTTGCGCTCGGCCGCTTCGGTCAAGCCGACACGCGCCAACAGTTCCTTGCCGCGCGCTTCGCGTTCGCCCTTGGGTAGGCCATGGAGAGCACTCTGCAGACGCATGTGCTCACTGCCGGTGAGGAATGGGTCGAGCGCAGACTCCTGCAACGAGACGCCGATCGCGCGCCTGACCTGCGAGCCTTGGTGGACGACGTCGAGGCCAGCCACGCGGGCGCTCCCCGAGGTAGGCGGCAAGAGTGTGGTCAGCACCAGCACTGTTGTGGACTTGCCCGCTCCATTGGGGCCCAGAAAGCCATAAATCTCGCCTGGGGCTACACGCAAGTCGATACCGTCGACCGCACGCACGCCACCCTTGAAGACGCGTACCAGTCCCTCTACTTCGATTCCATTGTCGAGATCGTTCATCGACTGGACGTTATATCCAGTCTCTGACGGATACCGGCGCCTCTAAACGAAAAGTTCGTCGGGTGAGCCGATGATGCGCAAATGATCGTTGACGCCGGCGATCGTGAACAGACGCTGAACCTGCTCGGTGCCACGTGTCAGGGCCAGCTCTTGGCCATTCTCCCGCGAGCGCTCGTGCGCGGCGAGGATCACGCGCAAGCCGGCCGAGTCGACGAACTGGAGGTCTTGCAGGTCGAGCACCATGATCGCGCTCGCCTCGCCATCGGCGCGGTCGATCGCCTCCTGCAGCAGTGGCGCGCCGAGGAGGTCCAGTTCGCCGTGAAGCCCGAGCACGATTCGGTCTGACTCGCTGCGGACATCGATACGTAGATGCTCCCCTGGAGATGCCACATCGAAAATTTTAGCGCTGCGAGGGCACTGATTGTGATGCGCGCAAGCCAAGCAGCGCGAGATCGTCGCGTAGCCCGAGTTTGGCGTGCTCCAGAGCCACGTCCTCGATGTACTCAAGCAGGCTGTCCAGGTCCAGGTGTGGAGCTTTCAGACACAGCTCGATCAGGCCGGCCTCGCCCAGCTCGACATTTGGGCGACCGGCATCGGTGACGCCGTCGGTGTAGAGCAGCAGCGTCTCACCGTCGCGCAGCTCGGCTTTGGTCTCGACGATCTCGATCGGGTCGAGCACGCCCAGCAGCGTGCCAGGGCGGCCAATCAGCTCGGCCTGGCCATCGCGATCGATCAGCAGTGGTGGGGGATGTCCGGCGAGCGCGACGGCCAGTTGCGTCGCTGCTCCCGTGTGGTGTGCGGCTACGAGGCACACGGTGCAAAGATCGGCCCCGGGCGGCTGACGGCGCAGCGCACGGTGCAGCGTCTCGAGCATCTCAGTAGGCGATTGACCGCTCATCGCCGCGGCGCGCAACGTATGGCGCGCAAGCGCGGTCACCCCAGCGGCGCGTGGACCCTTGCCGCAAACGTCGCCAATCACAAGCATCCAGCGACCTGGACCGTAGTCGAAGACGTCGTAGAAGTCGCCACCGACTTCGTTGAGCTCGCCGGCGGCACAGTAGCGCGCGCGGACATCGAGGTCCGGAATCTCAGGCAGCGACTCGGGCAGCAGCGCCTGCTGGAGAGTTTGTGCGATGCGTGAGCGCTCGGTATAGAGACGAGCGTTTTCCACAGCCGTGCCGGCGCGGCGGCCGAGACGTTCGGCTAGCGCGAGATCGCCGGGGGAGAGGCGGCGCATCGACTCGGCCGAGACGAGCGTTATCGCGCCGATCGGGCCAGTCGCACCGATCATCGGCACGATGATCACGGCTGTGGCGCCGATCGCGCTGAGCAGTTCGAGGTGCTTGTTGTCGCGGGCGTATTGCGCAAGCGCGTCGGCTGGAATATCGGTGTAGATGCGTGCCTCCCCCGTGCGAATCACCTCCGGCACGCCCGCCGGCTCGTCCAGTGAGGGCCGATAGTCGCGGTTGAGTCGCTCCGCCAGCTCGAGCTTGGCCGGATCGGGATGATGGACTGCGACGCGTTCGATCTCGTCTTTTTCGTTGACGAGTTCCACCGCGCACCAGTCTGCAATCTGGGGCACGGCCAGGCGCGCTATGCGCTGCAAAGTCTCGGCGTAGTCAAGTGAGGAAGCCAAGACCCTGCTTGCCTGAGCCATGAAGCTTTCGGCCAGCTGCACGCGCTTGACCTCGGTGATGTTCTCGAATACGTTCACCACATAGACGATGCGTCCACTCTCAGGATCTGTGATCGGCGAGGATCTGACGATCAGCCAGCGCTCCTCGCCGGTGGCAAGCACGACGTTACGGACCAACAGTGGACCAGGCGTCTCACCTGCGAACAGCTGTCTGCCTGGCATGTGCTCGAGGTCGAGCAGGCGGCCCTGCTCGTCGAGCACGGCAAAGCGCGGCATGATCGACCCGGGTTGTGATCTCATCAGCTCCTCGGGGTCTGAGACGCACAACAGGTCCGCGGCGGCTTGGTTGGCGAACACGGTCTGCCCGTGCTCGTCGACAACTGTGATCGCCTCGGCCAGGTTCACGAGAATCGCCTCAAGGCGACGCTCGACGCTTCGCACCTCCGAATACAGGCGCGCATTGTCGATTGCTAGGGCCGCACGTCGCGCGAGCTCGCAGACGAGCTGCAGATCCTCCTGGTCGTAGGGCGTGCCCCCGCCAAGGCGCAAGACCGAAAGCGCCCCGAGTGTGCGCTCGCGGGCGAGCAGCGGGGCGACCACCGCCGAGCGGTAGTCGTGGTCGATCATGAACGCGGCGTGCTTTGAGCCCTGAGCAAAGGAGCTCAGCAGCGTGCTCGTCATCTCGGGCAGCAGAACTGGCTGTCCACTACGCAGAACCTGGGCAACGGGATGCCTTCCGTCGGGGTCAAGCGGGTGCTCGACGCGCAACTCTTCGAGCTCCCGGGCGAGCTCCGGATGCACGCACGCGACCGCTACCTCTCTGATCGAGCCGTCCTCGTCGAGCAGGTCGATCACGCACAGATCGGCCAGTCGTGGCACCGTCAAGCTCGCGACTTGGCCCATAGTGGTGCTTGGGTCCAGCGAGCTGGCCAGCACCGCTCCGGCGTCGATCAGCACGCTCGCGGCAACGTCTCCCACCGAATGGGCATCAACGTTGGTCTGCTCCCCCGCGGGTGGCTGCGGCATTGGTTGGGCCCTGCATCTCTGAGATTTGCCTACGGCACTTGGCTCAGATGCCAGGCGTAAGCCAGTATCGCAGCCCCCGTCGGCGCTAGCAATGTCTCGCGTCACTCAATAGAGCGGCGCAAATAGAGCGGCGCCCGTTCAGGCCGCGCAGATCGCGAGAGCGGCGCCGTTCAGGCCGCGCAGATCGCTCAGAGCGTTCAGGTCAAGCGCATGTGCACGCGTACGACGCTACCTCGATGCGAGGTATGGATCTGCACGAGATCGCAGAGTTGGCCCACGATCCACAGTCCGCGACCGGTGATTTGGGTCGGCTCTGGTGCAATGGAGCACACTGAGGGTAGGGGTATGTGGCCTTGATCGAGGACGTCGCACAGCAGCGTGTCTCCCTCTCTCCATATCCGCAGGGTGCCCGCACCCCCGGCGTGGCGCACACTGTTGGTCGCAAGCTCGTTGACCGCCAGCACGAGGTCGCCGATACGAGCTGGATCGAGCGACGCTTCGGTGGCGCCCTGAGCCACGAATCGACGCAACTCGCCGAGACGCTCGCGCGTGAAGGCCAGTTCGAAACACCCCGAAATGGGTTCCGTCGCCTTTGCACGGCCGGTGTGCCATTCGCAAGAGTGCACTCGGGCTGGCAGACGATCAGAATGATCGTCTGGGCCCGTGGGGGGCCGCTCTTCCATTGCGTACCGGCCGCGCAAACTGTCTGCGATGTGCATGAACGGACGGGTCCCTTTACTAGCGTCCGTACCAGCGACGCCCTGCTCCACCCACGGGCGCGCCGCCGATGAAGAAGCCGATCAACCACAGCAGAAGTGCGACGATCAGCACATACCAGAGAACGTGCACGGCAAAGCCCAACCCGCCCAGCAAAGCCAAGATGAGCACCAACGCCACTAGAGCAACCATGTCATCCTCCATTTGTGAAAACCGACACGTTGTGTGTCTGTGCGTGCTGATTACCCCGGTAGCGTCGCTCTAACCCCAAGCCGGTCCTCAATGAACATGCACGACTCGCGGCTAGCGAGGATCGCTGAGCCCGAGTGTCAGCGTCTCGTGAGCACCGGTGCTCACTACTGTGTAGCGATCGGTCAGTTGCTCGATCATTCCACCCAACTCGCCGAGCTCTGACTGCTCAATCAGCTGTTGAGCGCGACCGACATTCAGGGGAGATATGTGCAACTCCAAGTCGCGCGGCTCGACAGTCACATCGATGCTCAACTTGTCCCCGCTAATGGCGGTTTGGGCATGTGCGACAAGCGCGTCGGCGAGCAATTGAGCGTCGGAGATGCGATCGGTTGAGAAGTGAGCATGTGCGGCAAGCGTGATCATCAGACGCGGCAGGATTGTGCGGGCGAGGCTGATCGGCGCTATGCAGATCGTCGTTGTGGGCATTCCGGGAAGCGCGAGCGTGTGGGTTTGGTCGCCGTCGGAATTTAGCGGCGCAAGCGAGGCTGCTTGCGGGGCGTTGAACCACATCCACACATCGGTCCCGCGCTCCTCGCCATCTGCGAACTCGACCGTTTGCGTGAGCGTTCGGATTACGTGGAGTCCAATCCCACCTGTGTCTGTTTCAAGCGAGATCGACTCTGCCGGGAGCCCAATGCCGTGATCGCGGACAAGCACGCCAAGCGACTGGCCGGCAAGATAGAGCTCTATCCCCAGCGATCCCGGACCGCCTTCGTAGGCATGTAGAACAACGTTGTTGCACGCCTCGGTGACGGCTGTGCGCACATCGTTCAGATCGCTGGGATCCAACTCGACGGCTTCGCCTACCCCGAAGAGCATCTCCCTGACTAGCACCACGTTCTCGGCGGTGTTGGCTAGGTTGAGACGAACGTTTGGGGGTGACTCGGCCATCGGAATAGGGCGATCCGCCGCAGCGAACCGCCGAGTGCTGTGCTCGTCTCTTGACGATTGTAAGAAGATACAGCCCGCCGACGGCGCCTTATACCTCGCTTGCGTCGCGCGTCAGTGCTCGCAGCTGGTCGAGTGAGCGGCGCAACAAGCGTGAAACCTGCATTTGTGAGATTTTCAGGCGAGCGGCAATCTCAGTTTGGGTGAGATCCTCGACAAAGCGCATGTGCAGCATGGCTCGCTCCCGCGCGGGAATGTGTCGGATCGCGGCCACGATCGTGAGGTCAAGCTCCACCAGCTCGTAGCGCTCATCCTCGCTGCCCATGCCGTCGCCGAAGCTGATCGTGTCGTCCTCGCCCCCCGGACGTGGGGCGTCCAGAGAGAGCGATTCGTACGCTTGAGTTGCCTGCAGTGCATCGATCACTTGCTCGGTTTCTAGTTCGAGGTACTGCGAAAGCTGGCTGACGGTTGGGGCATGGCCGTACTCGCTGGAAAGCGTCTCTTGTGCGTCGCGTACCTTCAGCGCTCGCTCTTGATCGCCACGCGGCACGTGCACCGACCAGCCGCAGTCACGGAAGTAGCGGCGCATCTCTCCGAGGATCGTGGGCACGGCAAACGAAGGGAAGGAATGCCCGCGTTGGGGATCAAAGCGGTCGAGCGCCTTGAGCAGGCCAACAGAGGCAACCTGCAGGAGGTCGTCAAAAGGCTCGGAAGAGCGGTCATAACGGCGTGCCAGGCTGCGCGTCAGCGGCATGAAGCGCTTGACCAGCGCTTCGCGAGCACCGGGGTCGCGCTGCTCCTGCCAGAGGGCGAACATACGGTCCAGATCCTCGGCGGTACCGCGGTCGATGCGCATGTTGTGCGTGGCTATCGCGACTGACACGATTTCAACCTCCTCCTGGTCGTTGGACGTTAGCTCTACGGGCGCCTCCATGAGCTCGCCCGAACGCGCTTCTGTGATGTGCCTACCCCCATATGCGGGGATCTATGCATCCAATGATGAGCCAATTTAGCCGCCAGATATACGGCTAATCTCGATAACAAGGTAGTCCATTCAAGCTGTCGCGTAATGCCTGTGCGGGTTGGCAAGTTCGATTGCGTCTCCCACAGTAAGTCAGTGGAGGCGTATCCTGCGGGCGTATGTGTTGTCGATCACGGGTAGCGCCTTAGCCATGCCTCGTTCGCTGTGGAACGGCACGATCGCCTTCGGCCTGGTGCGCGTGCCTGTCAAGTTGCACACGGCTACCGAGTCCAAGAGCATCTCCTTTCGCGAGCGCCACGTCAGCGACGGCGCGGCGATCGAGCACCGGCGTGTGTGCGTCGCTGAGGATCGCGAGGTGCCATATAGCGAGATCGCCAAGGGCTTTGAAGTGAGCTCGGGCTCCTTCGTGATGCTCTCCAAGGAGGAGATCGCCGCCGCGGAGGGGCCGGAGGCGCACGTGATCGACGTAGAGCACTTTGTCGACGGCCAGGAGATCGACCCCGCCTACTACGAGCGTGCCTATTACCTGAGCCCAGGAAAGCTCGGCGACGAGGCATACCGTACGCTGCACAGCGCTTTGAAGACTTCGGGAAAGGTCGGCATCGGGCGCTTCCTCTTCCATGGCAAGGCCCATCTCGCCGCGTTCCGTGCCCTCGAAGACGTGATCGTGCTGCACACGATGCGCTTTGCCGACGAATTCGCGGACCCGCGCGAGCTGGAAATCGCAAAGGCCGACAAGCAGCCGAGCAAGCTTGAGATCGACACTGCACGGCTGCTGGTCGACCAGCTCGTCTCGAGCTTCGAGCCCGATGCCTATGAGAACAGCTATCGCGCGGCTGTGCTCGGCGTGATCGAGCAGAAGGCGCGCGGAGAGAAGATCCAGGCGCCACAAAGCCAGGAGCAGACCGGGGAGGGGGAGCTGTTGGGCGCCCTGCGGGCGAGCCTGGAGGAGGGTCATGGACGCAAGCGCCGGCGCCCAGCGAGCGTCGAGCCACAGCCGTCCGGGAAGGCTCCGCGCTCCTCAGGCGGTACCTCTCGTTCGTCGGCTAAGACGCCACGTTCGCCTGGTGGGACACCACGTTCGCCGGTGGGACACCACGTTCAGCCAAGGGGGCGACTCCCGCGCGCCGCCGGACGCGGGGGGAGAGCTGATGGCGCGTCCACTGTGGTCGGGCTCGCTCAGCTTCGGCTTGGTGAACGTGCCAGTGGTGCTCTACAGCGCCGTGCGTGATCGCGGCGTGCACTTCAGTCAGCTGCACGAGCCCGACGGCTCACCGATCCAGACACGGCGTATGTGCGCGCTGGAGGAACGCGAGGTGCCATACAGCGAGATCGCCAAGGGTTATGAGATGGAGGACGGCAGTTGGGTGCTGCTCAGCGACGAGGACCTCGCTGCTGCCGCCCCGCGCAAGAGCCATACGATCGACATCGAGGCGTTCATCGAGGAGCGCGAGATCGACCCGATCTACCTCGATCGTCCTTATCTGCTGGTCCCTGAGAACGAGAGCGCGGCGCGGGCTTATGCGCTGCTTGGCGAGGCGATGGGCGACTCCGGCAAGGTGGCGCTCGGACGCTTTGTAATGCGCGCTAAGGAGCACTTGGTCAGCATCCGCCCACGCGGCGAGCTGCTGACGCTGACGACTATGCGCTTTCATGACGAAGTCCGCTCAAGCGCCGATGTCGCGGCGGAGATCGACGCCGAGGCGGTGCCCGGCAACGAGCAGATCGAGAACGCGATCGCGATCATCGCGGAGCTAGAGGTGCCGTTCGAGCCGGCCGCTTATCGCGACGAGCACCGCGCTCACCTGCAGCGCCTGATCAAGCGCAAGCAAAAGGGTCAGAAGATCTCGGCGCCTGCGGCAGCGGCCAAGCCAAAGCCGAAGGAGGCTCCGACCGCACCGGACCTGATGGGCGCGCTCGAGCAGAGCCTTGCACGCATACGGGGGGAGAGCTCGGGTACAGGCAAGAGGAAGGCAAAGAAGGCGCCGGCGACTCCGCCTGCCCGGCGGCCGAGCGGATCGGGCGCCAAGCGCTCCAATTG
>CAVWTS010000017.1:0-424476 GCA_963757995.1 uncultured Solirubrobacterales bacterium
GGTGGAAAGCATGCCGAAGACGTAGTCCTCGGCAGCCACCCCGGCCATGGTCGTGATCAGATTCTTCGTCAGGTCGAGGTACGTCAGCATGAGCTTGTCTTCGCTCGAGTAAACGGTTGCGCCGCCGCGCCCGCGGGCGCGTGCCACAACCGAGAGCTTCTGCAGCGCCGCCGAATTGCCGATCGCGCGGGCGACGACGGCATGTCCGGACTCGTGCACGGCGATTCGCCACACCTCATCCCGCGAGAGCACGTGACTCTTGCGTGCGGGCCCGGACATGACCCGGTCGATCGCCTCCTCGAGCTCTTCCTGCTCAATTAGTTGCTTACCGGCACGCACGGTGAGCAGCGCGGCCTCGTTGATGATGTTCGCGAGGTCGGCACCCGTGAAGCCCGGCGTCTGGTGGGCGATGCGCAGCAGGTCGGCATGGGGCGAGATCGGACTTCTGCCGGCGTGCAGCTCCAGGATTTCAGTGCGCCCGTGTACGTCCGGGACATCGACAACGACCTGCCTGTCAAAGCGGCCTGGCCGCAGCAGTGCGTTGTCGAGGATGTCCGGCCGGTTGGTCGCGGCCATGATCACGATGCCTGACTCTGCCCCGAACCCATCCATCTCGACGAGGATCTGGTTGAGAGTCTGCTCGCGCTCATCGTTGCCCTGTCCCATGCCAGCGCCTCGCTGCCGACCGATGGCGTCGAGCTCGTCGATGAAGATGATGGCCGGCGCAACTTCGCGTGCCTGATGGAAGAGGTCACGCACGCGAGCGGCGCCGACGCCGACCAGCGACTCGACGAACTCCGAACCGGAGAGGGAGAAAAAGTTGGCTTGTGCCTCGCCGGCGACGGCACGTGCGAGCAGCGTCTTTCCTGTGCCCGGGGGCCCAGTGAGTATCACTCCCTTGGGCGCCTTGGCGCCGAGGCGGGCGTATCGTCCAGGGTTCTCGAGGTAGTCGCAGACCTCGCCCAACTCGATCAGCGCCTCGGGGGCTCCGGCCACATCAGCAAACGTTGTCCGGCCCTCGCCGGCCTTCTGCTCGTTCCCGCTCCACTTCGAAAATGACGCAAAGGCCGCTCCCTGCTCTCGCACAAGCGTCATGAAGAAGGCGAACAGCGTGACAAGGATGAGGATAGGTAGCAGGAACTGGACGGTCGCACGCAGGGTCGCCTTGCCCGGCTGTGGGTTGACGGTTGTGGGTACGTGCTTGCGCTGAAGGAGAGCGATCAGCGTGCCCGTGTAGGAGTCCGAATGTGGGTAGCTCGCCCATAGCGCCTGGTCGTTGTCGGTGCGCAGTTCCAGCCGCGCGTCCTGGTCCAGGAGCGTTGCCTGCGTCGCGTGTCCGTCGGAGATCAGTTCGGTCGCGTTGGTGAGAGTGGTCTGCTGTCCGACCGAGTGCGGCGCGATGAGCCACAGGCCGACGAAGAAGAGGACCACCAGCAAGACCGCCGTCGCCGCCAGGCCGGTCAACAGCGGACTCTCTCTGAGGACCCCCAATACGGCAGCAGCGCCGCGGCGCAGCCCGGCAAAACGCGACCTCCTGAAGGCGGAGGCCGTGGCTGCTGCGCTAGTTGTGGAAGAGGTCTTTTTACGCGAACTCGTCATTGGATCGCTGGGAAGCTGGGATTGTGGCGGTGCGCTTGATAGCGACTTCACGCCGAGGTCCGGGCATTCTCAGGTATCGAGCGGTACCAGAAGTGAATTACCTGTGAACGGATCTGCGCTGGCCTGTGGCAGAGATCGGCGAGTAGATCCCTCGCGGAAGTAGCCCACGATCCATCCCGAGCCAACTGTCACCAATAGGATATGAAAACGTGAACAGAATGTCATGAGACGCAAACGTGACCAAGCGGTAAATGGTCGTGACCATGCGGTAAACGACCTTGCTTTGGCTCGCGAGAGCTTGGTAATTTCGGCGCCTGCTCAAGGTTGAGTAGCGGCCGTGTCTCAGCGAGAGGCCTGGGCATCCCGACGGTCAATGGTCGATAGATGGTGCATCAAAGATGCCGAAACTCGCATTTTACAAAACCGTACTGGAGGACTCAATGAGCCATAAATGGCTTGCGCGTTTGCGAATGTATGTGGCTGCGCTTACTTTGGCGGCGACAGCATCGCTGATGCTAGCCGTCGGAGCGAGCGCCGCAACGTTTGTCGTTCACAACACCACGGAACTCGAAGCAGCGGTCACCTCGGCCAACGGGAACGGCGTGGCGAACACGATCGAACTCACGGCCGGCACATACCTGCCGGGCAAAACGTTGATCTTTACCAACACGGGCGGCACGCAGACGCTGGCGGGGCCGGCAGGCAAAATCGGTGAAGCGACGCCTGGCGTCCAGATCAACGGAGGCGCCGTCACAGAAGTTGCAGGGGTTTCAGAAAAAGAATTGATCACCATCAAGACGGGCGTGGCGGTCACGCTCAAGCACGTCGTTGTCACCAGTGGTGGTGGCGGAGGCAACCCCGGTATCGAAGATGGGGGCACTCTAAACGTCGAAAACGCGACGATCTCCGGCAACCTCGGTAGCCAGATCAGCGTTGATAGCGGCGCAAGCGCCAATCTCACCAACTCGACGCTCTCCGACGGCCACGAATTCGGTCTAGTCGACGAAGGCACGGCGAGCCTGCTGAACGTGACCGTCGTGCATAACGCCTCCGGCGGAATCGGGTCTGGCGCAGGCACGCTGAGCCTGACGAACACGATCGTCGCTCTCAACGGCGGCTCCGCACAGTGCGGAAGCATCGTCATCACCAACGATCACAGCCTCGCCTCCGATGCCAGTTGTGGTGGCGAAGCGGCATTTCAGGGCAAGACACCTTTGCTGCAGTCGTCGTTGAGCAACGATGGTGGCTCCACGACGCTCTACTCAGAGAAGGCGGGCGGCCCGACGATCGGCGCCGGTGACACGGCAAAGTGCCCCGCGGCCGACCAGCGCGGTTATCCACGTCCTGCCGCGTGCGACATCGGCGCGGACCAGTACAGCTCGACGCCGCCTCACATCACGGTGCCGGCGGAAATTGTTACTCCGGCCACGAATGCGTCGGGAGCGGTGGTTACTTATAGCGTTGAAGCGACTGACTCCGATGCGCTGGTCAAGTCCTTGAGCTGTCTGCCCGCATCGGGCGCGACGTTCAAAGTGGGCACGACCAAAGTCGAATGCACCGCTGTAGATGGTCACGAAAACAAAGCCACAGCCTCGTTCAACGTGAGAGTGACGACCCAAAAGCACACCCTCACCGTGACGGTCACCGGCGAAGGCACCGTGACCTCGACACCCGCCGGCATCGAATGCGGGCAAGGTCACACAGCATGTAGCGCCGAATTCGAAGAAGTAGCCGTTAGCTTGACGCCGACGCCGGCAGCCGGATATTCGCTCGCAGCGTGGGGCGGGGCCTGCTCGGGCGCCGGAGCGTGCTCATTCAGCCCACTGGGCGCGACCGAGTCTGTCACGGCCGAATTCAGTTCGGTACCGCTGAACACCGGTCTGCCGGTCGTCAGTGGGACGCCGCAGGGTGGGCGTACGCTGAGCACCAGCAACGGTGCATGGACCGGGTCGCCGACCTCCTACACCTACCAGTGGGAGGACTGCAACTCCTCGGGCGCCTCGTGTGTGAGCATCGCCGGCGCGACGGCCGGCGAATACACGTTGAACGAAGCGGATCTCGGTCACACGATCCGCGTCGCGGTCGTCGCACACAACGCGAGTGGCGTGTCGGCTCCGGCCGCGTCGGAACCCTCCACCGTCGTAGAAGCGTCCGTCGGGATAGTCGTGGAAGGCAAGGTGCCGTTCACACAGACACTCGCAACGACGTGCTCGCCGGTGGTGCTGGGTTCGTTCCTTCCGGGCAAAACGCAGGAATACCACAACACCTGTGGTCTGAAGGCGACGAGCACGGCAGCCGAAAGCAAGCTGGTCGCCGAAGACGCGAGCGTCACTGACACCGGGCATCTCGTGCAGGCATACACTCATGGGGCCTTCAAAGAAACCTATGAGCTGCCTGAACCGCTGGAAAGCAAGGCAATATCCACACAGGGAGGCATTGGCGGTGCCCTCACGTCGTTGGTAGCACCGACAACGCTGCTGACATACGCCAAACCGTTCAGTGAAGATGAAATGACGGTGACGTTCAACCAGAAGATCGGGCTACACGATCATCTGCACACCGGCACCTACGCAAAGACGATCACGCTGACCCTGTCAACCACCACACCGTAGCTCAAAGCAGTGAAATGACACAAAGCAGGCGCACGTCGACGCGCCTGAGCAGCGTCACCGCCGTCGCGGCCGTCATGGTCGCGGCGGCGGTGCTCGTTACCTCCAGTGCTCAGGCGACCGTGACATTCAGATCTTCATCAATCACGTTGGGCGTGCGGGACAGCACGCCCAACGGAGCTGTCGGCCAGGTGCAGAGCCCCGCAGAAGCGGGCTCGACGCTGAGCCTTGAGATCGACGCCAGCGACACGGGCTCCGGCCTGGCAAGCGCGCAGGCCTCGATCGACGGCAACACCGCGTCCGTGAGCTTGTGCTCGGCCCCTCCGTGTCCGCAAGCCGTTTCAAACATCCCGCTCTCGATCGACGTCGGCACCGCCGGCTCGCATATGCTGCTCGTCACCGTGACCGACGCGGTCGGCAACACCGGCACACTCCTCGAAGCGCCGATCGAAGTCCTTGACCCTGTCCCGCTCGGCAGCAATACAGTCACAGTCGGGATCACAGCCATACACGAAGGTTCGCCCGTGGAACCGCCAGAAGAACCCGCCCATAAACATCTGCCCAAAGAACCGCCGCCGCGGGTGCCGCCTGTCTGCCCCTCGCCGATGCTGGAAATGCACCTTGCCTCCAAGCCGCTGCGGTATACCCGCAGGGGCGTGCCCGTGCTGCGCCGGGACTGGCGCTACCGCTTCACAGGCCGGCTCACCTGCCTGCACGGCCACCGCCGCGTCTCGGCACCTGAGGGTACGCCCGTCCGCGTGCTCTACAAGGTAGGGCGGCGTATCTCAACGGCCGGGCACGACACGATGTTCGTGCGTAAAGGTCGTCTCAGCACGATGCTCGAGCTCAAGAGCGCGCGTACGATCATCTTCCGCTACAGCCAGCCCGGCGGCGAAGACGTCGAGGTGCGGATAAGCACGGCGATCGCGCTCCGAGACCCTCACAACCACCGTGGCAAGAGGAGGGGTAGAGCGCGATGATCGCCGCAACGCGCCTGGGAGCATTGGCGCTGCTCGTCGCTGCGCTCGCCATGCTCGGCGGCGCGCCGGCCGCGCCGGCTGAAGGCGGCACGCCCGTGGGCGGCACGGTGGAAAGCACGCTCGAACTCTCGCTGGGAGAACCGAGCACCTTTACGAGGGTGAGCGCCGACCACAGGCAGAGCGTGTACGACGCTACGATCCCCGTGGAAGTCACCGCCACCGATGCACCGATCAGGCTAAGCCTCGCCGACGGCGAAGCGATCTCCGGGGCTCGCCGCGGGCACCTGGTGCGAGGGCGCTCGAACCTCGCGATCGCGCTGCAGGCCGCGACTGGTCGTGGCGGCTTTCATTCGCTCGATGCAAGCGTGGACAGCGTCCTTGAGCAGTGGGGCGAACCGGTTTCGTTGGAAGAAGCCAAGATCCACCTGCGCCAGACGGCGCGTGGCACCCATCAACCGCCCATTGGCGACTACCACAAGCTCCTGCTGGTGACCGTCACCGCCGCTGGACCGTGAAACGCGCGGCGAGGCGAAGGCCCGTCGGTAAAAGACACCCCTAACTGAAAGAGGAAGCAGCGATTATGAGACTTCACAACATCAAGCGATTGACGCTCGTCATGACGCTTGTCATGACGAGCGCGATGCTCACCGTCGCCGGCGCAAGCCTCGCGGCGGGCGGCGGCGTGTCGATCTCCCCGGGCATCTTTGAACATGTCGCCAGCCGCGGCAGCGTCGGCTCGATCAAGGTCTCGAATACCACCAGCACGTCGATGGTGGTGAAGGTCGCGCTGCGGCCGTGGCTGCAGGGGCTCAGCGGCGAAGTGTCTCCCAACCGCGGTGCCACGCTGTCCGAGGTGGGCCTCAACGCGAGCTCCTTCACGCTGGGCGCCGGCTCCTCGCGCACGGTCGGCGTATCGCTGACGGGCACTCCTCCCAGTCGCTCCCAGTACGGCGCGATCGAAGTCGTGGGCACGCCGCCAGGCCACGCCGTGAAAGGAATAAAGCTCGCTTACCGCCTGGTGAGCAGCCTACGGCTCGACGCGCCGACGAACGCGCAATCCTTTCGCGCACAGCCGGGCGACCTCGTCGAGCAGGGCAGTTCAAGGCACGGCACGCTACTGCTGGCTGTGCGCAACACCGGCAACACGATTGTCCCGATCGGTGGCACTGTGCTGATCAGCGGGCAGGGGCGCTCGCTCCGCGCCAACGCGAGCACGAAGGCGATCGTGCCGGGACAGACAGTGAACGTGCCGCTTGCCGAACTGTTGGGCTCTCTGCCCGCAGGCCGCTACACCGTCACGGTCGGCCTCTCCCAGGGCGGTCACGGTCTCGGGAAGGTCACGCGTACGATCGCGCTGCGGTAGCCAAGGTCACGACGCCATCTGTTAATAGGCTTCCGCGAAACGAACTGCGAAACTACGAACGTATGTTCGATTCGGGTCAGGGTCTCATTTCCTCGAAGCTACTATGAGAGGCATGAATCGAGCGGAGAAACGAAGGCAGGAACGCGCGAAGGCGAAGCAGGCCAAGGCCAAGTCTCCGCCTCCTGTCTACAGCGGGTCAGAACTGCCAAAGCAGCGCATCGGTCCTGCGACCGTCGCGATCCATATTGAGGGCTGCGAAAACAGCTACGTAAGCCACAACGTCTCCGTGGGCTACGGCACGACGGTTGAGATCGTCAACAGCAAGAACATCACGACAGAGCGGAATATCAATATTCCGTAGGAGGATCAGGATCGCTCTTAGGCGTCTTCGGCGGTCAAAGTAGCTCGTTGTCGATGTTCATTAGGTCTTTGACGCCCTCTGCGTCAATAACCGAATCGGTGCCATAGCCAACGTTCCCGATGTTGGTGATGCCTTGACTGTTGCGCACCTTGACAACGGTGCTTTCTGGCTCCGCTGTTTCGCTGGACGCCTTCTTGACAGGAGGGATACCGAGCCATCCTCGCACGGGCGTATATAGGACCACGAGGAGAACTGCTGCGAATAGCCAGCAGATTATGCCGATCACCGGTCCAGTAAACAGAAACGGGATACCCGCGAAGATCAGCATAGGGATTGCAGCCTTTCCAGCCTGTTCGAACACGAACACAGCTTATCTGGAGCTTTGTAGAAGCCCGATCCTTTGATCCAGAGCCAAATCTGGCTCTCTAGCTCTCGCGCCTCTGATGCGCGAGGCGTGAACAGTCGTCTCCTCAACATAGGCAGCGCATGTCAGCCGACTGGTGGGCTCCCTGCCGGTGCGGTGAGTGAGACGCCTGACGGAAGGTGCAGCGCATCCGAGACGGCGGCGCCAAAGCCGGGTCCGCCGGGACACAGGGCCCGCAGCCATATCCCACTACCCGGAGGGCTGAGTGGCGTCGCGTCAAGCTCCCACTGACCTGCCGAGTTGGTCGTTGTTTCGCCAAGCGTTCGCTCGCTGACGACTTCCCCCTTGTGGCTCACCGTTCGGACTTGGATCAAGACAGGCGCACCACCGATCGGGGTGCCATCGAGTCCTTCGACGACGCCGGAGAGCACTTGCTTCTGGCTGGTCGGGGTGCTTTCGGGCGCAGGCGCGCTGGGTTCTGGTGTGGGCTGTGTTTCTGGTGCGATTGCCGGCTGGGTGAGCGCCAGTGTGACTCTGGTGGGGTTCGGTGCCAGCCTACGGACACCCATGCGGATTGCCGGCAGCTCGCCGTAGAGCACGTTGCCCGGACATTCGGTGGCGTCGCCATCGCGGTGACCGGCGATGCGCGGTAGCGACACGCGGGCGTTGGCGGGAAAGCGACTGTAGGAAGCGCCAGCCGGGTTCACCTTTACCGTTACGCGGCCCTGTGAGGGGACACTGTGCAGTGAGAGCTTCCACGCGAGCAGCTTTTCCAAAGTGTCACGCGCCGCTTTTGAGATCGGGACCGAGCTGAACGTGCCGAGCACGGCGATACCGGTAGAAAAGAGGTTGTAACCGCCGGCCTGTGCTCCGACGACGGCCTGGTCGATGCCTCCGGCCCGCGCCTCGAAGACTCGCCCGTACAGGTCGACCACGAAGTTGTAGCCGATGTCGTTCCAGCCGTTGACATAGCGGTGAAACACGTAGATCGCTCGCAGCATCGCCGGGACCTCTCCGGCCGCGTAACCGTTTAGGTTCTCGGTGTGGTGGACGAAGGCCATCTCCACCGCTCCGTATTCAGGCGCCACCTTGGGTGGTGCCATCCCGCGAGCCCATGCCTTGCGCGCGATGATTGGCGGCTGGCCTGCTCCGGTCGACAGCTCAGGTGTCGCAAGCGGCAGGCTTGCCATCGACGCGAGCGGCGCGGCGGTCCTCCCGTCTCGGCCGGCTTCGGCGGTGCCATTGACGTTGACGAGGTGCAACTTCGCATCGCTCACTCTGTCGGCGGCCCGAATCTGGACCGACGTTGTTCCGCCGGTCCAGATCGGCTCTCCCACCTGCCGATCCGTTTGTGGGCGCACATCGGGTCCGTGGCCGTTTGTCCCCGCTGCGACCCAGCTACTCCAGCGGCCGTTCCGGCCACGGAAACGCAACGAGATGTTCTCTTGGGTGGGCCCTTGCCATTCGACACCAACAAGATCCGCGGTAGAGACAAGCTCGACGGTTGTGACGGCTGGTGTGAGCGTTCCAAGCCGGTGCTCGGTGAGGCTGGGGGAGGGCGGTCCGCCAAGCAGAGCCAGCGCGGTGCGGGGTCGCAGCACTCCGCTGCCGAGCGCGCCCGCGGAGGCGATCAGCAACGACCTGCGCGTGATCCGGCGCGCGCTCATCGCCTTCTATGACACCACGCGGCCGGCACAGGTTGCGCTCCAGTTCGTGAGAATCCGCTAAGAACTTGGAGCGAAGGAAGCGACACTCTCGAAGGGTGTACCCGCGCATGGCACTGGATATCCAAGCGACGCCCTGCATATCCACGCCTTGCATCGCTAAGCGGTTTCTCACGCCAAGCTGACCCGTGATTTAGCTGGGCGCTGGATCGTTGCCCGCATGCTCCTTGCCGGCGCGATCGCGCGTGCGTGATGTACAACATTGCGCCCGCGGTCAGGCCGCCTGAGCACCGCAGTATGCGCTCTTCGCTGAGCGGTACACGCCGGTGGGGATGGCTTGCCGTGGGTCTCGTACTTGCGCTCGCTTGTGTGTTGCGCCTGTGGAAGATCCAGGAGGTGCCAGGCAACGTCTTCTACGACGCGGCCGTGCGCAGCATGGCTGGGTCCTGGCACAACTTCTTCTTCGGTGCGCTTGAGCCCTCGGGGACCGTCTCGATCGACAAGCCGCCGGTCGATCTGTGGCTACAGGTCGCGAGCACGGGGGTGTTGGGATTTGGGCGTCTGGGCCTGCACATTCCCGAGGCTCTGGGCGGTATCGCAGCCTGCGGCCTACTTTTCGGTGCGTTGCGGCGACCGTTCGGGTTTGTAGCTGCGCTGACTGCGGCGCTAGCGCTCGCGGTCTTGCCGGTGTCCGTGCTGACGGCGCGCAGCGACACGATGGACTCGGTGCTCGCGGCATTGGAGGTAGCGGCACTGTGGCTCTCGTGGCGGGGGCTGGAGAGTGGAGGCATTCGCTGGTCGCTGGCGGCGGCCGCGGTAATGGGCCTGGCTTTCAACATCAAGCTCGCGGAGATGCTGATCGCTCTGCCGGCAATGGTCTTGCTGTGGCTGTGGGCGGCTACCCCAGGTAGACATGTACGAGCCGTGTCGGCTTGCGCTGCGACATTTCTCGTCATCGCACTGTCCTGGACGGCGATCGCGTCGTTGACACCGACGAGCAGGCGACCCTTTCCGATCGGCTCTTCCAACGGGAGCATCTGGCACGTGACGCTCGTCTACGACGGCCTGAGTCGTCTGTCGGGCAAAGGCGCCACCGGGGTGACCAAAGGGGGAGCGGGCGCGCTGCGCTTGCTGAGCACCGGCCCTTTGCAGTACTGGACACTGATCGGCATTGCTTTGCTTGCGATGTGCCTGTTGGGGCTGGCGGCGCTCGTCGTGCTCATCGCCGGCGACCGTGAGCGGCTACGAGCGGCTTTGCACGAGCCGGCGGGACGACTTGTCGGGGGGATATTTGTGTGGTTTGCGACCGGGCTGATCGCCTTCAGCGCAATGGAACGGCTACAGCCGCGCTATCTGGAGGCGTTCGCGCCAGCCGTATGTGCGGTCTTCGGGCTGTCGTTTAGCGTGCTGTGGAGTCGTGGTCTTGGTCGCCGCTCACATGGCGGGGAGTCGACGAGCGGAGCGGCGCTCGATTCCGGCGGGGGATGTCGCCTGGGCGGTATAGCGCTTGCATCTCGCATCGCGCTCGCGTGTCTTGGCATCGGCCTGCTAACGCTCTCGCTGAGCAAGGATTCTTACATCGTCGGCCGGGTGCGCACCGACTCGCTCTTGACCGACTTCAGTACGCCCTCGCTCAGTAGATATCTGCGCGCCCACCGCGACGGGACCCATTACGAGGTGGCGAGCGCCAACGTCAACGACGTGATCGGGCTGATCGCCCGCGACGATCAGCCGGTGCTGATACTCAATAGCGTCAACGGTTCGCTCACACGCACTAAGAGCCTGAAGGCGCAGGTAGCTGACGGTCGTGTGCGCTTCTACTTTGCTCCTGCGCACGTATGCCACGAAGGACGCCATTGCCCCGGCAATCAGATCTGGGCCTTCGCGCACAGCACGCCGGTGCCAGGACAGTCTGGCCTTCGGCGTTTCACTCCCTTCTGAGCAACATACACATCGAGCAGCGGGCGCATACCCACCGATTCAGGGCGCCCGCATCGAGTGCGCAAAGCGCATCGTCAGCGAGTATGGCGGCGCCAGGTCGACTCCGTCGGGGTTGGCCAGATACCCCGGACGCGAGCCTGCTTGGCCTATGTGCCCGTATTGCCAGACGACCCGGTTGGTGTGAGGGTCGATCACGATTACACGGTCGTTGCGGTCGTCATTGGCCAATATGTCGCCGTTGGGTAGCGGAAGCGCAAGCGATGGATGGTTGAGCGCATGGCGACCGCTCGGGTCATAGCGCCACAGCAGTCGTCCGCTTGGTGTGAAGGTCTCGATTGCCCCTGGGTTCGTGTAGTCGGCTGAGAGGAATACGCCGGGACGCATCTGGTTGGTGTCGGAAGGGTATGTGAAGTCTGGTGGGTGAGTATCGCCAAGCGATCGTCCGTCGTGTCCAAGCACGTCGATCCAGTCCCCGTTTATCTCGGTGACGACCGTATCCCCGTTGGCCATCGGGAACGCTCCGTTTGGGCTGCCGTAGGACACGCCGAGTTCGTGATTGCAGTTGCCTGTCTGGCCCAGCTGCTGGGTCAGATGGTGTGCGGGCGGGCGAATCACAATCACGCGGCAGTTCTTGATGTCCGCAGAGAGCAGCGCTCCTCTGGGTGTGAGCATCGCATCGTCGGGGTTGTGCAGGTAACCGGGTTCTGAGCCAGGAACACCGGGGTGTCCGTAGCGAAAGGCGATCTTAGGGTGAGCGACGTCGACGATGCTGATCGCAAAGTCGTCCTCCTGCGTCACGACTATCTGGTGTCCGTTAGGTGAGTAGAAAGCGTCGTCGGGCAAGAGGAACGATTGGCTTGGGATCAGATCGCCGGGCTGCGGGAAACGCCACAGAATTTGGCCGGTGGGGCTCACCTCCAATAGGCGGTTGTTGTCACGGTCGGCGATCAAGACCGGGCCGGGGAGCACACTGGGATTAGAACCGCCGTGTAGATATTGCGCCCGAGGCCGGCTGCTGGCCGTGTGGGAGGCGTGGCCTGCGCTCGTGCGCGTCCGAGCATCGAAGTGATCTGGGGGGCTGCCGCCGGTGGTATTCCCCAGACTCTGGACAAGGACCACAGCAGTCGCGAGGGTCGCGACGATCACAGTCGCCGACACTGCCTTGCGCCAGCGCTTCCCAGCGCGCCGGTCGCGGTCGATCGAAGTCAACTCGTCGTCACGGTTGCGGTGAAGATCTCACTGTGCACACGACCACTTTGATCGCGCCCACCGGCAACTACTATGTGGCCTTCCAGCGGGACCGCCGCCAGGTCTGAGAGCCCGATGGGGAGCAGTCCGGCGTGGGTCACCTTGCCGTTTGGCGATATCGCGAGGATCGCTCGCGTCTGGCTCGTGGGCGAGGGGCCACGTCCGCCGAATACGAACGCGGCCCCGTTCACAGCGGCAGCGGCCGCGTGTGTGAGCGGCTGGGGGAGCAGGCCGATCTTCGTCAGCTTCGCCGTGGAAGGATCGAAGCGGTAGATGTCGCG
Organism: uncultured Solirubrobacterales bacterium; assembly: GCA_963757995.1. Taxonomy (GTDB): domain Bacteria; phylum Actinomycetota; class Thermoleophilia; order Solirubrobacterales; family Solirubrobacteraceae; genus Palsa-744. The sequence goes on from CAVWTS010000017.1 coordinate 12,411, forward strand.
ACTTGCGCTTTCGCCGCTTGTGCCGCCGGCGATCACAAGCGCTCCGCCGACCGCGGCGACCGCGGCGTAGCGCAGCGGCTTGGGCAGCAGCCCGACCGCGTGCAGCTGTCCGCCCGGTCGCCAAGCGAGGATCGTGTGCAGCGGCGTCACACCCGTGTAGCCGCCCACGATGTAAACGGTCTCCGCGATTGTGGCGCTCGCGACGTCGGAGGCCGGTGTGGGAAGTTCGCCTGCCGGTTGCGTTGTGCCGTCGGTATTAACCTTGGTGATCTGTGGGAATGAGCTGACGACGCCGCCACCGAACAGGTAGGCCGACCCGCTTGCGAAGCCGGCTGACGCGTCGTGCAGGGCTGCCGGCAAGTTCCCGATGGTGCGTGCTTGCGAGCTTGTGGCGCTGACAATGCTTGCGAGCGACGTTTCACCCTGGTCGATGCCGCCGATGAGCAGAAAGGTGTGTGGGCCCACTGTCACAGCAGCGGCGTCCTGCTCGGCCGTCGGGAGTGCGCCAGTTTGCGAGATTCTCATGAGCGTGCTCGTGACTACGCCTGAGCGCACATTTGTCTCGTGTGTCGCATCCGACGAACGTGTGCCTGCCGACTTGGAGCGTGTGCCTTTGCCGCCGCCGCCGAGCACTGACGCAAGCACGATGACGAGGATCGCAAGCATCACCACTACCCGGAGGCGCCGCCGCCGCAACTGCCGTCGGCGGGTCTCACGCCGCGCGGCGCGCGCGCTGGAGGGAGGAACACTCATAGCTTCAGGGGTGCACGACGGCCGCGTAATCCGGTCCCCCGTTGGGGCCGGTAGGGATGAAGTCCATGCCGTCTGGAGTATTCAGGTACCCGTGTGAGGTGCCGGGGATTTCGGTGTGACCGAACTGCCAAACGATCTTGTTGGTGCGTGGGTCGATTACGACAACGCGATCGCGATAATCGTCGTTGACGGCGATGTCGCCGTTGGGAAGCGCTATCGCGAGCGACGGATGGTTAAGCTCGCCTGGCCCTGTTGTAGGCCCATAGCGCCAGAGGACGTGTCCGTGACGGTCGATGATCAGCACGTGTCCTGGCGTCGCGTAGTCGGCAAGCAGGATTCGCCCACCCGGCAAGGGCTGTGGGTCTGACGGATAGCTCACGGGCGCTTTGACGGCGAAGGAGAGGTTGCCCCGCCCGTCGATCGCGTCGATCCAGCTACCTTCAATCTCGCTCACTAGAACCCCGCCGCCCGGCATCGGTGTGTCACCGTTGACTGCTCCCAGATAGCGCGGCGGGTCGTGACGGCATGTTCTCGAGCTGCCGTACCGGCGCACGATCGCGTGCGCCTTGATGAATAGGATGCGACAGTTGTAAGCGTCGGCAACCGTGAACGTGCCGTCGGGCAGCATGTAGGCGTCGTCTGGGGTTTTCAGGTGTGTATCGTCGGAGCCTTCTCCCCCGGGATGTCCGAACAGGATTTCGAGGTTGTGGGTTGCAAGCGTGACCTGCACGATCGCGTGGTTGTCCTCCTCGTTGCTGATCAGCGCGTTACCGCCCGGCTCGACGAACGTGTCGTCGTCGAAGATCAGTTTGCGGCCCTTGGCAAGATCTCCTGGGGTGGGGTAGAGAAACACGATTTCGTGTTGTGGATTGACGAGGAGGATGCGGTCGTTGCCTCGGTCGGCGATCAGCAGGTAGCCGGGCAAGCCGGTCCGCTTCGACGCTGTTTCGTATGCGACGGCGGTACCGGGCTGGACACCTACTACGTTCTGTGGCGCCCACAACGCGGCCAGGCCACCCGCCGAGACGGGCGCGAGCGGTCCGCCGTCTACCAGCGGCGCACGGCGCGCGCTTGCTTTCGAGGCGTTGTGCGACTTCGACCCTTTACTGCCCGAGCTTGCTGCGACCGCCACCGCGACGAGTACGCCGAGTGCAATAGGGACCGCCCAGCGACGCCGACGCCGCGCTCTTGCATGTTCGCTCTCGCGGCGACGCCTATCTCTACGCGCGAGGGCGGTCAGAGTCGAAGGGTCGGGTGGGTCGTCGTCGTTGGGCATTCGGAGACCCACTCGTCGCGGGCAGCGCCAGCCTCACGCCGGCGGCTAAACCCAGCCGTAAGGCCGGGTGAGACTTCCCTTAGCGACTGCGAGACATGGGTGCTGGGCCATGTAGGCAGGCACGTCGCGCTGGCGGATACCGCCGAAGCTCGCGTCACAGAGCGGGTCGCTGTCCTTGGGCTTGCCCTACCGAGCCGCAGCTGTGTCTGCGAGTTGTGCCCCTGCTCGACATCGCCCAGCCAACGCTCTCTCATCACCTCAAGAAGCTGCGCGACGCCCGGATGTCGACTCTGAGCGCCAGGGTCTGTGGGCCTACTACTACGTGATCCCTGATGCGCTGGAGGAGTGAGCGGGTGGTAGATGATGGGTAGGGCGTTGAGTTCCGACCACACGGCAGGGAGATCATCGGCCTGCACCTCGCCGTGGCTCACCTTGCGCGTCAGGGCGTTGGCGATCTCATAGCGTGCCAGCTCAGGGACGTGCAACTCGACACCCTTGCTGATCCATCCGGTTACGTGGAGGGTGACGATCTCGCTCTCGGGCTCGCGAGCGATCAGCGCGATCAGCGCATTCGCGTCGGAGTCTCCTGCATTGTGCTCGACTATGCGGCAAGCATCGCCAGCTCTCGCGAGGGCTCTCCGCTCAGGCGCCAGCCCTCGTCGGCGAGAGCCGCGGTGAACGGACGTGCACCGGGGCAAATGCCGTCGGTGTCGGCTGATGCGAGCCACAATCGTCAAGAACAACAAGTAGGAGCAAGACCATGACCAATCAACAACAAGCAATACGAGCATGAGCGGCGCGGAGCTTGGTCTGGCCGTCTCCGTCTTCCTCGCTTGCACCGTCGAGGCGGTCGAGGCGCTGACGATCGTGCTCGCGGTGGGCACGACGCGCAACTGGTCCTCGGCGATGAGCGGCGTCGGCGCGGCGATACTGACGCTCGCTGTGATCGTGGTGGCTTTGGGACCAGCGCTCACCGCGCTGCCGATCGGCGTCTTGAGGGTGGTTGTGGGTGGCCTGCTGTTGATCTTCGGGCTGCAGTGGCTGCGCAAGGCGATCCTGCGATCGGCTGGGCTAAAGGCCAAGCACAATGAGCTGGAGATATTCCGGGAGGAGGCCGAAGCGGCCCGTGCCCTGGGTGGCAAGCACCTCGGCTTCGACGGCTATGCCTTTACGATCTCCTTCAAGGGCGTGCTGCTGGAGGGCTTGGAGGTGGCGTTTATCGTGCTTACGTTCGGCGCCAATCAGAAACACATCCCGCTGGCGGCCGCGGCCGCGGCCTTTGCCGTGCTCGTGGTGATCGCAGCCGGTGTTGCCGCGCGGGCGCCCTTGGCAAAGGTCCCCGAGAACACGATGAAGTTCGGGGTCGGAGTAATGCTCAGCTCCTTCGGAATGTTCTGGGGTGCCGAGGGCGCCGGGGCGAATTGGCCGGGCGGCGATGCCGCTTTGCTGGCGCTGATCCCGGGTGTGCTGATCGCAGCGAACGTAATCGTCTTGATGTTGCGCAGGATGGTGCCGCCGGCTTCCCTGGAGCAGTCAGTGTCGCCTACGGCGATCGAGCAGCCGGTGTCGGTAAGGCCGGCGAGTTGACGGTGGCGACGGTATGAACCGCGTGCGCGCGTTCTGTTTGGGGGTATGGGACTTCGTCGTGGGCGATGACTGGCGCACCGCGTTGGGCGTCGTACTCGCGCTGGGGCTCACCGCGCTGGTGGCGGAAACCTCGGTGGCAGCGTGGTGGATCATGCCGCTGGCGGTGCTCGCGCTGCTGGTGTTTTCGATCAGGCGCGCGGCGAAGGGCGCTACACGAAGCGGCTAGAGCTCCGGTATGTCTACCCTTCGTCTCTCCTCCGCGGCCGTGACGTCGGCAAGTGGAGACGATCGTCGCAAGCAGGGAGCCCGTCATTCACATCGATCCATACATCGTTCTCGGCAGCGCCATCATCGGCTTTCTCGTCGGCATGACCGGCGCCGGCGGCGGCGCGCTGATGACGCCGATGCTGATCCTGCTGTTCGGGGTGACGCCATCCGCGGCCATATCGAGCGACCTCGTGGCGGCTGTCGTGATGCGGCCGATCGGCGCCGGCGTGCACTTCAGGCGCGGCACCGTCAACCTGCGCCTGGTTGGCTGGATGGTGCTCGGCTCGGTGCCGATGGCGTTCCTCGGGGCCTATTTGCTGCACGTGATGGGAGACAGCAAGGCCGCCCAGGAAAACATCGAGGTTGCGCTTGGAACGGCACTGTTGATAGGGGCGGCGGCGATGGTGGTTCGCTACGTGCTCGATCGGCGAGAAGGGACGAGCCGCACAGCACTGGTTCACGACGTCGTTCCCCGTCCGCTGCCGACAGTCGCGATCGGGGCTATCGGCGGGATCATCGTCGGGATGACCTCGGTCGGCTCTGGATCGCTGTTGATCGTGATGCTGTTGTTTTTGTATCCGATGATCGGCGCCAAGCAGCTGGTCGGTACGGACCTGGCCCAAGCGGTCCCGCTAACGCTGGCCGCGGCGCTCGGGGCGCTTGCGTTCGGCCACGTCGAGTTCGGCGTCACCGCCTCGCTGATCCTCGGCAGCGTGCCGGCCGTGTTCGTCGGCTCGCTTGTCTCCTCAAGCGCCCCGGACCGCTACATCCGCCCGATGATCACCTTCGTGGTCACCGCGTCGGGCCTGAAGTACGTGGGTGTCGGCACGACCGCTTTGGGCTGGTTGTTGTGCGCGATGTTGTTTGCCGGCGCCGCCGTGTGGTTGTTCTACATACGGCCCGCCCAGAAGCTGGGCGCCGTCGAGGATCGGGACCCCAAGGTCCCGCAGACTGAGTCGCCGGCTCCCGAGCCGGCCGGCGTCGACTGATCGCCTATGACATTGCGGCGGACGCCAGCTGCTCGTAAGTAACAGCTTCGCGTGTGCAGGCCGAACGCTTGAGCACCCACTCCAGCGCAAGCATGTGATTGGGATGCTCAAGGTCGGAGGGATGCAAGTCCAGACGCAATGTCGTGCCCGATATGAGCGCACCGGCTCGCAGCAGTGCGGGGGACAGTGCACGGCGCAGGCGCCCGCCGCTCGACAGCGAGATCGGCGGTCCAAGCAGGGCACGCTCGGCTTCCGCGACGACGTTTGTGCTGGCGGAATGGGCACGGTAGGAACCCGCACTGGCGGGATGGGCACGGTGCAGGCCAAGCAGCGCTGCCCACCAGTGAAAGCGCTCGCCAAGTGTGCGACGCAGTGCAGGCGTATAGGCATAGCCAGGCGCCACAAAGCCGCGCGGCTCGATCCCGGCAAGCTTCATCAAGCGCCAGCCGGCGTCCACCGCGCGCCGCGTCTCGTTCGGGTCGAGACCCAGGAACTCGCTTTCGTGGTCGGCTCCTACCGTGCGCAGCGATCGGTAGGAGCTGCTCCCCCGCGCTCCTGAGCGTAGGTGCTGGAAGCCGTGCTGGGCGATCGCGTCACCGCTGCGCTCGCGCTCGATCAACCAGCTCACCATCTCCGGCGAGCGCTCCGCGAGCGGGTGCAAGTCGCGCGCGGGAATCACAAGCAGCGTCACGTGATCGACGCCGTGGTCGTCCAGCCAGTCGCGGATCAGCGCGCAGCGCTCGAATGTGGCCGGCTCGATGTCGTGCAGGGCCACGGCAATCGTGCGGCGCGACTCGTTCACGGCAGGGCCTTTGAATATCGGGTGAGGCAGGTGTTCATACGATCAGGAGGTTGTTGGTAAAGGGGGGTGTTCATGCGACGGGGGGTTGTTGGTAAAGGGGGGTGTTCATGCGACGGGGGGTTGTTGGTAAAGGGGGGTGTTCATGCGACGGGGGGTTGTTGGTAAAGGGGGGTGTTCATGCGACACGGGGTTGTTGGTAAAGGGGGGTGTTCATGCGACACGTGGTTGTTGGGTGAAGGGGGATGCTTTGCGGCACGGAGTTTGTCGCGAAAAAGGGGGTGTTCATGCGACCAGTCGATCGCTTTCGTGCGCGCGCTGGGCGGCGGCGGTGTGGCCGGTGAGCGCACGCCGGTAGCCGTCTGCCAGGCGCTCCAGCGCCCGCTCCCACGTCCGCTCGCGCACGGCGAGCAAGGCCGTACTCGCCAAGCGCTCACGCAGCACCGGCGCGCCGGCAAGCTCAACCAGCGCACTTGTCAACTGGGCGCTGTCGGCGTCGCGCAGCAGGCCAGTGACACGGTCCTCGATCAGCTCCAGCGGGCCACCAGCGGCGACCGCTAGCACCGGCAGTCCGGAAGCCTGCGCCTCAAGGATCACCTGGCCGAATGTGTCGGTGGCGCTTGGAAAGAAGAAGATGTCAGCTGAGGCGTAGGTACGCGCGAGCTGATCTCCGCGCAGCCAGCCGAGAAAAGTCGCATGCTTCCCCACGCGCTCGCGCAGGCGTTCCTGCTCTGGTCCGCCGCCTGCAAGCACGAGGTGCAGGCGCGGATCCTGTGCACGCGCGCACAGGAACGCCTCGGCAAGCAGCTCCGCGCCCTTCTCGCGGGTGATCCTGCCCGAATAGAGCACGTTCACTCGCGAACATTCGCGCCGGGGCAGAAGTGGGTCTGTTACTCGGTACGGTGCCACCGAGGACTGCGGGCACGCCATCCCCTCCATCCAACTCTTGCGCAGCTCGTCGCTACGCAATGAGGGATCGAAGCGCGAGGTATCCACGCCGCGGTCCCAACGCAAGACCTTCTCTGCGCTCATGCCGATCGATGCGAGCGCAACGTCTGAGGCGGGGCTGGGGGAGAGCACTAGATCGCAGGCGTTGTAGAAGGCGCCGACGGCCATCTCCATCGCCTTGGCGAGATGCTGCTGACCGGAGCGCAGTTGCGCATAGGCGGTCAGCTCCGTGTGGTAGCTGCCGATCAGCGGTAGGCCGAGCGCGCGCCCGAGCAGCGCGCCGGCGACACCGGTTGGGCCGGGCGAGCAGACGTGAATCGCGTCGAACCCTCCGTCGGCCAGCGTCTGCGCGGCCGCCGAGAGGCTGGGCACACCGATGCGCAGACCCGGATAGAAGGGAACATCGAACTCCGCGACCGCCGAGAGACGCCGGTCGACTTCAGGGTCGGTCGCGACAACCTCGATCTCAAAGCCGGGCACGCCACGCTGGCGGATCTCCTCGATCGTGCGACTGACCCCGTGGGTCGAGCCGATCCCGTCGGCGAGGATCGCGACGCGCGGCGGCTCGCCGTCTGCGCTCACACCGGTGCGCGCGAGCTTGGCCTGCTCGTTTGCCAGAAACGCGGTGGCGGGCGCATAGGGAATCGCGGCGATGCAGCTCTCGAACAGCCCACTTGCGATGGCGCCGACATCGTGTTTGTCGATTGGCATCGGCTTGGCAAGATCTGTCGTGCCGGTCGATGCCAGGTCGGTGGCTGATGTGTTGGGATGGGTCGTGCCATGTCCGATTATGGCGCCGCTGCCACGACCGGCCGCGGTCTCGCCCACAATCGCCTCGATGGCGCGCCCTACCGCATCCGCCAGCTTGCGCTCGTGCATCCGACAAGCGCGGCGATAGAGGTCTGAGTGGCTGAAGTCGTCCTCCTGCATGTATGCGATCAGTCCATGCTCGTCGAGGTGGTCGAGGCCCACGGCGGCAAGCCAGGCGCGCAACAGGCAGCGTGCGTCGGCGGGCGCTACGTCCGCGCCGGTGGCACCTTCGCGCGCGTCGCCCTCGCTCAGCAGTCGCTGCACCATCGTCATCACGCGTTGCGGGTCCGGGGTGGCGGGTGCGTCCTCACTCGTTTTGTGCCCGAGCGAGCGGGCCGTCAAAGCGATGGCCGCGTGCGCCCACTTGGCAGCGCTGCCCTGTTTGCCGTGCGCGGCGACGTTTCCGGCGCGCATGTGCGCGAGGAACTCGGCAGGCGTTGCAGCGTCGGGGCCCTCCGTCCAGGTGCGCCCGATGTCAATCCCGGCGTGATCGTCGCTGCCGCCGATACCGGTGCCGTCGAGTGTGGCCACGTACATGGCGGCCGGCCGGTTGAGCTCGCGCGCTCGAGCGCCGTTGCGCGTCTCCCAGATATCGAACAGCTCGGCCAGCCGGCGACGGTGGCGCGCCGTCAGGGGTGCGCCAACCGCGTAGTAGGGATGGGCAAGCGCACACGCGATCTCCCGGTCGTAGAGGTACATAGCGCAAAGCTCGACGTCGCCGCTGTTGGCTTGCAGCCACTCGTGGTCCTCCGCTGTGATTCCGTAACAAAGCACATGCACTGCCTGCGGCTCGCCACGAAACCAGGTGGTCAGCTCCTCGGAGATGAATACATCGGGACGCTCGGCGATCTCAAGCACACCGTCGATCGTGTCGTGATCGGTGATGGTGACGAAGTCCATCCCACGACGCTTAGCGAGCTCGTAAACCTCCTCGGGAGGCGTGGCACACTCCGGCAGGCCAAGCGCACGTTGTACCCCGAGCTTTGACACCTGGGAGGCGGTGGAGTGACAGTGCATGTCTACTCGCGTGCTCATACCCAATAGGTTCTCCCTGCAAATGTCCAACTTTGTGACCAGTCGGGAACTATTGTGTGAAGGTGGTGTGAAAGAGGTGAAGGTTCTAGGCGTTTTTGGTTCGAGGTTGGTTCTATTGGGTACCAGATCTTTAGGTTCATGTCCGTTAATTGCTGGTGTTTTGTGAACCTGCCTTTTCGACTACATCTCCCTGAGGCGTTCCCATCTGAGATGGGGGCTTCGGTAGCGGGCACTGCCGTGCCGGGAGGGTCCTGACCCAGCGGGTGGCCCTTCGACTTCCGATGGGTCCACGGCTCAGCCGCCAGTCGAGAAGCCGCTTTGGCTTTCTGAGCTGCTCGACTTGCTGGACGGCGCTCTCGGTCTCGAACAGCGGGCCGCATATGCCCTCCCAGTCATTCCCATATGCTCTGGCCGCAATGTCGCCCATCTTCATAAGCGTCCCTATAGCCTCCGCGATCAGCTACTTCCAAGCCATCGTGCTCGGCGTGCTGCAGGGCGTGACCGAGCTGTTCCCGATCTCGAGCCTCGGTCACACCGTGCTCTTCCCGACGCTGTTCGGCTGGAACAAGCTTGTCGATGCGCAGTCCGAATCGGAGTCGTTCTGGCTTGCCTTCGTCGTGATGCTGCACGTTGGCAGCGCGATCGGGCTGCTGATCTACTACTGGAGCGACTGGGTGCAGATCGTCAAGGCGTTCTTTCGGACGCTCGGCAAGCGTCGCGCCGAGACTGGCACGGAGCGGCTGGCATGGCTGATCATTATCGCGAGCATTCCTGCCGGCGTCTTTGGCCTGGCCTTCGAGCACCAGTTGCGCACGCTCACCGCCAAGCCCGAAATCGCGGCGATACTGTTGATGGTCAACGGCCTCCTCTTGTTCGCCGCCGAGCGCTTCCGCCGTCGCACCGCGGTGCGAGAACTAGCGGCCCGCGAGGGGCTGAATCCCGAGGGCGGGCGCGAGCTCGACACGCTCGAGTATCGCGAGGCGCTCGTCGTCGGCGTAGCGCAGTCAACCGCGCTGTTCGCCGGCATCAGCCGCGACGGTGTGACGATGGGGACGGGCCTCGCGCGCGGCCTGGACCACAGCGACTCCGCCCGCTTCGCCTTCCTGCTCGCCACGCCGATCATTCTCGCCGCCGGCCTCATCAAGCTGCCCGACCTGCTTGGCCATCTCGGCAACGGCATCCGCGGTCAGGCATTGGTTGCCTGCATCTCGGCGGCCATCACGGCGGTCTTCACGGTGGCCTTTCTCGTGCGCTGGTTCAAGACCAGGACGCTGATCCCGTTCGCGATCTACTGCTTGGTGTTCGGCGGAGCGATGGTCATCTACACGCTGGCTTGAGCGCCTGTCCGGCGCGGCGCAACGGGTCATGCCTCGGAGTCCTCTCGCCGCAGCTTGTCCATGATGTCGGGGATTAGCTTGGCTTCGGGTGGGAATTGCCTTGCTGGCTGGGGGAGTCTCCGCCGCGTGCACCATCATTGATACTCGATGCCCACTCCCCGAACCCCAGCGAAGATGTTCGAGACACGCAGCCAGGCTTGGGACGAAGCCGGGTTGCTGCCTCAGGTAAGCCCGGGCGCGGTCAGGCGCGCGCGCTGGGAGGCGCTGCTGCTCGTGCCGATCTTCATCGGCGTTGTGGTGCTCTACGAAAACCGTCGTTCCCTGCTTGACTTGAACGCGCACGGCAAAGGACAGCTCGCCTGGCTGGAAACGCCCGTGGACTTCGTCACCGTGATCGTCTTGGTGATGCTCGGTTGGGCGATCGCGCGCGACGTCGGACGGGCGTTCGGCCCGGCGCTCTTCCGGCGCATGGACCCGGCCTCGGCCGGCACCGTCGGCTTCGTGATCCGCCTCGCGACGGTCGCGCTTGCCGTAATCGTCGCGCTTGGCATCATAGGTATCGAACCGCGTACGCTCGCGCTCGGCGGTGCTTTCACGGCCGTGATCCTCGGTCTCGCCGCCCAGCAGACGCTCGGCAACATGTTCGCCGGCACGGTGCTGTTGAGCGCAAGACCGTTTCGAGTTGGCGACAGCGTGCGCCTGCAAGGGGGCCCGCTGGCGGGCCAGATCGAAGGCACGGTTAGCACGCTTGGCTTGCTCTACACGACCTTCGCAACCGACGACGGCCCGATCATGGTGCCCAACAGTGTGGTGCTCAGTGTTGCGGTGCTCGCGAGGGGACGCACGCGTCGACGGCCGGGACTGAGCGCTCGCGTATGCATATGTAGTTGACAGCGGCACATGTGCCACGGTCTGAGTCGGCGCATGCGCCGATTCGCTCATGATGATTCTTTGTGAACCACCCGATAGCGCAGGAACAAGTAGGAGTCGTGCTCCAGCGCACTCGCCAACTCCAGCTCCAACGGCGGGTCGAACTCAGGCCCGCTCACGATCCGAAGCGTCTCGCTCACCGCGTCGCCGCCTGCCAGCTTCGGCGACAGCGTCAGAAACAGCTCGTCGACGAGCCCGTTCGCCAGCAACTGGGCGTTCAGGTGGGGTCCGCCCTCGCACAACAGCGTGTGCACGCCGAGGCGCTCGTACAGCTCGGCCATTGCCCGTGGCAGGTCGAGTTGGCCGTCGCGTGCGCTGCGTACGTAGGAGATCTCGGCACGGCAGTCCTGGGGGAGGCTCGCTTCAGACGGGGTGAGGATCGCGACGCGCGTGCCCGACTCCGCGAGCAGTGGGATCCCGCTGTCTAGGGCGAGCCGGCCCGAGACGATGCACGCCAGTGGCTCCTCGGCAAGGCCACGCTCGCGCCTTATCCGTCGTCCGCGATCATCGCGGATCAGCTGTCCGTAGCGCTCGGCGCGCACTGTGCCCGCACCCGCCATGACCGCGTCCACGGCTGTGCGCAAGCCGTACAGCAGCTCTTTGTCAGCGCGCCCGCCTAGTGGCCCAGAGCGCCCACCAAGGGTTGCGCGGCCGTCGGCGGTGGCGATCATGTTGAGCAGCAGGTATGGACGCCGGCGGGTCTCGTCCCGGGCCACGTCCATCAGCTGGAGTTCGTCCACGACCTGCTCGATCGCGGCTGGGCTGCTCGCCGGGAGCAGGCGTTTGAGCGTCAGTGGGGGCTTAACTTGGGTGTGCTCCGGATTGCTAGGCATATACCACTTGCTAACACATCCACGGATCTACGTGCTACCGTCGTGCGGTCTGGCCGGCCACAAAGACCGGCGAAAAGCAGTGCAAGCGCTCGCAGGTCGAAGCTCTAGCAGCATCCTCCGCGTAGCAGCACGCACATATCGTGGAGGAAGTCACATGCCTACCGGCACAGTGAAGTGGTTTAGCGATGACAAGGGGTTCGGCTTCATCACCCCAGATGATGGCGACAAGGACTTGTTCGTCCACCACACCGGGATTAACGGCGAAGGCTATCGCTCGCTCCAGGAGGGCACGAAGGTGTCCTACGACGCGGAGCAGGGCGACAAGGGCCCCAAGGCCGTTAACGTCACGACCATCTAGAGTCGCTGACAGATTTAGAACGTGTTTCAAATAGGCGGTACGTCCGGTGCGTTCATGGACCAAGCTGGTCGTTGCGGGACGTCGCAGCGCGTACTGGTAGTACGTGCAAGACGTCACGTGGCGATCCAGCGCAGCGTCCAGGGACGCATCCGGGCGGGCCGGTCTTTTGAAACACGTTCCTAGGGCTGATCCCGCCAGGGACACGCGTCCATGACGGGATACGCCCAGAGCAGTAGCGAGCATGTCTTCGGGGCCCTGCGGGGCCCCGCCGACGTTGTGGACAGCGAGGCGAGACGCCGACGCGTCGAGACGGCGATCGGGGCAGGCGTCCTGATCGCGATCCTGGCAGGCTGCCTGCTGGTCGTGGTGGCGTCAGCCGACCGTCCCAGCTTTCTGGCGGCTACGACCACGGGGCATTATTTCCCGCACTGGATGGCGGGCCCACTCGGTGGCCTGTGGCCGTCGCTGACACGCAGTACCACGGGCTTGAGGTGGCTGTTCACAGCTCCGATCGTGCTCATGTTCGCGAGCTACCTGATCGGCCTGCGCTACGTGCCGCTGCTGCGTGCGCGCTGGGTGATCGCGGCGATCGTGGGAGCCCACGCGATCATGTTCCTCTCGCCGCCGCTGGCGCTCACTGACATCTTCAACTACATCAACTACGGGCGAATGGAGGTTGTCCACAACCTCAACCCGTACACGACGATCCCGGTGCTCGAGCCGCACAACGACCCGAGCTACGCACCGAGCAACTGGCATCAGCTGCTGAGCCCATATGGACCGCTGTTCACGCTGATCACCTTTGTAGTAGTGCCGCTGGGCGTGGCGATGTCGTTCTGGCTCTTGAAGGGCCTGTTGATGCTCACGAGCTTGGGCATAGTGTTTCTGGTGTGGCGCTCCGCGCGCCTAGTCGGTCGCGATCCTGTGGCGGCGATCGTGTTCGTCGGCCTGAACCCGGTCGTGCTCATCTGGGGCCTCGGCGGCGACCACAACGACTTCCTGATGATGTTCTGTGTCGTACTCGGCTTCTATCTGTTGCTGCGCGCAGGCTCCATGCCGGGGGCAGTCGGGAGCGTTGGCGCCAAAACCGCCGAAGTGGCGTTGTGGTCCCCGGCTCTGCTGGGCGCCGGAGCGGCATTCGTCGCGGCCGTGGCGATCAAGGCGTCAGCCGGCATCCTGCTACCAGTCGTGCTTGCCGCGCTGCTGCGCCGCCGCCGTGATCTATTGCAGGTCGTCGTGGGGATGGCGTTGGGCGCTGTCGTCTTCGGCCTGGCCAGCGTGATCGCATTCGGCCCCCATTTCCCCGATCTCGCCACACAAGGACGTTTGGTAACGATGACGAGCATTCCCAACCTGTTTGGGCTGGCGCTCGGCGCTGGTGGGGAGACCACCACGATGCGGGTGCTGCTGAGCGGCGTTCTGATCGTGGCCGTGGCCGCCTGCTCGCTGCTTGCCTACCGCCGGCGCGAGTCGCTCACAGCCGCCGGCTGGGCGTCGATCGCGCTGCTTGTCACGCTCAGCTGGGTGCTGCCTTGGTACGTGCTGTGGATACTGCCGCTTGCCGCTCTGTCGAGCTCGCGGCGCTTGCGCGTCGCCGCCGTGCTGATGGGCGTCTACATGATCCTGGCGTGGGCTCCGCTCAACGCAAACGTGTTCAACGCGATCGATTTCCACCCGGAAAAGACGGCGCTTGGGCGCTTGCACCAGCGCTATGTCAAGGAACTTCTCTACTGAGCTGCGGCCCCTGTGTACCGAACATGGATGAGAATCGAGCAGATATGACGGGTGACATGTATGAGCACGAGCCCCCGTCCTCTACCGGGCTAGCGTCGCTGCGCACGCCGCGCACCTCTGACGAGGAGCTGTTGTGCGCTGAGCACGCAATTACTCACAACAGTCTCAACGACGAACAGCGTCTGGTACGAATGCGCGCGGAGATGGCAGAGGGCTTTGCGGCGCTGGCCGATGTCAAGCGCGGAGTGTCTCTGTTCGGCTCGGCGCGTACCCCTGCCGGCCATCCTGACTACGAGCTGGCGCGCGAGACCGCACTGGCGCTTGGCTCGGCGGGCTTCGCGATCATTACCGGCGGCGGACCCGGCATCATGCAGGGCGCCAATCAAGGTGCTCGCGAGGCGGGAGCGCAGTCGATCGGGTTGAACATCCAGCTGCCCTTCGAGCAGCACTTCAACCCCTACGTCGACATTGCCTTGCGCTTCCACTACTTCTTCACACGTAAGGTTATGTTCGTGCGGTATTCGAGCGCCTTTGTCGTATCGCCGGGCGGCTACGGCACGATGGATGAGCTATTTGAGGCGCTCACGCTCATCCAGACCGGCAAGATCCTGCACTTTCCGGTGGTCCTGCTTGGCAAACATTACTGGAGCGGCCTATTCGACTGGCTGCGCGAGACGATGCTCACTGAGGGCAAGATCTCAAGCGCCGATATCGACCTGCTGCAGATTGCCGAGGACCCCCAACACGCCGTGGCGATCGTGGAGCAAGCTGCGGCTCGCCAGGGCCGCGGCTGAGCATCTGACACAAGCGGCGAGGCTGTGCTGCATAGCTCCACAGAGCTTTTGCGGTATTTGCCCAAGAAGGCTGATGCCCCCCGTGCGCGCCGGGGGGCATGCCACTTTTTCAGTCGAGCTCAGGCTGCGCCGGGAGGCCCGCTGACGCGCTGCTCGCCATCTGGCAGGCGCCCATCGCGCCCGACGTAGCCGTCCTTGCCGCCTGCACACAGGTAGGTGGCGTCGCCCTCGCCGACGTTCTGGACCTTGCGTAGTGTCGCGGCGTCCACGCGTGCCGAGCCGCCCTCGGAAAGGCGATGCTTGGTGCCGTCGCCGAACTCCATCTCGATCGTGCCCTTATGCACGAAGTAGAGCTCCTCCTGGACGTCGTGGTAGTGGCTCCCAGTTGCATAGCCCGCCGGCATCGTGATCACATTGACGCCGAAGGCGGTCACACCCAGGCCCTTGCGCATCTTGCGAAAGCCGTAGCCCTCACCGAGCGCGTCGAGATCCTCGGCCACGGCGTAGCCGTCACCTACGGTCACCTTGGGATACTCGGATGCCTCCATGTGAATCTCCTTTGCGTTCGTCGAGAATTGCCTAGCGATTGCGCGGTGCAGCGAATGCCCGACGCGCGGAAACAGCCTATGTCAGTGGTCTGCCACGACGCCGCCCTCGGGAGAGAGCGGCCTGTCCTCACTTGCCCAACGTACGAGCCCACCGCGCATCGACAGTGCCTGTGCACCGCTCGCTCGAAAAGCCTGGGCGGCCATATCAGAGCGTGCGCCGACGCGACAGTAAAACACGACGGCCCGCTCGCGCTCGATCTCCGTTGCCCTGGATGACAACTCCACCAGCGGAATGTGGCGAGATCCCTCAATGTAACCCGCCTCACGCTCGTAGGGCTCGCGCACGTCGATGACCTGCAGGTCGGGCTCGGCGCTCATCCACTCGGCCAGCTGCTCGGGGTCGATGTCCGTTTGCTTGGAGTCCATTGGGGCGCCCATTCGGGGAGGGTAGCGGCCTCGCGCCGGCTGGGTGAAATGGCGTGTCGCCCATCATTGGCCATGACGCGTCGCCTGCGCCGGGCCATTAGGATCAAGACAATGCATGTGAGCCTCAACGACACTTACACCATCCCGCAGGAGCACCTCGACTTCTGCGCCACGATCAAACAAATCGCCCAGGAGAAGATCGCGCCGCGCTCTGCGGAGATCGACGAGCAGGCCGAGTACCCGTGGGACATCCGCAAAGTGCTGGCCGAGCAGGACATCCTCGGATTGCCTTTCCCCACCGAGTATGGCGGCACCGGCACTGGCACCCTGATGCTCAACATGGGTGTCGAGGAGATCGCCAAGGTCGACGCCGCGTGCGCGCTGATCCTGATGGTCCAGGAGCTCGGCACACTGCCGATCCAGCTGTTTGGCTCAGAGGAGCTGAAGGCGCGCTTCCTGCCCAAGTGTGCCAGCGGCGAGTGGTCGCCGGCGTTCGCGCTCTCCGAGCCAGAAGCAGGGTCCGATCCGGCGGGAATGCAGACGACCGCGGTGCTAGACGGCGATGAATGGGTCATCAACGGCACCAAGAACTGGATCTCGAACCTCGGCGTGGCCGACTTCTACATCACCTTTGCCGTGACCGATCGCGAGAGCAAACGGATCACGGCTTTCGTGGTCGAGGCCAACCGTCCTGGCTTCAGCGTCGGCAAGCTCGAGCACAAGCTCGGTATCCGCGCCTCGCCGACGGGCCAGCCGATCTACGAGGACGTGAGGGTGCCGGTCGAGAACGTGATCGGTGAGGTCGGAAGGGGCCTGCGAGTGGCACTTGGCACTCTGGAGCGCACGCGGCTGGGAGCCGCCGCCCAAGCTGTCGGCATCGCTCAGGGAGCCACCGATTATGCCGTCGCCTACGCGCGTGAGCGCAAGCAGTTCGGCAAAGCGATCAACGAATTTCAGGGCATCCAGTTCAAGCTCGCCGACATGGAAACAAGAACGGCCGCGGCGCGCGAGCTGCTCTATAAGGCCTGCGCGATGGCCGACCAGGGCCATCCGCAGCGCGCCAAGTACTCCTCGATGGCCAAGGTTTTCTGCTCCGACACAGCGATGGCGGTCACCGTCGAGGCGGTTCAGGTCCTGGGCGGCTACGGTTATGTCAAGGAGTATCCGGTCGAGCGCATGATGCGAGACGCCAAGATCACCCAGATCTACGAGGGCACCAACGAGATTCAAAGGCTCGTTATCGCCCGTACGTTGAAGTAGGCATGGGATGCGTGTGTCGAGGTTGCCAAGCGCCTCAGGCCACGTTCGTCGCGTCGCGGTGGCGGCGCTTGTCGCATTTTCGATCGGGCTGCTCGTGCTCGTTCTCGGTCAGGGGCTCAGCTCGGTCGGCTTGGTGCGGGCGGTCGAGGAGGTTGCGATCGTGGCGCTCCTCGTCGCCGTACTGTCGGGTGCTGTCGCATTCGTGGCGGTGCGGCTTGCCAACTGGCACGACCCCGAGTCAGAGGTCGAGTTCGACGAGCTGATACGCCACTCTGAGGAGTTGGCGCGTGAAGGGCTCGTGGTCGATCCCGATGAAGCCGAGTTCATGGAGCTCGACCCGCTCAACGACGATGACTTCGAGGAGTTGGTGCGCGATGCGCTCGACGATCTGCCCGACCTGTTGCGCAACGCGCTTGCCCATGTCGCGGTCGTGATCTCAGACGGTGGTCGGGCGCGCGGCGCCTATGGCCTCTACCAGGGCGCCACGGTGGCCCGCGACGACGTCCACGACCGCATCGTGATCTTCCGCGACACCATTCGCCGCGATTTCGGTCACGATCCTGACCTGCTGCGCGAACAGGTCACAAAGACAGTCCGCCATGAGCTCGCTCATCACGTCGGCTTCGATGAGCTGGGCGTGTCGCGGTTGGACCTATGACGTAGGGATCGGCTAGAACGAAGGTCCAGATGTCGTCGACCCGTCGGGGCGGTCGCGTATGCTGCGCGGACGAATGCGACGACTGCTGATCGTATGCTTGGCGCTGGCCGGGATGGTGGCGAGCTCTAGTTCCGCGCTGGCCTCTCCCGGGTGGAGCACGCCGAGGAATTTCCCGCTGCCCGCGAAGGAACCCGGCTCACTGGGCCAGATCGACTATCAGATCGTCTATCAGGCAGGCGGGACTGCGACGATCGCCTATCTCGAAGTCATCTCGCTGGCACCTCTGCAGACTGTGTTGCACGTGGGAGTGCTTCCCCCGGGCGGCCCATATCTGGAGCAGCTGCGGATTCCCTCGACCGCTGGCTCGATCCCAGCCGAAGCAAAGTTCGCCGAGGCCCCCAACGGGGCGGCGGTGCTCCAGTGGAGCGTGCTGCAGGGCAGCGAACCGGAAACCTCGCCGCTGACCTACCTCGCGAGCTATCGTGCCTCGGGCAGCGCTGCGTGGGAAGCGCCGGCCACCATCGCCACCGACGCGACTCGAAAGAAAAACATCAGCGACACGCTCGTGCCCGCAATCTCCACGAACGGGACGGCGGCTGCTGGCGTTGAACATCTCGACCCGTCGATGCTCTCGGGCGGTTACCGTGCCGACGTCGCCGTTCACCCATCCGGTGGCACATGGGGTCCTCCCGCCCAAATATCGCCCGTGAATGACTCCAGCGAAAACATGAGTCTTGCGCTTGGGTTCGACGCGAGCGGAGATCTTACTGCTGCCTTTCGTAAGGAACTGACAAAAGAACGCGAGACGCTTGTTGCCGTTCGTCGGCCCGCCTCGAGCGGCGTTTGGGGCTCCTCGGAAGACGTGACCGGCTCAGACATCACCTCGGATGCCTACGGTCCGGCACTTGGAGTTGCGCCCGACGGTAGTGCGGCGATTGCCTTCCAGTATGTCCACTACACCGGGTCGAAAACCCTCGATGTGAATCTCGCCACTCGCTACAGCGCTACCGGCTCCTGGACAGCACCATTCGATGTTGCACCCGGCGGTGCTTCGAGCGGACCGATGGCCATCGGGGTTTCGCCCACCGACCAGGCGTATGTGCTCTACAGCTTCCAGGGCACCAGCTCAGGGGAAAGCTGCGTTGGCGCGATCAGGTCGTTCGCCGGCAGCAACTTCGCCACCAGCCCGCACTGCGTGTCGCCGACCAATTTCAACTCCGGCTCCGGAGGCGTGGCATTCCTCGGCAGCGACGCTTATTTCGCCTGGTCCGGCCAGCCAAACGGCGGCGAAAGCTACGTGGCGGAGGGCAGCCGCTGGCTGGACGGGTCGCCGACGCCCGACAGCTTCACCGACCTCGATGCCCCGGCGAAAAGCATCGGTCTGGAACAAGTGGTCGCCGACGAGGACGGTAGCGTGGGGGTATTTTGGAACGCCGAAGTGCTACCCGGAGAACACGTCTTGAGAGCGGCCGCATTCGACGCCGGTCCGCCGAACCTCCTGGCAGCCGCGATACCCGCTAGTGCCGTCGCTGGTCAGCCCGTGGCGATGAGCGTGAGCTTCGTCGACCTGTGGTCGGGTCTTGGCGAACCGTCAAGCTGGAGCTTCGGCGATGGCACAAGCGGTAGCGGCGCGCAGGTGAGCCACACCTACGCCGCACCCGGCGCCTACACGGTCAAGGTGACCGCGGATGATGGGCTCGGCAACACGACAAGCAGCACATATTCGATTACCGTCGCCCCCGCCGCGCCCGTGTCGCCACCAGCCCCGGTGCTGAAGTTGATCGGCTCGAAGGTGGTTGGTCAGAGCGTTGTCCTGCAGCTCGCCTGCACTGGTGGTGCTCCATGCTCCGGCGAGTCGGTGCTCACAACACGGGAGAAGCTGATCTCGCATACGCTGGTGGCGGTTCAGTCTCGTCACGGCAAAGCGCGCACGACGTATAAGACGGTGACGGTGGGCATCTCGCACTTCACGCTTGCCCCGGGTCGGACGCTCACCGTGACGATGGCGCTCAACGCGACGGGGCGAGGGCTGCTCGCGCGCTTCAAGAAACTCCCCGTCAGCCTGACGATCTCGCCCAGTTCGGCGATCCCTGTCAAGCACTTCACGATTCTCCCGCCCAAGCGCCGCGCCAAGCATAAGAAACGCTAGCCTGCGCACGGCGCATTGCATTGCTCCACGACCTCGCCGAGCCGGACAGGTCGGTGGTCGTTGATCGATCTCACGTAGGATTCGCGCTGCTCCCGCACCGCGCGGGGCGGGTGGAGGGTCCGTCCCCGCCAATGACCAATCAAGGAGAAGTACACATGCCTGAAGCTGTGATCGTCGACGCCATCCGCACGCCCATCGGGCGGGCCGTGAAGGGGTCGCTCAAGTCCGTTCGCGCCGATGACCTCGCCTCGATCCCACTGAAGGCGATCGTGGAGCGCAATCCCCAGGTCGAGCAGAGCTCGATCGTCGACGTGATGATGGGCTGCGGATACGGCGAGGGCGAGCAGGGCTACAACATCGGACGTATCGCCTCGTTGATCGCCGGCATCGACTACCACGTGCCGGGAACCACCGTCAACCGCTTCTGCGCGTCGTCGCTGCAGACGATCAGGATGGCCTTTCACGCAATCAAGACGGGCGAGGGCGACACCTATCTCTCGGCCGGTGTCGAGGCTGTCTCGAGGGCCGGTCGCGGGAGTGCCTCGTTCGAGTTCCACCCGCTCGTGGACGGCTCCGAGGGCTCCTACTACAACGTCTACATCCCGATGGGTATGACCGCCGAGAACGTTGCCGAGGAACGCAAAGTCAGCAGAGAGGCCCAGGACGAGTGGGCACTGATCTCTCAGACGCGCGCCGTCGAGGCCCAGGCCAGCGGCCACTTCGACAAGGAAATCATTCCGGTCACTGTGCCTGCGCACAAAGACATCGACAAGGAGGGCAACGAGATCGACGTGCCCGAGACGGTCGTCAGTAAGGACGACGGGCCGCGACCCGGCACGACCCTCGAGAAGCTGGCCGCGCTGAAGCCCGTGTTCAAGCCCGATGGGACGGTAACGGCCGGCAACGCCTGTCCGCTCAACGATGGCGCCGCCGCAGTGCTCGTCATGTCCGACGAGAAGGCAGCCGCGCTGGGCCTCAAACCGAAGGCGCGCATCATCGCCTCGACCGTCGCAGGCATCCGCCCCGAGGTCATGGGCCTAGGTCCGATCCCCGCGATCAAAGAGCTCCTGAAGAACACAGGCATGAAGATCGAGGACATCGATGTAGTTGAGATCAACGAGGCGTTCGCGGCTCAGATCGTGCCGTGCATGCAGGAGCTCGGCATCACTGAGGAGCAGTTGAACCCATTCGGCGGCGCGATCGCCCTAGGCCATCCGTTCGGGATGACCGGCGCGCGCATCATGACCACG
This sequence comes from uncultured Solirubrobacterales bacterium, assembly GCA_963757995.1. Classification (GTDB taxonomy): domain Bacteria; phylum Actinomycetota; class Thermoleophilia; order Solirubrobacterales; family Solirubrobacteraceae; genus Palsa-744. The sequence continues at coordinate 33,152 of CAVWTS010000017.1, forward strand.
CTGCTCAATGACCTGGAGACGCTCGACGGTACGTACGGCATCGAGTCGATGTGCGCCGCGGGCGGCATGGGCATGGCGATGCTGGTGGAACGGCTGTCCTAGCCACACCGTGTGCTTGGGGCTGGCCGCGAAGGTCGGCCCCAAGTGCTCAGCGCGGGGGCATTCGCAGCGCTCCGTCGAGGCGGATGACCTCGCCGTTGAGCATCCTGTTCTCGACGATGTGGCAGGCCAGCTGTGCGTACTCGGCTGGGGCTCCGAGTCGCTGGGGGAAAGGTACGCCGGCACCGAGCTTTTGACGCGCCTCCTCCGGTAGTGCGGCTAGCAGCGGCGTATCGAAGAGGCCAGGGGCGATCGTGTTGACGCGGATGCCCTGCTGAGCGAGATCGCGTGCGGCGGGCAGCGTCATGCTGAGGATCCCTCCCTTGGAGGCCGCGTAGGCAATCTGGCCGATCTGCCCGTCATAGGCCGCGATTGACGCGGTATTGACGCACACGCCCCGTTCGCCATCCTCCAGCGGATCGCCAGCGATCATCGCCGTGGCTGCAAAGCGCAGCACGTTGAACGTACCGATCAGGTTGATCTGGATCGTCGTCTCAAACGGCAGCAACGGGTGCGGGCCCTTGGAGCCAGCCAGCTTCTGCGCCCAGCCGATGCCGGCACAGCACACGGCGATACGCAGCCCACCGGCCGCCACGACAGCCTGCTCCACCGCCGCTTGCACCTGGGTCTCCTCACGTACGTCGCACGTGGCGAACTCGATACCCAGCTCCGAGGCCAAGGCTGCGCCCTTGTCCGCGTTGACATCGGCGATCGTCACGATTGCACCCAGCTCGTGCAGGCGTCGTACCGTTGCCTCGCCGAGTCCTGAGGCGCCACCCACGACAAGCGCAGAGCTTCCCTGGATTTGCATGGCTGGAAGCCTACAGACGGACGGGGCGCGACAGCGTTAGCGCGAACAACTCGTCCGGGTCGGTCAGCCAGCTGACGATCTCAAGGCCCGCTGCCGCCAGGTCGCTGCCGACACGCTCGCGAGTGAACTTTGCGCTGATCTCGGTGCGCAGCTCCTCACCCTGCTCGAAGTGCACCGACAGATTGAGATCGCGCACGGTGGTCGTGTGCTCGCGGCGCGCCCGCAGGCGCATCTCGATCCACTCATGCTCGCGATTGAACAGTGCCACGTGGTCGAAGTCCTCAGGATCGAAGTCGGCCTGCAGCTCGCGATTAAGCACTCGCAACAGGTTGCGATTGAACTCGGCAGTGACTCCCTGCGCGTCGTCGTAAGCCTGGGTAAGCACTCGTGGGTCCTTGACGAGATCGGTGCCCATCAACAGATGGTCCTCGGGTCCCAGCAGCCGCGCGATCTCGCGCAGGAAGCGCCGGCGGCTGCCGGGCGGGAAGTTGCCGATCGTGCCGCCCAAGAACACCACGAGGCGCGGTCCCTCGGGTGCGGGCACGCGGTCGAGATGGCGTTCGAAGTCGCCGATCACGCCGTGCACGCGCAGACCCGGATACTCGCTGGTGAGCTCCCGGGCACAGTCGCGCACCATCGTCTCCGTGACGTCGACCGGTATATACAGCTGCAGCGTGCCTGCGCTGTGCAGCGCGTCGAGCAGAACGCGCGTCTTGGCGGCCGTCCCCGAGCCGAGCTCCACGAGCTCGGCGGCGGCGGTCATGCTCGCGAGCTGCGCGGCGGCGCCCTGCAGGATCGAGCGCTCCGTGCGCGTCTGGTAGTACTCGGGTAGATCGCAGATCCGGTCGAACAGCTCGGCCCCGCGGGCGTCATAGAAGTGCTTCGGAGGGAGCTCCTTGAACGGCTTGGTCAACCCATCGAGCACATCGTCGGCTAGTGAGCGCTCTTGGCCCTCCTGCAGGTAGGAGTCGATCGTGATCGCGCTCCCCTCGAGCATCTCATCCGCCGGGCTTATGATCGGCTCCATCAGCTTTCCTCTCGTGCCAGGCGCACGCCCGCGAAGATCTGGCGGCGTATGGGGTGATCCCAGTTGCGGAACGTCACCGTGCTCACGCGCGGGCTGCTCGCCCATGAGCCCCCACGCAACACGCGGTAGTCGCCGCCAAAGAACACCTCAGAGTACTCGCGGTAGGGGTGAGCCACGAATCCCGGGTAGCCGTCGAAGCGGCTGCTGGTCCACTCCCACACCTGTCCCACCCCCGCAAGGATGTCACGTCCTGCCGCCTTCTCCCACTGCACCTCACTCGGCAGTCGCACTCCCGATGCTCTGGCGAACGCATCTGCCTCGAACCAGCTCACATGGCACGCAGGCGCGTCGGGGTGCCCGCTTGCCACGCCACGATCGTGGGTGATGTCGTACTGCAGCTTCCACGACCAGCCTTCGTCAGACCACCACTCCCGCCGCTCGTACCCACCGCCCTCGCTGAAGCGCATCCAGCTCGCGTTGCTCACGGGATGGCGCGCGATCTGGAAGGCGGGCAGCTCGACTGTGTGGCGTGGACGCTCGTTGTCGTATGCGAATCCCTCGGATCTCGCGCCCAGTTCGAACGGGCCTGCGGGAACGTGTACCCAGTCCTCTACCGATGTGTCGCCGTTGCGCGCGACGCTCGGCTCGGTCCTCGCGCCCGTTGCGGGATGATCCAGCGGCGGCTCGCCGGCGGGCAGCAGCCCCGCGAGCGCCATTGTTTGGCGCATCGTCTCCGTGTGCTGTAGCTCGTGACGCAGTACCAGCTCGTAGATAGTGCTATCGCCAACGCCTCGCTGCGATAGTGCCTGTGCGCTACGCAGGCGCACTTCGCTCATGTAGACCCGTGCCTGTGCGGGATCCAGCAGCTCGATCTCGCCTCGGACCGAGCGGGGCGTCTCGAAGGCATCGTAGAGCTCGGCCAGGTCTGGTCGCAGCAGCTCGAGACCGCCGTAACGATGGGCCAGCCATAGATCCTCATATGCCGCGATGTGCGCAAGATCCCAGGCGAGTGGACTCATGATTGGTGAGAGCACCTGGCTGAGCTGATCCTCGCTCAGATGAGCGACAAGCGCGAGCGTGCGCTCTCTGACGCTGTTGAGTATCGCCAGCGCCTCCTCCGGCCCTGGGGGCTGGCGGTGGTGAGCGATGGGGTCGCGGGGAGCGATCGTAGCCATAGCTTCGCCCGCCTACTCTAGAAGGTCAGGACAATCATTGTGGGCAATTTCTCATCGGCACAGCACCTGGCCTCGGGTCTCAGGGCGTCATCGTCTCCGCGGCCTCCAGGGCAGGGCCGTATGTCGGGTCGCGCAGCAGCGATTGGCGGATGCCCTCGCCGAGGATCCCGCTCTCGCCACGCGAAGCGCCGAGGATCGTCCATTCGTGTTCGCGGCGGCCCGAGTCGCGGCTGCGCGCGCGCAGGCCGCCGGTACCGCGCCGGAGTCCCAGCCGACGGCCTGTCGTGGTCGCGATCGCCACGCTGTCCAGGCCCCTGACCTCAAGCTCCGAGGCCTGCTCCAGTCTCACCTTGATCTGTTGCTCGGCGGCTTGCGCGATACCGGTCAGGGCGCCGCCGCCAGATCGCAATGGGCCCACCTCCCAGCCCAGGCGCGAGGCCATCCAGCCCACCAACAGCATTGCCGCGACCGTTGAGTCGGGATGGTGGCGAACCGAGATCGTGTCGATGTTATGCAGTTCTGCGCGCATGCTCTGCGAGTCGAACGCGGCCGCCACTCGCTCGCGCCACGGGGTACTGCGTAGCCATGCGAGGTCGACTACATAAGCGCGCCCGCGCAGCTCACAAGCTCGTCCGATCGCGTCGCGCCACGACGGATCGTCGAGCGAGTCCACCAGTACGGCTTGGGCAAGCTCGAGCAGGGCGTCGACGGCCTCCGGATGGCCGTGTGGCGACCACAGCAGCGTTGTTAGGTCGGTAACGACCAGCGGGTCCACGATTGTCACGAGGTCATCGAGGTGGCGCTCGCCGATCTCGACCGTGACAGTCTCGCGCAGCAGTCCCAGCTCGTCGTTACCAGGTTCGCCCTCTGAGGAGACAACCGCGCGGGCGTTGAGAGTGGTGCGGTGGGGGTCATAGGAGAGCACGACCAGTCGCGATGCGTGGTAGCGACCCACTGCCGCCATGCGGTTTGCGATCTCGCCGCTGTAGCTGCTCTCGACGAACGTCACCATGTTCAATGCTCGCGCAGGAACCAACCCGCCGTTTTCGCTATGACGCTGATTGACCAGCCCTCGTAGCGCCGCTTCGATCGCGTCGGGTGTGGTGCCTTCAGCGCTCCAGACGGCATCAGGCAGGGATTGAACGACAGCGGTAGGGGGAGAGGAGCTCAAGGTGTGAGGTGACGAGCAAGGTTGGAGGACATCGAGGCTTGCTCCTCAGATAGCTCGCCACGAGTGCTCGGGCAGCAGAATTTCATCTGCCTCGCGGGGACCCTGCGAGCCTGATTCGTACTGTGGCAATGGGCCCGGCGTGTGCTCCCAAGCTTGCAGCACCGGATCGCAGATGCGCCACTGCGCCTCCACCTCGTCGTCGCGTGTGAACAGCGTCGCGTCACCACGCATGGCGTCGGTGATCAGGCGCTCGTAGGCCTCAGGCGATTGCGATAGAAATGCGGTCCCGTAGAGGAACTCCATGTGCACGGGCCTGATCACCATGCGTGAGCCCGGGATCTTGGCGCCAAGGCGCAGCGAGACCCCCTCGTTGGGTTGCAGGGTGAGGATTAGCTGGTTTGGCAGAACCCCAAGCGAGCCATCCTGGCTAAAGGCAAGATGGGGCACCGGCTTGAGCGTCACAGCGATCTCGGTCACTTTGCGCGCGAGTCGCTTGCCGGTGCGCAAGTAGAAAGGCACCCCAGCCCAACGCCAGTTGTCCACCTCCAGGCGCAGTGCCGCATAAGTCTCGGTGATCGAGTCCTGCGGTATGCCGGACTCTTCCAGATAGCCCTCTGCGTCCTCGCCACCCGCATGGCCTTTGCCGTACTGCGCCCTGACCGCCATCTGCTCGATCTCCGCCTCGATCGGCTCGGCGATCGACTGCAGCACCTTGACCTTCTCGTTGCGTACCTCATCCGCGGTAAAGCTGACCGGGGGCTCCATCGCCACGTGACACAACAGCTGCAGCATGTGGTTCTGGATCAGGTCACGCAGTGCGCCGGCGTGGTCGTAGTAGCCCGCGCGCGTGCCGATCCCGATGTCCTCCGCCGCGGTGATTTGCACCTGATCGATGTAGTTGCGGTTCCAAAGCGGCTCGAACATACCGTTGGCGAAGCGGAACGCCATCATGTTCTGGACCGTCTCCTTGCCCAGGTAGTGATCGATGCGGAACACCTGTTGCTCCTCGAACACACCGAGTACGCGCCGGTTGAGTTCGCGTGCCTCATCGAGCGAGGTGCCAAATGGCTTCTCGATGATCACGCGCACATCGTTCTGCTCGTGGCGGTCGAGCCCCTGCTTGCCCAGCGCCTCCACGATCACAGGAAAGAACGAGGGCGCCGTCGACAGGTAGAAGGCTCTGTTCAAGGGCTCGCCGTCGCGCTCCTCGAAACGGTCGAGCACCTTCTCGAGTTTTGCGTACACGCGCTCGTCGTCGAAGGTTCCCGGGACATACTTCACGTGCTCCAACAGACGCCCCAGCACATCTGGATCGGGCGTGCGCCGCGAGAATTGGCGGATCGCCTGCTCGCACTCTTGACGGTAATCGGCGTTCTCCTTTTCGCGGCGCGACACGCCGACGAGGTGAAAACGCTCGGGCAGCGCACCGTCGTGCGCGAGGTTGTACAGCGCCGGCAGCAGCTTACGTCGCGCCAAGTCGCCCGTAGCACCGAAGATTACGAGCGTAGTGGGGGGGACCGGCAAGCGCTCCAATCCTGCCGTGAGCGGGTTCTCCGACCCTTGCTCGACGGCGACCTTCGTCACCGCTTTGGCGCCTGCTTGACCGCGTGACCACCGAACTGATTGCGCAGCGCCGCAAGCACCCTGTGAGCGAAGTCGCCATTCCCGCGTGAGGAGAAGCGCTCGTACAGCGATGCCGTGATCACCGGCGTCGGCACGTCTTTGGCGGTGGCATCCTCGATCGTCCAGCGTCCCTCGCCTGAGTCCTCGGTGAAACCCTCGATCGCTTGCAGTTCGTTGCCATCGGCTTCGAACGCCCGCGCGGCAAGTTCGCACAGCCAGGAGCGCACGACTGAGCCCTGGTTCCACAAGTGCGCGATCTTGGCGTTGTCAAGCTTGTACTCGGACTTGTCGAACACGTCGAAGCCCTCGGCATAAGCTTGCATCAGTCCGTACTCGACGCCGTTGTGGACCATCTTCACGTAGTGCCCGGCGCCAGAGGCGCCAAAGTGCATCCAGCCACGCTCGCCGATCGCTGACACGCTGTCCGCGCTCGTGGGCGGTGCTAGCACGTCGAGGATCGGCCCCAGCCCTTTGACGGCTGCCGGCGGACCGCCAACCATCATGCAGTAGCCAACGTCGATCCCCCACACCCCCCCGGAGACGCCCACGTCGACATAGCGGATGCCGAGCTTTGCCAAATCTTTGGAGCGGCGCTTGTCGTCAGTCCACTTGGAGTTTCCGCCGTCGACGATCGTGTCGCCCTTCTCAAGCAGCTTTGCAAGCTTGTCGACCGTCTGTTGCGTCGGATCGCCGGCCGGCACCATGATCCACACAATCCTCGGCGCCTCGAGCTTTTTGACGAGATCAGCCAGCGAGCTCGCGCCACGCGCGCCGTTCTTCTGAGCCTGAGCGACGGCCTTCTTGTCGAAGTCGAACGCGACCACCTCGTGCTCGGAGTCGCGCCGGATGCGATGGACCATGTTCCCGCCCATCTTGCCCAGCCCGACAAATCCGATCTCAGTCATTGCGCACGATCCTACCGCCCAGCCAAGCGGCTGCGGAACGACACCCCAAGGTATCGTTGCAAGGACAGGGCTTCCTCGCGCCACGGGAACGCCCAACATCTCCAAAATTGCTCATCGGGCGCGAACCCAGACTGAACATCCCGACCGAGGAGACCCACGCTCGAATGAACACACCCACGCGCCCCGACCGCAATCTCGCCCTCGAGCTGGTGCGTGTCACCGAGTTCGCCGCGCTCGCCGCCGCCCCGCTTGTCGGCATGGGCGACAAGGAGGCCGCCGACCAGGCTGCTGTTGACGGTATGCGCTACGCGCTGCACTCGGTCGCGATGGACGGCACTGTTGTGATCGGCGAGGGGGAGAAGGACGAGGCGCCGATGCTCTACAACGGCGAGCGCATCGGCGACGGCTCCCCGCCAGAGGTAGACATTGCCGTCGATCCGCTGGAGGGAACCACGCTTGCAGCCCACGGCATGCCGAGCGCTCTGGCGGTAATCGCGCTGTCGAGCAAGGGCACCATGTTCGACCCAGGCCCGTGCGTCTACATGGAAAAGATGGCCGGTCGCCCTGAGATCGCCGATCTGCTCGACCTCGACCGCCCGCTGTCAGAGACGGTCAAGCTAATTGCCGAGCGCAAGGGCCGCCCCGTAGGGGAGGTGATCGTCGTCGTGCTCGACCGTCTCCGCCACGAGGCAGCCATCCGCGAGATTCGTGAGGCCGGCGCGCGTGTACGCCTGATCCCTCACGGCGACGTCTCAGCTTCATTGCTTGCGGTTACCGAGCGCTCCCCGGTTGACCTCCTGTGGGGCATCGGCGGCACGCCCGAGGGTGTCATCTCTGCCGCCGCCATCAAGTGCCTCGGCGGTCAACTACTCGGGCGTCTGTGGCCACGGGATGACACCGAGCGCACAGCGGCCCTGGAGGCCGGCTACGACTTGGAGCGCGTGCTCGACCGCGATGACCTCGTAGCCGGCGACGATGTCTTCTTCTCGGCGACCGGAATCACCGACGGCGATGTTTTGCAGGGCGTGCGCTATCCGTCCGCCGGTGGCGCCACCACCGAATCGCTCGTCACACGCTCACGCTCTGGCACCGTGCGTCGTGTGCGGGCAACGCACGACCGCGAAAAGCTACGTGCGCTGGCCGGCAACGGGCGCTTCGGATAGAGGGTTGCCTCAGGACTGCTGCTTGCGCGCGCGACTGGCGTCGTCCTGTCCCACCTTCGACTCCGCCAAGTCGAGGCGCGCGAGCGAGCGCAAAAAACCGTTGGTCACGAACACGTGGATCCTCGCTTGTGTGGCGTTATAGACGCGCTTGCCGAGTCTCGTCGCTATAGCCGGGTGGAAGTTGGCGACTTCGACCTCGACGTGCAAGCGGGCGCAGCCGTCCGCTTGAGCCGGCAATCGGCGCACGTCGATTTGTAGATGGCCAAGGCCGCCGTGTCCGCTGCGCGCTACGAGCAGCCCGCGCTTGATTCGCCAGCGCACCACCCCGTGCTCAGAGTCCATCTCGTATTCGGGCGCGTCGAAGCTCAGCAGCTTTAGGTGGCGCTCCAACAACACCACCGAGCGTTCGGACTCGCTGTAGACCACTCGGACCAATCCCAGCGTCACACGCGCGATGAAGCGCCAGTAGGTGCGTGCCAGCCGCTCCAGGTGTTTGGGAGTCCACAGCTTCTGAAGCTCTCCTTGCTCGAGCGTCACATCGGCGCTCTGCACCGAGCGCATCGCGCCGCTCGCCTGGTCTTCGGTCGTGTGGTCCACGAGCTCTGATACCTGGGCAAGCTTCGGCATGCGCCTCACACCGCAAAGGCTATCCGCGGATGAAGTGCGCCTGCTCGACCGTTGATCTGAAGTGTGACGTGGCCGGCGAGAGTGGTCGGCAAGCTGCTGATCGCCCCGCGTCTTGTCCTTGCTTGTTGATATCAACCTCCTGTGAGAGACCAGCCCGACCAATCGATCCCCTCCTCCTCGGTGCCCGCCGAGCGCTTGGTACGTGCTGCACGCGCCGCCCAGCAGCTCAGCGATGTTCTTTGGGAGACACTGCAAGAGGAGCTTCACAGCGGCCCCCAGGACGAGCGCGTCAGGGAGCTCTCCGAGCGGCTTGTAGAGGTGTCCTCCACGGTTGCCCTGCTGGCCACCGCACACGGGGCTAGCGCAGCGGGCTCGGACGCCCCAGATTCAAAGCTCGATTCCGGGGTGGGTGAGCGGACCCGCAATGAGCGCGAGGCATTCGGTTCCAGCGGAGCGGTCAGTGTGGGGCCGGTTCCTGGGGGTTCGGCGCAAGTTGGCAGGGCGTCAGTTGGCACCCAACCAGGCGCTACCGGCTCTGAGAGGTCCCCCGTCGAGCGTCGCAAACCGCCCGCCCCGTCGCGGCCAGAGACTTCGCCTCCAGCGGCGTTGCAGTCGATTCCGACAAGCGTCGGCGAGTACACGTTCACAAAGCTCGTCGACGAGCAGGAGCAGACAGCTGCGCAGCAGCAGCCGCTGGCGTCAGTGGAGCCGATTCAGCCCGAGATCGAGATCAGAGACGTCCGTCGCGAAGAGGGGCCCTCCGCTTGGGTCTCCTCAGTCGGTCGTCTGCTTACCCGCCACGCCGAGGACGGCCTGCCGTTCGCAGTCCTATTGGTCGAGATCGTCGACGTCGCGCGTCTGGAGCGCTCGGAGACCCCGCACGACCTGCACGGTCTCGTGGCCCAGGTCGAGACTGCGCTGGGTCGCGGTATGCGTGCCACAGATCGGCTCTCGCGCGAGACGCTCGGCCGCTATTGGCTGGTCGCCCCAGAAACGAATGGCACGGGCGCTCAGATGCTCGCGGAGCGCTTGGCGCGGCTGGTGCGCACCTCTGCCACACATCGCAACGTCCCGATGGAGGTCGCGATCGGCATAGCCGTCTGTCCCGACGACGGTACCGAGGCGCCCGCTTTGGCCGCGCGCGCCGATCTTGGCGTTTACTCCGCACGGGCCACAGGGCGCTCGATCGCCCACACCGATCCGCCCACGGCCAGCTGAACTGTAAGGGTCGACCTGTGCGGCGGTATGCGGCACAGCGGTTGTAGTGCGGCGGTGTCAGTAGTACCGCGGGTGAGGTGCGGCGGTGTGCGGCGCTGCGGTGAGGTGCGGCGCTGCGGTGAGGTGCGGCGCTGCGGTGAGGTGCGCGGGTGGTTGACGGCGGTCAGGTGAGCTCAGGCGGGGCAGTGCCGCCGCTGGCTGCCTCTTCCGGCGTCGGCTGCACTTCGGCGGGCACGCCCAACAGCGGTGTGTTTGGCGCCTCGCCCACAATCTTTGTCTTGACGTGCACCGTCTCAGTGATCGTCAGGGCGCTGGCGGCGCCCCAGGTCAGATCCCAGGTCGCGCCATTTCCATACGGGCCGCGATCGATCACAGGCACAGTCAAGCGGTGGCCCTTGTAGTTGACGAGCACAAGCGTCCCGCACGGCAGCGTTCTGGACGCCACCCCCACGATTACCGGGCTCATCGTCTGACCGCACGCGGTCTTCTGGCCGTAGAAGCCGGGACCGAACCAAGTGGCGATCTGCGCCTTCGTGCTGGGTGCGGCCGGCGTGCCAGAAGTTGGCGTGCCGGGGGCGCTGGCGCCTCCCGTAGCGGCTAGTGCGGTGGGGCTGACAGCGCCCGCGCAAAGAAGCGCGACGGCGAGGACGAGCAGCGTTGTTTTCGCAAGCGTACGATTCATGTCGATGTTCTTCGTGTCGCCTACGGGGTGAGCTGACGGGCTCGCGCTCTACTTCTGCGCTACGACCTGACTCAGGCCGATTCGCCCCCGTGGACCGCTTGCTCCCATATGGGTGCATCCGGACCACATTGGTTCCCCCGTTCCTCGCAACCTGGGTCACGAGAACTCGGCGTCGGCGCCAGTATACAGGCTCGCTCCGGGCCCACCATGTGTGGGTAGCTCACTTTGCGGAGCTTTAGCGAGGCCGCAATCTGCTCGCGTAAGCCGACTCCTGGGCTCCTGGGTCAGGTCTGGGGGCTGGCTCAGGGACGACGCAGTAGCGAGAAGGCGTCCTTGAGAAGACGACCGCCGGCGGTGAGTCCAGAGTTGGCGAGCTCGCCGACGATGTCTGCCACCGACTCAACCAACTCGACTCCGCTCGGTGGATTGACGCTCTTGCCGAGCTCGAGCTCCTCCTCCGGCTCATAGCCCTGCTTGGGAGCAGGCGGCTCGGCCGGCTTGGCGATCGGCTTTGCCGTACGCCTCCTGGTCGATGTGGGCTTCTTGGCAGCAACGGGCTCCCTGGCAGCAACGGGCTTCCTGGCCGTCGGCTTCTTGGCTGCCACTGGCTCGGTCACAGCTGGGCTCTGTCTCGCAACGTGCTTCTTGGTCCCGTCCGCCCGAACGCTCTTTGTCTTCGTGACTGTGGCTGTCTTGGCCGCTGCCGTGCGCTTTTGGGCTGCTGTGCTCGTCCGGGCAGCAGCTCTACGGGCGCTCGCGCGTTGGGGCCGGGCTCGTGGCAGCGCCGCGAGGATGCCACCCTCGGGGATCGAGTCGACTTCGCGTCCGTTGCGGCTTTCGTTGGGACTCATCGTCCCGCAATCATCGCGCACCTAAGGGCTGCGTGCAGCTACGAGCGATTTTCAGCTGCCTCGGCACGTTAAGCCGTTACGATAGACGCGTACATCTGAGTTGTACTGTCGGGCGGGTTTCGGCCACAACCCCGGCTAAGGTAGTCCTCTAACAGCACTCCGAGGGGGTCCCGTCGGCGGGTCCTGCGCCCTCGGAGCGCCTTACGACGGAAACGGGAAAAGCATGTCAGTGGTGGAACTGCAAGAGCTAGAAGAGGTCAAGAACCTGTTGACCAAGGGGCAGCAGGTGGGAGTGCTCACGTTCGCCGAGATCTCCACGGCGACATCCGATCTCGATCTGGACGAGTCCGACGTCGAGGAGCTGCACGGCTACCTCGAGAAATCTGAGATCGAGCTCGTGGAGGACATCGATCCGGCCACGGCCGCCGGCTCTCAGGTCGAACGCGCACCCGACAAGCGCGGCAGGCGCAAGGCCAAGACCGCGCTTGATCTCAAGCCGGATATGACCACCGACAGCTTGCAGCTGTTCCTCAAGGACATCGGCAAGGTCCGCCTGCTGACCGCTCAGGAGGAGGTCGATCTCGCCAAGCGCATCGAGCGCGGCGACCTTGACGCCAAGCAGAAGATGGTCGAGTCCAACCTGCGTCTGGTCGTCTCGATCGCCAAGAACTATCGCAACCAGGGCCTGCCGTTCCTCGACCTGATCCAAGAGGGCACGCTCGGCTTGGTGCGCGCCGCTGAGAAGTTCGACTACCGCAAGGGATTCAAGTTCTCCACGTATGCCACCTGGTGGATCCGTCAGGCGATCGCTCGTGCGCTGGCCGACAAGGCGCGCACGATCCGCATCCCCGTGCATGTCGTTGAGAAGCTCAACAAGATCGGTCGCGCCGAGCGCAAGCTCGTCACCGAGCTTGGACGCGAGCCTACCGCGGCTGAGATCGCCGAGGTCACCGGGATCGATCCCGAGGAGGTCGACTCGATCAAGCGCTCCGCCCAGGCCCCCGTATCGCTCGAGAAGCCCGTCGGCGACGAGGAGGAGTCCGAGTTCGGCCAGTTCATCGCCGACGAGCGCGCCGAGTCTCCATATGAGCGCGCCGCGGAGATCCTCACCAAGGAGGCTCTGCGCGAGGCGCTTGAGAACCTTTCCTACCGTGAGCGCCGCGTGCTGGAGCTGCGCTACGGGCTTGGTGGAGAGCATCCCCGCACGCTCGATGAGGTCGGACGTACTTTCAACGTCACGCGCGAGCGCATTCGCCAGATCGAGAACCAGTCGCTCAAGAAGCTGCAGTCGCTAGCGGAGGCACAGAAGCTCCGCGATGTTGCCTAGTCGCTCCACGTTGGGATCTGGGGGCGAAGGGGGAGAGTAAGCGAGTCTATTTTAGGGGCTACCATAGTAGCTACATATTGTAGCTACTATGGTAGGTGGTCAAATGGAGGATATGCACCTGCGGGCGCCTTGCTCAAGCAGCATCGGTCACCTGCCGATGCTGTGTGCATGTTCGACGTACACGCAGCGCTGCGCAAGCTCGTGGCCAGCGATGGCTCCGACCTGCACCTGAAGGTCGGCTCCTCGCCGCTCTATCGCGTGCAAGGAGTCTTGGCGCCTGACAAGAGCGAGCCACCGCTCAGCACCGAGGACACCGAAAAGGCTCTGCAGGAGCTGCTGCACGACCAGGCGAAGCTTAAGGAGTTCGCCGAGGACCACGAGGTCGACTTCTCCTTCGAAATACCGCAGGTGGCTCGCTTCCGCCTCAACGCTTTTCGTCAGCGCGGCCTGATCTCGATGGCCTGTCGTGCGATCCCAGCGAAGATATCGAGCATCGACGAGCTGTCCCTGCCTTCCGTGGTTCGCGACCTCGCCGAGGAAGAGCGCGGCATCATCCTGCTCACGGGCACCACCGGCTCAGGCAAGTCCACAACGCTGGCGGCGATGATCGACCACATGAATACGACGATGAGCAAGCACATCGTCACGATCGAGGACCCGATCGAGTTCGTGCATAGCGACAAGAGCTCAGTCATCAACCAGCGCGAAGTCGGCATGGACACAAAGTCCTTCGAGCGCGCTCTGCGCCGTGTCTTGCGCCAGGACCCGGACGTGATTCTCGTGGGGGAGATGCGCGACGAGGAGACCGTCCGCACAGCGCTGTCAGCTGCTGAGACCGGCCACCTCGTGCTCTCGACTGTGCACACAGTGGACGCCCCGGAGTCGATCAACCGTCTGCTCGACTTCTTTCCACCCCATCAGCACAACCAGGCACGCTCGATGATCGCCGGCACGATTCGTGGTGTCATCTCTCAGCGGCTTGTCCCCGGTGCCACGGGCGGTCGCGTGGCGGTCTGCGAGATCCTGCGCATGACCGGGCGCGTGCGCGACATGATCGTCGACCCAAACCAAACGGGTCAGCTGGGCGAGGCGATCTCCGCCGGCGCCTACTACGGCATGCAGACTTTCGACCAGGCCTTGTTCCATCACGTCAAGGCGGGACGCGTCACGACCGAGGAGGCTCTGAGGGTGGCCACCAGTCCGCACGACTTCAAGCTGCTCTTGCAGGCCGACGGCCGCGTGGGTACCACGATGGAGGACGTCGCCCAGGCTCAGGCCCGGCGCGATGGCGCTGACGCCCCGGCGCCGCACATCCCGCCACAGCCGGTCGCACCGGCACCGAACGCTCCCGCGGCTGTTGGTTGATTTGGTCGGCCCCTCGCGAGCCGATTACGCTTCCTGCCGGGTCTGATCGCACTACTCGGCTGGGTTGACGGTGCCCCAGCGAGGCAAGGGCTCCGCTACTTCACTTGGTAAAGTAACGGTTGAAATGGCCGCTGACGACACTTGCCCGGTATGTCGCACTGCTGAGGTTGTATGCGGTAAGTGGACGCTTCTGCTCGTCCGCGACTTGGCCGAGGGACGCACGCGCTTCTGCGAGTTGGAGCGCTCGCTCGCCGGAATCAGCCCACGAACGCTCTCACTGCGTCTGCGCGCACTCGAGGAGGAGGGCATCGTCGAGCGCCACACCTTTCCCGAGGTCCCCCCTCGCGTGGAGTACGCGCTCACCGAAAAGGGCTTGGCGCTGTTGCCGATCATCGAGGACATGCGCTCATACGGGGAGCGTTGGCTAGGGCTCGGCTGCGAACAGACGGTCGCCTCGGCGCTGGTCGCCGCAGTCGCGTAGGTAGATCTCCTAGTTCTCTACGCCATCTCGCTCACCTCACCTCAGCGGAGCAGTCCGTGGTGGGCTGAGGCATCCGAAAGCGGGCAGCTCAGCGGAGCAATCCGTGGTGGGCTGAGGCATCCGAATGTGGGCAGCTCAGCGGAGCAGTCCGTGGTGGGCTGAGGCATCCGAATGTGGGCTGCTCAGCGGAGCAATCCGTGATGGGCTGAGGCATCCGAAAGCGGGCTGCGCATCAACACCCCCTTCATGTGGAGCTAGGAAACCTTGTTTGGTACTGGAGCTTTATCTTGGTGTTCGTAAAAGGGGGTGTGTTCTGGGCACGCCGAAATCGTTCAATGCCGAGCCGGCGCGAGGTTTGGGCGAACGCAACACATCCTGCGCCGGCAGGAGCCCTGACGCGCCCGGCGAAGTGAGCAATTCGTGCGCTCTCTCCAACTGCAAGCCGCGCTCGCTGAGTTCATCGCTCAAGCTGCCGACAGCCTGCAAGCAGATGTCACCGCCGGCCAGGAGGTGCCCTTTGAGCTCGCCTCGCAATCCGGTCGCGGGCGTGGCTCAGCTTCTCTGTACTGCTATCGGCCGCTGACCGGCGAGTTCATCGCCGAGCGTTTTCCCGAGTTGCGGCGGCTTGACGCCTATGTCCAGGCCGCGGCATTGCTTGACGGTTTCGAGGCGCTTGAGCGCTACCTGATCGCTTGTGGCGTTGAGCCCGGTCGCGGTCGCGGTCCCGGTCGTAGCCGTGGCGGTGATAGTGACCGTCTGGGTCGCGGCCGCGTGGATGCCGCATTGCTCTTGCTACTGCAGGAGGTCTTCGACCAGCAGACCGACTTCGATCGCTTGAAGATGAGCCAATACGAGCACCGGCTCGAGCATGCGCTCGAGCGCATGGAGGATTCTACTTTTGCCGCTGCGGGCGAGGTCACGCTCGTGGCAACCCTGCACGGCTTGACGATCGCCTCGCCTGAGCTCGCGCTGGCGCGTGGCCTCCTGATCGCCCATCCAGACGCTCTACAGGGAGCGCCGGAACAAGCGGTGGGCGGAGGACCGCGCGGCGAAGAGGACCACCTGCTCGTCGTCTTCAGCGCACAGGCGGCCGATCCGCGCGCGGCGATCGCCCAGGGCAAGGACGTGCTACGCGAGCTGTTGCGCGCGCTGCGCCTGTTCGGCGACGGTCGCATCGCGCTGGGCGCGCTCGCCTGGGCGCGAACCGGCTCGGCGCCGTGGGCGACGCTTGCGCTAGGCACGGGTGGACGCCCGCACGGCATGCTCGTGGTGAGCGCCGAGCAAGAGGACGAGCTGCGTGCTTTCTGCAACCTGGTCTCGCGTCGAGCCCCGCACGCAAACGAGGTCGCGTGGGCGCTGCGACGCTTCGAACTGGGCTGCGAGCGTGCTTCGGAGTATGAGGCGATAAGCGACCACTTGCTTGCCCTGCGCGCACTACTGGGCACACCCTCTGAGCTCGAACCAGCCGGTCCGCCAGACGGCTTGCTGGCCGCGCGCTTGGCGGCATTGTGCGCGACGCCTGAGCACCGCACCGTCCTGGCCGAGCGGACCTTGAAGGCGATCGCTCTCGAGCGCCGAGCGATCGCCGGCGTCGCGGAGGAGCGCACGAGCGCGATCAACATCGCGCGCGAGCTCTCAGATCATCTGCGCGCACTGTTGCGCGATGTGGTCTGTGGACACCTGCCGGCCGACGTCAGCTCGCTCGCAGATGAATTGCTACTCGGCGGAGCCGAGGCCGACTCGGAGGCTGATGCTAACTGCGGGGAGGCAGGCGAGGGGCTCGGCGAGGCCGGCGAGGAGATCCGCGAGAGAGGGGCCGGCGAGGAGGCAAAGCAGCAGGCATCTGTCGCGGCGGCAAGCACGAACGAGCCGCGTGCCGGCCGTATCATCGGGTCCTCAGGAGAACAGGCGCTCGGCGACCAGCATCAAGCCGCCGAGGTCCTGCACGTCGCCGTCTAGGTGAGGCACGAGCAGCGGGTCGGGTTCGTCAAGTCCCCGCGAAAGCTCGGCGACGCTCGTGCGATCGCGCGTGGCAAGCACATCGAAGTCGGCCAGGTTCCCGGCGACGCGCGCAGCGAGCGAAGCCCCGAGCTCCGTCGAGAACAGCTGCGTGACCTGCTCCGGCGTGTGCCCGTCGAGACCGCGGTCATGGACGCGGTTGACGATCAAGCCGCTAAACGCCATCTGCTCGCTTCGGAGCTGAGCATGCAGGAAGACGGCCTCCTGTGCTGGCTCGCGCTCGGGTGAGGTGACGATTAGAAAGCCCGTGACCGGATCGCGCAACAGCTGCTCGACGCCACGTGCACGCTCGCGAAAGCCGTCGGTGAGTGAGGAGAGCGAGCCGAAGAATCCAGATAGCTCGCCAAGCAGGTTGACGCCCGTCACGCGGGCAAAGACGGAGAACATCAAGCCGGCACCACGCCCGAGCAGTCCACGTGTGACGCCGCCGGGGGAGAGCAGTACCTTCAGCGCGCGCCCTTCTAGGAATTGCGTTAGCCGGTCGGGTGCGTCGAGGAAGTCGAGCGCATCGCGCGAGGGCGGAGTGTCGAGCACGATCACATCCCAGGCACCGCTGCGATACAGCTCGAACAGCTTCGCGACAGCCGTGAACTCCTGCGAGCCGGCAACCGCCGAGGAGAGCTCGCGGTAGATGCGGTTGGAGAGGACTTCATCGCGCGTACGCTCGTCTGGAGCTAGCCGCCCGATCAAATCGTCGAACGTGCGCTTGGAGTCGAGCATCATCGCCCATAGCTCGCCGCGCGCCTCGACCCCGTGCTCGGCGAGTGTGTGCGGCTCGATCCGGTGTGGCTCGCCAGGAAGCTCCCGCAAGCCCAGCGCTCCGGCAAGTCGCTTGGCTGGATCGATGCTGACGACCACAACCTTCTTGCCGCGCAGCGCCAGCCCGAGCCCCAGAGCCGCCGAGATGGTGGTCTTGCCGACGCCGCCGGCGCCCACACAGACGCACACCTGCTTTCCCTCAAAGCGCTGCCCCAGTGGAATGTGAAGTGGTGGCACCCGGGGGATCGTAGGGGCACGCACTGGCCCAGGGCCGAACGAACGCGGTGCATGCCCTTGAATACCGACGGGCACGCCGCCGTGGCATCTGGAGGGCGAGCGGACGTGGGACTGCGCCGGCGAGCACCGGCAGGCACGCAGCAATCCCCATCAACAGTGCAGGAATCGCGGAAAGCTGTGCGAATACTGAAGCTCGACGGCTTTCCAAATTCGACCATCGGAGCCTGCCGTGACTGCACGGGCCAAGGTCATCGCGTTCGCTAATCAAAAGGGCGGGGTGGCAAAGACAACGACGACGCTCAACCTGGCTGCCGCATTCGCGGAGGAGGGTCACCGCGTGCTGTGCGTCGACATGGACCCGCAGGGCAACCTGACGATGTCTCAGGGCATCGATCCCGACACGCTCGAGCTGTCCATGTATGACGTGCTCACCCAGCGCGCCACGATCAGAGAGGTGATTCGCAAGCGCGAGATCGACGTCGCCTGCGCCTCGATCGATCTGGCGGGCGCGGAGATCGCCATGTCCACGATGATCGGCCGCGAGCGTTCGCTTCAAAAGGCGTTCGAGCCGATCATGGAGGACTACGACTTCATCTGCATCGACACGCCACCGAGCCTGGGTCTTTTGACCATTAACGCTCTTACCGCCGCCAACAAGGTTATTGTGCCCGTGCAGTGTGAGTATCTATCGATGCGTGGGCTCATCCAGTTGCAAAACACCCTGGCAATGATTCGCGAGAACCTTAATCCGGACGTCGATATCGAGGGTATCCTCCCGACGTTGGTCGATTCGCGCACGATCCACGCCAAGGAGGCCATCGAGATCCTCGAGGAGAACTTCGGAGATCGCGTATTCGCGTCGCGCATCCGCAAGACGGTGCGCTTCGCCGAGGCCCCTGTGAAGGGAATGTCGGTGCTCAAGTACGAGCCGGATGGTGTCGCTGCGCAGTCCTATCGGCAGCTGGCACAGGAGGTCTTGGCTAATGGCAAACCCTAAGCGAGCATCGATGCGCGAAGGGCCGCTCGCGGCCCTTTTCCGCAAGACCGAGGAGCTGGAGAAGGACGAGTCCGCCGAGCAGTCGTCGGCTGACGCCACGACCCCCCATGGCACCCTGAAGGGCACCCCCCATCGCGGGGGGCAGGCAAGCGGGGGGCAGGCGCCCGCAGGTGCCACAGAGCCGGCGGTCCAGGCGGCTGCATCCGCCGGTGCCGTTGAGCCCACGTCTGCCGCGAGTCCACGGCAGGCACACGAGGAACATCCACGCGAGAGCGGTGTGCCGCACCCGTCGTTGCGCCCCAGTATCGAACAGGACCACGAGGCCACCCGCATCCCCAGCCCGCAGGAGCGACTGCGCCATGCATTCTCCTCGGAGATCCCCGAGAACCTGATGGAGCATCCCGGTGCTACGCGCGAACGTGATGCCCCAAGCGATAGAAACGCATATGCGCATGAGGCGCAGGTACAGGAGCAGTCGCGTCCGTTTGGCGCTGCGATCCCGGTGACCCAACCGGTGATCCGCGTGGTGGGCGTTGGCGGTGCCGGCACGAACGCGGTCAACCGCATGGTCGAGGCCGAGGTCGAGGGTGTCGAGTTCCTTGCGATCAACACAGACCTGCAGTCGCTGCAACAGTCCACGGCAGACATCACCTTGCACATCGGCGCCGAGCTGACTCGGGGCCTCGGCTCGGGCTCGGACGCGAATGTCGGCAGGCAGGCGGCGATGGAGGACTACGATCGCGTCAAGGCTTTGCTAAAGGGCTCGGACATGATCTTCATCACGGCGGGCGCCGGCGGTGGCACGGGCACTGGTGCCGCACCGATCGTGGCCCGCATCGCACGCGAGGTCGGCGCGCTTACCGTCGCGATCGTCACCAAGCCTTTTGGCTTTGAGGGCTCGCGTCGCGCAGAGCAGGCCGACCATGGCGTGGAGGCGCTCGCGGAGGAGGTCGACACGCTGATCGTGGTGCCAAACAACCGCCTGTTGACCGTGCTCGACAAGCAGACGGCGATGGTCGAGGCTTTCCGCGTCGCCGACGACGTGCTGCGCCAAGGGGTCCAGGGGATCTCCGATCTGGTCACGCTGCCGGGCCTGATCAACCTCGACTTCGCTGACGTGCGCACGATCATGTCCGACGCCGGCAATGCCTTGCTGGGAATCGGCATGGGCTTCGGCGAGAACCGCGCCTCCGAGGCGGCGGCACAAGCGGTCGCATCGCCACTGCTTGAGACATCGATGGAGGGCGCACGCTCGATCCTGTTGTCGATCACCGGGGGTCGCGACCTGTCGCTGTGGGAGGTCAACGAGGCAGCTAAGGCCGTCTCCGAGGCGGCACATCCAGACGCGAACATCATCTTCGGAGCGATGGTCGACGAAAAGCTCGACGACCAGGTGTGGGTGACCGTCGTAGCCACTGGCTACGGCGTCAAGAACTCACGGCCGCAGATGCGCGAGCCCGACGGTGAGCCGCGCATCAAGCGCACCGGCCCCTCAGCCCGTGACACTCGCTCTCCGCGCGGTGACAGACAGTCTCGTCGCGGCGGTCTCTCTGTCAGTGACATGGACGTGCCAGAGTTCATCCCAAACACCTTGCAACTGATCTCGCGCTTCTGAGGCGTCATCGACGCTCAGAAGGCGCTCGTGTCAATCTGACTGCATGAAGCAGGCTGAGAAGGGGGTTGTGGCGGCGGGCCATCCGCTGACCGCGGAGGCGGGAGCGCGAGTGCTGCGCGAAGGTGGCAACGCCGTCGACGCGGCCGTGGCAGCAATGCTCACCTCATTTGCTGCTGAGCCGCTGCTGACCGGCCTCGGCGCTGGGGGATACATGATGGTGGCGGGCGGCGATCAGCGACCGGCGCTGCTCGACTTCTTCGTGCAGGCGCCAGAGCGGGCCACGGACGGCAGCGCGGCCGAGCTTGAGGCAGTGGATGTCTCCTTCGGCGACGCAGTGCAGGTGTTCTACATCGGCGCGGCCTCGTGTGGGATATATGGAGCACCGGCTGGCGCCTGCGCGGCGATCAAGCGCTGGGGCACGATGGAGCTCGCCGAGTTGGCCGCACCGGCGGCGACGCTCGCGCGTGAGGGAGTGGTGCTCAACAAGGGCCAGGCCTACATCGCAAAGATCCTCGGCGACTTGCTCTGCTCGACGCCAGAGTGCGCCGCACTTTGGGCACCGCATGGCACGGTGTTGAAAGAGGGAGAGTTGCTGTGCAACCCCGAGCTCGGGGATGCGCTGCTCAGGCTCGGGCAGGAGGGCGCCGAGCCTTTCTACAGCGGAGACATAGCCGACGCCGTATGCGCGTGGCTGGGAGAGCGCGGCGGCTCGCTCACAGCCACGCAGCTCAGCGCCTACGAGGCAATTGAGCGGGAGCCACTGCCGATGCGCTATCGCGACCGCGAGGTGCTGACCAACCCACCACCTTCGGCCGGCGGCACGCTGCTGGCATATTCACTGGGCCTGCTCGACGCGCAGCCCTCGCCGCCCGCACTTGAGGCTGTGATCGGCGCAATGGAAGCGGCCCAAGGTGAGCGTACGGCCGAGTTCGTCCAGGGTCTTTCAGATGAGGATTTTGGGGCGTGCTTCCTCTCGTCACGACTCGGATCCACGACCCACATCTCGGTGCTGGATAGGCAGGGGCGCGCCTGCTCGGTGACGTGCACCAATGGCGAGGGATCGGGCGTGGTGGTCCCGGGAACCGGCATCCACCTGAACAACGTGATGGGCGAGGAGGACCTGAGTCCGCTCGGCTTCCACAGCCATCCGCCGGGACGACGCATGCCGAGCATGATGGCCCCGACGATCGTGATGCGCGAGGGGGAGGTCGAGCTGGTGCTCGGTAGTGCCGGCTCCAACAGAATCCGCTCGGCGCTGCTACAGACGATCGTGGGGGTTGTCGATCTGGGTCTGCGTGCACCCGAGGCTGTGAGCGCGCCGCGCGCACATTTCGAGCAGGGAATCGTCTACCACGAGCCGGGGATCGAGCCCGATGCCGGCATCGGCGCAGGGCCTGGGTTCGAGGCCGCTGGCGCGCCGGCTGGTGCTACTAGTCGCCAGCGAGAGGTGGTCCGTTTTCACGATCTCAACCTGTTCTTCGGCGGCGTCCAGGCTGTGCAGCGGGATGGCTCGGAGCTGATCGGAGCAGGCGATCCGCGCCGGGGCGGCGTGGCGGTGGTGGCGTGATCTTTTTGAAAAGGCGCTCCCCCTGCGCGCGCGGGGGGGTTTGGCTCTGGCTGTGGTCGGTTGCGCGCCGTTGGGTGGGGGGCTCTCCAGATCGGCATGCCCCCCGCGCGCGCAGGGGGCATGTGCTGCTGGCAGGTCTCCTCGTGTGCCTAGCGCTGTTGGTCGGCGAGGGCTGCGGCGGCGTGCTCTCGCCCGACCTGTTCATCGTGCAGCGTAGCGGCAGCGTGCCTGCAGCCAAGCTGACGATGCTCGTCAACGAAGAAGGTGTCGTGCACTGCAACGATGGGCCGGCACGCCACCTGAGCGACCCGCAGATAATCGAAGCGCGCACGATCCAAGAAGACCTGGAAGAACCGGCTGCCAAGCACGAGTCGCTGCCCGCCAAACCCGGCTCGGTGTTGAGCTACTACCTGCGCGACGCCAACGGCACGGTGCGCTTCAGCGACAATTCGTCGCATCAGCCGACGGCGATGCGCAAGCTCGCCGGCTTCGTGCTGACAGTCGCCCAGAGCGTTTGTGGGCTACCGCAACAGGGGGCTTAGCGGCCACTTCGATGAGCAGGCAGGCTCGCGAGACCTGTGTTCGTACAGGACAAGCGCACGTGACACTCAGCAGAAGTGGACCTTGCCGTTGGAGCGCGCGCGCAGCTGCGCGCGCTCGACCAGCTCCATCTGCTTGATCGCGGCGCGAAACAGCAGCGTGAGCAGCCGCAGCCGCGCGTTCTCCGAGCGCAGCTCCAACAGCTCCTGCTTGGCGTCGGTGCCGAAGTCCACGGTGCCCGCCATCGCGTAAGCGCTCATTGCCTGAAGCTCCTGTGGCTCGAGCACGCGGTCGGTGGCCTGCTCCACAAGCTCTCCGTAAAGCTCATGGGCCTCACGCGCAGCCTGCTCGTCGAGAGTCTCGTCGTGCTCGGCGACGAACTCGACCACTCCCGCCGGATAGGGAAGGTCCTCCTGGCGCTCGAGCAGGCGAAAGACGCGCGTACCGCGCACCAGGATCGTGAAACGGCCGTCGTCCTCGCGATCCAGCACGCTCTCGATCTCACAAGCGCAGCCGACCGGCTTCAGCTCGTCGTCTGAGAGCCACACGATCCCGAACTCGCTCTCGCCCTCCATGCACTCCTCGATCATCGCGCGATAGCGATCCTCGAAAATGTGCAAGGGAACGCTCTCCGTCGGCAGCGCGACGATCCCAAGCGGGAACAACGGAAAGTCTTGGACGGGGGCTTCTGGCACGTGTTCCAGTCTATGCAGGTAGAGACCGCTAGCCAGACTGTCCGGCAGGCGACTACACTTTCGCGGATGGAGAACGAGCTGATGAAGCGTGTGATGTGGTCCGGTCTGCTGACCGCCGTCGGTGCGCTAGCAAGCATCATTACCCAGCGGGCGGCCGCCCAGCTGTGGCGACGCGTGTTCGACGAGGAGCCTCCGGAGTGAGCGACGCTCCCTATCTGCCCCCCGGTCAGGAGGGGCGACAGCAGGGCATCGCCGCAGCGATAACCGAGGTAACCGAGCGCGCGAGTCTCTTGATTCGCGAGGAGATCGAGCTCGCAAAGACAGAGATCACAGAGAAGACGACTCGCCTTGCCAAGGGGGCGATCGTGGCGATCGTCGCCGGCGTGTTCTTCTTTACCGCACTCTTCTTCGTCCTGATCGGGTGCGCATGGCTGCTCTACTTTGAGCTACCGATCGGCAACGAGTTCACCTACTTCTGGGGTTTCTTCGCGATGGCGCTGATTCTTGTGGTGCTAGGCGTGATCGCTGGCCTGCTGGCCTACAAGGCCGTCAAGGGGGCGCGCCGCCGACGCCGGACATGGCGATCGAGGAGGCTCGCAAGATTCGCGAGACGGTCAGTGCCTCTTCTGGAACATCCTTCACTCCTTCGACGCCGGCTTTTGCACCGGCCGCAGCCGCGCCCGCGAGTCCGACCCCGCCGCCACCCGCTGCCTCTGCACCCGCAGGGTCGGGATCGAGCGCGGCGCCGGCCGACCCCGCGGCTCAGAAACCTGGAACGACCGACAGCGGGCTTGGAAGGGGGACAGTCGATGACACAACGCTCGACAGCTGAGATCCGTAGTTCGATCGAGGCCAACCGCGCTGAGTTGGCTGTGTCGCTCAACAATCTGCATGGCGAAGTCGCACGTATCACCGACTGGCGCGGGCAGCTCGAGCGCCACCAGCGCGAGATCGCGATCGGCGTGGCGGTGGTTGGCGTGCTGTTGCTCGGTCGCCGCCGCCGCAAACGTCGCCGCGGCTAGCGCTCGTTGCACATCAACTGATCCGTCACGTCGTGCGGCGCGAATCGTTGGGGTAAGTCTCAGTCCCCAACGAGGAGGCAAGCATGTCGCAAGACACTGAGAAGCAGGAGTCCGTCGTGCAGCCGGCGGGAATAGTCGAGCGACTTGTGCGCGACGATGTTGATCGCAAGCGATTCCTGAAGGCCGTCGGCGGATTGGGTGCGGCGAGCTTTGGCACGTTTGTGCTTGCCGCGTGCGGTAGCAGCAAAAGCTCGACCACGGCAACGACTGCGGTCGTGGGGACCAGCACGCAGGGTACCTCTGGCTCGACTACAACTGACATCGCGATTCTCAACTATGCGCTGACTCTCGAGTATCTGGAGAGCCAGTTCTACCAAAAGGTAATTGCCGCCAAACTATTCACTGGCAAGGTGGGAGCGCTCTTGACGAATTTCGGTGGTCAAGAGGATGAGCATGTCTTGGCGCTCCACGGCGCTGTCGCGAAAATGGGCGGGACTCCGGCGGCCAAGCCAGTAGCAAAGTTCCCGATCGAAAACGCAGAACAGGTTGCCCAACTTGCCTATAGCGTCGAGAATCTCGGGGCGGCCGCCTATCTGGGACAGGCCGCGAATATTCAAAGCTCTGAAGTGCTGGCGACCGCGCTCTCCATCCACTCGGTGGAGGCGCGTCACGCCTCGACGCTCGGCACGCTGGTCAAGAAGCCGGTGACTCCCAACGGAGCATTCGCCATTCCGGATGACATGTCCACCGTCCTAGCGGCTGTAAAGCCGTACATCGCCTAAGCGTAAACGCGAAAAGGAGCTTGAGATCATGGTCGAGAACACACTCGCTCACCCGGAACTGGCTGCATTTGAGGTGCACGGCATGACTCGTGCGAGTTTCATGTTGCGTGGCGCGCTGGCTGCCGGTGCGGTCTACGGCACTGCGGCGGTGGGCCCATTTGTTGCCCAAGCGCTTGCTCAAACCGGCGGCGGAGACGCGGAAATACTCAATTTCGCGCTCACCTTGGAGTATCTGGAGTCCGCCTTCTACACCATGAAGGGAAAAGAAGTGAGGCTCAGTGGTCAGGCTAAGACCTATGCCAAGGAATTCGGCATGGAGGAGGAGCAACACGTCGCGGCGCTGACGGGCGCGATCAAGGAACTCGGTGGCAAGCCGGTTGCGAAGCCCACATTCGTTTTCCCGGTAACCAACGAAGAGGGCTTTCTTGCGCTGGCCTCGGTTCTCGAGAACACGGGCGTCGGTGCCTACAACGGGGCCGCCCCGTCCTTGAAAAGCAAGCAACTGCTGGGTGTCGCCGGCAGCATCGTGCAGGTGGAGGCTCGCCACGCGGCGGCGATCGACCTGTTGGTCGACAGGAGCCCCACGCCCAATGGGGGATTTGACCTGCCTTTGACTAAGACCCAGGTGCTGGCCAAGGCCGGTCCGCTGATCAAGTCCTGAACTGGAGGTCCTTGATCAAGTCCTGAACTGGAGGTCCTAAGTCCGGCGTTCAGGGACCATCTCCTGGCCCTTGACGGGACACAGCTGCCGGCCCGAGCCTCGGGGCCTCAGGACACCAGCGAGTTCGGCAGGGCGCCTACACCGAGCAATCCAGGACCGGTGTAGGTGCCGATCACCGGTCCCACCTCGGAGGTAAAGATCGGCTCGGAGTCGAAGATCTCGCGGCAGCGGTCGATCAGTCGCTCTGCCTGCTCGGTGGCTTGGATGTGCTGTACCACCCAGCGGTCGGCCCCGCTGTCATGCAGTTCCTGGGCGTACTGCACCATGCGCTCAAACGCACGCTTGGCGGTGCGCACCCGCTCCACAGGCGTTATTTCGTAGTCGAGCGAGAGGATCGGCTTGATTTTGAGCGTGCTGCCGATCCATGCCTGGGCGTTGCCGATGCGTCCACCGCGCCTGAGGTACTCAAGCGTGTCTACGCAGAACCAGATCTTCAGCGCCTTGCGTGCATCACGCGCGCGCTCGGCGACCGCGTCCTTCTCGGCGCCTTTGTGCGCCGCGGCCGCGGCGGCCAACAACACGAGACCGAGCCCGCCGCAAGCGGTTTCCCCGTCGATCACCTCGATGCGCTCGCCCAGGCCGCGCTCGACCAGCAGACTCTGTGCTTGGCGGGCGGACTCGCACGTGCCAGAGATGCCGCCGGCGAGATGGATCGAGACGATGTCCTGCCCGGCCTCGAGCAGCGGCTCCCACACGGCGAGGAAATCGCCGATCGAGGGTTGCGAGGTGGTCGGCAGATCCGGGTCGGTACGCAGCCGCGCGTAGAAGGCGTCGAAGCTGTCGAGCTCGATCTCGCGTCGCTGGTCGTCCTGCCAGCCAACGTACAGGCTGACCTGGTGAATGCCTTCCTTGTCTGCCAGCTCGCGCGGGAGGTAGCTGGTCGTATCCGTGACGACCGCTACCGGCTTACCCAAGATGATTCTCGATCTGGGTGAAGCCTGCGGGTTGCGGCTCGCCTGCAGGCGACTCCGGGGCCGCTGCGCCCTCATTTGAATCCAGCCCGAGCGTCTCTGCCAGCTCGCCTGACTCGTACATCTCGGTGACGATGTCGCAACCGCCGACGAGCTCGCCGCCGACAAACAGCTGAGGGATGGTGGGCCAGCCCGAGATCGCCGAGAGCTCTTGACGGATGCGGGGGTCAGGCAGGATGTCAACCGCGGCGAACGGCGCCTCCAGCGACTGCAGCATCGCGACGGTACGCGCAGAGAAGCCGCACGCTGGCGCCTCAGGGGTGCCCTTCATGAAGAGAATCGTGTCGTGCTCGGTGATCGCCTCGGTGATCGCGTCGCGGATGGGATTTGACTCTGTGTCGGACATGGCTGACTCCTGGCTTGATGGTCCTAGGTGGCCGTGGTGGCGTGCTGCTCGCCGCCGGCGAGGGCTTGTCCCCCGTTATGGGGGGCTTGTGCCCCGGTATGGGAGGCACCCGGCTCCTGCGGTGCTTGCGTCTTCAGCGACAGGGCGTGGATGGCACCGCCGATCTCATCGCCGAACACGCCGTACACAAGCTTGTGTTGCTCGATGCGGCTGCGCCCTACGAACGCCGGCGAGACGACCGTTGCGCGGAAGTGGTCGCCACCGCCCGTGTAATCCTCGACGTCGGCGTGAGCGTCCGGAATCGCGGCTTCAATGCGCTGGTTAATTTCCTCGGCGGTGGGCACTGGCTCTCAGCTTAGCCAACAAAACGACGTCGCTATACTTTGGAAAGCAATGATCTCGATCACGGACAAGGGTGCGGAGAAGGTTCGCGAGTTCCTCGGGGCTCAGCAGGCTGACGTAACGCTTGCGGGACTGCGTGTCGGCGTGCGCGGCGGGGGTTGTTCGGGCTTTCAGTATCAGCTCGCCTTCGACGAGCAGCGCGAGAGCGACCTGGTCTTTGAAGATCACGGGCTGAAGCTGCTGGTGGACAACGAGAGCCTGCAGTTCGTGAGCGGCTCGGTCATCGACTATCAGGAAAGCCTGCAAGGCGCCGGCTTCAAGGTCGAGAACCCCAACGTGGTTGCCGCCTGCGGCTGCGGTTCATCGTTCAGAGTGGCTGAGGAAGAGCAGGTTTCGGCTGTCTGACGCTCACTAGGGCGTCCACCGACGTCCTAGGGTTCGTTGTTGAGTGAGCGCCACAGGTATCGGCAGGCCAGGGTCCGGTGCGGGCGCCAACGCTCGGCCAAACGTTCCATCGTCTCGCGGTCGGGATCTTCCAAGCCGTAAGCCCGTTCGATGGCTCGCTTGATCCCCAGGTCTCCCGGAGCCATCACGTCGGGGCGGTGCAGGTGACTCATCAGGAACATGTGCGCCGTCCACTCACCGATGCCCTTGACGGCCACCAGCTCGGCCATGACGTCGTCGTCGGATAGGGAGTCGAGCCGGTCGAGCTCCAGTTCCCCAGAGAGGATGTGTTCGGCCAGGGAGCGCATGAAGCCAACCTTCGAGCGCGACAAGCCCGCGGCGAGGCGCAGTTCTTCGGGATCGTCGGCCAACAGCTGCTCGGGTGTGGGGGTGTGGCCGCCGAAGCGCTCGGTCAGCCTGCCATAGATCGCGGCTCCCGCCTTGACCGACAGTTGCTGGTTGACGACCGCGTGAAGCAGGGCGCCGTAGTGCTCCTGCGGGTCGGCCTTCTTGCGCGGAGGACTCGAGATGACGCCACACATGTCGATCAGCCCGGCCATGACCGGGTCGGCGGCGCGCAGCTCCTCAACGGCAGCTCTCTGGGAAGTTGCCTTGCGTTTGGCAGGAGCCTTGCGCACGGTCGACTCGGGGCGCTTCGCGGTTGGACTCATCTGTTCAGCCGGTCCGCAGAGCAGAGCTTTCGAGCGCGATCGGCTCGCCGTCGAGCGCGTTCAAGGCCCGCTCCAAGGAGCAGGCGATACACGTGAAGCTGGGTGTATCGCGTACCGTGAAGCGTGAGGCCTCGGTCGTGCGCAGACGCTGGACGAGGTCGAGGAACGTGCCGACATCGTCGGTGTCAAACGCCACCACGAACTCCTGATCGTCAAGGCCGAACGAGTAGGTCGTGTGGTTGTCAACGCCCGGATATTCGCGTCCCACGGTGATATGTCCCTGCATGATCCGCCAACGCTCCTCGGCGGGCAGCGCGTACCACTCGCGCGACTTCACGAACGGGTAGACGAACACATACTTGCCTCTGAACCCGCGCGGGTGCACGCGCTCGTCTTCGGAGTATTCAGAGCTCTTACGCATCCCCAGGAATGAGTAGGGCTGCTCGGCCCACTTCATCAGTCCGCTTTGAGCCAGCACCACGTGAAACTCGTGGATGCGGTCGAGGTTCTCAGCCTCTGAGATCAGCAGCATCTCCGCGTCCCCGCGGGTGCCAACGAGTGAGAAGGACTGCAGCAGATGCCCATCGGCGAAGTCCTCACAGGCTGCCATGAACTCGCGCTTGTGCTCCGCACGCGCCTCGTCGTCCAGGCGACGCCAAGCTGGGTCGAGCTTGAGGAATGTGTACTTGACGAAGTGGCGCTCGGTCATAAGAACCCATGTTGGCGGGCAACGCCGAGTATATGGCCAGCGCTTCGGCATGCAGTAGCTGATTTGAGCGCCCGGCCGGTGCGCCGCTACCGCGACCGATACAGTTCGTCACGTGCGGATTGCTCTGGTTTCGCCGTACTCTTGGACTTACCCGGGCGGCGTTACGCGCCACATCGAGGCGCTGTCGGCTGAGCTTGAGGCACAAGGGCACGAGCCCGACATTCTCGCGCCGTTCGACCCCGACGATGCGCTCTCGCGGCGCCTGCACCGCGGAGCGCGCCCACAGCGGCGTGAGCCGCCTGCGAACTTCGTGCCGCTGGGCCGCACGATCGGGATTCCCGCCAACGGCGCAGTCTCCAACCTAACCGGCACGCCTCATTCCGTCTTCGCGATTCGCAATGCGCTGCGTAGCGGTGGCTATGACGTCGCGCACATCCACGAGCCGATCGTGCCGCTGATCGGCTTCGACGCGCTCATGTCCTCCGGGGAGTTGCCGCTTGTTGGCACCTTCCACACGTACTCCACGAATCCCATCTCCAACGGGATCGGCGCTGTCGTGATGGGGGGCAGACGGCGCATGAACCGCTTGCATGCACGCATCGCCGTCTCCGAGGCCGCGGCATGGACGGCTAGGCGCTTCTATGGCGGGCGCTACCGGATCGTGCCCAACGGCGTTCTGCTGGGCGGGGCGGCCAAGAACGGTAGCGCGACAGTCGACGCAGAATACGGCAGGGCGGCAGCGGGCGAGGCCTATGGCGCCGCGGTGGCCGGCGAGCGCGCCGGCAGTGCGGCGGATTGGGGGATCGAGGGATCGGAAAACCCCGATGCCTCGCGCGCGCACGGGGAGCAGGCCGTTTTCGGCGACCATCAGCCCCTGCGCATTCTGTTCATCGGGCAAGCCGTAGAGCGCAAGGGACTGCCCGTGTTGCTGCGCGCGTTTGAGGCCCTGCGCGAGCAGATTCCAGCGACGCTCACGCTCGTCGGTGCAAGCGCCGCCGAGATCGCGCCGATGTTGCTCGACGATCGCGGTGTGCGTGCGCTCGGGAAGGTCTCAGAGGAGCAAAAGAACGAAGAGCTGCGTCGCGCAGAGGTGCTGTGCGCGCCTTCGTTGCGCGGGGAGAGCTTCGGCATGGTGCTCACCGAGGCGTTTGCCGCAAGTACGCCGGTCGTCGCATCGAATATCCCCGGCTACAGGGACGTGGCGCGCGATGGCCGCGACAGCCTGCTCGTCCCGCCCGGCGATGCGCTGGCACTTGCCGAGGCGCTGCGCGCGCTGGCGATCGACCCGGGCCGCCGGGCGAGCATGGCCGCAGCTGCGCGCGAGCATGCAGAGCGCTTTTCCTGGGCTCACGTCGCCGAGGAGATTGTCGATGTCTACGAGCAGGCGATCGCCGTAGGGCAACCGACGACACGCTCCTCACGCATCGCCGTGCGCCACGGCCTTGCACCCGCTGATCTGTGCCCGCCTGTGCGTGCGCAGCGCTTGCCGAGCCTCGAGCCGGTTCCGCCAGTGAGGCATCGTGCACTGCATGTGCTCTCGCGCAGTGCACTGCTCGCCACCTCGCTTGCCGGTATGGCGCTTGCCTACCTTGCGCTCCAGAAGATCGGCGTCACGAATGTTGCGGCGAGCCTTGTTGCCTCGAGCCCCGGGTTGGTCGCGGCCGGCGTTGGCGTGATGTGCGCCTCGATGTTCGTGCGCGGCATCGCCTGGCACGCGATCCTCAAGGCGGCCCCCACCTGGCGTGTCGCACGTCGTCGCGATGCGCTACAGGCGACGTTCATCGGTGTGCTGATGTCCGCCACGCTGCCTGCCCGCCTCGGCGAGCCTTCGCGTGCGCTGATTGTGGCGCGCCGTATAGGACGCGCGCGTGAGACCTTGCCCGTGGTGCTGGGCACGATGGTCTCGCAGACGTTGCTCAACCTGCTGGCGCTAGTGATCCTGGGCGTCGTGATGTTCTCAAGCGTTAGCTTCGCCGGCAAACACACCGATGCACTGCTTGCCGTAGGGCTGGCTCCGTTGGCAGTGCTGATCGCGCTGTTGCTGGCGCCGGTATTGGTTCCCGGCGCTGCTATCTCGCGCTCGCAGCGGCTTGGGCGGGTGCTTGCGGGCATGCGAGCTTCACTGCTGCGTGTGCGTGCCGGTCTAAGCGTCTTTCGTAAGCCCCGTCAAGCTGCCGCCGCGACTGCGCTACAGCTGTCAGCGTGGGGGCTTCAGTGGCTGTCCTGCTGGCTACTGTTGATGGCGTTGGGTCTTGATGAGAAGGTCGGCTTTGGCGCGGCCGCGGCTGTGCTCTTTGCGGTCAACGTAACGGCAGTCATCCCCGCCACACCCGCCAATGTCGGTGTCTTCCAGGCGGCGTGCGTCGCGGTGCTTGCCGGCGCCTATCATGTGGGCACCGCGGACGCACTTGCTTACGGGATCGTGTTGCAGGCGGTGGAGGTCGCCACCGCGGTCATCATGGGCACCCCGGCGCTCGTCAACGAGGGGCTCTCCTGGAAGGATGTGCGCCTGCGCACGATGCACGCCTCACCGGTGAAGCTGCCGCCGCTGCCGGGAACCGCACGACGCGCGCCTTCGCGGGTCCAGTCCTAAGTAGAGAGGCTTGCGCAGGGAGATTGGCGCTGACGCAGAATCGAGATCGATGAGCGACGCCTGGGTTTATATGTTGCGCTGCGACGATGGGTCGCTCTACACGGGCTGGACCAACGACTTGAAGAAGCGACTGGCTACACACGCCGCGGGCAAGGCGAGCCGCTACACGGCAAGCAGGTTGCCTGTAGAGCTTGCTCTGGCTCTACCGATGCGCGATCGTGGATCGGCGATGCGCGAGGAGGCGCGGATCAAGCGTCTGGCGCGCACACAGAAGCTGGAGCTAGTCGAGCGCTACTCGGCATAAGCGCCCCAAGTACAGGCCCGCAGGTGGGCTCAGCCGCTCTCGCCCGCCATCGCGGGCTCGTCCTCTTGTTCGACCGCGCCATCCGGCGGGTCGCTCTCCTCGAGTGTCGCCGAGCCGGTGAAGCTCGGCAGCGATGGATCGCGGTAGGAGCCCTTGATCACGTCATCGGGTGAGCCATTGGGCAAGAGCCTGCCCTGGCGCGTGCCGAAGTAGATCGCCTGCGGGTGATGCGCGATGAGCGCGAGCGTGGACTGCTCTGGCACCGGCGCGTAGCCGTCGGTGATCTTCATCCCGATCTGCTCTAGGTCGAGCAGCTTCTCGACCTTTAGGTGCTCGGCTTGCTCGGGCACAGCGGGGTAGCCCCACGAGTAGCGCCGCCCCTGCGTGCTTGGGATCGTGAGCATCTCGCGCGCCTTCCAGTGCAGCCACTCGGCGAGCCCCTCGGCGGTTTGCACGCCGAGGCCGTGCACGAACAGCTGCTCGGCGAACTCGCCGTCTGCCTCGAGCTTGGCCATCAGCTCGGTGACCTCCGAGCCGACCGTCACCGCTTGCACCGCGATCACGTCGAGCTCCGCGGGTGGGGCGCCTTGCGCTGAAGGCTCGTCATCTGCGCCCGTGGCGGGCCTGAAGAAGTCGGCGAGGCAGATGCGATCGCCCTTGGGCTGGCGCGGGCACACGAACCTCGTGAGCTCCGCGGCGGGATCGGCGGGGTCAAGGCCCGAGTCCGGATCGGCCACACGCGGGTCGAGCACCACAATGTCGTTGCCCTGCGCGTAGCACGGGAAGAAGCCGAGCAGCGCGCGCGGGTGCAAGTAGTTCTGCTCTGCCCACATGCGCTGCAGCCGCGGGTGGAAGTCCTCCTCCACAAGTTCGCGCCACGCCTCGCCCTTCACGCCCCTACCGCCCCAGTGCAACTTGAACAGCACGTGCGTGTCCAGGTGCGAGTACAGCTCGTCCATGTCCACCGGCACCTCTCTTACACCCAGCCATGGAGGGGTTGGGATGGGGGCGTGCGTGGTGACGTTCGAGCGCACGCTGTCGTCAGCGAAGTTGAGCTCCTCGACCGGCGCCTCACCCTTCTCGCGAAAAGCGGTAGCGCCCGCTCTCAACTTCTCCAAGAGCGCTTCGTGAGCTTCATCGTCGATCAGCTGGTCCATCACGGACAGCCCCTCGAAGGCGTCCTTGCAGTAGAACACGCCCGGCTCGTACTGCTCCTCGGATTCCTTGCCGCCTGGATACAGGGCTCGATAGCTGAACGCACGGTTGATCGCGGCGCCGCCGATCAACACCGGGTATTCCATGCCCTTGGAGTGCAGCTCTTGGATGCACGCAGGCATCTGCTTGGAGGTGGATACGAGCAGGGCCGATAGTCCGATCGCGGTCGCCTCGTGCTCTTGGGCGGCGTCGAGGATCGTCTGGATCGGCACCTGCTTGCCGAGGTCGATCACCGTGTAGCCGTTGTTGGTGAGGATCGTGTTCACGAGCGACTTGCCGATGTCGTGCACGTCGCCGAACACGGTCGCGAGCACCACCGTGCCCTTCGTGTAGCCCTCGATCTTGTCGAGATATAGCTCCAGGCGCGCGACCGCCTTCTTCATCACCTCGGCGGACTGGAGCACGAACGGGAGGATCAGTTCGCCGGCGCCGAACTTATCGCCCACCTCCTTCATCGCGGGGAGCAGCACCGTGTTGAGGGTGGGCACCGCGCCGATCTTCTCGACAGAGGCGTCGATCCAATCCTCAACGCCCTCCTTGCGCCGGCGCAAGATGTGGAAGTGCAGCGCCTCCTCTGGCTCCATCCCCTCCGTGGGGTCGGCGGCGCCCGTTTGCGCGTCGTCCTCGCCCTTGGACTCGAAGTGGGCGATGAACCGCTCCAAGGCGTCCTCGCGGCGGTTGAACACGAGATCGTCCGCCAGCTCGCGCTCCTCGTCTGAGATCTCGGAGTACGGCGTGATGTGGTTGGGGTTGACCATCGCCAGGTCGAGTCCCGCCTCGACGCAATGGTGCAGGAACACGGAATTGAGCACCGCTCGCGCGCCCGGCGAGACGCCGAAGGACACGTTGGATACCCCCAGCGATGTCTTCACGTCGGGGATCTCGGCCTTGATGCGCCTGATCCCCTCGATCGTCTCCACAGCCGATGGTCGCCACTCCTCATCGCCGGTGGTGAGTGTGAAGGTGAGGCAGTCGAAGATCAACAGCTTCGGGTCGAGGCTGTGCTCGTCGCAACACAGCCCCTTGATCCGTTCGGCGATCTCCACCTTGCGCTGCGCGGTCTTCGCCATCCCGACCTCATCGATCGTGAGCGCGATCAGCGCGGCCCCGTGCGCGAGCGCGGCCGGAACTACACGGTCGAGCTTGTCGCGGCCTGCCTCGAGGTTCACCGAGTTGACGATCGCCCTGCCGGGGATTTGCTCCAAGGCCCGTTCAATTACCTCGGGCTCGGTCGAGTCGATCTGGATCGGCGGCTCCTGCGTCAATGAGATGCGCTTGGCGAGCAGGCGCATCTGTTCGTCCTCGTCTGAACGCTCCGTGAGGGCCACACACAGGTCGAGCACATGGGCACCGCCAGTCACCTGGTCCTCGGCGATCTGCACTAGTCCGTCGTAGTCGTCGGCGAGCAACAGCTCCTTGGCCTTGCGTGAGCCCTGCGAGTTGACGCGCTCTCCGACCATCGTCGGACGCGGCTCCTGTACGAGCGTTGTTGCGGCGATCATCGAAGAAAGATGGGGAGGACGGGGGGCGGGGCGGGGTGCTACTGAGCGTCCGGCCACGCGCTCGGCGATCGCTTTGATGTGCTCAGGGGTGGTTCCGCAGCAGCCACCGACCACGCCCACGCCGTAGCGCTCGACGAACTCTCCGAGCGCCTCCGCCAGCGGTTCCGGCTTCTCCGGGAAGATCGTCTCGCCGTCGGGCCCCTGCAGCGGCAGGCCGGCGTTGGGGATGCACGCCACCGGCACGGGGCAGTACTCGCCAAGGAAGCGGATCGCGTCGCGCATATCCTGCGGGCCAGTCGAGCAATTGAGCCCGATCACATCCACGCGTAGTGCCTCCAGCGTGCACAGCACCGCGGAGATGTCGGTGCCGAGCAGCATCTTGCCGCCGTTCGGCAGCAGCGACACCGAGGTGTGGATCGGAAGGGTCTTGCCAGTGCTCTTGAATGCCGCGCGCGCGCCGAACACCGCGGCCTTCACCTCGAGGATGTCTTGTGCCGTCTCGATGATCAGCAGGTCGGCGCCGCCGTCGATCAATCCCCCCGCCTGCTCGGCGAAGATCTCGACCAGCTCGCCGAAGCGGATCTGTCCAAGGGTGGGGTCTTCTGATGCGGGTAGGAATCCCGTCGGGCCGATTGAACCGGCGACGAAGCGATGCTCGCCGGCGGCCTTACGCGCGATTTCTGCGGCCTTGGTGTTGACCTCGACCGTGTAGTCGGCAAGGCCCCACTCTTCGAGCTTCAAGCGCGAGGCTTGGAAAGTGTCGGTCTCGAGCACTTCGGCTCCTGCCTCGAGCATCGAAGTGTGCACACCCTCGATCACGTCCGGGCGGTTCAGCACGAGCGCCTCGTGACACTTGCCTTGTAGTCCGCCATAGTCCTCGGCGGTCAGCTCGAACTGCTCCAGGGTCGCGCCCATGCCGCCGTCGTAGACGACGACTTTCTCGCGCAGCGCTTGCAGGTAATCACGTGCCACAGGCACGGATGCTAGCAGCGCATGAGCAACCCTGACACGACTATGTCAGGGTTGCCCCAAGGGTGGCCCAGAGGGCCGGAGGACCGGAGGGCAAGCCTGGCAAGGACGCACCGACCGCCGCGTGCGGAGACGCACACAAGGGAGGGAGGACGCAGCCAGGCGCCGCCATCCGGCCTCTGGGCTACTTGATGAAAAGCATCTCCGAATACTTCGGCAGCGGCCAGAGATCGTCGGCGACCAGCTTCTCCAGGCGGTCGGCCACGTCGCGCACGTCGTCCATCGCGGGGATTGTCGTGTCGCGCATGTAGGTGGCCCACTTCATCGCCGAGCTGTCGGGCTGGTTGTCTGAGAGGTTGGCGTCCTCCAGCTTGACGATCGCATACTGAAGCTCCTTCACGAGCGGCTCGACCTCCTCGACAAGCTCGTCCAGACCCGTGGCTTTGAGCTCGTTGAGGTGGCGCACCGCAGCCGGCAAGAGCATCGTGCGCGCTATCTGCGCTGCAGTCTCGGACTCGATATTGATCTTTACCGCGTACTGCTCGGTGAACACCTCAAGGCGCGACTCCAGCTCGCGCTTGGAGAGCACCTTGTACTTCTTAAAGGCCGCCACGGTCTGCTTGTCCACGAGCCATGGCAGCGCGTCCGGGGTGGTGCGAAGGTTCTCAAGGCCCCGCTTCTCAGCCTCTTTGTGCCATGCCTCGGAGTATCCGTCGCCGTCGAACACCACCTGCTTGTTCGCCGACCACGCCTCCTTCACGACCTTCGTCACAGCCTTCTCGAGCGTCGTCCCGGATGCTTTGAGCGCCGTCTTGAGCTTGACGGTCAAGTCGTCGATCGACTCCGCCACGATCGTGTTGAGCACCGTGTTCGGCAATGCCGGCGACTGGCTGGAGCCGAGCGCGCGGAACTCGAACTTGTTGCCGGTGAATGCGAACGGGCTGGTGCGGTTGCGATCCCCGCCGTGCAGCGGCAGCGGCGGCAGCACGGGGGTTCCGAGACCCAGGAACGAGCCCGGCTTGGACGGCTGCACTTTGCCCGCCTCGATCGCCGTGAACACCTTCTCGAGGTCGGCGCCCAGGAAGATCGAGATGATCGCGGGCGGCGCCTCGTTTGCGCCGAGCCTGTGATCCTGCCCGGCGTTGGCGATCGATGCGCGCAACAGCGCCTGATGCTTGTTCACCGCCTGGATCACGGCGGCGCAGAAGAACAGGAACTTGAGATTCGCCTCGGGTGTGTCGCCCGGCTCGAGCAGGTTCAGTCCGGTGTCGGTGCCCATCGACCAGTTGTTGTGCTTGCCCGACCCGTTCACGCCCGCGAAGGGCTTCTCGTGCAGCAGGCAAACGAGGCCGTAGCGACGCGCCGTGTTCTGCAGGATCTGCATCGTCAGCATCTGGTGGTCGGCGCCCACGTTCGAGTTCTCGAAGATCGGCGCCACCTCGAACTGGTTCGGGGCGACCTCGTTGTGACGCGTCTTGATCGGCACGCCAAGCTTCGCCAGCTCCACCTCGCACTCGAGCATGTACGCGAGGATGCGCTCGGGGATCGAGCCGAAGTAGTGATCGTCCAGCTCGTGGCCCTTCGGTGGCTTCGCGCCGAACAGCGTGCGCCCGGTCGTGAGCAGGTCGGGGCGCTCGAAGTAGTACTGCTCGTCGATCAGGAAGTACTCCTGCTCGCAGCCAATCGTCGTGAACACGCGTGTCGCGCCGTCCTCACCAAGCAGGTCCAGTGCCCCGACTGCTGCACCGGACAACGCGTCCATCGAGCGCAGCAGCGGGATCTTGTTGTCGAGCGCCTCGCCTGTCCAGGAGGTGAACGCCGTCGGGATGCACAGCAGCGCGCCGTTGGGGTTCTCCAGGATGAATGCGGGGGAGGTGGGGTCCCAGGCGGTGTAGCCACGAGCCTCGAACGTTGCGCGGATGCCACCCGTGGGGAAGCTCGACGCGTCGGGCTCGCCCTGGATCAGCTCCTTGCCGGAGAACTCCGCGATCGCGGTGCCGTCGCCGGCGGGGCCGTAGAAGGAGTCGTGCTTCTCCGCGGTCGAGCCGGTGAGCGGCTGGAACCAGTGGGTGTAATGGGTGGCGCCCTTCTCCATCGCCCATTCCTTCATTGCTTGCGCGACGGCGTCGGCGAGGGTCGTGTCTAGCGCCTCGCCACGCTCGAGCGTGCGCTGTAGCGCCTTGAACACGTGCTTCGGCAGACGGCGGCGCTGCACCGCCACGCTGAACACGTTCGAAGCAAAAATCTGGTTGCCGGGAAGGGTCAGGTCAAGCGAGCCGAGCGCGCTCCCGTTGGCGCTCCACTGCGCGGCTGTCACATTCTGCTGGCGGCTCTTTGGCATGGGCTGACTCGATTCCTCCTGGTCAAGTTCTTTGTGGTCCCCGGCTTTGGCACGTAGGACCCTTGATTCCTGGGCATGGGCCGAATCGCATCGTAGCCCCCAGCGCATGCTCGAGTATCGCTCAACTGGCGAAAGCTGGCTCGCGATCTTTCGACACGCGGCCAAACGACTATTCGGAAGCGGGCTGTTCCTTTGCGAAAGCTGGGTGTGGCCCCGGTTCGATGTCGCCCGTTTCCGGGTTAACGTGCGTGCGCGGGGGGACAGGAGCGATCGATGCAGTCAGGCTGCCCGTAGCCAGCCCGCCGCCGACCAGGCGCGCATGCGCCTTGCCATCGAGTCCCGCCGCCACCGTGTAGTGAACCGTGTGCATCCCAGCCTTGACAGGCGTCACATGCCATATGAAGAAGCGGCTAGCGTGCGGGGCAAGCGCCCCCAGTGCCCAAGTGTTGACAAAGGCCGTTTCGCCGCCGCCGGGCGGGTTGACTTCCTCGGTTTGTATCGGTGGGCTGGTGGCGACCTTCCCCGGACCCGTGTTCACGATCCACACAGGCCGCTTGCGCACGGACAGTTTTGGATAGGCGCTCGTGTAGTAGAACGAGTCGAGCGTCACCGCGATATTGGGGATCGTGCGCGCGCCGGCATTGCGCACAACCAACGTGAAGCGCTCGTCGCGCGAGATCGCCTGCTTGGCGGGGAAGCGAGCCCTGAGGATTTCCACTGGGTAAGTGGTTGCCACTTCGTGCGTATTGCGCCGAGCGCTGCCGCAACCACCCATGAGAGCAGCAAGAAACGCGCCGCACACGA
Organism: uncultured Solirubrobacterales bacterium; assembly: GCA_963757995.1. Lineage (GTDB taxonomy): Bacteria > Actinomycetota > Thermoleophilia > Solirubrobacterales > Solirubrobacteraceae > Palsa-744. The sequence continues at coordinate 71,842 of CAVWTS010000017.1, forward strand.
CGAGCAATACCACACTAAGCAGCTTTCCCACCCTCACAGCGAACGCCACGATATCAGTGCCGGTGGCGCTCGCGCAGAGCGGCCGGTTGCATTCGCCTTGCACTGCCGGTGGCGTTCGACCTGCAGATCGCGTAGAGTTAGAAACGCGGGTCGGTACAGTTGGGGGCGCAGATATCGGTGTCCCCCGAGGAGGGGTTGAGATGGTGCGTAGTGCAGCCGAGCGGGCTTTCCTACCGACTAGGAGTCTGCTCGAGGAAATCGGGGACATGATGATCCTGACCGGCAGGACGATTGCCTCTGCCCTGCGCCCGCCCTATCCGTATGGCGGCGAGTTCGTCTCGCAGTTCCTGTTCGCGCTGCGCCTGTGCTGGTTTCCACTGCTGATCTCCACGGTTGCGATCTGTTACGCCGCGCCAGGCCTGCAGGCTGCCAACTTCCTCACGATCTTCGGTGCCCTGGATCGCTTGGGCGGCATCTTCGTGCTTGCCGCCATTCGTGAGATCGGTCCCAACGTGACCGCGATCGTGCTCGCCGGTGTCGCCGGCACCGCGATCACCGCCGATCTCGGCGCGCGCAAGATCCGAGAGGAGCTCGACGCGCTTCAGGTGCTCGGCGTCGATCCCGTGAAGAACCTCGTCGTCCCACGTTTCCTCGCTCTGATGCTTGTGACGGGCCTGTTCAACGTATACGCAATCCTCTTCGGCCTGTTCGGCGGCATCCTTGCTGAGCTCGTCAACGGCCAGCCGCTCGGCCCGTTCTGGGACACGCTCTTCGCCAACGCCTCTACAACCGACCTGTGGGGCTCGGCCTTGAAGACCACCATCTTCGGCGCGATCATCGCGATCGTCTGCTGTTACAAGGGCATGACTGCCTCCGGTGGCGCTGAGGGCGTCGGCCGCGCCGTCAACCAGGCTGTCGTCGTGACCTTCCTGGCGATCTTCGCGTTCGACTATGCCTACACGCAGCTCCTGCTTGCGACGCACCCCAACATCCTCGTCATCAAGTAATGAACCCTGGACGGCCGATGACCTTCGCCCCGTTGTGTCCTCAGTCGCTTGTGTGCACAGCACGCTGCGCGGGGTGGGCGGGCTCGTCAATCCTTGCTGGACTCGATCCTCGACCGTCCAGGGGCGCCCTGAGGGTTACGTCATGAACGAACTTCTCGTAACACCGCGCGAATGGCTAGCCGCGACCGGGGAGATCGGCCGCTTCGGCGCCAACATCGTGCGCGACGTCTGGGGTCTGCGCGTCTTTCATTTCTTCGGCGAGGCGCTGCGCCAGTCGGGCATCCTGATCGTCTCCTCGACGCTGATCATCTGGGCGCTGATGTTCGTGCTCGGCCTTGAGTGCGGGATCGAGGGTGCCTACTTCCTAGAGGCCCAGGGTGCGCCTGCCTACGCCGGCGTATTCACGGCGTGGTGCGATCTACGCGAGATCATCCCGTACGCGTTCGGCTACATGATGGCCGCGAAGGTCGGCACCGGAATCGTCGCCGAGCTCGGCGCTATGCGCATCTCCGATGAGATCGACGCGCTCGAGGTGATGGGCATCGATTCGCTCACCTTCCTGTGCGCCACGCGCCTACTGGCAGCTTGGGTCGTGCTTCCTTTCATGTACCTTGCTGGTGTCGGAGCGGCATTCCTCGCCTCCTATATCGCCGTCGTGGAGCAGGTCGCGACCGTCTCAGCCGGTGGCTACCTGCTGATCTTCTGGCAGTTCCAGAACCCCCCGGATTTCCTCTACAGCCTCATCAAGGCCATGTTCATGGCCACAGCGATCGTGCTCGTGGGCTGTTACTACGGCTACAACGCCAGTGGTGGGCCCGTAGGCGTGGGTACCGCCACGGCCAAGTCCATGGTGTTGAACATAATCTTGGTGCACTTGATCGGAATGGTGGGCACCCAGATCTTTTGGGGCGCCAACCCGAAAGCCCCGATCGGAGGTTGAAAGATGACCGCGCCCGAGGAGGGGACACCCACAGGTGAGGTAGAGCCTCTAACGCAGGGAGTCGGCGAGCCCCCCGTTGCCAACGAGCCCTCGGTTGCGCAGGAACATGACCCCTTGGCACAGACAGACGGGAGCGAGGAGTCCGAGTTTCACATGGGGCTCAATCGCCCTACGGGCGTGCCCGACGCGATCGAGTTCATCGGAGTCCACAAGTCCTTCGGCTCGAATCACGTGCTGCGTGGGTTGAACATGGGTTTGCCGGAGGGCAAGATCTCGATGATCCTTGGCCCCTCTGGAACCGGCAAGTCGGTCTGCATCAAGCACATAGTCGGATTGCTTTATCCCGACGAGGGCGACGTGATTGTGCAAGGGCGATCGATCCCAAGCCTGCCCGATGCTGAGCTGTTCGAGATTCGCAAGAAGTTTGGCGTGCTCTTCCAAGACGGCGCCCTGTTTGGCTCAATGAACCTCTACGACAACATCGCTTTTCCGTTGCGCCAGCACACCGAGAAGGGCGAAGAGGAGATCGCCGAGATCGTCAACTCGCGCATGCGCGAGGTCGGCCTCGGCAACGCCGGCGAGAAGATGCCCAATGAGCTCTCCGGCGGGATGCGCAAGCGCGCCGGCTTTGCTCGCTCGCTCGTGCTCGACCCGGAGATCGTGCTGTTCGACGAGCCCGACTCGGGACTTGACCCGGTGCGCACTGCGCTTCTTTGCGAACTGATCAAAGAGGTACACGAGGAGAACGGCGGCACCTACGTCGTCATAACCCACGACATCATGTCCGCCCGGAGAGTGGCCGAGCACATCTCCGTGCTGTGGCACGGACAGATCGTCGAGTCCGGCCCAGCGGCAGAGCTGTTCGACTCCGAAAACGCCTTCGTCCGCCAGTTCCTCTCGGGCGAATCTCAGGGCCCCCTCGGAATGGAGTAGCCCAAGTGGACGCCTCGTCGTCCCTGGCTGCTTCCTCCCTCCCTCATGTGCTGGCCGATTGAAGGCCCCTCTGACCTCCAATCGGTACACCACCGTCGGTGCGTCCTTGCCAGGATTGACGATTCGCCCACCTGGTGGCTTGTTGACGCTCCGCAATTGATTAGCCTTCAATCGTGACTGCAGGCAGGCTTTTCTCAGGGCTGGCGCTACGCGCGGCGCGGCGTCCGTTGCTGACCTTGGGGTTGTTCGCCGCGATTGGCATCGCCTGTGCAATCGCCGCACTAAGCCTGAGCCCGACGGCCGCCACGGACACGCTCGTAGGCAGCTCCAGCGCTACCTACAAGAACACACAGAGCTTTTACAGGCACTTCGGCGAAGAGCCTGTCGAGGTGCTCGTCAAGGGAGATCTGCGCAAGCTCGTGCTCAGTTCAGACATCGACCGGCTCGTTGGGCTGGAGGGCTGTATTTCGCCGAGCCTGCCCGCTGCAGCGCTTCCCCGGGAGGGTGGTGTGAACGGGCCTTGCGGACAGCTGATGCGCAACAAAGCGGTCAAGGTCGTGTTCGGCCCCGGCACGTTCCTCAACGAGGCGGCGGTGTGGGTGGACGAAGCGCTTGCTTCGCGCAGCGCTCAGGCCGAAGTGCAAGCCAAGCAGGCGCAGAGCACCGTCTACCGCAAGGCACTCGCCAGCGGGCTGGGCGCGCAGGAGGCAACGACGCTTGGCGCCGAAGCGCGCAAGGCGACAATGGCAGGCTTTGCAGCTGAAGTCAGCGCGCTTTCGATTCGCTATGGGCTGAGCAGTGCTCCCACCCTGGACGACCACGAATTCGTATCGAAGGTCGTGTTCGATCCGACCAAGCCATCAGGCACTCCCAACGAGCGCTTTGCCTACCTGTTCCCCAGCCACGAAGCGGCGCTCGTCTCGATACGGCTGAAGGCCGGTCTCTCAGAAGCACAGCGTTCGCACGCAATCGGCCTCATTCGGCAGGCCGTGGCGATGAACCAATGGCACCTGCAAAATGGCGAGACCTACCTAGTCACAGGCGAGCCCGTAATCGTCAGCGACGTTACGAGCTCGATCTCGCATTCGATCGAGTTGCTGTTGATCGCGGTGCTGCTCGTGATGGGGCTTGTCCTCAGTCTGATCTTCAAGGGGCGCCCGCGCTTGTTGCCGCTCGTGATTGCGCTGCTCGCCGCCGCACTCACGTTCGGTGCGCTCGCGCTCTCGGGTGCTTCGCTGACGATGGCCTCGGTTGCTGTGCTGCCGGTGCTGGTCGGTCTGTCCGTCGACTACGCGATCCAGTTCCAGTCTCGCGTCGACGAGGCCCGTGCCAAGAGCACGGGCGACACGCTCGAGGCGGTTCGCCAAGCCGCGCTTCACGGTGTGCCCACGATCGCCACGGCCGTGCTTGCGAGCATCGGCGGCCTGCTTGTGCTGATGCTCTCGCCGGTTCCAATGGTGCGTGGCTTCGGCCTGCTGCTCGTACTCGGTGTCGCGATCGCGTTCCTCTGTGCTTTGACGGCCGGATCGGCCGCACTTGTGCTTGTCGGCCGCAGAGACAAGCATGTTTCGGGAGGGGGCTTTGCCGACGTGGACGAGGGGGTGGGAGGGCCGAAAAGTCGGCTTTCCATCCGCGCGCGTGGGCGAGTCCTTGTTGGAATGGTGACCCCGGCTTGGCAGGGCGCGCGCGAGATCCTCACCGAAAACGTCGTCAGTCGCTTCATCTCGAAGCTGGCGCTCGACCGAGCTGTGCGTTACCCCGGCCGCGTGCTCGGGATAGGCCTCGCGCTGGCCACGCTTGGCTGGGGTCTGGACACTCAGACCAAAGTGCAAACCGACATCTCCAAGCTCGCTCCGCAGAATCTCTCCTCGCTTCACAATCTGAACGAACTAGAGCGCGTGACAGGGGTTGGCGGTGAGATAGATCTGATGGTCAGCTCCAGTGCGCTGACCAAGCTCGCGACGATCGAATGGATGAGTGCCTACGAGGGCACGATCTTGAGACGCTTTGGTTATAGCTCGGCTAGAGGCTGTGGGCATGCTCAGCTGTGTCCGGCCTTCTCTTTGCCCGACCTCTTCCACGAAGAAGTGGGAGGCTCCGCAACCAAGTTGACCCAGAAGCAGAAGCAGAGACGGGTCAATGCACTGCTTGCCGCGTTGCCGCCCTACTTCTCCGAAGACGTCATCACACCCAACCACCGTGTTGCGATACTCGCCTTCGGCATTCGCTTGATGCCGCTCCAGCAGCAACAGCACGTGATCGAACAGATGCAGTCGAGTCTGCATCCCCCGGCGGGTGTAGACGCGCGACTCGTCGGCCTGTCGGTGCTGGCCGCCCAGGCAGGGGCACAAATCGCCTCACCGTGGCGGCGCGTGGTCACGTTGCTCGTAGCGCTCGCCGCGGTTGCGTTGATTCTGCTCCTCGCCTTCAGGGGGGAACGTCGACGCGCGCTGGTGCCGCTTGCTCCGATCGTGCTGGCCACAGGCTGGTCGGCGCTTGTGGTGTTCGCACTGCGTATCCCGCTCAATCCAATGTCGGTAACGCTCGGTGCGCTTGTGATCGCGATCTCCACCGAGTTCAGCGTGTTGCTTTCAGAGCGCCATCGCCAAGAGCGCCTGGCTGGACACTCCACGGCGCAGGCATTGCGTCGGACTTACCGCTCCACAGGCGCCGCCGTCGCTGCCTCGGGTGTCACCGCGATAGCGGGATTTGGCGTGCTGGTCTGCTCTGACATCGCGATGCTGCGTGACTTCGGGCTCGTCACGCTCGTCGACCTCTCGGTTTCGCTACTCGGCGTGTTGATAGCGCTGCCTGCCGCAGTGGTGCTCGCCGAAAGCGAGCAGCCCTTGAGCGAGCGGATCCGGGACGGCCTGGGCGCCGTTAAGGGGATCGTTCCCCGCTGGCGCGCGAGGCGGCGCCGGCTAACCGCGCCATGAGCCGGACCGGCTCGCCGGAACCTCCGACCGATGACGAGTTGCCGCCGAGGACAACTCAGGACAGTCGCTCGCCCGGCGGAATCGCTGGCACGCGCTACGGGCTCTTTGTGGTGAGTCTTGCCGCAATCCTGTTGATCGCTTTCACGATCCACGTCGCGCTCAGCTCGCACAAAGGCGTCACCAGCATCCATCCGGGTGCACGCATCCCGCCGTTCGCGGCTCCCTACGCGGTCGGTGGGCCCGCCGGCGAAGTGGACGTCGCAACACACGCTAATGATGGATCGGCCGGCAAAATACCGGCTTGCTCAGAGCGTGGGCAACGGGTCCTCAACATCTGTGAGCTCTACGAACGCGGGCCAGTAGTTCTCGCGCTGTTCTTCCAGGCCGGCTCCTGTCCCAGTGTTCTTAACGATCTGCAGCAGCTTGCACCCGCCTTTCCGCAGGTCAGTTTTGCCGCTGTGGCCGTCAAAGAAGGTGCCTCTTCAGTCGCGCATTTGGTGCGTGCAAAGCACTTGACGGTGCCAGTTGGCGTAGACGGGGAAGGACGACTGGGGGAGCTCTTTGCAATGGTCAGCTGTCCACAGATCACATTTGTCTATCCGGGCGGCGTGGTGCAGAGCGCGGCGCTACTGAGCACCCCGTCGCTCGTCACACTGCGAGCGCGTGTGAGCGAACTGGTGGCGGCCTCACGCGCACGCGGATGGAGGCCTGGGCAGACATGAGCGACGAGCCCGTGCGTGGCTGGTGTGAGCGTGAAGTACAGCAGGAGCTGCCAGGGCTCGGGCTGATGTGCACGACGATAGAACTCGCCCCGCGCAGATCGCTCACCGGCAACTCGCCGCCCGCGGTGTTGGCTCGCTTGCACGAACTATCCAATCGCTGGCGCGGAGCGCGCGCGGTAAATGTTCGTCAAGAGCCGATTCCGGCCGCCTACAGGGTCTTCTTCCGCCACATCGGCCTCGACCCGGACGTGCATAGGACGCCGATCGAGGCGGCGGTACTCGAACGGATGCTGGACGGTGGCTTTCTCTCTGAAGGCCTGCTAGCTGACATCCTCACGATCGGTCTGATCGATACCGCTGTGCCGGTGTGGGCACTGGACGCCGACACAGTCAACGGGCCGCTTGGCATCCGTGTGAGCCGCGCCGAGGAGCGCCTCGGTCAAGGCTCCGAAGGACCGAGCCTGGGCGGTGGCAGACTCGTCGTCGCCGACGCTGACAGACCGCTGGCAATTCTCTTCGGTCAGCTTGCCACAGGCCATGAGCCGAGTTCACAGACACGCCGGCTTGCCCTATTTGCCGTACAGGTGGCTGGGGTGCCGGCTCTGCACGCCGAAGAGACGCTGTGGGCGTGCCGCTCGGCGCTGACCGATGTGTGGGGCGCTGACTGATCGCGAGGCGACGGTGGGTCACTGCCGACGGGATCTGGCTAGCGGCGGTTGAGAGCCTTTACCACAAGGGCCTGGGCAGCTAACATCGGTATGGTTGTTTCCACGGGAGGAGCAGGGGCATGGTGCAATCCGAGCAGATTACGGTCGACCACATCGACGCCGATCTCATCTTCGGTAGTGGTGGGAGGCATAGCGGCAACGGTTCCTTCGCTAACTACGGCGCCCAGCCTGACGAGCAGGCGGCGCGTGAGGCGCTCAGGGGACAGGTGTCAAAGCTCGAGCGCGAGCTCTCAGGCCTTGTAGCGGGTACTTTTCCGCACATCTCTCCGCGAGACGAAGAGGGAGAGGCGTTCAGCGGGCCGCGCCTTCTGAGCTTGGCCGAGCTGGAGCGTGTACGCGACCGGCTCGCGTTGCGCGTGGGTGAGGTGCGTGGCCAAGTCGCAGAGCGCACGGCTCTAGAGCAGCGCTCACGGGTATTGCTACAGCGGATGAAGCTCGAACCCGGCCGCTACAAGTTCGTGCGCGTGCCCGTGGCCGATCTCGGCGATGGACATTGTGGCGTGTGGGAGGTACGTCCGCGCCTCGGGCTGATCGGGATGCTCGCCGGCTGGTGGCAGGTCAAGCTCTCGTCCGGCTGCCCGTAGCTGCGCCAAGCGGAGAAGCGCTCGCTGACAGCCAAGGGCTGTCCATTGTCACCGAGCCGCTTGGGGTCAGCATTGCCGCGAGCGTACGCCGTTGACGCTCGGTCATCGAGCCGACCGTCTTCTGCTCGGACATGGGGATCTGAGAGAGGAACTTGCGGCAGCGCGTCTGGCCCCAACGGCGCTGACTCATTAGGAGGTCCGAGACGGCCATGCTGTCGGCCTCCCACGGGCACTCGAGGATCACCTCGGCGACGCCGATCTCGCCGCTGGCCACGCGGCGCTTGAGCTCGGCTCGGGCAAGGCGCACCTGGTTGGCGCGTTCGAGGGCGCGCATGTGCTGAGGGCCTGCAGGGGCAATGGTCGCGGTTGCATTCATGTGTGCTCACTCCCCGTCGCCGCCGCGGGTGCCCCCGGGGTGTGCGACAAGCTTGGCTGGTTGACGAGTAGCGCGCCACACGATCGTCCGCTGCTTCCCTCGCGAGCATGTCGCGAAAGTCCTCGGGACCCCTCTACCGCTGACTTGCAGGCGGGCTTCGAACGGTCGTGCTTTGCGTTCTGAGAAGCTAGCCAGCGAGGCGCTCCGGGTCAACCATGTTCTCTCAGAACGTTCGCTAGAAGCGGGCTTTTTCTGAAGATGTTTCTTCTTGTGAAGAAGCGCGGGCGCGATCAAGCCGTTCGGATCCCGGTTAGTCGAAGGACTCGTCTGGAACGTGTCTCAAACCCTGGAGCGCCCCGGGATGCGGGCTGGGTGGGGGTGGGTGGGCCTAATCATCACTGCGCTGGATCGTCGCGTGACGTCTTGTACGTGCTACCAGTATGCGCTGCGACGTCCCGCGACGACCAGCTTGGTCCATGAACATATGCGCAAGAACCGCAGGTTTTGAGACACGTTATTAGGCCTCGATCGGTCCGGGCAAGGGGCCGTGCTCGGACTCGAATTCGGGCTTGACGCTGGCAAAGACATCCAGCGCTCGGTCGAGGGTGGGGCGGTCGTGGGTTGCCATGACGCTCGTGCGCAGCAAAGCACCACCGGGTGGCACGGCGGGATGCAGCGCGCAGTTGGTGAACACCCCACGGTCATAGAGCGCACGCCACAACAATGCCGCCTTCCAGTCGTCACCGACAAGCACAGGCACGATCGGCGTGACGATGCTCTGGGTCGGGCTATCTGGCTCGGGACCGATCCGCACTGGCTCTCCCCGCAGCGTGCGGTAGCCGATCGCTTGCAGACCATTCGCCAGATAGCTGGCGTTCTCCAGCACCTCGGCTAGCAACGCACGACCCTGCTCGGAGCGGATGACGCGCAACGCTGACAGCGCAGCCCCGAGCGCGGCTGGAACCGCCGAGGCGGTGAACAGGAAAGCGCGGCTGGAAATGCGCAGATAGTCGATTACTTCGGCCGAGCCGGCCACGAAGCCGCCACAGGCCGCAAGCGACTTGGAGAAGGTCCCCATGCGCAGGTCCACCTCGCGCTCAACACCAAGCAGCTCAGATGCGCCCGCGCCGCGTGCACCGAGTACGCCGGCGCCGTGAGCCTCGTCGACCATTAGCCGCGCGCCGTGGCGTTTGCAAAGCTCGACGATGTCCACGAGCGGCGCCACGTCGCCCTCCATCGAGAAGACTCCGTCAACGACTACAAGCACGCCGCCGCCATCGCCTTCGGCGCGTTCGAGGGCGCGCGCGAGCTTGTCCATGCGGTTGTGTCTGAACGGGCGCATCTTCGCTTTTGAGAGCAGCACGCCGTCGAGGATCGAGGCGTGGTCGGCAGAGTCCACGATTACCGTGTCCTTGACGTCAAGCAGTGCGCCAAGCGTGCCGACGTTGGCCTGGTGGCCAGTGGTGAAGACGATCGCGTCGTCGGTCTCCATCCACTCGGCGAGCTCACGCTCGAGCTCGAGGTGAAGCGGAGTCGTGCCGTTGAGCAGTCGCGAGCCGGTGAGCCCAGTGCCGTAGCGGGCGAGCGCGTCACGCGCACCTTGCATCACCCGCTCGTCGCCGGTCAAGCCCAGGTAGTTGTTGGAGGCGAGCATGATGCGCGGGGCGCCCTCCATCTCGACGACCGGCATCGCCGGCGACTCGACGGTGCGGAAATAGGGCATCAGGTCGGCCTCGCGCGCCGCCTTCAATAGCTCTTCGCGCTCGTAGCCGCGAACCTTGGCAAATACGTCGGTGGTGGTTGGCATGTCAGCGTGTGCCGACATTGGTGTCTTGGGCTATGCCTGTCGAGGTAAGCATCGGCTCTCTTCCTATAGGGTGCGCGGCGATGGCTGTCGAAACTTCGGAGAAGACCATGAGCGTCGAGGTTCGCCCGGTCACCAGCCGGAGCGAGTTGAACACTTTCATCAAGCTGCCGTGGCGGCTCTATCGTAACGAGCGTAACTGGGTCGCGCCGCTTTTGATGGACGTCAAGAAAAGGCTCGACCAGAAGAAGAACCCGTTCTTCAAGCACACCGAGGCGCAGTACTTCTTGGCTTATCGTGATGGACGTCCCGTGGGGCGCATCAGCGCGCATATCGATCGCAACTTCAACGAGTTCCAGGACAACAAGTGGGGCCTGTTTGGCTGGTTCGAGTGCGAGGATGACCCCGAGGCAGCACGTGCCTTGCTCAGCACCGCAGAGCTTTGGTTGCGCGATCGCGGGCGCGATCGCATGGTCGGCCCGATGGACTTCACCACCAATGACGAGTGCGGCCTGCTCGTTGAGGGCCACGAGCGTCCGCCGATCATTCTCTGCCCCTGGCATCACCCCTACTACCAGCGCATCTTCGAGCAGGACGTCGGCATGCCCAAGGCAATGGACCTGTATATGTGGAGCCTGCATGTCACCGGGCGCGAGAACGTGCACCCGGCGATCTGGGAGTCCGCGGACAAGCTGGAGGCAGAACACGGGATCGTGTGTCGTAAATTCCGCAAGAAGGAACTGCATGCGGAGATCACTCGTTTCCTCGACGTCTACAACGCCGCTTGGGAAAACAACTGGGCGTCGGTGCCGCTCAACGAAGAGGAGGTCCGCCACATGGCCAAGGACCTCAAGCCAGTGCTCGACGAGAACTGGGCAATGGTCGCCGAAAAGAAGGACACGGGCGAGGTTGTAGGTGCCGCTCTGACGCTGCCTGACTTCAACCAGGTGCTCGCCAAGCTGAACGGCCGCCTGCTGCCATTCGGATGGATAACGGCTTTGCGTGAGCGCAAGAAGATCGACTCTGTGCGCGTATTCGCGCTTGGCGTTAAGCCCGAGTACCAGCACACAGGCGTCGCAGCCCGCTTCTACCAGATGCACTTCGATGCTGCCGAAACCACCCCGCAGAAGGGCGGGGAGATGGGCTGGATCCTCGAGATCAACAAGCCGATGAACCGCGCAATGGAAGGCATGGGCGGCAAGATCGTGCGCCGCTATCGCGTGTACGAGCGCGAGTTGTAGTCTGGAGCGCCCTTTACACTCCCTTGGAGTGATCGAACGGAGCGATATCGAGGAAGTTGACGCTCTTCCGGTGCTGGAACCCGAGTCGGAGTCGCAAGCGCTTGTGCTGCGCCAAGCTGGGCCGTCTGTTCAGGTCGCCGCGGTCGCGGCTGGGGGGTTCGTAGCGGGTGCGGTCGTCGCTGGTGTGCTGGGACGGCGCCACCAGAAAGCTGTCGCGACACGTGCCGCTCGGCGTCTCGGTCGCCGCAAGCGTGCTACGAACGAGCTTGTTCAGATCGTGGCGTCTCGCTCGTTGCTAGTCGATGTGCACCTGCTCGGGGCTTCAGCCAGAAGTCGTTGAGCACTTCGCTGGAGCTGCGCGCCGAGGTCAGGCCGGCTGGCCCGTTTCGTCTACCGCGCGTCGGCGGCATGGACGGCGTGCTGCGCAGTCGCGGGGGGGTGCTCGAACGGCTGCTACACAGGGGTAGAGAGCCGGTCCATGTGCGTGTGGCCCAGACAGCTCACGACGCGGTTTTGTTTGGTGCTCGCTCGCCCAGCGCGCAAGCGGCTCGCTACGGAATAGAACGAATGCGCTTCGCGCTCGGTGTCGATGAGGATCTGAGTGCCTTTCAGCGCGAGTTCGCGCACGACCCACTGATCGGACGCTCGATCCGCGAGCGACCGTGGCTGCGGCCAAAACGACGTCCGGAGCCATTTGAGGCGCTTGCATGGGCGATCTGCGAGCAGCTGATCGAATACGAGCGGGCCGCCGCGATCCAGCGGCGCATCGTGGCCTCGATGGGACCGCGCTGGGCGGCCTGGGAGGACTGTGAGCGACCCCTGCGCGATGTGCCCGCCCCGGCCGCATTCGCCGGCGCCGCTTCGGCGCGCCTTGAGTCCTTTGACTTGGCCGGCTCGCGAGCCCGCCTGTTGGTGCGCGTCGCGCGTGAGGTGACGAAGGGACGCCTGGACCTGCACGACACCGATCACGAACGTGCATGGCGACGGTTGCGCGCGATCCCCGGGATCGGACCATGGACGGTCGAGATGCTGGCGCTACACGGTCAGGGTCGCTACGACCAGCTACCGGCGGGGGATGTCGGTCTGCTCAAGTATGTGGGGCGCAGCCTCAGCGGCGGCGATCCGCGGGCACGAGTGGGCGAAGATGAGGTTCGTGCGTTCTTCGCTCGCTACGGGCCTTGGCAAGGCCTGGCGGCCGTGCATATCGGTGCGATCTGAAAACGTGATCCACGCTTGTAGGCATTAAAGCGACGCCAGACCTAAAGTTTAGGTACCAAAATGTTTGCTCGGGCGCACATTCCAGGGGGTGCATTGGGACACAACGAGTTTGGCTAACGTCGCTCGCGCTCTACAAGCAGCAGTGCAAAGGTGGGACAGGCCTGCGCCGCGCGCTGCGCATGGGAGACGAGCTCGGCAGCCAGCGGCCGCTCGTCGAGGATCGGGTAACCCCACTCGTCGAGGGTGATCCGCTCGGGCAGTAGCTCGGCGCACATTCCGTGTGCCTCGCAGGCGATCGGGTTCAGGCGTAGTCGCTGGCTCATCTGAGCGGAGGCTTGGTTGGATGGTCACGTATATCGCTCACTAGCTCACGCGCTCCGGGGGCCATCCGCCGATTGGTTGGCAGTGGCAGCTCGGGTTGGCGCGTACATGCCTCGCAGGTGCCATAGCGGGCGTGGTCGGCCAGCTCCTCGGCGAACACGTCCACGGCGCTCGTAACAAAGCGAACGGTGCCGTCGGGGTGGGCACAGGCGCCGCGCCTGTTGACGAGCATCGAGAGCTGCTCGACCCGTGCCATCGCGTCGCCGCGCGCCTTACCGCGGCATACCTCCTCCAACGTTTGAGCCAGCGCATCCAAGCCATGCACGCACGGCCCGCACTGACCGGCGCTCTCGCCGGCAAGCCAGCGCGTCACGCGCGCCGCCTCCGCTACAGGGCAGGCAAACTCTGAGAGCAGCAGCACGACCCCGGCGCCGAGGTTGGCACCGTGTGGCGCTAGGTGGGCGTTTGACAGCGCGAGCCTCGGCAGCGAGGCCCCCTCGACCCAGGTGCCGGCGTAGCCTCCGAACAGGGCTGCGCGCACGCGTGTGGTCGTCCCACCGGCGGCGTCGAGCAGCGATGACAGCGAGGCGCCGTACTCCACCTCGTAGACGCCGGGATAGGCAAGCGGGCCCGAGAGCGTGAGGAGCGTCGAGCCAGGTTGATCGGCCAGGCCGAGCTCACGAAACCAGCCTGGGCCGTGACGCGCGATCAATGCGACGTGGGCCACCGTCTCGGCATTGTTGACGAGGGTGGGACGTCGACGCACGCCCCGCTCGAAGGGCATTGGTGGCGAAAACGTAGGCTTGGCCGGGCCACCGTTCAGGTGGTTGACGAGCGCCGACTCATGTCCTGCGACATAGCCTTGTGGAGCGCTGCTCAGCACAATCCGCGGCCAATGTCCCGGAAGTTGATCGCGTTCGGCGATCGCCTGGGAAGCGCGTTCGAACCCGACGCCGGCCGACTCGCACACGCACAGGACCGCAACGCCCGCGCCAATCGCACGCGCGGCGAGCGCTGCACCATCGAGCACCAGGTGCGGCAGCGTCTCGAGCAGCGTGCGGTCCTTGAGGCTGGCCGGCTCGCCCTCGGTGGCGTTTATCACCACGATCGGTTTGCCCCGTCCGGCGGCGACCGTGCGCATCTTCTTTGCCATCGGGAAGCCGGCGCCGCCGCGACCGCCAAGACCGGCCTGTTCGATCTGGTCGATCAGGGCTGAGGCGCCTCGCCGGTCGCGCCGTCGGCTGGAGGGCAGCGCGCCGTGGGTGTCGAGGTGTGTCTGCAGGGACATGGCGCCGTGCGCCGGCACGCCCTCCAAGAGACGCGGCAAGCCGGCAGCCGGCGGCGGCACCGCGCTGTTGAGTATCGGCGCGGGCTCGACGGTTGTGCTGTTGAAGCCTGCATTCATCTGCTTCGCTCGGTGGAGGCTGAGGCGTTTGCGCTTGAGGATGTAGAGGCCGAAGCGGAGGACACGCCGGCGCTGGCGCTGGAGGAGGCGTGGCCCGAGTGGCCGAGCAACGCCGCGGGAGTGCCCGAGCGGCGTGCCCATTCTTTGCCGAGCGGGCCGCCGGGGAGCCACAGGAACAGCCCAAGCGTGAAGATTCCAGTTGCCCCCAGCGCTGCGCTGCGCTGCGCGAGCTGAGCGGGCCAGCCTGCGGCGACGCGTACGAGCACCGCCCCGATCACCACAATCAAGCAGCCGATGCTGATCGCCAGCATCCAGGTGCTTTTCACATCGCTACCGGTACCCAGTCCATGCAGCAGCGCTGTCGGCCAGCTTGCATAGGTGAGCCAGTGGACGGCTCGCCAGGTCGAATGGCCCATCCGTCGGCGGAGGAGGCTGGTAATGATCACGGCGAGGATCAGATCAAAGGAGAGCGCTCCCAGCCCAAGCCAGAACGGTCGGTAGGTACCGGTGAACGGGATCAAGGCGTTGACAAGCGAGATCGGCGCGAAGCTGTCGAGCACGGCGGTGAGGATGTGCAAGCACAGGAAGGCCAGCGCCAGCAGCGACGCGTTGCGATGTAGCGAGTCGATCACGAAGCGTGGCCAGGTCTCCGAACTCCAGCGCCTGATGTCGATCACGCCGAGCGCGAGTGAGAGCGTCAGCAATATCAGCGCGACTGCTCCGGTCGAGCGAGTCAGGTACCAATAGGCGCTCGGGCCTGTAGTGGCGCTCGGGCCTGTCGTTGCAAACACCGCGCTCACGCGTACACCTCCTCGGTCAGCGCTGTCTCTCCCTCGCACGGCCAGGCACCGACCGTCTCCACGTGACCGTTGTAGTCAACGAGCCGTGCCGGCAGGCCCAGCTCGGCAAGCCATTCCGGTGCCCGGGCCCCGCGTACGATCGCTGCAGTCGCGGCTATGTTGGCATCGACGCAATCGCCCGCCGCGACGCTGACGGTGCGCCACACCTCCTCTGCGGGTATACCGCTAGCGGGATCGATGATGTGATGCATGGTCTGTTCGCGGTGACGCCAGCGACGTGCCGTGGTGCTTGACGTGGCGAGTCCTCCACTTGCGATCGAGACTGTCTGCCCCGGGGCCCCGAGACCGTCGCGATGGTCGTCGGTCACGTGTATCCGCCAGCCGGTTTGCCCACTCGATCCACGGAGCTCTCCGCTTGGGGTCGGGCCAGCCGTCGAAATGTCGCCGCCGAGGCTTACGAGTACGCCGCAGTTGAGCTCCTCGTGGATAGCGCGGGCAGCTCGATCGGCTGCCCATGCCTTGGCGGTAGCACCAAGATCGAGCTTTACGCCGCGTGGAATCCTGATTGTGCGACGTTCGCGATCCAGCTCGACCGCTCTCCATCCCGAGAGCAGCGTCGCGCGAAGGCGTGGTCCGATCGTTGTGGAAGGGCGGGCTCCACTGTAGCCGCGTTCTCCGGCCTGCGGTATGCGGTCGAGCAGCCGCATATCGCGGTCGTAGCCCGCGAGTAGGAGCGCCGCTCCTACTGTCGGGTCAACGTCGCCATCTGTCAACTCGGCGGCACGAAGGGCCAGATCGAGAGTCTCGATCAGTAGCGAGTCGACTCGAATGGTGCGCCCAGCCGCGGCGTTTACGCGCATCAGCTCCGAGTCCTCGCGGAAGCGACTGCAGGCTCGGTCCAGTTCGTCGAGCTGGCACTGGAGGATTGCGCACGCCTGCGCCAAAGCGCGACCGTCGCTAAGAAGGAGCTCGACGCTTGTGCCAAGGGCTTGCCATTTTGCGCGCGCGAGCTTCATGACCCTCCCGATACGACCGGCGCCGATTCCTGCACGGGTGCGGATCCTTGCGTGGGCGCAGCTTCTTGCGTGGGCGCAGCTTCTTGGGCGGGCGCGGATTCCTGGGTGGGCTGCGATTCTTGGGCCGGTGCGGATTCTTTTGCCGGCGGTCCTTCTTGAGTAGGAGCGCCTGCCTCTCCGGCCGGAGCCGATTCCTGAGAGGGGGAGGATTCGCTGCTTGAAGCAGATTCTTGGGGGACTGTTTCGTGGGGAGCAGCCTGTTCTGGGGATGTGCTTGCCTTTGGCGCCTGCGCCGGCGGCTGAAGCGCTTTTGTGGTGTTCGTCGAGGAGTCTTTGTGGGTGGCGTGTGTGCCCGCTCGGGTCGCGTTTGATGCATGGGTTTTACCGGGAAAGGCCTGCGCGGCAACCTCCGCGAACACGCCAGTCAATGCCACTGAGCTTGCAAGCAGCCAGCGGTTTGCAGATCTCAATCTGCGCAATGCCGCGTCTCTGGTGTTTGTCGCTCTATGTGGCATGACTAGTGGTGATGACCAAAGGTCTCGAAGTGTGTCCAGGCGCCGAAGTGGGGGATCAGCACAATCGCCAACACAATGCCCGCGACGAGCGCACCGATGAGCGAGAGGACTCGCCCGCTCGCGCCGGCAGCATGTCTGTTGTACTCGACACGACCGCCACGGTTGGTGAGAAAAATCTTTTGCATGTCTGGCAGGTGTCCGAGAACGTGTAGGGCGAAGAATGCGGCCCACGCGATGAAGCTCGCCTTGTGCAGCAGTCGCAGTGTGCCGGAGGATCCTGGCCCGAGCAACAGCAGCGCGACTCCGCTGGCAAGCACCGCGGCGCTCGTGGCCACGAGGATTGGGGCGCTCGCCCGCAGCAGGATCGGCGGCGCGCCGCGCTTACGATAGGCGGGATCTGAGGCGTAATAGCGCACGAAGCGATAGCCGGTGCTCGCGAGCTTCAAACAGACAACCGGAATCAGCACCAGTCCCACGAACAGGTGCTCAGAGATGAGCGGACGCAACCGCAAGAGAGTCACGCCGATCACGGCAAGCATCACTACCAACAGCATGCCGATGGCCGCTGTCAGACGCTCGTTGCCGATAGTGCCTCCGCCGGTCATATTTCCGCCACTTGGTTTGGCGCGAATATCCGGATTACGAAGCCCAAGCTCGAAATTCCCGATGATCGGCTTTAACGCAGATTGCCCATTACGAACAGGGCTGTGTGGTTCAGAGGGCATGAAGCGAGTGTGTGCTCGCTTGGTAAGCGCCCCATAACAGGAGGATGAGAAAAGTCATTGAAACTGCTGCAGGAGTTGGCCGGCGCGAGTCGAGGGCCTATCCTGGGTCAATGCCCGACATGGCCGAGCCCGAGGCGGACGCTGTGTTCGCGCCGTCGATCCTGCTGGTGGAGGATGAGCCGGGAATCGTCGATTTTCTCAAGCGCGGGCTGGAGGCCGAAGGGTTCGTGGTGCAGGCGGCGCTCAACGGCCTGGAGGGAGAACAGCGGGCACAGTGCGAAAGCTTCGACATGGTGGTGCTCGATCTGATGCTTCCAGGGCTCGGCGGCATGGAGCTGCTGGCCAGGCTGCGCGAGGTCAAGCCGGAACTACCGGTGATTGTGCTCACTGCGCGCGCTGAGATCGAGGACCGAGTGGCGGGTTTGGACGCGGGCGCGGTCGACTATCTGGTGAAGCCATTTTCGCTTGCCGAGTTGCTCGCAAGGGTGCGTGCACAGTTGCGAGTAGCGGCGCAAACCGCGACTACTACGCTTCAGAGCGGCGACATCGAAGTGAATCTGTTGACTCGCAAGGTGCGCCGCGCCGACGTTCAGGTGCTGCTGTCCACGACCGAGTTCGAGCTGCTCGTCTACTTGATGCGCTACAGCGGTCAGGTGCTTTCGCGCGAGCAGATCCTCAGCGCCGTCTGGGGCTACCAGCACGACCCGGCCACGAATGTGGTCGATGTCTATGTAGGTTATCTACGACGCAAGCTCGGTCGCCTCGACAACCCGGCTCCGATCTTCACGGTACGCAGAGTCGGCTACCGTCTCGGCAGCGGTGACTCCGGGCACTAGGCGCACCAACGTTAAGCGCCTCGTCCCAGGAGGGCTGCGGTGGCGGTTGGGTGCGTGGGTAGCGTTTGTCGTTCTGCTCTCCTGTGCGCTCACCTTCGTTGTTGTCTACCGTCATACCGGCAGCGAGCTGCGCCACCAAATCGACTCAGAGATAAACGGCGAGGCGAGCGAGCTCTCACATGCTCTGCACTCTTCTGGCGACCACAGGCCCCGACAGGTGGCCGAGTCGGCAACCAGCTATATCCACGGCCAACCGTTTGGTCCCAGCTCGACGTTGCTGTTTGCGATCGTCGCGGGCGCTCCCACCAGCTCAAATCGGCCCGAGCTGTTTACGCGCGAGGGGCCGGATCACGGTGAGACGGTGCTTGAGCAGGATCACGAGAATCGTCTCGCGACAAAATTGAAGGTCGTCCACGACGGCTACTCCACGCTAACGCTGCCCGACGTAGGCAATCTGCGCCTGCTGGAGCGCAGTTTCACGCTGCCCGGCGGTACCCGCGTGACCGTCGGGTCGGGCGAGCCGCTGGCTGCCGTAGCCCACGCTCAAGACAGCGTCGCGCAGGCATTCCTGCTTGCGGGAGGGCTCGCACTGTTTGGGGCGCTCGTGGCCGCTTATCTCGTGGGCACACGCGTCTCGCGGCCGCTGCGTCGCATGGCCGAGGTTGCCGCACGGGTCGACGCGGGCGATTTGCATCCCCGTATCCACGACGTCTCCGGCGGGGCGGAGGAGCTGCGCGTGCTCGCCGACGCTTTTAATCACATGCTCGACCGGCTCACCGAGGCTTTTGCCGGACAGCGGGCATTCGTGGCCGACGCCTCGCACGAGTTGCGCACGCCCCTGACGGTGATTAGCGGCCAGTTGGAGGTGCTAGCGGCCCAAACGGCGCCCAGCAAGCCGGAGGTAAGGCGTGTCGAGCGACTTGTGCAAGCCGAGATCGCGAGAATCACACGCCTGGTCGACGACCTGCTGCTGCTTGCTAAGACCGAGCAGACTGAGTTCTTGCATAGGGAGCAGATCAAGCTACCCGAGTATGTGCACGAGTTGTGGGACGGGATGAGTCTGATTGCCGCTCGAGGGTTCGAGTTGGGAGCGGTCCCGGATGGTGTGCTCAACGCCGACCCTGACCGCCTTGCCCAGGCGCTTCGCAACCTGATCGTCAATGCGATTGAGCACACGGCGGATCTCAATGGGCTTGTTCGCCTAGAGGTAGAAGATCTCGGTGGCGGATGGGTCCGCTTCGCGGTCGAAGACGATGGGTATGGGATCGACCCCCGCGAGCGTGAGCGTGTTTTCGACCGGTTCCACCGTACCGATGCGGCACGTGACCGGGCTTCCGGCGGCGCGGGTCTCGGGCTCGCGATCGTACGCGCTATTGCTCAGGCTCACGGTGGTCGCGTAGCCGCCGCGGAAGCGCGTATGGGCGGCACACGCATTGAGTTGAGACTCGCTGGTTTCCACCCTCAAGCGTCGGGCGCCGGTGCCGACGGCGACCGGCCGACCCAATCTTCAGTACCTGCACATTGAAATTATTCGGCCCAAGGACACATTCTGGCGCGATCTTGAATACTCTGTCTGACATGAACGTGGATATTCGTCACTGAAGGTAGATCGGGCGATGTCAGCCAAGAACGCGGTACTGGGACTTGTGATCGAGCGACCGGGCTACGGTTACGATCTTGCACGTCGCTTGGAGGAGAGGTTTGGATCTTCGGGCTTCGCCCCCACGGGGGTCTATTCGGCGCTCGACCAACTTAGCTCTGAGGAGCTGGTACGCAGTGCCGGCGCGCGCCCGGGTGGGGCAAACGAGCGCGCGGCGCCGCGCACGATCTACGAAGCTACGCCCAAGGGCATCGACCGTTTCGAAGGCTGGATGCTCGGCGACTCCTCGCTGGCACCAGTACGCGACGAGCTGTACATGAAGATCGCGCTTTCCAGGCCCCACAACCTCTTGCGCCTGATCGAACTAACACAGACACAGGAGCAGGACTGCCTGGCCCTTCTGCACCAGCTGCGAGAACCGGTCGGTCGTCCCCAAGGCCGACCCAAGGCATGGTCAGAGGTGGCGGTGCTGCTGGTGCGAGACGCGGAGATCAAGCAGTTGCAAGCGAGGATCGAGTGGCTGCAGAAGGCTCGTACGATCATGCACAAGCTGAACGAAGTCCACCAACGCAGCACCGCGCGAGGAGACGGGATCGCTTGAGCTCACAGGTGCGGCTAGCGCTTGAGAAGGTCAGCAAGAGCTACTGGCGTGGTCCGCACGAGACTGCAGTGCTGAAGGAAATCTCGTTGTCGGTCTATGCGGGCGAGTGCGTCGCCGTATGGGGTCAGCGAGGCTCTGGCAAGACCACTTTGTTGAAGGTAGCGGCCGGCCTGGAGTCGCCCGAAAGCGGCACAGTACGCTTCAAGGAACAGGACCTGGGGGGCATGTCGAGGGCCGCGCTCGTGCGTCTACTGCGCGAGGAGATCGGCTGGGCCAGACGTGCCGGGCCGGAGAGCGACGAGCTCGAGATGCTCGACTACGTGGCTCTGCCGCTGCTCAAACGCCAGACGCTGCGTCGCGCTCGGCGGCGTTCGGCGGCGGCGCTGTCGCGTGTCGGCGTGGGTGAATGTTCGAAAGGGCGCTGGGAGGATCTGACCGACGGCGAGCGCACGCTTGTCTCTATCGCTCATGCGATGGTGAGACAGCCGAGCCTGTTGGTCGTCGACGATCCAACGGCAAACCTGGATGTGCTCCAGCGTGAGGAGGTGATGGGTCTCCTGCGTAGTACGGCGGAGCAGGACTGGCTCGGCGTACTTATCACTGTCCCGGACATGCCATCGATGGTGCACGCGCATCGCATCGGATCGCTCAGCGACGGGCATTTGTTGGTGCCCTCGGGCACCCTGCCGGAGCGCGACAACGTGGTCGAGTTTCCCGCACACGGACGAACAGCCCAAGGGTAGAGTCGTGATCATGTCGCCTAGCGAGTCCGAGCCATCGCCGGAAGGGCACTCACCGCAGGAGTCTGCGTCTGAGCGCCAGACCTCACACGAGCAGACGTGTCGGCCTGCCGAGGAATCCAGCACCGGGCGATTCGCCCAAGAATCACCCGAGGACACGCTATCCGGTGAGCCGACGGTCTCGATCACACTTTCGCGCAATCAGGTGGACCACGTGGTGCGAGCCGCGCTTGGCGAGGACGCCGTGCCGAGCGTCTCCGGTGTGGTCGCCGGTACTGGTTTCCATCATGCGCATGCCAGGCAGGTGCTCAGCTCCAGATACCGGGCACTTCAAGCGAACAGGCGCCTGTCGCGATCGCTGCTGGCGGGCTTGCTCGTGCTCTCGTGCTTTTCCCAGGAAGGATTGGACGTTGGTATCAAGGACATTTCCGAGCAGCTCGATCTGAACACCAGCACCGTCCATCGCTATGTGCTGACGCTTGTAGCCGCGGGCTTGCTAGAGCGCGACCCGGACACGCGTCGCTACAGACTTTTGCCCGAATAGAGCCCGAATAGAGAGATAAGTCGTAGGCGTAGCTCGACCGCCGGAGACCTGTCAAAGCCAAGGGACTTCCTGTCGGATGCTTACCGGGAGGGTCGCGCGTAGAGCTCTCAACTCTACGCGCGACCATCTCCTTGGCGCCCAGGTAGGGAGTCCTGAACGTCGCCCTGTCCCGGTGATTGTGCGCCGTCTTCACAGCCCTCGGGTCGGGGGGCAGTGCTGAGACCGTAACGACGCGTGTTCGGGGCAGCTTGGTCAGGGCAAGGCGTTTATTTAGTCCACCTGAGGTCGTTGTCCTCTGCATCCTCGCGCGTGTACGGATAGTGCTCATCCGCACCTACCACCCAAAGCACTCGTGGATTTCCCGCATCGCGGTGTGTATCGAGCCGCCGTGTCCTTTGCTGCAGCCGTACTACCTGGACCTGCTCGGCCGGAGGTAACGTTGGGCGAGCGATGAACCGCCCGCTCTACTTCGATCACCCGGCCTGTCTGGAGCACGACCCGCGCGCGCATGTGCCCACGCATCCGGACACGCCCGAGCGGCTGTATGCAATCGAGCGGGCACTGCAAGCTCGCGACTGGCTCGGCTGGGAGCGTCGGCGGGCTTCCGCGGCCCGCGAGCACGAACTCGAACTCGTTCACAGCGCCTCGCATGTGAGGGCTATACGTGAGCTATGTGCGGCCGGCGGCGGCGCGATCGACGCCGACACCTTCGTCGGGAAGACTTCCTATCGCGCCGCACTGCACGCCGTCGGCAGCGCTTGTGCCATGACGGAGGCGCTGATGGCAGGCGAGACGCAAGTCGGCTTCTGCGCAGTGCGCCCATCCGGACACCACGCTGAGCCTTCGCGTGCGATGGGCTTTTGCCTCTTCAACAACGTTGCGATCGCCGCTGAGCACGCTATTCGCGACCTCGGCGCGCGATCAGTATTCGTGCTCGACTGGGACGTCCACCACGGCAATGGCACCGCCGAGGCATTCCGCCGACGCTCCGACGTGCTGTTCGCGAGCATCCATCAGGGGGGCCTGTATCCAGGCAGTGGTCAGCTGAGCGACGTGGGCTCGGGCGAGGGAGAGGGATACACGATCAACCTGCCGGTGCCGGCCGGCTGCGAGGAGGATCTGTGGCTGTCGCTGCTCGAGCACGTCGTGCTGCCCGCAGCCGTTGCCTTCAAGCCCGACCTCGTGCTCGTCTCCGCCGGCTTCGACGCCCACCGCGATGACCCTTTGGCAGGAGTGCGCCTGGAGACGAGCTCCTTCGGAGAGATGGCGAGGCACGTGCGCGACATGGCAGAGAGCGTGGAGGCACCGCTCGGTGCGGTGTTGGAGGGAGGCTATGAGCCGGATGTGCTCGCTGACTGCGTGGTGGAGACGCTCGCTGCGCTGGCAGGCTCCGAGTCACCGTCCTTGGCAGCGCCAGAGAAGCTGTTCACCGCGAGGGCCGCGGCTCAGATCGGCCACTACTGGCCACTATGAGAGGGCCGCGGCTCAGATCGGCCACTACTGGCCACTATGAGAGGGCCGCGGCTCAGATCGGCCACTACTGGCCACTATGAGGAGCGTCGTCGCTATGGCAACAAGCGGGTGCTAGCTCATTGCACAAAGCCGGTCCCCTACACGCAGTGGCCAGTCTGCTCAGGAGGCTTTGATCAGCCCACGTTTGAGCGCGTAGGCGACCAGCTCAGCGCGTGAGGACAGGTTGAGCTTCTGCTGGATGTGGGCGCGGTGGGTCTCGACTGTGCGTACAGACAGGAACAGTTGCTCGGCGATCTCGGCATTTGTGTGACCGAGCGCGATTAGGCGCAGCACGTCGACCTCGCGCTCACTCAGATCATCAGGTGGTCCCGGTGCGGGCTCTGAGGCTAGGCGCGCGCCGAGGCGTGGGTTCAGGTAGCTCTCGTTGCGTGCCGCTCTGCGCACCGCCTCGACCAGCTCGTCGTCGGCGGCCTCCTTGAGCACATATCCGATCGCTCCGGCACTGAGCGCACTGCGCGCGAACACCGGCTCCTGCTGCATCGTGAGCACCACGATCTGGGTCTCTGGGTTGCTCTCGCGAATGACGGGGATCGCCTCAAGGCTTGATCCACCCGGCATGTTCAAGTCGAGCACGAGCACCGTTGGCCTGTGCCCGCGCACGTAGCGCTGGGCGCCCTCGACGTCGCCCGTCTCGGCAACCACGTCGAAGTCGCTCTCGCTCTCCAACAACAGCCGCAAACCGCTGCGCACGACGGCGTGATCGTCCGCTAGCACGATGCGGATCTTCCCTCGTGTGCCGGTCTCTCGCTGGGGCGCGCGCCGTTCAGACTGCTGAGCCTGTTCTGCCACGTGCGTGACGCTAGCGGCTTGAAGGGCAGCCTGCTTGCGGGAAATTACTGGCTTTGGCGTGGGCCGCCTACGGATGCGAGCGCCCGCACTCTCAGAGAGTGCCGATCGCTCGCGTCTGTGGGCTTCACTCACATTTCCAAGTCACGTCAACCCCGGACGTTTGCGAGCGTCGCGACCCTGCCTATATACCTTCGCCGGGCAGGAACTCGTTGGTAAATGGCGGTAGACCGGCGGCGTTGGGGTCTGAGTGGATCAGGCCCTGGGTGAACATCCAGTGCCCAAATGCAGCCCAGGCCGATGGTTCTTGCCAGCCGTACGGCTTTGAGTGGTCGCTTGGCAGCGTTGCTGGAAGCGTCGCTTCGATCGAGGCGAGCTGCAGCTTCTTTTCAGCGGACGGGTTGGCCTTTGCGATCAGCGCTGCCGCCGCGGCAGGATTCGCGCGTACCTGCCGCTCGCCGCGCGTCAGCGCCTGCAGGAAGGCACGCATGTCCACACCGTCGGTACGCGCCTCTTCAGAGCGAACCACCAGCACCAGCTCGTCGTAGGTCGGCACGCCGGCCTGGTTGATCGGGATCACAACCGGGTTCTTGTGCATCTGGCGCAGTTGGATCGCCTCATAATTCCAGTAGCCGCCAAGTGTGGCCGCCACCTTGCCCGAGAGCATCGCCGGCACGAGGTTGAAGCCGACGTCGCTTTCTGTGACGGAGTTGGGGTTCACGCCGGCCGTTCGCAGTGCTGTGTGTAGCTCGGCCGTCTGGTAGGTGATTCCCGCGGTGCCCACGCGCTTGCCCGCGAGGTCTGCGACCTTGCTCACATGCGCTGAAGGGAGAGCGATGATCGAAGTGAGTGGGCGCCCGACGAGTGCTCCGATCGACACCACTTTCAGCCCCTGGTCGCGGGCGAGCAGCAGTTGCGGCTCATAGGAGATCGCCATGTCGACCTTGCCGGCGGCAAGCAGCTTCAGCGGTTCGGCTGATTCGCTGGGCACGATCGGACGCACATCCAGGCCCACAGCATTGAAGTACTCGTGCGCAATAGCTGTGTACAGCGACGCATGGTCGGCGTTGGGGAACCAGTCGAGCATCACCGTGAACGGCTTCGTCCCAGGCGTGGAGACGACATCCTGCTTGGTCCCGCAAGCGCCCAGCACGACGGTGCAGAGGCAAGCGACCAGTAGGGACCCCCCACGGCGGGAAGCAAGCCCCCCATTACGGGGGACAAGCGGGGCAGCACGGCGGACGCTTGACAATGCTCTCAACGGATCTCTCCTCTTGGTTGATTGGCCCACGGCGAGAGCTTTCGCTCGGCGATGGTCAGTGCATAGAAACAGCTGATCGCGAACACGAACAGCACGGCCGTGGCGGCGTATGCGCGAGAAGTCTGCAGTGCGGTCAAATCCGAGGTGATCTCACGCCCTAGGCCGGCGTAAGGGCCAGTAGTGGGTGTCGATGTCTCGGCGATAAACGCCCCGATTACGCCAACAGCAAGCGCGATCCGCGCACCGCTGAGCGCCGCAGGCAGCGCCGCGGGCAACTCGCCAAAGCGAAACGCTTGCCAGCGCGACGCATCGAGCGTGCGCAACAGCTTGAGCTGGTCGGGATCGACCGCCGCGAGCCCATCCACGGTGGTCACGACCACCGGAAAGAAGCAAATCAATGCGATCACGACCAGCTTCGGGAAGATGCCAAAGCCCCACCAAAAGCACAGCGGCGCGGCGATCACCGCGATCGGGATCGCCTGCGAGCCGACCGTGTGCGGGTAGACGGCGCGACGCATCGGGGTCCACATGTGGATCGCGACGGCCATCGCAAAGCCACCGAGGAGCGCCAATGCGAGCCCGAACACGACCTCCTTGGCGGTGATCGTGAAGTTCGACCACAGCAGCCCGGCGTTGTCCCACATTTCGGCAAACATCGCGTGCGGCGCCGGCAGCAGCAACGGATCTACACCCTGGAGGTCTACATATAGCTCCCAAGCGCCGAGGAAGGCAAGCCCCAGCAGCAGTGGTGGCAATACGTTCGCAAACCCGCGTCTCATAGAGCCCTACTTTCTGCCAGCGTCTGCATTGCCCGCTCACGCAGCTCGATCACTGTCGCGTCGGTGCGCGAGCGCGGGCGAGGTAGGTCCACGTTCAGCTCGGCCACGACGCGCCCCGGGCGAGGGGAGAGGATCGCGATGCTGTCTGCGAGCACGATCGCCTCCTCGACGTCGTGCGTTACGAGCACCACGGTGCGCGGCTCGCGCACCAGTGCGCCCGTCAACCACTCCTGCATCTCCTGCCTGGTGATCGCGTCGAGTGCGCCAAAGGGCTCATCCAGACACAGCACAGGCTTGCCGGAGAGCAGCGTACGCACGAATGCCACGCGCTGGCGCATCCCACCCGAGAGCTCATTGGGGCGGGCACGCTCGAATCCAGCAAGGCCAAGCTCCTCGAAAAGGCTTGCTCCGCGCGTACGCGCTTGTGTGCGCGGGATGCCGGCGATACGCAGTGCCAGCGCCGCGTTGTCGACCGCACTGAGCCAAGGCAACAACAGGTCGCGTTGGGGCATTAGCACAGCTGGGTCGTATTCGATCGTGCCGCTGTCGGGCTGTTGCAATCCGCAGATCAGCTCAAGCAACGTCGTCTTGCCGCAGCCACTCGGGCCCACCACGGCCAGAACGCTTCCTCGAGCCGCATGCAGAGAAACGTCCGCAAGCGCCTGCACGGTTGTCCCGCGGCGATCGACGTAGGCGCGGCTCACGTTGCCGAGGCTGACCGCGTTGCCTGCTTGGGCCGGCGCCCCTCGCGAGGGGGAGCTCATGCCGCGTACGTCGGGCGCTTGGCGTTCGCGGGACTTAACTTGGGTCTGCACAGCACTCCCTCCGCGGGCATTACCCCACAGGTTCGAAGGGTCGGCATTGGGTGGGTCTTGGGACCCCAATCAAACGCCATCTCAGCCAGCTTGCCGCCAGCTCCCCTGTTATCCAGCAGCCTCAGATGCTAGCGCTGATAGGCGTCCGATGTCGTTGGCGAGGTGCCTCAAGGCGGCTGGGAACTGTGTGGCCGCAGGTTTCTATACACGATGCTATCGCATATACGTCAGTAGTTACCATAGTAAATTGCATAAAGTTGATATCCACCTCCGGCCGCCGAGCTATGCGCTGATGACGGGACGGGTGAGGGCCTTGACGAAATCCTCGAGCTGGGCGGTCGTCCAGCACTCAAACGCCGTGCAGTACTGCTCGTAGGCAGCGATCACCGAGTCGCCGTAGTTCCAGTACAAGCGCGGCTCCGGGTTCAGCCAGAAAGTGCGCCCGGCGCGGGCGGCCACCTGGCCGAACAGGTCGGCGCGCGGGTCGCGGCCATTTGTACGGGCGTCACCGAGCACAATCACGGTGGCGCGGGGACTCATGTCGTCGGCGATCAGCTCCAAGAGCTCCGACCAGACACGCCCATAATCGGTATAGCCGGAGATGTCGGCCACGCCGGCGTCGCTTGAGATGCGTTCGCTCACCGCACGGAAGTCGCGCTCGTGCTCGAACACGTCGGTGACCTCGGATATGCGCTCGATGAACACGAACGAGCGCATCTTGCGAAACGAGTCGTGCAGTGCGTGCAGCACCGACAGGAAGAACACCGAAGCGGAGGTGACGCTCGTGGAAACATCGCACAGCACATAAATCTCCGGGCGCCGTGGACGACGCGGGCGGTAGCGCAGCTCGACGGGAACGCCGCCGGTTTGCAGGGAAGCGCGCATCGTGCGACGCACGTCCACGTGCGCGTGGTGACGGTGCCCGCGATTCTGCTTGCCCTGCGTGGCAAGGCGCCTGCGTAGCTGTGCCACAACGCGGTGTACTGCGGCAAGGTCCGCAAGTGGACCGGAGGGCAGTGCGCGGTCGAGCTCGCCCAGCGGGCGCGCAGGGGGCAGGCGCCCGGAGCGTTGCACCTGCTGGCGTTCTAGCTCGCGGCGCATCAACGCCTCGAAGCGGCGCAGCGCGTCGCGCGGCACGCCGCCTGAGCGGGGGTCGTCCGGGGGCAGGTCGGGTTGGGGCTCGGCACGCAGGCCGAGCGCGCGGCGGATGCGCTGCACGTCGACGCCGATCACGCCGCTGCCTTGCTCTGCTTGGCCGAAAGTTGCGATCGCCATGCGCGCTAGATCGCGCATCGCGCCCTCCGCACCTTCGCGCAGAGCGGCGGCGATCTGCTTGCGCAACGCGTCGAGTTCGGTTTCCGAGAGCTCACCCAGATCGGCCGAGGAGGTGTTGCCCTCGTCCACCCCCTCGCGCACTGAGGCGATCTCCACAGCGCGGAAGAAGAAGCGGTCGAACACGAGCTCGAAAATGCGCCGGTCGTCCTGGCTCTTGGCGAGTGTCGCGGCAAGTGCCTCACGGAACTCACCCTGCTCGGTCCAGGGAATCTCGCGCAGGACGGCAAACGCGTCCAGCAGCTCGGAGGTACCGACGGCGACGCCCTCGGCGCGCAATTGTTCGCCGAGCTCCAATATGCGTGCGGCCATCCCCTCGGAAGGAGCGGCCGATGGGGAGGATTCGTGAGGCGGTTGGGCCGCCTTGCCCTCGACGAGAGGCGTCGCCCCGTCCGTGCGGGGCAGCGCGGAGTCTGATCCCTCAGGCGGGCTGGGCATTGGCAGGCTCAGCGTCCTGCGCCAGCTTGAGCCCGACGCGCTCGGCGACGATGTCCATGTCGGTGCGGTGCTTGACGATCACAGACATCGTTTCGTTGAACGTCACGGCGTCGATGTCCTTGGCGCCGAGTAGCAGGAGCGCGCGCGCCCAGTCGATCGACTCGGCGATCGAAGGCGGCTTCTTGAGGTCGAGCTCGCGCACCATGCCGACCACCTCCACGAGCCGCCGCGCTACATCTTCGGACAGCTCGGGCGCGTGCAGCTTGACGATCTCAAGCTCATGCTCGAGCGCGGGGTAGTCGAGCCACAGGTAGAGGCAGCGTCGCTTGAGCGCCTCGGTCAGCTCGCGAGAGTTGTTGGATGTCAGCAGCACGACAGGATGCGTCGTCGAGGTGACCTTGCCCAGCTCGGGGATCGAGATCTGGAAGTCCGAGAGCACCTCGAGCAACATCGCCTCGAACTCCTGGTCGGTCTTGTCGATCTCGTCGATCAGCAGGACCACAGGCTGCTCGGAGGCGATCGCGCTCATCAGGGGTCGCGCCAGCAGGAACTCCTCGCCGAAGATGTCCTCCTGCACGGCCTCCCAGCCGGTACCGGACGCCTCGGCCTGGATGCGCAGCAGCTGCTTGCGGTAATTCCACTCGTACAGCGCCTTGGCCTCGTCGAGCCCCTCATAGCACTGCAAGCGAATCAGCTCGCGGCCTAGGTAGCGGGCCAGCGCCTTGGCCAACTCGGTCTTGCCGACGCCGGCTGGCCCCTCCACGAGCACGGGCTTACCGAGCTTGGTGGCCAGGAAGGCGACGAGCGCGGTGGACTCGCTTGGCAGGTAGCCGACCGAGCTCAGGCCGTCGGCGACATCGGTGGAGGAGAGGGGTCCCTCAGAGGGCATCGTCGGGGGAATGATACGGGTAGCTCAACGCTCCTTCGGCTCGACAGGCGAGTCGTCGAAGGAAAGTTGCTCGGAAGGCCCGGGCGGAAAGCGGGGCCGCTTGGGTGAAGCGGTGGGGCGTTTGGATGGACGGGATGGGGTCGTGCGTCGAGGTGCTCGGGCGCTCTGCTCCACAACCGTTGTGATGTCCTCCGACGGGTGGGAATCATGCTTCACGACCGCCGTGATGTCTACGGACGGGTCGGAGTCTCGTGTGACGCCCGGGCTTTCCTCTACCGGGGGCGCAGAAGGCAGCGCCGCGACTGGTCTCGCCCGTGAGGCACGTCGCGGGGAAGGGTTGACGGTCGTGACATCCTCGTCGTCCGACGTGCGCCGTCGGCTCCCGCGTGGACGCATCAGTGGCATCTCAGGTGTGTTCGCGGCGCGCATGCGCCAGCCGGCGTAACCAAGCGTGCCGGCGGCGACGAACGCAAGGAAGAACCCCCATTCGATGCCGACGGGATAGCCGTGGCCGTCGGGGCGTGAGAAGACGCGATAGAAGATCAGCAGGGCAGCCCAGGCGCCGGCGGCCATCACGACCGCGCCGTCGCTGCCGGGCATATGGAAGTCGCGCCGCTCCGCACGCGCGAACATCAGCACGATCACACCGGCGGCCACCAGGAACACGGCGGCCTCGACGAACGAGACGTCGCCGAAGGCGCTGATCGAGTGCGAGTAGATCGCGCCTGACTTGCGGTCCAGCGACTGCAGGTCATACCAAGGCAGGAACATCGTGACGAGCAGCGCCAGCGCCGCCACGGTAGCGATGCGTTGCTCGGGCGCAAGCGCCCCCCAGGCGCGTGTCATGCGTGTCATACGCGTGCGCGGCAGGGGGCATCGTGCGGCATGGTTCGATTGTATGGCGCGCCCCAGCGCAAGCGGCGGAGTTCAGGAGCCACGGTGTGGGCTAGGACAAAGAGTCGACGCCCGGCATACAGCCATCGGCCAGACCCTGGGCGCTCTTCTCAGTCGTGCGTCTTGGCGGCCTTGCCCAACCGCTTGACCAGCAGCTTCGTGTCCTTCTCGCTGATCGTGCGCAGCTGGCCTTGAAAGGCGAGCTTCCAGTGCTCGGCGGGCCACTTGCGGATGTGCTCGAGCTTGGTCGCGAGCTCCTCAGCCGGCACCCACTCGTCCTGCTCAAGCATGATCTCAGGCTCGGTGGCAAAGCGCCAGGGATAGGCGTCGGCTTTGCCGGGCTTGCCAGGCCACAGCTTGGTGCAGTCCTCGTACATCTCGCCGGTGACGAGAATGCTGCCGGCGAAGCTCATCACCTTCGTCAGGTAAAGGACGATGCGATCCCCAGGCTCGATCTGCAGCGCCCGCGGACGGTTGCGCTCCTTGATGCCGATCACGCTGAAGCCATGGCCGCGTGTGGCCTCATGGTTTTCAGGCGAGGCAGTCAGGATCCAGGTTTGGGACGGGGCGTCCGGCATGGGCAGGCTCAAAGAATAGGCTGCCGCCGCGCTGGAGGAGAGATCCGCTCCACCGACGCGAGCTTTGCTGCACGGGCGCTCTTAGCCCCTCCTTTGGAGGATGCCTTAACCACGATCGTCCCTGTCGTCACTTCTTCGTTGCCGGCAAGATCAACGGCTTTGAACCCAACCGAGTAGGTCCCGGCTTTCGAGGGCGTCACCCAAAGTAGGCGCGGCTTGCCGCCTTCGACGGTCGCGCTGTTGGTCCAGACGGTCTTTTCGCCGAGCTTGATGACCATGCTGACGCTTGAGACCTTCGACAGTTTGATCTGCACGCCGGCACGTTCGTTCGTGCGCACGCTCTGCGTCAGCAGTTCGATCACCGGCGCCGTTTTCTCGTCCGCGCGGAATTCCTTGGCCGTCGTGCAGTAGATCTGATCGCCGGCAATCTGCCCGGTGGTCGGCGTCAACGGCTCGCCCTTGCTCGTCTTTTCGCACAGGTGTTCGAGGAATTCCGCAAGCAGTTCGTGGTAGGAGAGATCCGATTCGGAGTGCTGGTCATACATAGACCAGGCCCCGGTGTTGTAGTGGGGTACCTCCGCGCGCGCCTCGGCGTCGCCGGCTTCGAACAGCTGCTGGCCCAGGGGATCCTTGGTCAACTTCGTGTATTCGTAGAGCCCGACAAGGCTCTGGATGAAGCCGTTGAGGATGCGCTCGCTGGGCGCGTAGGTGTACTCCAGGTAATGAGCTCCTGCGGGGGTGGCGACCCGTACCCCGGTGGGCGGTGGCATCTCGAAGATGCCGAGCGCCTGCTGTGCGGCGGTCAGATAGACCTGTTCGTGGGTCACGCTCCAAGCGCGAGAAAAGACTTGTAGCGCCGTCCCCTGCGAGAGTCCGCTGGTCCAGGGTGGAAGCCCACCGTCGAACTGGAACATGTATTCCCAGGCGATCCCACCGGCACGCTGTGTGGCGAGTGAGATGGCTTCGTTCAGCACTTCCTTCAGTGTCGTGATTTCTTTGTCGAGGAAGTAAGCGTTCGCCTTGCCAAACGTCGCCAGCCACTGGATCTCGATGCCCTGGCCGGGGTAGTACTCCCACACCAGCTTGCTGCCGGCGAAGTACACGCGCTGGTCGGCCCCAAGCAGACGTTCGGTCGTCCACCACTGCCGGTTGCGTTCGAGCGTGGTGAAGACGACGGGCAGGCGCGAGGGAATCAGCTGGTTGGCGGCGGCCATCGCTTCGACATTGGCCATCACCGCACCGAGTTCGGCCGCACGGGTGCCAGACAGTTTGCGCAGCGAGCTCTTGGCCGCACTGAAGGCCCCCTGATACTTGGCGTAGACGGCCGGAGTGATCGCCCCACTCTTCTGCAGTCGCTGCAGCGCGGCGGTCACGGTCACGCGCCCAGTCGCGCCCGCGCCGCTTGCGAATGCGCACACGACCGCGGCCACCACGAGACCTAGCGTCAACCTGGTTGCTCTACGCCATCCGGGTATGCCTCCCCGGATGAGCCCCTCCTTAGCGTGCACTCGCTACCTCGGTTGGGAGGGTATGGGCGCGCGGTAGTCTGGGTTGCATCGGCCTGATGCTAGGCTCATCCGCGTCGGGTGTCGCAGCAAACGTTGCAGCGTGCCGACCGGGTCGAAGCGTTGAGGACACTCCTGAAGAACACAACCGTACGAGCAGCAGTTGCGCTGCTGCTCGCAATCTTCTGTGGCTGTCTGCTCTCGGCTTGCGCCGGCGACTCCTCCGGTAGCGCCCAGGCGCTGCTGGACGAAACCTTCTCCGGGCACAAGCAGATCGAAAGCGGCAACGTCAAGCTCGCGTTGGCGCTCAGCGCCGGCGGCTCGAGCACTCAGAGCAAGCCACTCGCGGTGACCCTCAGCGGCCCGTTTGAAAGCGTCGGTGCAGGCAAACTCCCTCGCTTTGCCCTCCAGTTGCAGCTCGGTGCCGCCGGTCACAGCCTCCAAGCAGGCGCCACCTCGACAGGCTCGGCCTTGTTCGTCGAGCTGGCCGGCACCTGGTTCTCCACGCCGTCGAGCACCTACAAGGCGCTCGAAGAAAGCTATACGCAAGCCACCAAGAAGGCTTCGAGCGCCAAGGTCCGCTCGACCTTCTCCTCGCTTGGCATCGAACCGGGCCGTTGGCTGTCGAATCCGACCAAGGTCGGCACGGTCACGGTAGGCGGCGAAACCACGATTCATCTCATCGCGGCAGTGGACATCCCGGCCTTTCTGGCCGACGTGACCAAACTCTCCCAGGCCGGCAGCTCGCTCGGCTTGGACTCGGTCCCCGGAGCTCAAGCGCAGGCGGCACACTTTCGCCGAGGTCGTCAAGCGAACTGGCGAAGTCGATCAAATCCGCCCACGTCGACGTCTACACGGGCGAGAGCGACCACATGCTGCGCCGCCTGGAAATCACCGCGGCATCACGGGCACGCCCCAGACCCAGGGTCTCTCGACGGTCTCAGCAGCGCCAATCTCACGGTCCAGCTCGAATTCACAGACCTCAACAAAAAGCAGACGATCAGCGCGCCGGCAAACGCTGAACCACCGACCCAGCTGCTCCCGGCGCTGCAACAGCTCGTGGGAGTGCTCGAGGGCACCTCGGGCTCCGGCATCGAGCTCAGGCACGCTCGAAGAACTCTCCAAAGGCTGATTTCCTAGCCCTGGGGGTCGAGTTCTTCCAGCGTTCTTTCGCACCTCCGACTCGACGTCCATCGGCTCTTCGCCGTTGCGTACTCTGCGTTCGTTGCGTGCCGTCACGAGTTGACGCACCTCTTCGGTCAGCCCCAGGTCGTGTTTGCCGACCGGTGTGCTATCCGTTGGCTCTTCGAGCAGCGCGAGCTCGGCGTCGATGTCAAGCGCTGCACCGCCTTGGCGCACCTGCCTGTCGCTGCGTGCCTGCAGCATCTGGCGGATCTCCTGCTCGCGCTCGGCACGAGCCAGCGGCGAGTTCGGTGGCGGTCCACCGGAGCCGCCCTCGCCCATCGAAAGACCGCCCTCGCCGATCTTGTCGTACAGGCTGCCGCCGGCGAGGAACGAGCCGACGCCGACGAGCACGAACAGCACCACCGCGCCCACCACTACGACCGTGAATGGTTCCATCCTCTGATTGTGGCCTACTTCGATACTCTCTGGGTTGACTGACCAGTCAATCTATTCCCCGCGCCCGTCCTAGGAGAACACCAGACCATGGTCGATTTCACGCTCACCGACGAGCAGAAGAACCTTCGCGAAATGGCCCACGACTTCGCCGAGAAAGAGATCCGGCCGGTCGCCTGGGAGTACGACAAGGACGGCACTTGGCCGGCTGACATCATCCAGAAGGCATGGGATGTGGGTCTGATGAATACCCACATCGACGAGGAGTACGGCGGACCCGGTGCCGGCTATCTCGATGGCTGCCTGATCGAGGAGGAGCTCTCCTGGGGCTGCTCCGGCATTCAGACCTCGCTGGCTGTAACGGCCTCGCGACCGCCCCGATCGCGCTGGGTGGCTCGGAGGAGATCAAGAAGAAGTACCTGGGCATGCTCACCGAAGCGCCCAAGCTCGCCTCCTTCTGTCTGACCGAGCCGGACGCAGGCTCCGACGTCTCCGGTATGCGCACCACGGCGGTCAAGAAAGGCGACAAGTACGTCATCAACGGCTCCAAGTGCTTCATCACCAACGGCGGCTACGCCGACTACTACACCGTTTACGCCAAGACCGACAAGGAGGCCGGCCACCGCGGCATCTCCGCGTTCGTGGTCGAGCGCGACTGGGGCGTGGTGGTGGACAAGAAGGAGGACAAGCTCGGCCAGCGCGCGTCGAACACCGCCACGATCTCCTTCAACGACGTTGAGGTTCCCGCCGAGAACCTGCTCGGCGAGGAAAACGCCGGCTTCAAGCTCGCGATGATGACGCTCGACCGCACCCGTCCGGGCGTGGCGGCGATGGCGACGGGCATCGCCCGCGCCGCGTTTGAATTCGCCACCGACTACTCGCGCGAACGCGTCCAGTTCGGCGTGCCGATCGCGATGCACCAGGCGATCCAATTCATGATCGCCGACATGGCCACCGAAATCGAGGCCGCGCGCCTGCTCACCTGGAAGTCGGCGTACCTGCTGGACAGCGGCCAGCGCAACACGCTCGTCTCCTCGCACGCCAAGCGCTTCGCCGCTGACGCCGCGATGAAGATCGCGACCGACGCCGTGCAGGTCTACGGCGGCTATGGCTTCATCAAGGAGTACCCGGTCGAGAAGCTGTTCCGCGACGCCAAGATCATGCAGCTGTATGAGGGCACCTCGCAGATCCAGCGCCTTGTGATCGCTCGCGAAACGCTCTTGCCGCGCCGCGTCGAGGAGCCAGCTGCGGTCTAGGCCGCGCATGTCCGGCGCGGGTCAATCTGCCCGCGCCGGTCCAACACGGCGAAGTCCTCGCGCCGTCGTAGCACCGCCTTTGTTCCACCGCATCCAGCGCTAAACCAGAGGAGACCAGCATGTTCGTGTTCAAGGCCGCCGTCGTCGGCGCGGGCACCATGGGCGGGCAGATCGCCCAGACGATCGCCGCCGCCGGCTTCCCGGTCGTGCTCAAGGACATCAACCAGGATCTCGTGCAGGCAGGCTTGGACGAGGCGCGCAAAGTGACCGAGGGCCAGGTCGGCAAGCTGGTCAAGAAGGAGCGCATCACCGCCGAGCAGGGCGCCGCCCAGATCGAGGAGATCCTCGGGCGGATCGAGGGCACCACCTCCTACGAGCGGCTTCGGCGACGTGGACTTCGTGATCGAGGCCGTGCCCGAGCGCATGGAGATCAAGCAGGCTGTGTTCGCCGAGCTCGACGCGGTCACGCCCGGTCACGCGATCCTGGCGTCGAACACCTCGTCGCTGTCGATCGGCGAGATCGGCGAGGCCACGATGCGCCCCGACAAGGTCGTCGGCTTCCACTATTTCTACCCCGCCTCGGTGATGCCGCTCGTGGAGATCGTCGAGGGCGAGGAGACCTCGCCGGAAACGGTCACCGCTGCGCTCACCTTCGCCCAGGCGATCCGCAAGCAGCCGATCGCCTGCCTGGAGGTCCCCGGGTTCGTCGTCAACCGCATCCTGATGTCGGGCATGTCTGAGATCTGGCGCGAGCAGGAGGAGAAGAAACTCTCGATCAAGGCGATGGACGAGGGCATCGGCGCGGCCGGTGTCGTGCCGATGGGCCCCTACTTCCTCGTCAACCTGCTTGGTCTCGACACGGTGCTGCACGTCGCCGAGCACGTCGCCGACGCCTACGGCGATGAGCGCTTCTACGTGCCCAAGGGCATGCAGAAGCTCGTCTCCGAAGGCAAGCTCGGCGCAAAGACCGGTGGCGACGGCTTCTACGAGCCTCAGCGGCGAGTCAAACCTCAAGGGTGAGACCGAGCCCGACGTGGCGGAGCTCGTGGAGCTGCTCACGCTGAAGACGTTCGTGGAGGCCTGCCTCGTGCTGCAGGAGGGAGTTGCCACCCACCGCGACATCGACTTCGGGATGATGGCCGGCGCCGGCCTGGACCCCCGCCGCGGGCTGATGCCGCCGTTCATGAAGGCCGACGTCGAAGGGCTCGACTCGGTGCTCGAGCGCCTGGAGAACGCGCTCGAGCGCTACGGCGAGCGTTTCACGCCGCCGACGATCCTGCGGCGCCTGGTCGCCCAGGGCCGGCTCGGCCAGAAGAGCGGCCAGGGCTTCTACGCCTACCCCCAGCCCGACGCCGAGCAGCCGTCGCCGAGGTGCGTACAAGCTCGAGACGCGCTCCGACGGCGTCGCGATCGCGTGGCTTGCCAACGGCCAGATGAACTCGATCTCCCCGCAGGTGATCGAGGATCTCGGCAAGGTCTGGCAACAGGTCAAGGACAGCGCCGCTCAAGATGGCCAGCGCCTGTGCATGCGCTCGTGATCGCCTCCTCCAACCCCTTCCTGTTCAGCGCCGGCGCCGA
Organism: uncultured Solirubrobacterales bacterium; assembly: GCA_963757995.1. Taxonomy (GTDB): domain Bacteria; phylum Actinomycetota; class Thermoleophilia; order Solirubrobacterales; family Solirubrobacteraceae; genus Palsa-744. The sequence continues at coordinate 108,656 of CAVWTS010000017.1, forward strand.
CATCAAGGCGTTCACCTCGATGGACGCCTCCTCCGGCGAGCAGCTGATCCACGCCGCCCACGCGCTCTTGCGCGAGCTCGGCTCGGAGGGCATCGCCACGATCGCCGCCGTCAACGGCCTGGCCTTCGGCGGCGGCTGCGAGCTGGCGATGGCCTGCGACGTGCGCATCGCCGCGCGCTCGGCCACCTTCGGCCAGCCCGAGATCAAGCTGGGGATCATCCCCGGCTTCGGCGGCACCCAGCGCCTGCCACGCCTCGTCGGCGAGAACAAGGCTCTGGAGATGAATCTCGTCGGCGACCCGATCATGGCTGAAGAGGCCTTCGAACTCGGTCTGGTCAACCGCATGGTCGAGGATCACGAACTGCTCGACACGGCTCTCTCATGGGCGCGCCGTTTGGCGGCCCAGGCGCCGGTCGCGCTTGAGCAGATCAAGCGCGTCTCGGCTGCCGGCGATCTCGACGCGGGCATCGAGGCCGAGAAGCAGGGCTTTGCCACTGCCTTTGCCAGCGAGGACGCCAAGGAGGGCATCTCGGCCTTCCTCGGCAAGCGCGCGCCGCGCTTTCAGGGCCGTTGAGGCCAAACTCTCAGGTGGAGTGTTTCAAAACGAGCGGTGCGCGTGGATACCCCCTTGCTTGAACACGGATGATTTATTTAGGTACCTAAACCTTTACCTACGTGTTCAAACAAAGGGGGTGTTGGAGGGACGTCCCGCGCGAGTCCGCCACGAAGCTTGCATACGCTCTGCCATTGCGTTCAGATCGGTCGCTCGGGACTCAAGGTATTGGGCTCGTCTGCCGACGCATTCGTCCATGACAATCCCAAAGATTGGATCTGACGAGCGGGCCGCGTCCGACGGAGTGGAGACGAATCCGTCGGCTGCCGCCCGCATGGAGCTGGAGCACCAGCTCAAGCGCCTCGGCGAGACGCTCAAAGAGCGAACCGACGATGTCGTGAGCGGCATCGTCAGGCGCAACGAGGAATCGGCCGTCGTGCTCGAGCCGATCGTCGAAGAGAGCTTCGTCAAGGTCGGCACGGTCTCCACCGTCGCGTTCGCCAGGTGGATGGCCGGCGAGGGCGCCGAGGTGGCGCGCGAGGTCGGCCATGAGTCGTGGAACATCTTCGGTCAGCTTGCCGCGCAACGGGCCGCGCCGCTCAACGAGGTCACCAAGCGCTGCCTGCGCTGGCGCGACGCCGCCGCTGATGTGATCTGTGAGATAGGCGCGCAGCTCGAGCTGTCAGAGACGGCTCTCGACCGAGCGCTCTCGATGCTCCAGCGCAGCCTCGACGTGACGCTCGTGCGCATGTGCCAGTCCTTCGAGGTCGAGCGCCGTCGCGCGCACGAGGAGCTGCACCGCCGCCAGGAGGAGCTTGCCTTCATGGCGACCCACGACGCGCTCACGGGCTTGCCAAATCGCACCTTGATCCTCGATCGCGTCGAGCAGATGCTCGTGCGCGCGCGACGCAACCAGACGCCCGTGGCCGCGCTGTTCGTCGACCTCGACAACTTCAAGCACATCAACGACACGCTCGGGCACGGCGTCGGCGACCAGCTGCTGCGCGCCGTGGCGGCGCGTCTGGAGGCGGTCGTGCGCGACATCGATGCGCTCGGGCGCCTCGGTGGCGATGAGTTCGTGGTCGTCGCCGAAGGCATGTCGCTTGCCGCCGGCCCCGAGCTGATCGCCGAGCGTCTGCTCGGCGCGCTCAAGCAGCCCTTCAAACTGAAGGGCGCCGAGAACACGCGCCTGGTCGTCACCGCCAGCGTCGGGCGTCGCGATGGGCGAGCGGGCCACCGCCGAAGAACTCTTGCGCGACGCCGACATCGCCATGTACCGCGCCAAGTGGGACGGCAAGAACGGCTACGTGGTGTTCGAGTCGGGCATGCAGGACGCCGTCCAGAGCCGCATGGAGCTCGAGATGGACCTGCGCGACGCCTTCGAGAAAGACGAGTTCTTCGTCGTCTACCAGCCCACGTTCAACTTGCGCGAGATGGTGCCCACGGGTATGGAGGCGCTGATCCGCTGGCGCCATCCCACGCGTGGCGTCGTCCAGCCCGACGATTTCGTGCCGCTGCTGGAGGAGACGGGCCTGATCGTCGAGGTCGGAAGGTGGGTGCTGCGCGAGGCCTGCCGCCAGGGCGCCGAGTGGCGTCAGGCCGGTCATGAGGTCGGCATCGCCGTCAACGTGGCCGCGCGCCAGCTGGACCGCGACGAGTTCGTCGATGAAGTCAGAGATGCTCTGAGCGAGTCTGGCCTCGAGCCCGAGCAGCTCACGATCGAGATCACCGAGACCACGATCATGGCCAACGCCGAGGAGACGGCCGGCCGGCTCGCATCGATCAAGGAAATCGGGGTGCGAGTCGCAATCGATGACTTCGGCACCGGCTACTCCTCGCTCGCCTACTTGCAGCGCTTCCCGGTCGACGCTTTGAAGATCGACCGCTCGTTCATCTCGAAAATGAGCAACGACGCCGAAGGCGAGACGCTGATCAGGACGCTCGTGCAGCTCGGCAAGTCGCTCTCGATCGAGACGCTCGCCGAGGGCATCGAGCAAGCCCAGGAGCTCAGCCTGCTGCGCGAGGAGAGCTGCGACACCGGCCAGGGCTTCCTGTTCGCGCGTCCGCTTGACATGGACGAATGCGAGACATTCCTCGAGAACTGGGCGGGCGCGGCGAAGCGGCCTAACCTAGCTTGACGAGATCGCGCTGTGGAGCGATCTCCCAGCGGGCCGCCAGCTCGGAGAGATCGTCGCTCAGCGTCCAGCGATCCGCAAGCGGCTCCCCCTCGTATTCCGTGCTTGCGCCCTTCAGCACCATCGAGCCGCCGTTGTCGCCGATCGCCCGCAGCTCGGCGACCTCGGCCTTGCTGAGCAGCATCTCAGCAGGCAGCGATGCCAGCTCGGCGCGCTTGTCCTCGATCGCCCGGGCGCCCGTGCCGCTCTCCTGGATCAACGTCGGCGCAACGCAGTGAACCGCCGGATGGGCGAGGTTCCACTGGCAGGCAAGCTGCAGCAGCGTCAGCCCGTGACGCTCGGCGTAGGGGCGCATGCGCTCGAGCTTCTCGACCCCGCCTCCACCCAGCCGGCGGGGCGGAACTTGCGGTGGTCGTACTGGGCGAACTCGTGGCCCTGCGCGCACGTCGTCGTGGAACAGGCCGCCGTAGTCCACTACGCGCGTGATCAGCTTCACGTCATGAGTTGCGGCTGCGTCGAGCACCAGCTCGCCCGGCCACGGCTCCATCGGGCTGAGGATGATCATCGCCCAGTCGATCAGCTCGCCGAAGCGCTCGAAGCAGTCGATCAAGTCGAGCGTGAAGCCGTTTGCCGGACCGGGAGCAACGCCGAGCAGGCGCGTGAGGCCCGCCTCGCGCAAAGCCTGCATCCCCTCCCAAACGCTTGCGCTCGTGTAGCCGGTGCGGTCGGGGTTGTGCAGCATCAACAGGTCGAAGCGCTCGGCTCCGAGGCGCTCCAAGCTCCGCTCGGCGGCCATGCGGATGTAGTCGCCGTAGTCGCGCTCGCCGCGCAGGCGCGGGTCGGTGAAGCGCGGGAAGCCCTTGGCGCCGTCGCGCTCGCCCTCATAGAAGTCGTGCCCGATCGCGCCGATCAAGCAAAAGCTGTCGCGATCCACTCCCTCGATCGCGCGGCCGAGCAGGCGATCGGCCTCGCCGGCACCGTAGGCGTCGGCGCTCATCACCGTGTCGATCCCGTCGCCGGGTCGCAGCAGCGCGAGCAGGCGCTCGTCCTCCAGAGGCTCGCCGAAGTGCATGAAGCGGCCGCCGCTCCAGGTGCCGATCGCCGTGGTGGTCGGGTCCATCGGCTCACTCGCGCAGTATAGCTCGCCGCGGTCATCGATGCGAGCTCGCAATCGGGCGCTTCGCGAGGCGGTGCGTGCGCGCAGAGGCGCTTCGAGTCGCTCGAGCGCAGTGGCGCAGGACCTTCTCCTCAGGCGCGCTCGCGTGCTCTGCGGCGCTCGCGGCCACGCCGGCGCTCAGCTCCGCGCAGCTCCTCGATACGTGCCTGCAGGTCTGGTGCGCTGCTCCTTCGGCAGCTCGCGCAGCGCCGCCACATATGCGCGGTCCAGCTCGATCGCGGCCAGCGCGAGCCGGCCTTGGTCGAGGTCCAGGCGCGCACGCAGCGCGAGCTCCTCGCACAGGAGCACGTCGCCGCGCCCGGACAAGAGCAGCGCAAGGCGCTCCTGTGGGCGCAGCACGCTCGCGCGCTTGCCGGCTCGCCGGCGCGAGAGCACGAGCTCGCGCGCGTCGCTCCAGAGGCCGTCGGCGACCTGCTCGCCCTCGCCGAAGCCGGCGCGCACGACCAGCGCCTGGGCTGGGGAGATCTCGTGGATGTGCGGGGCCGCGCCTGCGATGCGGTGCGCGTAGAGGACGCGGTTGAGCACCCTTGCGGCCGCGTGCGCCTCGCGCTCGGGGTCGAGCTGCTTCAACCAGGTGCTTGCCTGGGTCTCGAGCGACAGCGGTACCGGGTCCACCACGGTGGCGCGCGCGACCGGCACCGAGGCCGGCTCGGGGTCTGTTCGGCGCGTGCGCGAGCGCTTGCCGAGCATGCCGCGGCGCTCGGCGCCGATCGTCGAGAGCACGACCACGTGCTCGGGCTCGTTGCCGTCAGGCCCTGCCGACTTGCGCAGCAGATAGCGGCCGTCGGCCGGGCCCAGCTCCCAGGGAAGCTCCATCTGCACGAAGGTGAACAGGCGCGTGGGCACACGCGCACGGTACTCTTTGGCCGATGTCCGAGGGAAACAAGGCGGCCGCGGGGCTGCGCGAGCGCTTGACCACCGGCACCGAGGACAAGATCGGCAGGGCGCTTGTCGATCTGATCGAGAACCCGCTGATCACGGGCACGATCGGCCGGGCGTTCGACGCGCGCGAGCGCGCCGCCCAGGCCCAGGAGCTGGCGCTGAGCGCATTGAACATCCCGACAGCCGCCGACATCGAGCGGCTCACGCGGCGCCTGCGCTCGGTATCGCAGCGTCTTGAGGGCATCGAGGACGGCGTGCACCGCATCAACCGGGCGCTGAGCGAGGGCTCGGTCGAGCGGCGCCTGGTCGCGATGGAGGAGCAGCTGAAGGCGCTCAGCAGCAAGCTGTCGGCGAGCTGGCAGGTCCTCCACCGAGGCAAGCCCCCCGCGCGCGCGGGGGGCAGCGCCGCGGCGAAGACTTCAGCATCGGCCAAGGGCTCGGTCGCGATCCAAGAAGCCGGCGCCCAAGCGGGCGGCGCCTAAGCGCGCGGGGCGGACCGCAAAGCCCAAGAAGACCGCTTGAGCTAAGCCGACAGTGCGGCCATGCGCGCTGCTGCCCATCGCCTCGGCAGCCTGCGTGAGCGCGTCGTCGTCGATGCGTGCTCGCGCATCCGGCCCGTCGAAAGTGTCGCTGACCACCAGGATGCAGGCGACCTGAATGCCAGCGTTCGCGCCCACCGCAAATAGTGTCGCGGCCTCCATCTCCACCGCGAGCGCCCCTTCGGCTGCTCCAGCTTGCATTGCGCGTCGAGTCGCGCTCGTAGAAGAGGTCTGTGCTGACGATCCTGCCCGTCGCGGTGCGCTCGCTCTCGCCGGCTGCCTGCCCCACGGGCAAGGGCGTCGGCCAAGGTCGGATCAGCGTATGCCAGCTGCTCGGCGCCGAGGGCGGCGCTCGTTCCGTCGGCGGCGATCGCCTCGCGTGCGACCACGAGATCGCCAAGGTCGAGCTCGGATCGTAGCGCCCCACACGTGCCCACTCTGATCGCGCGCGTCACGCCTAGTGAGATCAGCTCGTGCAAGCACGATCGCGGCGGATGGGCCGCCCATGCCTGTGCTCTGGATCGTGAGCGGCTCGCCGTCGGCGGCCTTGCCGGTATAGCCCCACAGGCCGCGGTGGTGGTTGAACATGAGCGGTGCCTCCAGCAAGAGCTGGGCTAGGGCGAGTGCGCGGCCTGGGTCCCCGGGAGCAGCACGCGCTCGGCCACGGCGACGTCTGGGTGGGTCGGATGGGTCGTGCGGATCGTGATCGGCTCGCTGTGAATCACGTCCCGCGACTTTAGACTGCCGCTGATGGCGACGTCCACGACAGGCGAGCAGACCGAAGGCGGGGCAAGCGAGCCCACGCTGGCCGAGGTGGCCTCGCGCGCGGGAGTGTCAGCCGCGACCGTCAGGCGTTGGGTAAAGGAGGGGCTGATCCCCCAGTACGAGGGCAGCTGGACTCCGGCGGCGGTGGCACAGGTGCGCATCGTTGGGCGTTTGCGCGAGCGCGGACACACGATCGAGCAGATCCGCCGCGCTAGCGAGAGCGGGCAGTTGGCCGGCTACGTACAGGGTATGTTCGCGCCGCAAGAGGGCCGCTACACGCTCAGGCAGGCCGCGCGCGAGGCTGAAATCGACGAGCAGCTGATCGAGCGCATCTACATGTCGCTTGGCCTGAGCACACTGTCGGTCGACTCGATCACCGAGGAAGACATGGAGATGCTGCGCTACATCGCGGCGATGCTCAACTCCGGCCTGCCCGAGGTCGCGTTTCTGCAGCTTGCGCGCGTGTACGGGCAGACGCTCGCCCAGATCGCCGACGCCGAGGTGCGACTGATCCACATCTACGTGCACGAGCCGATGATGCGCGAGGGCATTCCCGGGGTGCAGATGGCCGAGGCAATGGAGGGTCTTGCCGGCGAGCTGTTGCCGTTCGCGGCACCATTCATGCGCTACCTGCACGGGCGCTTTCTCGGGCACTTCATCGAGCAGGATGTGATTGGCCATATGGAGGCCGAGCTTGTCGGCGATGTCCCCGAAGAGGGGCGCATGCGTGTAGTGATCGCCTTCGCCGACCTGGCCGGCTATACGCGCCTGACCGAGGAGCGCGGCGACGAGGAGGCTGTCGGTGTCGTGGAACGCTTCGTCGACTCCGTGCAGCACTCGCTGCCGATCGACGCGCGCGTGATCAAGACGCTCGGCGACGAGGTGATGGTCATCGGCGCCGACGCGCTCGCGCTCACGCAGTGGGCGGTTGACTTCCAGGCGGTGCTTTCTCCAGACGTGCCGGCTCCGCGTATCGGCATTCATACGGGCGAGGCGCTCTACCGCGACGGCGACTACTACGGGCGCGATGTCAACCAGGCCGCGCGCGTGGTCGCCAGGGCCGCCGGCGGCGAGGTGCTTGTCACGCGTCAGGTGGTCGACGCGGCCAGCGGCGTCGACACCGCTCGCGGCACAAGCGGCTTGCGCTTCGAGCTGATCGGCGAAATCGGCTTGAAGGGGTTCTCCGAGCCGGTCGAGCTGTTCCACGCGTTCCCGCGCGAGGAGTAGGAGCCGGCCCATGGCAGGCCCATGCCCTGAGCGTCGTCAAGCTGGACGCATCGTGGCTGTCGCCGAGGCCGGGTAGCGATGAGCGCCGCCGAGATCCGCGAGCGTGTGCGAGCCGGTGCTCTGCTTACTTCGGGCCGCGGTGTTGTCGCGATGCTCTCCGGCGGACGCGATCGGTCTGCCTGCTCGATGTCGCGGTCGCGCTGTGTGGTGCCGAGCACGTGCATGCTCTGCACGTCAACTATGGACTGCGCGCCGAGTCGGGCGAGGACGAGCGCCACTGTCGCGAGCTGTGCGGGCGCTTGGGGGTGGAGATCGAGGTGGTGCAGGCGCGCAGGGCAGAGCAGGCCACCGGCAACCTGCACGCCTGGGCGCGTGAGCTGCGCTATGCGGCGGCGCATGAGCTGGCACAGCGGCTGGGCCCGACTGTGATCGCTGACAGGCCACACCGCCACCGACCAGGTCGAGACGATCCTCTACCGCCTTGCCTCCTCGCCTGGGCGTCGGGCGCTGCTTGGCATGGTCGCCAGCGAGGGCGGGCTTGTGCGGCCATTGTTGGGGCTGACGCGCCAAGACACAGCCGCCTACTGTCAGGAGCTGAAGCTCGCTTGGCACGAGGATTCGAGCAACGACAGCGAGCTCTATGCGCGCGCGAGGGTGCGTCACGGGCTCGTCAAGGCACTCGACGCGGTGCACCCGGCGGCGCAGGCCAACGTGCTGCGCACCGCCGCGCTCTTGCGCGAGGAGACGGAGCTGCTCGACGCGTTGGTGGACGCCGAGCTGAGGGCAGGCGCGAGCATCGCGATCGAGCGTCTGAGACAGCTGGCGCCGGCATTGCAGCGGCTCGTGGTGATTCGTCTGGCCGAGCAGGCAAGCGGCGAGTTTGCCCCGCAGGCCGGCGAGCGTGTCGGCGAGATCCTCGAGCTCGGCACGCGCGGCGGCCGCGCGGAGCTGCACGTCGGCGGCCGCGCGAGCGCTGTGATCGAGGACGGCGAGCTGCGCATGGTCACGATCCGCCCGCGCGAACAGCGCCCACCGCGTCCCCCTCGCGGTGACCCCCAAGGAGGACAGGCGCGCGAGGGTGAGGCATCCCCCGAGCGGGGCCGAGCGGATGGGGCAGACCCTGGCGACAGAGCACCGTGAGCGGCGTTGGCCCTGCGGCCAATACACTCCCTCGCGTGGTGCCCATACCAGAGCGTGTCGCCGCGGCGACCACTGAGGCGGCCTCCGAGGTGGGCGAGGTGCTCGTCGGCGAGGAGGACCTGAGCCGGCGCGTGCGCGAGCTTGGTGAGGCGATCTCGCGCGACTACGCCGGACGCCCGTTGCTGCTCGTCGGCGTGCTCAAGGGCGCGGTGTTCTTCTTGAGCGACCTGATGCGTTTCATCGACATTCCGGTCGAGGTCGACTTCATGGCCGTCGCCTCCTACGGCTCGGCGACCGACTCCTCCGGGGTGGTGCGCATCCTCAAGGATCTCGACATCGCGATCGAGGGCCGCGACGTTTTGATCGTCGAGGACATCGTCGACTCCGGGCTCACTTTGCAGTACCTGTTGCGCAACCTCGGCTCGCGCAATCCCGCCTCCCTTGAGGTGTGTGCGCTGCTGACCAAGCCCGACCGTCGCAAGGTCGATCTGCCCACCCGCTACGTCGGCTTTGAGATACCGGACCGCTTCGTGATCGGCTATGGGCTCGATTACGCCGAGCGCCACCGCAACCTGCCGTTCGTTGCCGTGCTTGAGCGTTAGACGAACTATGGGCACGAACTTCTATCCCAATAACTCAAGCGCATGCGCGCCGCGGTGCATCCGCTCTCGGTATGGGCGCGCGTGGCCGGAAACGACCGGGAATTCAGGGCTCTCGTGGTACGCTGATGGACTGGCGGTCGGCACCTCCATTGTCGTTGGCGGCCAGGATCCATGCCCATGAGCCGATTCTTCAAGAGCGCCGCTTTCCCGATTCTGATCGTGGTCGTGCTCGCCTTCTTTATCTCGAAGGTGTTCGTCTCGCCCGCCCAGAAAGGGCCCGAACACAGCTACAGGACGCTCGTCACCGAAAACATTCCTCGCAACGAAGTCAAGTCGGCTGAGCTGAAAGTCAAAGACAACGCGGTTGCCGTTGAACTGAACAACAAAGAAAAATTCGAAGTCGGCTACGTCGACCAGGCCGCGCCGACGCTGATCGCCGATCTCGAAAAAGCCAAGGGCACGAAGTTCAACGTCGAATCCAACAAGACCTCGATCTGGCCGTCGCTGCTTACTTATCTGCTGCCGCTCGTCTTGATCCTCGGCTTCTGGTTCTTCCTGATCAACCAGGTCCAGGGCGGCGGCTCGCGGGTGATGTCATTCGGCAAGTCCCGCGCCAAGCGCATGTCCGCAGATTCTCCAAAGATCACCTTCCGCGACGTCGCCGGGGTCGACGAGGCCGTGGAGGAGCTGCACGAGATCAAGGAGTTCCTGGAGAACCCCAAGAAGTTCCAAGCGCTGGGGGCGCGAATACCCACCGGCGTGCTGCTGTATGGCCCTCCCGGCACGGGCAAGACGCTGCTCGCCCGCGCCGTTGCCGGCGAGGCAGGGGTGCCTTTCTTCTCGATCTCGGGCTCAGACTTCGTCGAGATGTTCGTCGGCGTCGGCGCCTCGCGTGTGCGCGACCTGTTCGAGCAGGCTAAGCAAAACAGCCCCTGCATCATCTTCATGGACGAGATCGACGCCGTCGGCCGTCACCGTGGCGCCGGGCTCGGCGGGGGGCACGACGAGCGCGAGCAGACGCTCAACCAGCTGCTGGTCGAGATGGACGGCTTCGAGGCCAAGGACAACATCATCATGATCGCGGCCACCAACCGGCCTGACATCCTCGATCCTGCACTACTGCGTCCTGGTCGCTTCGACCGCCAGATCGCCGTCGATCGCCCCGACCGAAAGGGTCGCTCCAAGATCCTCGAGGTGCACACGCGCGGCAAGCCGCTTGCCAAGATCATCGACATCGACGCACTTGCCGGCCAGACGCCCGGCTTCACCGGCGCCGACCTGTCGAACCTGATCAATGAGGCCGCTCTGCTGTCGGCTCGCATCGGCAAGCGTGAGATCGGCCAGGAAGAGCTCGAGGAGGGGATCATGCGCGTGATCGCCGGCCCCGAGAAGAAGACGCGTGTGATGAGCAAGAAGGAGCGCTTGATCACCGCCTACCACGAGATGGGCCACGCGATCGTCGGCCATTTCCTGGAGCACTCCGATCCTGTCCACAAGATCTCGGTGATCTCACGCGGACAGGCGCTCGGCTACACGATCTCGATGCCCCAGGAAGACCGCTTCCTGACCACGCGTGCGGAGCTGAACGACACGATGGCAATGACTCTTGGTGGTCGCGCCGCCGAGGAGATCGTCTTTGAAGAGATAACGACCGGTGCTTCCAACGACCTGGAGAAGGTCACCGCCACCGCCAAGCAGATGGTGATGCGCTTCGGCATGTCCGAGAAGCTCGGCCCGCGTGTATTCGGCCACGAGCACGGCCAGCCTTTCCTCGGCCGCGAGTTCTCCAGCGAGCCCGACTATTCCGATGAGATCGCGCGCGAGATTGACGATGAGGTGCGGCGCATGGTCGAGTCCGCCCACCAGAGCGCCAAGACGATTCTGACCGAGCACAAAGACGACCTCGTCAATCTTTCTGAGATTCTTGTCAAGCGGGAGACAATCGAGAAGGAGGAGTTCCTCGCCTTGCTCGACGGCAAGAACGAGGAGGAAGTATTCGGCGCCGAGGAGGCACCGGCACCCGACCTACCGGTTCCCCCGGCACAGGCCGACCGGGCAGGTCGCGAGGCGCCGCGCCCACTACCGCGCCCGGGTTTGGCCGGTGGCACGGCCGACATGGCCGGCGCGGACCCCAGCGGACCCTCCGTCACCTGACGGCGTATAGCTGTCCCTGGCGGCGTCCTCAGTCGCTTGTGTGCATAGCACACTGCGCTTCTTGCGTCCTTGCCAGGAACACCTATACGACCGTCAGGAGCTGAACGGGTATGAGTGTGGAATACCGCGTCATGGGGGTCCTCAACGTGACCCCCGACTCTTTCTCAGATGGCGGTTTGTTCTTGGACGAGCAGGCCGCCGTAGCTCATGGCGTGGAGCTTGTCGAGCAGGGGGCGCATGTCCTCGACATCGGCGGCGAATCGACGCGCCCGGGGGCTGAGCCGGTCGGGGTGGAGGAGGAGCTGCGCCGGGTCGTGCCGGTGGTCGAGGGCTTGTCCCGACGAATGGGCGCGACGCAGATTTCGATCGATACTTCCAAGGCGGCCGTGGCGCAGGCCGCGATCGACGCCGGCGCGACGCTTGTTAACGACGTCAGCGCCTTGCGTGCCGATCCTGAGATGGTGGGGGTCGTTGCCGCGAGCGGCGCCGATTGTTGCCTGATGCACATGCTCGGCGAGCCGCGCACGATGCAGCGCGGGCTGGGTGGGTCTTCATACACGGATGTGGTCGATGATGTGAAGGCGTTCCTGGAAGAGCGCCTCGCCTTCGCCGTGGCGGCCGGCATCCCCGAGCAACACATCCTGCTCGACCCAGGCATCGGCTTCGGCAAGACCGTCGAGCACAATCTTGCGCTGCTGCGCCGGCTGAGGGAGATCGTCGCGCTGGGATGCCCGGTGGCGATCGGCACATCCCGCAAGAGCTTTCTCGGAGGGACGCCTGCCGAGCGTCTGCCCGGCACGATCGCGACGAACGTGATGGCGCTGGAGCGGGGGGCGAGTGTGTTTCGTGTGCACGACGTGGCTCCGGTGGCCGCCGCGCTCGCGGTTGCGAGTGCTACGTTGAGCGACAAATGGACCGTGAGCCCCACGACGAGCTAAGTGACGAGGAGCGCCGGCGCGGCGCGGAGTCCTCTGAGGACGAGCGGGGTGGGCTGCCCGACGAGGAGGCAGAGGAACGCGATCCCTTCGAAGAGGACGAGGACGACGAGGAGGACGGCTTTGAGACCGTCACGATCGAGATCTCAGGCCTCTCGCTCTATACGCACCATGGGGTGAGCGAGGCCGAGCGCGAGATCGGCCAGCGTCTGCTGCTCGACCTGCGCCTGGACGTGGGCCAAACAGACGCCACCGTCACCGACCGCGTCGAGGACACCGTCGACTACGCCGAGGTTTGCCAGCTGGTGGCGCTGGTGGCCCAACAGCGCTCCTACCGCACGCTCGAGCGTCTGTGCAGCGCGATAGCAGACCGTCTGCTTGCCGACTTCGAGCTGGAGGGCGTGTGGGTCAAGGCGTCAAAGCCAGAGCCGCCGATTCCGCTGCCGGTGGAGGATGTATCCGTGGAGGTTTGGCGAGAGGCTGGGGAGTAGGAGGGCTATCTCTCCTATTACTTGCTTGGCTGCGCCTGTTCTTCCCAGAAGTCGATCGTCTCGCGCTCGTGTCTGATACCCAGCTGGAGTGCTTGCCACGGTCCGCGTCGGCCGGTTCCGGGATCGTGCGCGGCGTAGGCTTCGTATTCGGTGAGCTTTTGACGGTGGGTCGCGAGCTGGCCCTCGGCCAGATCGTTCGCGTTGGCCCCAAAGAACAGCTTGAGTAGCGCCGGGTCGCGTAGCACGTAGGGCTCGGGGGTGAACACTCCCAGCCAGTCCTGAAGCGCCTCTCGTCCAAGCTCGGTGAGGCTGTAGAGCTTGCGACGCCTGCCGCTCTGCTCCTGGTTCTCGGTCAAGTAGCCGGCGCGCGCGAGACGCGCCGGCTCGGCGTAGAGCTGGGAGTGGGGCAGCGTCCAGAACTGTCCGACTGAAGCCGAGGCCATCCCCTTGAGGTCGTACGGCGTCGCCTCTCCGACGAACATCGAGAGCAGGCCGAGAACGATGTAGGAGGTGGGTGTGAGTTGGATCTCGTCGGACATGGACATGGAATCAGCTTGACAACGGTCTGTTTCAGATGGTATGTTTCGGACTATGGGATGGCTAGCGAGAGTAAGATGGTCGTCGCGGAGTCGCCTGAGAGTCTTGCCGATACGCCGAGGATTCGTCGCCCTGGCCTCGGTCGTACTCGCGCTGCTCTGGGTCACAGGTGTCGCCGCGGCGGCTCCCACGGTCACGCTGAAGGTAAAAGCGCTCCCGATTCCCGGCTTTCCCGGGACAGGTGACGCCTTGGGTGCGGGCGCGGACGTAGAAGTTCAGGTCACGATCAGCGGTAGTGAATACGGCGGCTACCCCTCTCCACTGACCGGAATCAACCTGTACTCGCCAAGCGGCTCCAAGATCACCCCCACAGGCTTCGCTACGTGCGCCGACGGCGCCAATGACGCCTCTGTCACCTCCTTCACCGTCAAGGTCGGCGCGGCCTACAGGCGCGGCAAGCAGACGGTCTCTTATTTCACCCAGCCAAAGCAGTGCCCCCGCGGCGGCTTCCCGGCGAAGCTGGAAATGAAGTTCCTAAGCGGAGAAGTCGCCACGGTCACCGACAGCGTGCCGTGCCCTCGGCGTCGAGGCTAGTCCGCCGGACGGCTTCCAGTCGTGGCTCTCTGCGCGCGCGGTCTCACTCATGCCTCGCACGCCTCGGCCGCTTGGTCAAAGCGCTCTCTGCGCGGATCGTCGGCTCCTACGATCCGGTCGAGCCAGGTACGCACTTCCGCCAGGTCAAGCTCCCCAACACAGACGAGCATCTGCTCGATGTCCAGCCAGTCCTTGGGGCGGTTGAAGATCGCCTTGCACACCAGCAGGTGCTCGGGGGCGAGGACGGGGATCCTCGTTTCGCCGAAGGGCTCGCTTCTGCTCGCGCGGCGCATGGCGTCGTGGAGCGCGTCATATGCGAAGAACAGGTCGATCGGAGTATTGCCCCAGCGCAGACGGCACTGGCCGTCACGTTCTACGGCCTGGAGGTCGACTCCGTCGTCGACTCCAATCCTCGCCAGGTCCCGCTCGATATCCGGATATGAGCTGGGGGCTACGAACAGGTTGAGGTCGACGTCAATCGTCGCGCGCGGCTCGGCATAGTAGGCGAGCGCCAGCGCGCCCCCGAACGCGTGTGGAGTTTTCGAACGCGTCAGCTGCTCATGGATCGCCACGATCTTCTCGGGCAGGCTGGGCTCGCTCATATGGCGCGCGACGCGATACGGGGAAAGCGCCGGCGCTCGCGCGTCCTGGCACGGGGGAGATAGTCGCTCAACAGCAGCAGGTCGTGTAGCGTCTCTCCCCGTCGCTCGCTCGAGGCCGTAATCCAAGCAGCGGCAGCCTGCGAGTTGTCTGCTGGTTGACTGCCATCCTGTGACAACGCCTGCACAAGCAGGCGGGCCAGCAGCGGTCGTGGCCGCTGGCCATCGGCCAACTGAGTGAGCATTTCCCCTGCCGAGTGATCGGAAGGGGAGGGCGCTACCGGCGCGCCCGCACGTCGTGCAGCCTGACGCAGCTCGCTCGCACCGATGTCTTTCGAGGACCGTGCTTGCGCGTGGGCGATCGTCTCAGGCGTCAACGTCCTGAACGTCGCGAGTGTGCGGCTACGGGGTCCCGCCGCGGTGGTGTGCGACTCGCGTATCTCCCATGCACCGGCACCACGATCCAGTACGAAAGCCATAGTGGGTAATTCTACCACTATCTGAGGCTGTTGAAGGAGGTTTTGCGTCAGCGCCCGATAAGGCTTTGCCAGCCGTTGCCGCCTTCGCTCGGATAGCCTGCGGTGCCACATGCCCATGCGCAGCGGACTGCTAGGCCTCGGATCGAACGTCGGCGATCGTCGTAGTCACCTACAGGCGGCCGCCAAGGCCCTGCCGTCCGTCGGCGTACGGGTAACGGCAGCCTCCTCGGTGTACGACACCGACCCGGTCGGCGAGGTGCTCGACCAGCCCAGCTTCTTGAATGTGTGCGTGCTCGTGGAGACAGAGCTCGAGCCGCTGGAGCTTCTCGACAACGTCAAGCGCGTGGAGGCTGATCTAGGGCGTGCGAGTGGCGGTGTGCGGCATGGGCCGCGAGCGATCGACATCGACATTCTGTTGCTCGGCGGGCTCACTGTCACGTACGAGCGCATGACGCTGCCGCACGAGCAGGTCCTGAATCGTCGCTTCGTGTTGATCCCGGCGCTCGAGCTCGACTTCGAGCTGGTTACCCCCGATGGGCGGCGGCTCGCCGAGGCCTTGGCGGTGCTCCCGGTGAGCGAAGGCGTTCGTTGGGCGGGACCGCCGTTGTCGCTCTAGCCACCAGAGCGCGGAGCCCGCGATCTCTGGGCCGGACAGAGTCTGCCCGGCCTCGGGAGAATCGGCCTCGGGAGAACGCTCTCAGGCGTGCACGACGACGCCGCGGACGATCGTCGCCGCCGCGCCATGCAGCGGCGTGAATGTGATCTTCACCGTCAACGCCAGGCGCCGGTGACGGCGCAACGCGGCCTTGCCCTTGGCGGTCAGTGACACGGAGAAGGGCACGTTGCCCGCTTTCAGCGATGAGCGCACCAGCCGCCCGATGCGCACCTGCGCAGGGTGCCCCGCCTTGGCCAGCGAAGCGTTGGTGGCGAACAGGCCGACTTCCAGCCGTCCGCCGGTTCCGGCCTGGGACACCTTGATCGACCCGTTCACTGTGGATCCGTGCTGGCTGCCGGCGAGCTTCAGTGCCTTTGATCCTCCTTCCAAAGGCGAGCCGGAGCCCCGGCTGGGTTCGCCCGGCATCATGGGGGTGGTCGGGGTTGTGGTCGTCGGTGTGGTTGTGGTCGGCGTGGTGGGGGTCGTGCCAGTGCTGGCGCCTTCGACGATCACCTTGTATTTGGTGTAGTTGCTGGTGCCGTCGTTGAACAGGTCTTGGCTTTCAAACTCGTATTCACCAGCTGTGGAGAACGTACACGTGCCTTTCCAGCCGGTTTTGGTCGGCGGCGCTTCCACGACTCCCGTGCAGCTCGGCCGTGCCGCGCCCATCCAGATCACGTCTGTCGGAGCTTCCATGTCGTTGTCTTCGAAAGAGATCGTGCCGCCCTGGGCGATCGTAAAAGGCGCGACTTCGTTGAACCCTACGTTCCCTTCGGGGCTCCCCTTGGGGTTCCAGCACGCCCAGCCGCTGATGTTGCAGTTTGGGGCGACTTCGAGCTTCACTTCGGACGGTGCGGCAGCGAGCGCGGGCAGCACCGCCACCGCCGTCCCTGCCAGCCCAGCGAGGACGAAAAGCACGAGCATGCGTGGGCTGGAAAGCGTGCGCGGCCTCATCGTACGACCACGCTTCGCGTGAAGGTCATCGTCGCGCCATGTTTGGGTGTGAGCACGATCTTCACCGTCAACGTGAGCCGGTGGTGAGCCTTCAGCGTGTGCTTTGCCTTCGCGCTCAGGGGCAGCGCGAACGTTAGCTTGCCCGCATGCAGCGAGGAACGCACGAGCTTGCCGGCAGGAGCCGCGGCGCCCTTGGTGAGCAGCTCGATCTGAAGCTGGCCTTCTGAACCGGCCGACGACACGACCAGAGATCCATGCACCACTCCGCCGTGCTGAGTAGATGCCAGCTTGAGTGACCCAAACAGCGGGCCGGAAGCAGGTTCGATCTTTGGCTGCCCAGACGACGGTGAGCTGGAGGTTGTGGCCGTGGGATTGCCGCCGGTAGGGGTCGGCGTTGGTGAAGGTTCTTTCGCGGGAGGTTCTTTGGTTGGAGGAGACATCGTTTTGAAGCTGTGGTCAAGACCTTCGGCAGGGCCCTGGTTGTTTTTCGCGACAAGCCGGAAGTGGTATTCCGTGCCGGGGGTCAAGCCTTTGAGCGTGGCAGAGACACCCTGATTGCCTCCGCTCGCCAAGAGAGTCGCTTTTTCCGTCTTCTGACCGTAGCCGGTGTCGGTTCCGTATTCGAAGAAGTATTCGGTCGCTTCGCCTCCGGGGTTGACCGTGCCTTTGAGAGTGGCTTCGGTTTCTTTGAACCCTTCGGCGGCGAGCGTTGTCGCGGTCGGCGCAGTTATCGCATGGGTCGTAAACGTCTGTGTCGTGGCGCCCGCCACGGTTTCCGCTGCTCCATAGGTCGCCACCAGAAGGAAGTGATAGGTCATGCCCGGCTGAAGGCTCGTCACCTGGGCCGACACGGAGTGGCTCGTGAAGTCGGCCGCGCTCAACGTAGCCGTAGGGGTCGACTGTTTACCGGTCACACCGGGGCCTTCATATTCGAAGTGGTATTCGACGGTGTTTCCTTCGGGCTTGACGCTGCCGTTGAGCATCGCTTCCGTCTGGGTTTCATCGCTCGCGGAAGTCGTTTTGTCCGTGGGCGTGCCTTCTACGATCACCTTGTATTTGGTGTAGTTGAAGGTTCCATCGTTGAACAATTCTTGACTTTCAAATTCGTATTCACCTGCGTTGGTGAAGGTGCAGGTGCTACTCCAAGGGGGGGTTTTCGGCGTGGATGGCACTTCGGGTGTGCAGCTTGGCGCAGCGCTCTTCCAGATCACGTCGGTGGGCGCCTCCGAGTCGTTGTCTTCAAAGGAGATCGTTCCGCCTTTAGCGATTGTGAACGGCTGGATTTGGCCGATGTCTTCCGGGTTGTTCCCCTTGACGTTCCAGCAGGGCCAATCGGGGAGGTGGCAGTTCTCGTTGATTTCGAGCTTTACTTCGGTCGGGCCGGTGGTAGCGAGCGCAGGCACAACCGCGACGACGGCTGCGAGCACAGCCGCTGTGAGCACGGCCGCTACGGGTAGATAACGCTTACGCAGCTTCACAATCTCAGCCCACCTCTCGATCGAGTACCCATGTCGGTCCCGCGTGCTCGTGCAAAGCAGCCGATGCACGCTCTAACCACCCAGGACTCCGGCCCGGCGCGATCCTTCCCCACGCTCATCGCGCCGCGCCCATCAGTGGTCCGACGGCGCCCACCAGACGGCCCATGGCCGCAGCGATCCGAAGGTCCCCAGCGCACAAAGGAGTCCCCCGGTCTAGTAGCCGTATTTTTCGGGCGCAGTCGTAGTATTAGTCGGAGTGGTCGTCGTTGGAGTCGTCGTGGTGGGGGTGGTGGGCGTCGTAGGCGCAGGTGTGCTCGCGGGGGTTGAGGTAGTGGGAGTCGAGGGGGAGTTCGGCGTGGTTTCAGCCATCGCCGGCTCCAAAGGTGCGTCGGTCGCAGCCGAGATCACGTGCCACGTGCCGCCGAAGCTGTGGATGTTCTCGCCGTTCGCGGCGCCCTTGGCGCTGTCGCCCGAGAAGCGATAGAGGGGCAGGCCGCCGAGCGTGACCTGAAGCATCCCGTTGCTGCGCCGCAAGATCCCGAGATGGCCATGCACGCTGGACCCCGCCGTGAGCTTGGACTTACGCGAGTGCACGGTAAGCGGCGGCCAGAACTTCAAGCATTCGCTGCTCTTGCACAGGAGATGATGCGTCGTCTCGGGACTCAGCGCATACAGCGTCCGGCCGTGTGCATCCACCACGATCTTTTCCCCGAACTTTGCGCTCGTGGCCGATCCGACCGTCGGCGCCGCAGAGCTTGAAGCGAGCGCCATCGCCGCGAACATCGCGACCACTGCCAGGGTCAGCACGCCCAGCGCCCAGCTCAAAGGGCGCCCATATCGACGTGGCTGGGTTGTGTGCTGTGACTCTTCAGCGAACATGCTGCTCCCTCCGGTGGTGATCCTTATCAACTAAGACGCCGACAGCTCCACAACCTTCCAGCGCCATTTGAGGAAGGATCGACGCAGAGAGGGGTCATGAGCAAGTAGGTGAAGCTGCTATTGCCAAGATTGCCGCGACTAGTGGGAGGCGCATCGTGACTAGTAAATTCAGGGCTGGATCACTCTGCGCAAGTTTGGTGTTGGTCCTCGCGGCAAGCGGCTGTGGCAGCAGCACCTCTAGGAAAACATCGTCAGCCGCCGGAACCTCGGCGACCATCGCGCAAACGAGCGGTGCTGGAGCGCCGGCCAGTGCTCCGACGCAGCATCTGTCGATCCTCTCGCCGCGAGCGGGCGCGCACATCGCCTCTACGCTCACGGTGCGCGTCACGCTCAGCGGCGCGACGAACGGCGCGCAGCGATTCCGCTACGTGCTCGATCACCGCCTCGCGCGGTCCGGTTCGGCTCGGCTCACGTTCCATGATCTCGCGCCCGGGCGCCATCGCCTGGAGGTGCTCTCAGCCGCCGATAGCACGGTTCGCGCCAGCACCACCTTCACCGTCCGCGCTCCTGCGCCCGTGGCCATCCCTGCGCCGGTTCCAGCCCAACCGACAGTGTCCACTCCGGCGCCGGCACCCACGACTACTACCCCGCCGCCGAGAACCCCGCCACCGACCAAAACCACGGCGCCCGCACTACCGAAAGCGAGCCCTCCACCAGCGAGCGGCGGCATACCGCAAGGACCGAACGCGGGCGACGGCGACGGCGACAACAACGGTGGCCCGAGCGACGGCGACGGGAATATCTAGCGTCAGAGTCGCGCGACTACCAGCCCAGTGGCGAGCAGCACCATCGCCACCGCACACGATTGAAGGGCACGCTCCATCGGTGCCGCCAGGCGCGCGGCGTCAAGCGTCACGGTGGAGCCGTCCGCGAGGCGCTGCTCGCCGGTGAGTGAGATAGTGCGCCGGCGCAGCTCGCGCACCGGCGTACTGAGACTCCGCTGAGCGACGAGGAGCATGGCGCACCCAGCCGCCGCCAGCAAAGCCGAGGGACGGAGTTCAACGGCGTTGACCCAGTACGCCGTCAGGACCGGGAAGACGCCCCACGAGATCGCGAGCCAGAACGTGGTGTGAAACCGCCCGCCGAACGACTCCAGGTTGTAGGCGAGCACGATGAACACGCCCGCGAGCACGAACGGGATCAGAGTGAGCGAGATCGTCACGGCCCCTACGATCCCGATGGCCGCCGACCCCGTCAACGAGACCGCCGCCAGCACGACGAGCGTGCGGTTTGAAAGGTGCGTCCCCAGCGGCCTCCCGTGCAGCTCATCGAGCACGTGCGCGCAAATGCCCACTGCCAAAAAGAACGCCAGGAGAGCCGCCGTCAGCCGTCCCGCGTACAGATGCGGAGCAAGCGCAGCCCCAATCGCCACGTTGGCCAGATTCCAGGCCGTATAGGGAGGGTGCAGGAGCGTCACGAGGTCCCGCCAGCCTCCCGGGCGCAGGGCGTAGAACGCCGGACGCTCAAGCGGCGCCAAGGACGCCGAGGCACGCGTTGGCCTAGGCAAGCCCGGATTCCTGGATCAATTGGGAAGCCTGCTGGTCGTTGCCGAGCACCGTCGGGCTGAGTTCCGCTGGTGCGATCTTCCTGAGCGGTGTGAGCTGCGGGTTCGGCTTGATCCCGGGCCTGAGCGGATATTCGAAGTCATAGCCGTGGGCGAGGATTTCCTGTCCGGCAGGGCTGAGTAGGAACTTCACGAACTCTTGCGCCTCTTGGGGGTGCTTGCTGCTCCTCAGTACCGCGGCTCCAGAGATGTTCTCCAGCGCCCCGACATTGTGGTTTCCGAAGAAGTACAGAATGCTGTGCATGCCGCTTGCTCCGAGCTCGAGGCGCAGGCGGTACCAGTAGTAGTGGTTGATGATCCCGACCGCCACATCGCCTTCGTTCACCGCAGCGACGACGGACTCATCTGACTGGTAGAGCGCGCCGTTGCGCTTCAGGCCGGACAGCCAGTTAACGGCCGCTTGCTTGCCGTAGGTGGCGATGACCGCACCGACGAGCGGCACGAAGTCTGAGTCGGTCGGTGCGAGTGCAACCTTGCCCTTCCACCTGGGTTCGGCCAGTTCCAGCAGTGACTTGGGCAGACGAGCTGCTGGGATGAGCGAGGGGTCGTAGGCCAATGCGCTGATACGCAGTGCCATACCCGCCCACTCACCGCTCGCTGACTCGTAGCGAGAGGGGACTTGCGCGAGTGTCGCGGGGTCGAGTTTGGCCAGCAGCCCGTGCTCTTCGAGATCCTCGAGCTCTGGGCTGTTCTCGGTGAGATACACGTCGGCGGGAGACGAGCTGCCCTCTTGCAATAGCTGGTCGGCGAGGACGATGCCGTCGTTGGTGCGCATTTCGACTTTGATGTGAGTCTGCTTTTCGAACGCCGCCACCAGTTCGGTGCTCACCTGCGGGTGCTGGCCGTTGTAGAGGAGGATCGAGCGGCTATCTGTAGAGCCTCCGCATCCGACTAGAGCCAGGAGGAGCGCCAGAACAACAAGGGCGCCCAGCGCATGTCCACGATGATTCATGGTGTTCATCTCGCTTTGGGCTGGGGCGGGAAGAGGACAACCGGGCCGACGACACCGAGCTCGACAAGTTCACCCACCTTTGGGATCTCCTGGTCGAATGTTCTCGCCTTGAGAATCGTCTGCGGGCTGTCCAGTAGCGATAGTGTGAGCACAGTGTCCGGTCCGTAATAGGCGTGATCGGTCACCTTGGCCGCGATGCCAGCCGAAGCAGCCCCGTTTGTGCCGTTTGGTGGCGTCAGGTGGATCTGCTCGGGGCGAATCATAACCTCGACCCGGCCCTGCAGCCCAGGGTTCGCAACGGTGAGCTGCCCCAGCCCGCACTGCACTCCTCCAGAGGTTGCCTGACCTTCAGAGATGATCGCTTCGCCGACGAATTGAGCGACATCACGATCGACTGGGGTCCGGTAGAGGGTCCTCGGCGTGGCGCGTTGGGCGAGTCGCCCGTCGCGCAACACAGCAACTTCACGGCCCATCGACAGTGCCTCGGCTTGATCGTGCGTGACCAGTAGCGCGGTCGTACCCTGCTCACGCAGAGCGTGGAGAACAGCTTCGCGTGTCTCGACGCGCAGCGCGGCATCGAGGCCTGAGAATGGCTCGTCGAGCAGCACGATCCGGGGATGTGGAGCGAGCGCCCGGGCGAGCGCAACGCGGCGTTGCTCGCCGCCGGAGAGCTCATGCGCTGGGCGCTGAGCGTAGCTCTCATCGAGTCCGACGAGCCTGAGTGCCTCGACGATGCGGGCTCCCTGCTTGCGCTGTGAGCGGGCAAGGCCGAAGCCGACGTTCTCCCCCGCGGTGAGGTGAGGGAATAGCGCGCCTTCCTGGGCGACGTAGCCGATCGCACGCTTATCGGAGGCCAGGTGCACCCGCCCTGCCTCGGCCACGGTCTCCTCGCCGATGGTGACCGTCCCCGCATCGAGCTCGATGAAGCCGATGATCGCGCGCAGCAGCGTGGTCTTGCCGCTTCCGGACGCGCCGAGGATGGCTGTCAAAGTTCCTGTGGGGACCTCCAGGTCGACGTCGCGCAGCACCACACGCCCGCGGTAGGACTTGGCCAGGCCCACACAGCGAAGCTCGGCCATGCTCAGTCGTCCCCAAGGGTGCGGACCCTGCCGAAGCGGCCCATGAGCACGTAGGCGGCCAGCATCGAGAGCGCGACGAGCACGGCGGCGAAGGGCGCGGCGGCCGCGAATGCGACCGTGGATGCGTTGGCCTGAAACTCGGTGCCTAGTGTGTAGAGGTTCGGGGGCAGCAACACCTGAGCGGTGCCCAAGTCGCCGAGCACGAACGCGAACACGAGGACCCCTGCCGCCGCCATCCCCGGACGAGCAAGGGGCATCGTGACGCGGGCGAACGCGCGCAGCGGCCCGACACCCAGCGACCGCGCAGAGTCCTCAAGAGCGGGCTCGATCTGACCGAACGTGGCACGCATCGCAACAATCGCGAACGGCACGAACAGCATCGCCTCGGCGAGCACGAGCAACACGATGCTGCCATACAGGCGCGGCGCGTAATGGCTCGCCGCGTAGGCCAGTGCGATCGCGGCGACGAGATCGGGCAGCGCGAAGGACAGGTAGGTCGCCCGCTCCAAGAACGTCGAGAATCCCCCCTTGTGGCGGACAACGAGCAAGGCAACTGGGAGCGCAAAGCAGAGTGCGAGGAGCGCGGCGCTCACACCGAGACCGATCGACGTCAGTGTGGCCGGCCACAGGTAGTGGATGTTCGCCGAGGCGCCCGCCAAGCCGGCCTGGCTGCTCTGCGTGAACCAGTAGACGAGCGTGCCCACCGGAACGCCCACGCCGATGCTCGACCCGATCAAGAACCAGGCCAGCACGAACGGCATGGCGCGGCCAAGACGGTAGCGCGTGAGGGGCCGCCGGACACCCTGGCTCACGCGGGTGTAGTTCGCGCCGCCTCGCAACCGCGACTCGGCAAACAGCAGCACGACGCACAGCAAGATCGAGAAGAAAGACAGCGCCGCTGCGCCCGAGGCGCTGAAGCTGAGCTCGTACTGGGCGTAGATGTGCACGGTGAAGGTCTGATACTTCAAGGCGACGAACGCGTCGAACTCGACGAGGGTGTCCAGCACCACCAGCAACATGCCGCCGAGTAGCGCCGGACGGAGCTGAGGCAGGATCACGCGAAAGAACGTCTGGCGGGCGTTCAGGCCGAGCGAGCGGGCCGTCTCCTCCAGTGCCGGGTCCATCCCGCGCAACGCGACGGCGACGAGCAGGAAGACGATCGGGGAATAGGAGAAGGCGATTATGCCGGCCGCGCCGAGGAACCCCTGCAACAGATTCCCGATACTCGCCCACGCATAGCTCGTGACGAACAGCGGGATCGTCAGCGGCGCCACCGCCAGCAGTGTCCACACCTTCCGGCCAGGTAGGTACGTGCGCTCGATGAACCACGCGCCCGTGACGCCGATCAGGCCGGCGAGCGGCGCAGCGACGAGCGCGACGAGGACCGAGTGCAGAAGCAGTGTCCGCGCGGAAGAGGCGTCGATCGCTTTGACCGCCGCGGAAACCCCGCCCTGAATCCCCTGCACGATCGTAACCGCGACAGGCAGGACGACAACGGTCACGACGAGCACGCAGACGAGCAGCAACCCGCGCGGCATGGGACCGAGCAACCGGCCCGCCGAGCGCTCCGGCACAGGCTCCTCGATACGTCTTGCAGCGATCACGGATGTGCTCGACATGGCCCTGAACTCTATGGTCCGCTGGCGGCTGCGCAAGGCGTGGGAGACCTCTCGTCTCCCACGCCTTCTACCACGGGAGGCCTCCTAGAGGTTGCCGTCCCCGTCGCTAGGCCCGCCATTGTTATCGCCGTCTTTGTCTTCCGCGTTTGGCCCCTGCGGGATGCCGGAACTCGATGATTCAGTTTTCGTTTCTTCCGCAGGCGCTTTTGTTTCTTCCGCAGGCGCCTTTGTTTCCGCGGGCGCGGCCGACGATGACGAGGTTGTGGTCCTCGAGGAGTTAGAGCTGCCACAACCGGCTACTCCCAGCGCGACCAGGACGACGCCCAGCGCTACCCATCGGCGTGGCCCTGCGCTTGCGCGCCCGTCAGATGATTTTGTGAGCATGAGACCTCCGTGGTGGTATGTGGCGGCCGGCTGCCTTGAAAGCAAGATCGGACAGCTGAACGTTCGCGAGCATGACTGATGCGTCAACCCCTCAGACCCCACCACGCCCTAAAACCTTCCGCGTCCCCGTACGCTCTCACTGGGGACAGCTCCGGCCGATGCGTTCTTGCGGTGGGCCTATAGCAGGCTAGTTCTGGGCGTTGCCTATTCCGAGGCTGGCAATGCCCAGAACCTTGCATTGAACTCGCGTGCGTTCAGTGCAGCAGGTTCAGCGTGTTTTCGCCGTCATCGACGAAGTAGATGCCCTTGCCTTGCGGCGCGATGACGAAGCCGAACAGCGATCCCGCACCCGTCTTCTTGTCGGCCGTCTGCACCGCTACCTGCTGGCCGGCAGGTGTAATTTCGACCATGTTGCCGTCACCACCGTTGCTCGCGATGATGTTGCCGTTCGGTGCGAGTACCAGGCCGAGTGGTTCCTTGAGGTGGCCGCCTTCGGTGAGGACGGTCCCGCCTTTCGCGGCCGGGGCATTGCGCGTCATTGCTTCGGAGATCGCGAAGATCTTGTTGCCATCGGTCGAGGCGACATACAGCGTGCCGTCGGAGGCGAGTGCGAGTCCGGTTGGGCCGAGCACGAGGGCTTCTGCTGAATTAACCCAGGGGATGCCGTTCGCGATCACCGTTTCGCTTACGACCTTCGGCGGCTGCCCTTCGCCCGATTCGAGGACTATCCGCACGACGTTCGAGTTGTCAATCGTGTGAATTCCCTTCGCGGCACCGCCATTGAGCGCGTTGGCGACGAAGAGGGTCGTCTTTGACCCTTCGCTGACGGCGGTCGAGTCCCACGGCCCCTGAATGTTCGGGCCCGAGATCGTGCTGACGGGCTTGCCGCTTGAGTCGAGCACGATCAAACAGCCGTACTTCGCGGTCGCCGTCTTGCCGTTGGTGGTCGGCAGGCTGCCCACGACGACGTAGCCTCCCGGCAGCGTGTTCAGCGCCGTCGTCAGCCCGACGCCGCCAGGGCATGGGCCGGGAAGCGTCTTGGCGTCGATCGTCGCAAACGGCGAGAGCTTCCCGGCCCGCGAGACCTGCACGATTGTCGTGCCGGTGCCCTGCCCGTTCTCCTTTGCACTTTCCTTGGCGTTGAAGTTGCTGATCAGCATCTGGCCCGCCTGGAGCTTGCCCACGCTGGTGGGCACGATCACAATCCCGTACGGGTTGATATCGCCGTTGGCCGGAACCGTCGAGGCGACTTTGCTGATGTTCGTGAACTTGGCCAGGAACGGGCCAGAGCTTGCGCTCGTGGTCGCAGTATTCGCAGCGGCCGACGTACTGGGTGAGCTGCTGGTGCTGCTGGAGCTGCCGCAGCCGGCGACAGCTAGAGCAACGCCAGCCAGAGCAAGGATCGACATTCTAGGCACTGGGTTGTCTCCTGTGGTTCGGGGATCGGACGAGACGGTTTTCTGATCGCAGTCTGACCCACCGGAATCTCACGATCCCTTAAGTAAGCTTTGGCAGCGATCAGCGCACGGTCCGCCGTCGCGCGTTTTCTCTATGACTCCGCCCTCGCGGGATTCCTTCCCGGCGGAGTTCCCCATCCTTCTTCGCACCGGCGTGGCTTCCGCTCTGAGCGCCTCAGAAGCTTCTGCTCTGAGCGCCTCAGAATCGCTTACTCAGCTAGCTGCCGTTTGCAGACGGCGCGATCTCGCCGCGGCCGGCTTGTTGCAGGTCGGCCGGCAGGGGCGCGTCGGCGGCACGGGCTAGGACGGTCAGGCCGATGCGCCAGCGGATGATCGCGGCGCGCTGGGCTGCCTGCGTGTTGGGCAGGTCGATGAGTTCGTCGTCGGCGAGGCCGGCGACGAGCGCGCTCAGGTAGGCGTCCTCGAACACGTAGGTGCCGGCGTACCCGGTGTTGAGCGCGCGCAGCTGGGTGGTTGGTGGATCGACCGCTGCGATATCGACTGCGTAGGCCGCAAACCGCTGCTCCAGCCGGCCCATCCGCCGCGCGGCCTCGCTGGGTGCGATACGTCGATTGTGAAACGCCTCAAGGATCGGGTCGGCCCCATCCAGGAGCTTGTTGACCGCGAGTCTGATCGGCTCGACCTCGCCCATATAGCGCTCGATCGCTGTCCGCCCAGCGCTTTGCCTTGTTGCCGATCCGGCTTGGCTCGCCGATCCGGCTTGGCTTGCCGATCCGGCTTGGCTTGCCGATCCGGCTTGGCTTGCCGACCCGGCTTGGCTCGCGCATCCGCCAAGCGCGATCGCGCACAAACAACTCACGGCCAGCGTGTGGGTGTGCAGCGTCACACCCACACGCGCTGTGCCGCGCATCCGCAGGAGGGGCTCAGTAGCCGTAGCCGCCGCTCGAGGATTCTTCTGAGGTGCCGCCCGTGCTCGGCGCGGGTGTCGTCGGTGTGCTGCTTGTGCTCGTCGCGGGGGTGCTGTTGGAGCTGGTCGTAACGACACTCCAGGTACCTACGTCTTTGATCCCCTGACCCTTGGTTTCACCTGACTGCTGGTCCCCTGTAAACGTGTACAGTGGCGTGCCCTTATAAGTGACCTGCACGGTCCCTTCGGGGCGCTTCACGGTTCCGAGCGAGCCGACTTCGCCGCTGGGAGTGCCGCTGGACGGGGCGATGAGCGGGTGCCACACACCCAGACAGGCCGTGCCGGTGCAGATGAACTTGCCGTTCTGCTCGCCGCTGAGGTGGTACAGCGTCATCCCCTGGCTGTCGACCAGGATCGTGCCGAGCGAGTTGGAGGCGCTCTTTACGAGCACAGCGCTTGACGAGCCGCTGCTTGTCTGTGCGGCGGGCTGTGTGCCGGTGGCCGAGCTGGTCGTGTTGCCGGATGAGCTGCTGCCGCAGGCGGCAATCAGGAGCGATGCGGCGATTGCTGGAAAGGACAGCTTCAGTAGATGGCGCATGTATTCACTCCTGTGAAGATTCGGTGCGGTGCGGGCGCGTGTGGGTCCTGCTGTATCAACAAAGACTCCGGGTGGGCACTTTCCTTCCGTCCATCGCCGCGCGTCGAGCTGCGGGAGGCGGACGAGGTGCGAGCGCGATCGGCGTTGGCGCTACAGTCGCAGAGCGGGGAGAGCGCCTCGGTGCCGCGGCGCCACTCTCGTCGCCACTGCCAATGCGCACCCTGGACCCACAGTCGCTGACGCAACACGTGGATCGGCTCTATCGCGCCGCATGGGCGCTGTGCGGCTCGCGCGAGGATGCCGAGGACTTGGTGCAGGAGACGTTTACACGGGTACTGGCGAGGCCCCGAGTTCTCACCGGCGACGACGATCTGTACTACCTGATGCGCGTGCTGCGCAACACGTTCTTCACGAACCGCCGTACCGCGAGCAGACGACCGGTGACCGTGGCCACACTCGAGGATGTCAACCCCGCGGATCCTCGGCAGCTGGGCGAGCCCGAGCAAGCGCTTGAGATGCAGGAGGTGTACTCGACGATTGCGGGGCTTCCAGAGGATCGTCGCCTTGTGTTGGTGGCGGTGGACGTGCTCGGCCTCTCTTACAAGGAAGCCGCACAAGCATTGCGTGTGCGCGAGGCAACGATCACGACCAGGCTGTTCCGGGCGCGCAAGCAGGTGGCTGAGCGGCTTGCGCCCGCGGCGGACGGGGCAGCGGGCTCTGAGTCCGATTCGTCCGCGGCGCGATCGTCAAAGCGGGCCTCTCCCGATCTCGGGGAACCTCCCACAACCCAGCGTCCAACAAACCAGACGGTCCGTGGGAATGAGACGCGGTCGGCCGGAGTCTTGTCCAGTAGAGGAACGCCATGACCGACATGCCCTCCAACATCGAAGACGATCAGCAGCGCATCGCCGAGCTGGTGCGCTCATTCGACGCGCCCGCACCGCAATCGCTGCACCGGCGGATCGACTCGCTCGTGGCCGACCATCGGGATTCTCGCCACGCACGCAGGTATCTCGGGCAGCGGCTCTCTTTTCCGGTTCTCTCAGGCGTGGGTGCGATTGCCGTCGTTGCGGCCATTGTCCTTGCGATCGCGTTTGGTGCCGGTGCCGGTGCCGGTGCCGGTGGCGGTAGCGGTAGCGGCGCCGCGGCGCTGACCGTAGGCCAGACGGTTGCGCCGACCTTGCGCGCGGCGACGCTTCCGGCGCCGCGCGAGAGCCTCACTCGCCACGCCCAGCTCGACGCCGCCGTCGACGGCGTGCCGTTCCCCTATTGGGGTGAGCGCTTCGGTTGGCATAGCATCGGAGCACGCGCCGACCGGATCGACGGACGTGCCGCCACAACCGTCTTCTACGCGAACAGCGGTGGTCAGCGCGTGGGCTACGCGATCTTTGCCGGGGCTCCGATGCCCAAGACGGGTGGCGTTGTCACTTGGCGCGGCGGTGTGCCCTACCGGTTGCTCGACGAGAACGGCGTTGCTGTGGTCACGTGGCTGCGCGACGGCCACCTGTGCGTCGTCTCGGGCCGTGGCGTCTCCAGTGCCACGCTGCTGGGGTTGGCCAGCTGGAGCGAGGGCAGTCCCACAGTCACCTGAGCGCGCAAGGGGAACGCAGTGTAGGCGCCCAACGGGAAACTTCAGCGTTGGCGTGCAAAGGGACTTCAGCGTCGGGCGTATCGAACTACACGTGCGTCGGCGGAAGGTTCGTGGCGTTGTCGGTGTCGATCAGGAGACAGAGATTCATACGTCCCACCACCGACAACACTCGGAGGAACCATGAAGCGACCATACGTCTTCCTGGCCGTGGCACTCGCCGTCACAGCGAGTGCGGTGACGGTCGCGAGCGCTGAGCCGGGCATCCCCAGCGCACGCTCCGCCGCTACGGCCACCGTCCAACTCCGCCACACCAGCCTTGGCAGCATTCTCGTCAGTAGCTCAGGCCGGACGCTGTATGAGTTCAGCAGGGATCACGCCAACAAAAACAGCTGTACGGCGATCAAAGGATGCTCGCAAGTGTGGCCGTCGCTGAGGGTTGGCGGTAGGCCCACGGCTGGTTCCGGGGTCAAGGCTTCACTGCTCTCCAGCTCTGGCGGACAGGTCACCTACGCCGGTCACCCGCTCTACCTCTACAGCGAAGACAGCGGCCCAGGTAAGACTTCCTACGTCGGGGTCAAGCAATTCGGCGGCGCGTGGTACGCGCTCAACGCTTCCGGCGGGGCGGTCAAATAGCCCGCACATAGTCCGCGGGGGCGCGTGGCCCCGTGGTCCGGCGGGGCGGTCAAGTGATCCGCCCCGCCATCACGTCCGTCGCTAGTAACCGTATTCAGGCGTAGGGTTGGGCGTGGTCGGTTTGGCGGGTGTCGCTGTGCCTGTGCTGTTCGTAGCGCTCAACACATGCCAGGTCCCGCCGAAGCTATGGATGCTCTGACCGTTGGCTTCGCCCTTGGCCTGGTCGCCCGAGTAGCGATATAGGGGAAGCCCGCCGAGCGTGACCTGCAACACGCCGTTGCGTCGCAGGATCGCGAGATGGCCGTGCACTCCAGGCCCGGCCAGGAGTTTGGTCTTGCTCGAGTGCACGGTCAATGGCGGCCAAAATTTCAGGCATTGGCTGCTCTTGCACAACAGATGATGCGTGGTCTCTGGGCTCAGTGCATAGAGCGTGCGCCCTTGTGCGTTGACGACGATCTGCTCGCCGAGTGTCGAGTTCGATGCCGAGCTGACAGTTGTGGCCTCGCCAGATGCAAGCGCCATCGCGGCCAGCGAGCCGGCAAACACCAGCGTGGCGGCCATAACTGTCGCAAGCAGGCCCGAAGGTTGCCACCGTCGTCTCCGGGACGAGCGCGCTATCTGGTTCTGCCGTGCACTGTTCATCAAGTCTCCTCCGTTGTGGGCGTTGCCTATATGACGCCTGGGCGCCCACAACCTTCCGAGGCACTGCAAGCGTTCAGTGCAACAAGTGTGCGCGTTTCGCCGTCATCTACGTAGATGCCCTTCCTGAGGGAGTAACCGACCGAGCTAGACGGAGATCAGGTTTGCCGTTGCGTCGTCGGGTCCTGTGGGCACCGGCGGTGAGGCGATCTCTGTTCGCAGCTTTGCCGTCAGCGCGTCCGCCGGCTGGGGTCGTGAGATGAAATAACCCTGTCCGGTTTGGCAGCCGAGAGCGGTGAGTTGCTTCATCACGGCTTCGGTCTCGATGCCCTCGGCGACCACCGTCAATCCGAGGTTGCGGGCAAGGTCGATGATCGAGCGGACGATGGCCTCAGAGCGGGGTTCCTCAAGGATGCCGGTGATGAAGGACCTGTCGATCTTGAGCTCGTTTGCTGGAAGCATCGCCAAGTACTCGATCGAAGCGTTGCCGGTGCCGAAATCGTCGACGGAGACGCCGATGCCTGTAGCCCGCAACGCCGCGAGCACGGTCACCGAGCGCTGCGGGTCGATCATCGCCGCGCTCTCGGTGACCTCCACGACCAATTTCTCAGGGGCGACCTTGTGCCGATCGAGCAGCTCGGCGATCTGCCGCGGGAGCGCAGGATCGAGCAGGTTACGGGCAGACAAATTGACCGACATCTGCAGCGTGATCCCTAGCTTTCCCCAGGCGAGGAGCTGGTCGAGCGCTTGGTCGATCAGATGCAACGTGAGCGGACCGATCAGCGCCGTCTGCTCGATCAGCGGGATAAACTTCGCCGGAGCCAGTAGCCCGTGCGCCGGGTGATGCCAACGAACCAGCGCCTCGACTCCTGTGACCGCGCCAGTCTGGAGCTCGATCTGCGGTTGGTAGTGGAGGATCAGCTCACCGCGGCCCAGCGCCCCGCGGACTTGGCTGAGTAGCCTCAGCCGCTCGGCGTCGAAATGGTCGCACTCTGGTGCGTAGACCTCGACGCTGCTGCGACGCGACCTTGCATGCGCAAGCGCCGCGTCGGCGCGCTGTAGCAACTCGGCTGGTGTCTTGCCATGCTCGCCGATCACCGCGACGCCGACACTTGCCTCGACGGCGACTTCGATCTCATCGAGGGCTATCGAGGACTCGAGGCTCCTCTGTATAGCGGTCGCGGCGCCCAACGCGTCGGGAACGCCTTGCGCACCGCACAGAAGCACCGCAAACCCGTCACCTGCCAGCCGCGCGATGACGACGCCGTCTCCCAGGGTGGCGCGCAGGCGCTTGGCGACCTCGCGGAGCACGAGATCGCCGTTGGCACTGCCGAGCGTGTTGTTGATCTCGGTGAAACGGTCCAGGTCGATCAGCAACACCGCGACAGCTCCAGCACCTCGCTTGTTGGCCCTGACCACATGCTCGACGCTCTCGATGAACAGGGTGCGGTTGGGCAACCCGGTCAGCTGGTCGTAGCGTGCCAAACGGGCATTTTCCTCGGCGTGCTCGCGCAGTCGCCGCGAGGCACGGGCAACGATCCGATAAAGGATCGCCCAAAGGAGGGCAAGGCCTACGGCGATCAGCGCGGCGATCATGCGCTTATCGCGCGCAACCGCCGCGGCGATCGGCTTATAGCTCAGGTAGATCTCAAAGACGCCGGTCGGCTGCGTCGAGCGGTAGAAGCGCAGCGGCACGTAGACCTCGACAAGTTCACCAAGCCCCACCTCGCTGGCCGTCTCGCTGTCCTCGCTGGGTGTGACTAGTGCGGCCGGATGCGGCTTGCCGGCCAGCGCGTCGAGCAGGTCGTCACTGGGTGGGAGAGTCCGACCGATCAGGCTGTGATCGTCGGAGTAGATAACCTTGTCGTGAGCGTTCCAGATCTTGATTCGCGCGAGATCTTGTGTGACCGATCGTGTGCGTAGCTGCTCGTCCAAGGCGCGCACGCCACCGGCACTCATCCCGTAGCGCAAATCGTGCGGCGTAAGACGAGGCTGGATCCCGATGCGCGCGATCAGTTGCGCCGATTGGTCGGCGTCGGCCAAGGACCGCTCGACGATCTGCCCTTGCAGGACGCGCGCCAGTATCAGCCCCAGCGCAACGATCGGGACGAGACTCAGCAGGGCGACCTGTCGCGTTAGCGTCAGGTGTCCTATCCACCGTCTCCCTCCGTGGAACGGGCGCATAGGCTTCTCTCGTCCACAAGATCCGGATACTCAAGTTGAGAAATCGAAATCCCGACAGACTGTCGGGTCGCGCCCAGAAAGTGGCGCCAGAAGAGCTGAGTGCGATCAGACGCTCGTCGGCGCCGGCAGCCACTGCGCCGGCAGCGTGCCCGCAGGGATTTCGCCCGCCTGCGGCTCAAACCAGCGCGTTAGGCTCAGTGCCTTGTGGGCGGGCGGGCCTTCAATCAGCGGTCGTACATCTGCGATTGTCATCAGCAGACGGATCGAGCTGCCGATCTGCAGGTCGGCCGCGTTGGGCTGCTCACCTCCGAGCACCCCGTCGGCGATCCACGCGTCGATGTGCTCCAGCTGCGCGGGCAGCGCCGCAAGGTCGGCCTTTGCTTTCTCGTCGTCGGCCTTGTTGAGCTTGGCCATTAGCTTCGCCGTCAGCGGTAGCGCCGGGCGCAGCATTGGCCGCGGGAGCGGCAGCTTCGCATCGCCCGCGTAACTCTCCATGCAAGCAGCGTTGCGCAGCCAAGCCGCGTCGAGCAGGCGCCGTGGTACGGCCTGCAGTACCTCGTCACCCCAGCGCTCGGCCTCCAACACACGTGCGCGTGCGACAGAGTCGGACAGTGGCGGCAGCAACGGTGGCTCGGGCGTGAGTGCGTCGAGACGGCGCATGATCGTGCGCGAACCCGCGAGACGCTCACCGTCGATGCGCAAGCCTGGCACCGTGTTGCCTCCGTAGCGCAGCGGGCCGATCGCCAGCTGGGAGAGTGGCAGCAAGTCGATGCGCTGGTAGTCGATCGACTTCAGTCGCAAAGCCACCTCGACGGCGGCGCACGGGTGCGATCCGGGCAGCGCATACAGCTTCACACTCATGTGCCGGAGCATAGGCCCTTTCGCCCAACTTGTGCGTCCTGGCTGGCTCGCCGACCAGGATCCCAGGACAGGCTTGGTGGGAAAGGGCAGCGAGGCGGTATCGGGCTATAAGGCGAGGGAGGCGGCAGGGTCAAGGAGGAAGGGCAGGGCGGGCGTCAGTGCAGCGGCGGCGCGCTAGCCCCATAATCCTCGGCCATGCTGCTTGTCGTCGACGTCGGCAACACCCAAACGCATTTCGGCACCTTCGAAGGCGAGGAGTTGCTCGAGCATTGGCGCTTTGCCACGGTGCGCGAGTCGACTGCCGACCAGCTAGGTGCAGCGCTGCGCAACCTGCTGGAGCTGCGTGGGCTGTCCTTCGAGGATCTATCGGCCTCGATCGTATCCTCGACTGTGCCACACCTGGAGCCCGAATGGACCGCGATGGCCGCGCGCTATCTCGGCCATGAGATGCTCGTCGTCGGTCCCGGCCTGAAGACGGGCATGGCGATCCGCTACGACAACCCGCGCGAGATCGGGGCTGACCGGCTCGTCAACGCCGTTGCCCTACGCACGCGCTTCGGCGGGCCCGCGGTGTGCGTGGACTTCGGCACCGCCACCACTTTTGACGTCCTCAGCGCCGCCGGCGAGTACGTCGGCGGCTCCTTGATGACCGGCATGGAGATTTCCCTGGACGCGCTCACCGAGCGCGGCGCGCGGTTGCCGAAGGTGGAGCTTGCCCCGCCGAAGAGCGTGATCGCCAAGAACACGATCGACGCGATTCGCTCGGGGGTCATATTCGGCTACGCCGGTGCCGTCGACGCGATCCTGCGCCGCATCTACGACGAGCTCGGCGCGCGCGTCGCGGTCGTCGCGACCGGCGGTCTCGGGCACCTGGTCGTGCCCTTCACCGAGGAGATCGACGAGGTCGACGATCTCCTAACCCTCACGGGCCTGCGCCTCATCCACGAGATGAACGCGGCGTAAGCGTCTCTCACGCCGGTACGCCTGCTGGAAGGTAGTCGGGGAGACGCGCGGTCAGCTCGATCGGCAGCCAACGGCGCGCGAATATCGCGGGCACGAACGACGATCCCCACAATAATGGGCTGATGGCAAAGCAAGCCCGTCTGACCGACCCTTGGCAGCTCGGCCCGCTGAGCGTGCCCAACCGCGTGATGCTCGCGCCGCTGGCCGGCATTGGCAACTGGTTCGTGCGCCTGCAGGCCAAGCGCCACGGCGCCGGCATGGCGGTCTCGGAGATGCTCTCCTCGCATGCCATCTTTCACGGCAACGAGCGCACGTGTGTGGAGATGTTGCGCATCGACCCGCGAGAGCGAGAGTACGAGGGTCCGATCTCGATCCAGCTGTTCGGGCAGGACCCGGCGATCATGCGGGTCGCGGCCAGAGATGTCGCCAGAGCCGGCGCCGACGCAATCGACCTGAACATGGGCTGTCCAGTACCGAAGGTCTGCAAGACCGGAGCGGGCGCGGCACTGCTTGACGACCCTGATGTCGCGGTCGCCGTCGCGAGCGCCGCCCGCGAGGGCAGTGGTCTGCCGGTCACCGTCAAGCTGCGCTCCGGTCGGCGCCCTGGAGATACAAGTGGCTTCGAGCTTGCGCAGCGTCTCGTGCGCGAGGCGGGAGTGGCGGCGATCGCCTTTCATCCGCGCTCGGCTGCCGTCCACCACAAAGGTGTTCCCGACTATGCCTTGGCCGCCCGTCTGGTACGGGAGTTGGATGCGCCGGTGATCCTCACCGGCGGCTTGCACGACCCGCGGTCCACGCTCGCCGCCTTCGAGCAGACCGGCGCCAGTGCGGTGATGCTCGCGCGCGGCTCGCTCGGCAACCCATGGCTGTTCGAGCAGTTGCTTGGTATGCGCGAGGATCCGCCCACGCGCGCCGAGGTCCTGGCCGAGCTCGACTGGACGATCGAGCGCGCCGTCGAGCACCTCGGCTCGCCGCGGGCCGGCCGCTACTTGCGCAAGTTCTACCCATGGTACGTCGCTCGCCTGGGTCTCGAGAAGCCTCAAGCCAAGGCTTTGGGAGAGTCCCTGCAAAGAGCCCCCACCTTGGATGACGCTCGCTATACTGCTGCGCTCGCCGCCCACCCGACGGCGGCAGTCCCTGCCTGAAACGCAGGGATTTTCCTCATCCAAAGCCAACCTCGCGGAGTTAGTTCCCGCCCACCCATATGCCAAAGGACGTCATCCTCACTCCCGAAGGGCTGGAGAAGCTCCAAGAGGAGCTCGAGCTGCTCTCGACCGCCAAGCGCCGCGAGGTGGCTCAGCGGATCAAGGAGGCACGCGAGTTCGGCGACATCACCGAGAACTCCGAGTACGACGACGCCAAGAACGAGCAGGCGATGCTCGAGAGTCGCATCGCCACCTTGCAGGAGAAGCTGCGCATGGCGAGCGTGATCGACTCCGCTGAGATCTCGACCGACGTCGTGGGTGTTGGCTCGGTTGTACACGTCAAGGATGAAAAGACTGGCAAGTCGGTCAAGTACACGATCGTCGGCTCAGCCGAGGCCAACCCGCAGGAGGCCAAGCTCTCCAACGAGTCGCCGGTCGGGCGCGCCCTGATTGGGCATAAGCGCAACGAGGTTGTCGCCGTACAGGTCCCGCGTGGACCGGCCCGCAAGCTCAAGATCACAAAGATCGACGTCGGACTCAAATAGTCTCTCGCGTTGTGAGCGAGAGCGACGATGAGCAGGGCGGAGCGCACGGTCTGCCGGAGTTGATCGCTGAGCGCCGTGCAAAAGCGCAGCGCTTGCATGCGGACG
Organism: uncultured Solirubrobacterales bacterium; assembly: GCA_963757995.1. Classification (GTDB taxonomy): domain Bacteria; phylum Actinomycetota; class Thermoleophilia; order Solirubrobacterales; family Solirubrobacteraceae; genus Palsa-744. The sequence goes on from CAVWTS010000017.1 coordinate 144,678, forward strand.
GGGTCGAGATCGCACCGTACGCCTTCCCGGATGTCGAGCCGATCGCCGAGGTGCGCGCTGCCTACGAGCACTTGGAGGTGGGTCAGGAGACCGAGGATCCTCACCGCATCGCCGGACGCATCGCCGCGCGCCGTGGCGCCGGCAAGGCCGCTTTTCTCGACCTTGTCGATCGCAGCGGCAAGATCCAGCTGCACGCGCGTGCGGACGTGCTCGGCGCGGACACGCTCAAGCAGTTGCTGTCGCTCGACCTCGGCGACCTGCTCGGCGTCGACGGTGCACCGTTGCGCAGTCGCCACGGCGAGCTGACCCTGCGCATCGACGACTTCCAGATCCTCGGCAAGGCACTGCGCCCGCCACCGGACAAGCACGCGGGCTTGGTCGACGTCGAGACGCGCCACCGCCGCCGCGAGCTGGATCTGATCTCAAGCGAGGAGGCACGCAAGCTGTTCGCCGACCGCGCCCGCATCGTCTCGGCCGTGCGTACGTATTTGGACGGAGAGGGCTTCTTGGAGGTCGAGACGCCAGTACTGCAACCGCTCTACGGCGGTGCCATGGCACGGCCGTTCACAACCCACCACAACGCCCTGGACCGTGAGCTGTACCTGCGGATCGCTACCGAGCTGTACCTCAAGCGCCTGATCGTGGGTGGCCTGGAGCGTGTATATGAGCTCGGCAAGAACTTCCGCAACGAGGGCCTCTCGACCAAGCACAACCCGGAGTTCACGGTGGTCGAGTGGTATGAGGCGTACGCCGACTACCGCGAGGAGGCCACGCGTCTGGAGGCGATGGTGGCAGCCGCGGCCGACGCGGTCGGCTACGAGGGGCCGCTCAGCTTCTCGGCGCCGTGGGAGCGGGTGACGTTTGCCGAGGCGATCATGGCGGCGACAGCGCGCGGGGAGATGGACCCCGTGCGGGCTGCCGGTGCGCCTGCGCAGGTCACGCCGATCCCCGGCGTGGATATCCGCGCCAACCGCGACCGCGACTCGCTCGTGGCCGAGATCCAGCGGTGCGGATGTCCGATCCCCGTTGAGGGTCGCGGCTGGCCGCAACTGGTTGACGACCTGCTGTCCACCTACGTGGAGCCCACCCTGGTCCAGCCCACGTTCATCTTCGACTACCCGATCGAGCTGTCGCCGCTAGCGCGTGCACATCGCTCCGAGGAGGGTCTCGCCGAGCGCTGGGAGGCGTTTGCCGGGGGCATGGAGATCGCCAACGCCTTCTCTGAGTTGACCGACCCAGACGAGCAGCGTGAACGCTTCGATGCGCAGGCGCGCCTGGCGCTTGCGGGCGATGAGGAGACTCAGCCCCACGACGAGCTGTTCCTGGAAGCGCTTGAGCAGGGCATGCCCCCGACGGGTGGCGTCGGCTTGGGCATCGACCGGCTGGTGATGCTGCTCACAGGACGGACTTCGATTCGCGAGGTTGTGCTGTTCCCGGCGATGCGCAACTAGTGCTTATCTCGCGGTCTTTTAGAGCATGCACATCCAACGCCAGGAGGGCGGTAACGGGAGCCCGGATACCCGGTTGGTAGACTGCCTGAAAGGCGCCACAGGACCGTAAGCGCGAGGCTTGCGCTCCGCACAGGAAGGACGTACCCCATGTTCGAGCGATTCACAGAACGGGCCCGGCAGGTCGTCGTTCTCGCGCAGGAGGAGGCGCGTACGCTCAAGCACAACTACATCGGCACGGAGCACATCCTGCTCGGCTTGCTGCGCGAGGAGGAGGGCCTGGCCGCGCGTGTGCTCGAGTCGCTTGACATCACCGTCGAGCGAGTGCGTGCCCAGGTGGTCCGCATCGTCGGCTCCGGCGAGGAGGTCACCTCCGGTCAGATTCCCTTCACCCCACGCGCCAAGAAGGTCTTGGAGCTCGCTTTGCGCGAGGCGCTGTCGCTGGGCCACAACTACATCGGCACGGAGCACATCCTGCTCGGCTTGGTACGCGAGAACGAGGGCGTCGCCGCCCGCATCCTGCTCGACTTCGACGCCGACAGCGAGAAGATCCGTAACGAGGTCATCCGCATGCTCTCCGGTCCAGGCGGCCGTCGTCAAGGTTCAGGCGCCGGCGCCGGCTCGGGCTCAGGTCCCGGCGAGGGCAAGAAGTCCTCGAAGCTGCTCGACCAGTTCGGGCGCAACTTGACCAAGCTCGCGGCTGACGGCAAGCTCGACCCCGTCGTAGGGCGCGAGACCGAGATCGAGCGGATCATGCAGATCCTCTCGCGGCGCACCAAGAACAACCCAGTTCTGATCGGCGAGCCCGGCGTGGGCAAGACAGCAGTGGTCGAGGGCTTGGCCCAGCGCATCACTAACTCCGATGTGCCCGAGCTCTTGAAGAACAAGCAGATCTACACGCTTGACCTGGCGGCTCTGGTCGCCGGTTCGAAGTACCGCGGCGAGTTCGAGGAGCGTCTGAAGAAGGTGATGAAGGAGATCACCCAGCGAGGCGACATCATCCTGTTCATCGACGAGCTCCACAACCTGGTGGGAGCCGGCGCCGCCGAGGGTGCAATCGACGCCGCCTCGATCCTCAAGCCGGCCCTGGCGCGCGGTGAGCTGCAGACGATCGGCGCGACGACGCTTGACGAGTACCGCAAGTACCTGGAGCGCGATTCTGCTTTGGAGCGCCGCTTCCAGCAGATCCGCGTTGAGGAGCCGACGATCGAGCAGACCGTCGAAATCCTCAAGGGTCTGCGCGACCGCTATGAGCAACACCACAAGGTGCAGATCACAGACGAGGCCTTGCAGGCCGCGGCCGACCTCGCCTACCGCTACATCTCAGACCGCTTCCTGCCAGACAAGGCGATCGACCTGATCGACGAGGCGGCTTCGCGCATGCGCATCAAGTCGATGACCTCGCCGCCGGCGAACCGCGAGTTCGAAGAGGAGATCGAATCGACCCGCCGCGAAAAGGAGGCGGCGATCGAGGCTCAAGAATTCGAGAAGGCCGCGGCTCTGCGCGACCAAGAGCGCAAGCTGGCGGGCAAGAAGCGCGAGCTCGAGGAAGAGTGGGAGTCCGGCGAGTCCGTCGAGCGCCCGGCGATCGGCGAGGAGGAGATCGCCGACATCGTCTCGATGTGGACCGGCATCCCCGTCTTCAAGCTGACCGAGGCCGAGACCCAGAAGCTGATGCGCATGGAGGAGGAACTGCACAAGCGCGTCATCGGCCAGCACCCGGCTGTCGAGGTCATCTCGAAGGCGATCCGCCGTTCGCGCGCTGGTCTCAAGGACCCCAAAAGGCCAACCGGCTCATTCATCTTCCTCGGACCATCCGGCGTCGGCAAGACGGAGCTGGCACGCACGCTCGCCGAGTTCCTGTTCGGCGACGACGAAGCCATGATCCGGATCGACATGTCCGAGTACATGGAGAAGCACGCCGTATCGCGCCTGGTGGGTTCGCCTCCTGGGTATATCGGCTACGACGAGGGCGGCCAGTTGACCGAGGCCGTGCGGCGCAAGCCCTACTCCGTGCTGCTCTTGGACGAGATCGAGAAGGCTCACCCCGACGTCTTCAACATCCTGCTGCAGATCCTCGAGGACGGTCGTCTAACCGACGCCCAGGGCCGTACGGTGGACTTCCGTCATGCGATCGTGATCATGACATCCAACATCGGTGCCGCGGAGATCGCGCGCAATACGCCGCTGGGCTTCGCCGTCTCCGACGATGAGACCGGCATCACCTACGACGACATGAAGAACCGCATCATGGGAGAGCTCAAGAAGGTATTCCGTCCCGAGTTCCTCAACCGTATCGACGACGTGATCGTCTTCCACAAGCTGCAAAAGGAGGAGATCCGCCAGATCGTGGAGCTGCTGCTGGTGCGCATCCGCGAGTCGATGGCCGAACGCGAGCTGCAGTTGGAGCTGACCGATCCGGCCAAGGACCTGCTCGTCGACAAGGGCTGGGATCCGGCGATGGGTGCTCGTCCACTACGTCGCGCGATCCAACGCTATATCGAGGATCCGCTGGCCGACTTCGTTTTGCGCGAACAGCTGATGCCAGGTGCCACAGTCGTCGTGGACCCAGCCCCAGAGGGCGACGACAGCGAGGTGCGCCTCACGATCGTCAAGCCCAAGAAGGCAAAGACCCCTGTGGGAGTCGGCGCCGGTGGCAGCGACTCAGAGCCCGGCACGGAGCTTCCGGCGGGCGAGGATGCGAACCACGATGACGACGAGCACCCTGTCGAGCCGTAGGCTTCTGAGAAGGTCCCGCTGAGTACCAGCTCGCGGGTGACGCTCGCGCCGATGAGCGCTGAGGACTGGCCTGCGGTCGCGCGCATCTTCGAGCAGGGCATCGCCACCGGCAACGCCACTTTCGAGCGCGGCGCGCCGAGCTGGGAGCACTGGTCGGCTGCACGTTGCCCTGAGCCACGGTTGGTGGCTCGCGATGCCTCCGGGGTGATCGGTTGGGCTGCCCTCAGTCCGGTCTCGACACGCCAGGTATATCGAGGCGTCGGCGCCGTCAGCATCTACGTGGCGCCTGCCGACAGTCGCCACGGCGTTGGACGAGCATTGCTCGAGGAGCTCATCCATGCGTCCGAGCGCGCCGGTTTCTGGACGCTCCAGGCTGGGATCTTCCCGGAGAACACGGCCTCGATCGCGTTGCACGAGGGCTGCGGCTTCCGGCTCATAGGCACGCACGAGCATATTGGCCAGATGCCAGATGGCCGTTGGCGCGATGTAGTGCTCTACGAGCGCCGCAGCGAGCTGGTCGGTCGCCCTTGAGTGGGCGCCGGTTGTTTGTCTTTTAGATGGGGATGCCCCTTGCGCGCGCGGGGAGCATTGCGAAATTTGGAAGATCGCAGAGGACGCATGCTCTGGATGCTCAAGTCGATGTAGCGGCGCAGAGAACCGTCGGGGGCGACGCGTAACCTGGACCGATGGCGCGAGCTCAAACCGTTCATATCTGCTCGCAGTGCGGGCTTTCCTCAGCCCAGTGGCACGGACAGTGCCCAGGGTGCGACGCATGGAACACACTTGTGGAGGAGCGCTCGGCGGGGAGTGGTGGTGATCATCGTAGAAGTGGCGTGCCCCCCGCGCGCGCGGGGGGCATCGGCGCACCATTGGTGGCGCTCTCGCAGGTGGCGGCTGCGCGGTTGGAGCGCCTGCAGACAGGTATTGGTGAGCTTGACCGCGTGCTCGGCGGAGGGCTCGTGCCGGGGTCGCTGGTGTTGCTTGGCGGCTCGCCGGGTATCGGCAAGTCGACGCTAACCAACATGGCGCTAGGCAACATTGCAGCGGCCGGCCACAAGACGCTGTATGTGAGTGGTGAGGAGTCCGCCGAGCAGGTGCGTCTGCGCGCCGAGCGGCTGTCCCCGAGTGCTCTGGAGGTGCCGGTGCTGGCCGAGTGCGACCTCGATGCGGTGCTTGACACGATCGCCGCCCATGCTCCAAGCGTTTGTGTAATCGACTCAGTGCAGACGCTGCGCAGCGCTGACGGATCAGGTCCCGCCCGCCCCACGCCAGGCTCGGTCGGTCAGGTGCGCGAGGCGGCTACCAGAATCATGGAACTAGCGAAGGCGCGCTCGATCGCGGTCGTGCTCGTCGGGCACGTCACCAAGGACGGCGCGCTCGCCGGACCACGTGTGCTCGAGCATTTGGTCGACTGTGTGCTGCAGTTCGAGGGTGAGCGCGAGCGCCCATACCGCGAGCTGCGCGCGCTGAAGAACCGTTTCGGCTCGACCAACGAGGCGGGACTGTTCGAGATGCGCCAGGGTGGGCTCGTAGAGGTGCTCGACGCATCCGCGCGCTTCGTCGCTGAGGCTACGCGTGCGCCTGGCAGCGTGGTGTTGGCAGCGATGGAGGGTTCCCGCCCGCTGCTCGTGGAGGTACAGGCGCTTGTGGCTCCCTCAGAGCTCGAACAACCACGCCGCGTGGTATCCGGCCTCGACCGCAACCGCCTCGCGCTTGTGCTCGCGATCCTCGGTCGTCATGGTGGCGTCGGAGTCGCCGGCCACGACGTGTTCGTAAATGTCGTCGGCGGTGTGCGTGTAGACGAGCCAGGGGTAGATCTGGCGATAGCGCTCGCGGTCGCCTCGGCTGCCAAGGGCGTGGCGCTGAACGGCTCTCCCTGCGGGTGCTTCGGCGAGCTTGGCTTGACGGGGGAGCTGCGCTGGGTGGGCCATCCCGAGCGACGCTTGGCCGAGGCCGTCAGACATGGCCTCTCAGACGTGCACGCGCCTGCCGGTAGTGGCGATGGGGCACGCGAGGCCTCGACGCTGCGCGAGTCGCTGGCAGCAGCACTTCCGGCTGTTGCGCGTCGGCCTGCACGGGCCGCGTAGGCCGTTCGCTCGGGGTTTTCGCTCCGGTCGAGCGTGAGCGGGCCGATTCGCCCCTTCCGAACAGGTTAGGGGCGCGATAAAAAAAGCCTAAATGTCGTAGAATGTCTAGTTGTGGCCTCACGATCCGGTGAAGAATTCGACACGGACGCGCGACCAGAGCCAGGTTTGGTGAGGGCCCTTGAGATGGTGGCTCCCGGTACGGCGCTGCGGGAGGGGATCGAGAGCATCCTGCACGCTCGCACAGGCGGTTTGATCGTGATTGGCGATCCAGAGGAGCTCAGCTTCCTCTTCTCGGGCGGCATCAAGCTCGACATCGACTACACCCCGGCCTTCCTCTACCAGGTGGCCAAGATGGACGGTGCGATCATCGTCAGCACGAACGCGACCAAGATCGCGATGGCCAATGTGCAACTGATGCCGGATCCGACGATCCTCTCGCACGAGACGGGCACTCGTCACCGCACGGCAGAGCGCGTCTCTAAGCAGACCGATGCGCTAGTGATCGCCATCTCTCAGCGCCGCGAGGTGGTGTCGCTGTATGTGGATGGGGCGAAGTACATCCTCGAAGACATCACCGTCGTGCTCTCCAAGGCCAACCAGGCGCTCGCCACGCTCGACAAGTATCGCCAGCGCCTGGATCAGGTATCCACGCGGCTCACTGCGCTCGAGTTCGAGGGGGGCGTGACGCTGCACGACGTGCTCACGGTGTTGCAGCGCTCGGAGCTCGTGACGCGTATGGCGGTGGAGATCGAGCGCTACATCGTTGAGCTCGGCAGCGAGGGGCGTCTGATCGAGATGCAATTGGAGGAGACGATCCTCGGCACCACCGCCGAGAAGGCAGCGCTCGTTCAGGACTACCTGGCCGACTATGGCGACGAGGTGTTCGCCTCAGCGCTCGACCAGATCGGTCGCCTGGCCCACCAGGATCTGCTCGACTTCGGCCGCATCGCCGAGCTGCTCGGTTATGACCGCAAGCTCAACACGCTTGACTATCCGGTCTCGCCGCGCGGCCATCGCATCCTTGGTCGCATCCCGCGTCTGCCGAAGCTGGTGGTCACGCAGATCGTCGCTGAATTTGGCGGCCTGGATGAGCTCTTGGCGGCGACCGACGCCGAGCTCGAGGCGGTCGAGGGAGTAGGGGAGATACGGGCGAAGGACATCCGCGAGGGCCTTCGCCGACTGCAAGAGATCAATCTCGTGGATCGCTACCTACAGACTTGACTTGACCCACAGCCGGTCCGTGGCCGGCTTCGACACAAGGCCGGTCCCCATTGCCGGCGCGACGAAGGAGGACACCATCCCAGTATCAACAGTTGATGAGACATCGTTCATTGAGGAGCTCGAGGCGACCCGCGAGGTCGAGTGCATCGAGTTTGAGCTCGGCGACCACGTCGTGTATCCCCATCACGGCGCAGGCAAGGTTCTGAGCAAGGAGGACATGGAGGTACTCGGCACAACACGTGAGTATCTGACGATCAAGATCCTTCACAACGACATGACCGTCAAGGTCCCCACCGAGAATGCGGCCCTGGCGGGTCTACGACGCGTAATCGACGAAGAAACGGTCAAGAAGGTTCTGGATGTCCTCACCGCTGAGGTGTCCGAGATGCCAAAGAACTGGAACCGGCGCTTTAAGCACAACCGCGACAAGATCAAGACAGGCGACATCTACGAGCTCGCCGAGGTTGTCCGCAACCTGTCGCTGCGTGAGAGCGAAAAGGGTCTCTCCACAGGTGAGAAGCAGATGTACACGCGCGCCAAGAAGATCCTCGCCTCAGAGCTCATGTACGCGCTCGACAAGGACGAGGACGAGGCTGAGTCCTACTTGGACGAGCTGCTCGCGAACTCCGCGTCGAGCCAGCTCGCGGTAGCCGGTAAGTAACGGCTCTCGCTTGTGCCCTCTGGGTGCGCACGCGGCAGTTGCTCACACCAGTGATCCTCGGCCGCATGCGCGGTAGCTCCCGATGAAGGTCAGACGGCGATGGCCGTCGCACTGATCGTCGCCGCCGGCATCGGCGAGCGCCTTGGGGCCGGGCGCCCTAAGGCGTTCGTGGAGCTCGCGGGGCGGCCGCTACTGCAGTGGAGCTTGGACGTGCTCGACGCCGTCGAGGAGATCGAGCGCATCGTGGTCGCGCTCCCAGCCGGCGTAGAGGCGCCGGAGGGGACGGTTGGCGTACTCGGGGGAGCCGTTCGCTCCGAGTCGGTGCTCCGTGCTCTCGAGGTATCCGGACCCGGCGATCCCGTGCTCGTGCATGACGCCGCGCGACCACTGTTGAGCGTCGAGTTGGTGCAGGCGACGCTTGCGGCGGTCGAGCGGAAGGGCGTCGATGCGGCGATTGCCGCGACACCGGTCACGGACACGATCAAGCAGGCCGACGGCGAGAGTCTTGTGACGCAGACGCTCAACCGCGTCGGCCTGTGGGCGGTACAGACGCCGCAAGTGTTTCGACGTAAGGCGCTCGAGCGGGCACTCAACGTCTCCGAGGAGATCCTGGCGCAAGCGACCGACGACGCCTGGCTGATCGAGCGCGCGGGAGGCCAGGTTACGATAGTGCCGTCCCCGAAGGACAACCTGAAGGTCACCACTGCGCTTGACCTGGAGCTTGCCGAGCTGCTCCTGGCTAGGCGCGAGGAATAGTGCTCTACGGGCGGCTGCTTCCCGTCGTGTCAGGTCGTCAGACTCGTGCTCGACGGCCGACCCGGACGCCGGGCTCGTGATAGCTACCCTGGCGTGGCCAACGATTACGAGGAATCCCGACCGACTGAAAAGAATGCTCACCGACTACCACCTACACCTACGCCCCGACGAGCTTGACGCGACCCCTACGGAGTACTTCACGCAGGCCAATGTTCAGCGCTATCGCGATATGGCAAGTGAGCGCGATATCTCAGAGCTGGGAGTATCCGAGCACATCTACCGCTTCAGGCAAGCGCTCGACGTTTGGCAGCATCCGCTGTGGCGTGAATTCGCGCGCGACGACATCGACGAGTACACCAGCTTCGTGCGCGAGGAGACCGACCTGCGCCTTGGGGTCGAGGCTGACTACATCCCCGGAGCGGAGGACCGCATCGCCAATCTACTTCAGGCGCGCGACTTCGACTATGTCGTCGGCTCGGTGCACTTTCTGCGCGATCACGCACTGGACATGGACGACTACAGTATTTGGAGTCCCACCCACCCCGGGCGCGGCGCCGAGGACATCTGGCGGGAGTATTTTCGTACCCTGGGCGAGGCTGCCAGGAGCGGCTTGTTTGACATCCTCGCGCACCCCGATCTCGTGAAGGTCTGGGGCCGTACTCGCCCCCTACCCGAAGGCGACTTGCGGCGCTACTACGAGCTTGCGCTCGACGGTATCGCAGAGTCGGGAGTGGCGATCGAGGTATCCACCGCCGGTTTGCGCAAGCGTGCCGAGGAGATCTACCCAGCACCCGCGCTGCTGCAGATGTGTGTGGAAGCCGGAGCCCCGATCGCGTTGTCGAGCGACGCGCACCGTCCCGAGGATGTCGGCGCCGACTACGACCGCGCGCTCGAGCTGCTGGAGAGCGCGGGTGTCAGCGAGCTGTGCGTGTTCGAGCGCCGCCAGCGGCGTTTGGAGCCGATCGGCGCGGGTGTGGTGTGAGTAGCGCTGCCCGTGCCGGTGTTGCGACCTATGCCGGCCGTAGGGAGAGTTGCTCGACCAGCAGCCTCGAGCTGGCATTCGCCCACGGCGGTCTCACATGACGCTAACCGGCATCGGCTACGACTCCCATCGACTGATCGAGGGTCGCCCGCTGATTCTCGGCGGCGTGGATATTCCAAGCGAGCTCGGCCTCGACGGCCACTCCGACGCCGACGTGCTCACCCACGCAGTGATCGACGCGCTGCTCGGCGCCGCGGGTCTCGGCGACATCGGTGAGCACTTCCCCGACAGCGACGAGCGGTACCGCGACGCCAACTCAATCGAGCTGCTGGAGACCGTGCTTCCGCGTGTTCTCGTGCAGGGCTTGGAGTTGGTGAACGTGGACAGCACCGTCGTGATGGAGCGTCCCAAGCTCGGTCCCCACCGCGAGGCGATTCGCGAGCGACTGGCGGTGGCGCTTGGCCTCGCGCCCGGACGCGTCAACGTGAAGGCCACCACGGGCGAGGGGATCGGGTTCGTCGGGCGCGGAGAGGGCGTAGCGGCGCTCGCGGTCGTCTCCCTGCACCTCGCTGACTGAGACGCATCGATTGGTTTGAGGCGGCTCGTTTGCAGGCTCACATGAGCCGGCGGGCGCTACTGTTGCTCGGCCATGCGAGAGATCCAGCTACATGACACGCGCAGCGGGGAGCGGGTACCGCTGCGCCCACGCGACCCCGGTCGGGTGGGGATCTACGCGTGCGGGCCGACTGTGTACTCGCGCATTCATATCGGCAATGCGCGTCCGTTCGTCGTGTTCAGCGTGCTCAAGCGGTTTCTGCAGCACGAGGGCTACGAGGTGATCTTCGTCGCGAACGTCACCGACGTCAACGACAAGATCTACGACGCCGCGCAAGCGCAGGGCCGACCTAGCACCGAGTTGGCGGTGGAGATGACCGCCAACTACGTCGCCGACACAGACGCGCTGGGCCTCGGACGTCCTGATCGTGAGCCGCTCGCTTCGCAGACGATGGACGCGATCGTCTCCTACATTCGTGACCTGATCGACTCCGGCCACGCGTACGAGAGCGGCGGCGACGTGTTCTTCAGGGTCCGCTCCGACGCTGGCTATGGCTCGCTCTCGCACCGTCGCGTCGAGGAGCTCGACCAAGGTGAAGGCGTGGAAGGCTCTGAGCGCAAGGAGGACCAGCTCGACTTCGCGCTGTGGAAGGCGCGCAAGCCGGACGAGGACGCTTGGTGGCCCTCGCCGTGGGGCGATGGCCGTCCCGGCTGGCACATCGAGTGCTCGGCGATGGCCGAGGAGTCGCTTGGGATTGGCTTTGACATTCATGGCGGCGGCTCGGATCTGCTGTTCCCTCACCACGAGAACGAGGCCGCACAAACGCGCTGCGCGCGTGGCCAAGAACTCGCGCAGATTTGGATGCACAACGGGATGATCCAGCTCACCGGCGAGAAGATGGCCAAGTCGGTCGGCAACATCGCCTTGCTGCACGAGGTCGTGGAGCGATACGGGCGCGACGCGGTCGTGCTGTATCTGATCTCCGGTCACTATCGCCAGCCGCTGGCCTTCGGCGAGACGGAGCTGGCGCAGGCTCGCACGAATGTCGGTCGAATCCGGGAGGCGGGTCGTCGGTTGGGCCGCGGTGCCACCGTCTATCGCGGTCCTGGAGATGAGGAGCACTTGCGGTCGTTTCGCGATGGCTTCTTCGATTCGCTGGCCAACGACTTCAACACGCCCGGGGCTCTGGCCTACCTGTACGAATGGATTCGCGGTGCAGGTCATCTTGGTGTGCAAGGCGACGCTGACCTTGGCGAGATGCTTGGGATACTCGGCCTCGATGGACTGCTCGCACCGCTGGCTGAGGCGCCTGCGGAGGTATTCGATCTCGCCCAACGGCGTGAGCTGGCGAGGGCCGAGCGCGATTTCGCGACAGCCGATGAGCTTCGCGACGCAATTGCCAAGTCTGGCTGGGAGGTGCGGGACGGCCCGTCGGGTCCCGAGCTGCTGCCGCTTACGCGCTCGTGATCGTCTACGGACGCAATCCTGTGCATGAGGCGCTGCGCGGCCGTCGAGCTCGTAGCGTCTCCAGAGTGTGGGCGACCGCGAACGCCGCACATGAGCATTGGTTGGCAGGGATGGAGATGAAGGTGTGCGCTGCGGATGAGCTGGAGCGTGTCTGTGGCTCCTCCGCCCACCAGGGTGTCTGCGCAGAGATGGGCGGCTACCCGTACGTTGGAGCACGTGAGCTACTAGCGGTCGACTCGCCTTTGATCGTGGCCCTCGATCAAGTCCAGGACCCGCAGAACCTCGGTTCGATCTGCCGTACGGCGGAGTGCGCGGGCGCCACGGGCGTGGTCATCGCGGAGCGTCGCGCGGCCGAGGTGACTTCGGCCACGTGCAAGGCCTCCGCGGGAGCGGTCGAGCACATGCGCATCGCGCGCGTACGCAACATCGCCGATTTCCTCGGTGAGGCGCGCGACGCCGGTTGCTGGTCCTACGGCGCGAGCGCTCCAAACGACTCCGAGGCAGGGGAGGAGGCTTCAAGCGGTGGTGCCCGGGGCGGTGATGATGCTCGAGGTGGTGGAGTTCAAGACAGAGTTCGGGGTGGGGTTCGGGACGGCGGCGATCGGGGTGGCAGCCGAGGGCGGGGAGACGCGGGACCGACGGTGCCGTACACCGCCCCGGACTACAGCGGTGGAGTCGTGCTCGTACTCGGCAGTGAGGGCAGCGGCTTGCGCCCGCGTGTGGCCGGCGCATGCGATCAACTCATCTCGCTACCCCTGCGTGGACGCATGGAGTCGCTCGGTGTGGCCGCCGCCGCGGCGGCCTTGTTGTACGGGATCTTGCAATCTCGCGATGTCAGCCTTGACAAGGCTCCATAACTGTGCGAAGCTGCCGCCCATAACGCTCAACCTAAGGTTGACTTCATAGCTTTGGCGCCAGGGGAGGAGTGCGCCACTGAGCATGTTTTGGCTGCAATAAGCCAAGAAAGGATCTGCTCGTGGCACGTACCTTCCATAACACTCAATCTGAAGTTAAGGTTGATGACGGCTTTTTGATTGCCCTTGCAAAGCAGGGGGATCGCAATGCCTACGACCGTCTCGTCCGCCGGTATCACGGCTTCGTGCGGTTGAAGGCCTCGTCGTACTTCCTGGCCGGGGGCGACTCCGAAGATCTGATCCAGGAGGGTCTTGTCGGCCTGTACAAGGCGATCCGCGACTACCGCACCGATCGCGAGTCGAGCTTCCGCAACTTCGCCGAGCTCTGCATCACGCGCCAGATCATCACGGCGGTGAAGACGGCAACGCGCAACAAGCACACGCCGCTGAACCAGTACGTCTCGTTCTCCTCCACCCCGGCCGCGGCGGGCGAGGACGTGCCGACGCTCGACCAGACGATCGCCGGCCCGTCCGTCAACGATCCGGTCAACCGAGTGATCTCATCCGAGGAGCTGCGCTCTTTGGTCGGCTGCCTCTCCACAGCGCTCTCTGAGCTGGAGAGCCGCGTGCTCTCGCTGTATCTCGACGGCTGCTCCTACGAGCAGGTCGGCGAGCGCTTGGGCTGCGACACCAAGACGGTTGACAACGCCCTGCAGCGGGTCAAGCGCAAGGTCGGCGCGCATCTGCGCACGCGGCTGGTGGCTTCCTAGCTCGGCTTATAAGGGCCGGGCTTGCGCTGTGGCCGTCCGCCGGGGAACGCCAGACGCAGGATCGTGCGCTGCACTTTGCCGAGCTGCTTGCTGAAGGGCCCGGTGTTATAAGGCAGCCCGTAGCGGTGACACACGTCTCGTACGCGCGGCGCGATCTCCGCATAGCGGCTGGAGGGCATGTCGGGATACAGATGGTGCTCGACCTGGAAGCTCAGGTTGCCCGCTATGAAGTGAAACAGCGGCCCGCCTTCTATGTTTGCCGAGCCGAGTAGCTGGCGCACGTACCAGCCACCGCGTGTCTCCTCGGCAACCTCGGCTTGACTGAAGGTATACGTCTGGTCCGGGAAGTGCCCGCAGAAGATGATCGAGTAGGCCCAGACGTTGCGCACGATGTTCGCGGTGAAATCGGCCGTGAGCGTCGACTTGTACGCGCGCCCAGCGGCTGCTCCGATTCCTCGGGCCGTAGTCGCTTGGCTTGTGGCCTTGACTTGGGAACCGGCTACGGGATCTGTGCCTCGTGGCCGTGTGTCTACTCGACTTATGGCTCTCCGGCCCTTGACTGCTTGAACCGTGCCGGCAAGCGCCGCTGAGAGCAGCGGGAAGGCGATGTAGTCCTTGACGACTTGCCTGCGCGCCTTGAGGCCGATCGCCTTGAGCTCTTCGGCCAGCTGCTGCTTGGACTTTTCGCCGGCATGGATCGCGTCGAAGTTGAGGTCGTGAAAGGCCACGCCCCACTCGAAGAACCCCATCAGCAGCAGGTTGTAGAAGGGCTGCAGCAGATACACGGGATGCCATTTCTGATGGGGGTCGATACGCATGATCTCGTAGCCCAGATCGCGGTCCTTACCGCGGATGTTGGTGAACGTGTGATGCTCGTAGTTGTGCGAGTGCCGCCAAGCGTCGGCCGGCGAGGCCGTATCCCAGTCCCAGCTCTGGGAGTTGATATCGGGATCGTTCATCCAGTCCCACTGCCCATGCATCACGTTGTGGCCGATCTCCATGTTCTCGAGGATCTTGGCGATCGATAGCGAAGCAGTGCCGGCGAACCACAACGGCTTGTAGCGCGAGCCGAGCAGCATCGCTCGCGCAGCCAACACAAGTTGGCGGTGCAGCTTGATCGTGGAGCGTATGTAGCGTGAGTCGCGATCGCCCAGATCGGCAAACACCTCGTCGTGGATCGCGTCGAACTCACGGCCCAGCTGCTCCAGCTGCTCGGATGTAAGGCGCGCGAGCGGGCTCTCGAGCTCAGCGGGATCGGTCGCCGACTTCTGGGAAGGGGGCACGCCCCCAGTTGGCGGAGACGTCGCACTCCCTGCCGGGCCTGGCGGTGCGCTTCCGGTTGGCGCCGGGGCAGGGACGTTGGGAGGAATGAATGGCTTCTCGGCGTGGATCGTTGACATTGGCGCTCCTTCGGTAGGTCGTATGTCTTCTATCGGTTAGAGGTCGATCTCGACCGCGCCCTCAGGCGCATTGATGCAAGTGCGCAACATCTCCCCAGGCTGACCGTGCACGAGCCCGGTGCGCAGATCGCGCACCTGCCCGGTGCGCAGCTTCCCCACGCACGTATGACAAATACCCATGCGACACCCGAACGGCAAGCATGCGCCCGCCTGCTCCCCGGCCACAAGGATTGGCTGCTCGCCATCGCTACAAGCTTCAAGATCGCTCTTGCGAAAGCGGATCCTGCCACCCGATCCACGCTGCCCCTCGCCAACTGCCGTGCTTGGCTGAAAGTGCTCGATATGCAGCTTCCTGTGCTCGCCATCTTCGCTCCACCGTTGCTCCATCCCCTCAAGCAGCCCCGCGGGCCCACAAACAAACGCCTCGCGCTCCCGCCAGTCCTCACAGAGAGCGTCGAGTTGTTCAGGTGTCACGCGACCCTGCTCGCCCGTCAGCCGTAGGTGCAGCTTGTAGCCCGGATGGCTGGCGTCCAGCTCGCCCAGCTCGCGCGCGAAGATGACTCCGTCGGCGGAGCGTGCGCAATGCAGGTGAACCACGTCCTCGATCGCTCCACGGTCCGCAAGGCTCCGCAACATGCTCATGATCGGGGTGATGCCGCTGCCGGCGCTGATGAACAGCAGGCGAGTAGGCAGCGGCTCGGGCAGTACGAAGGTGCCTTCCACGCCACCAAGTCGCACGATTGTGCCTGGACGCACGCGTCCAAACAGGAAGGGCGAGACCTTGCCTCCCTCGAGGAGCTTCGGCGTGATCGAGATGAATCCGTCCGGGCGCTTTGGCGCGGAGGTAAGCGAGTAGGCGCGCCAGTGATGAACCCCATCAACCTCGATCCCCAGGCGCAGATACTGCCCTGGTCGATGGCCTTGCCATTCCCAGCCGGGCTTGATCGTGACGGTCACGGCGCTCGACGTCTCGCGCTCGATCCGTTCGATCCGTCCGCGTAGCTCTCGTGTCGACCACAGTGGATTGACCAGCTCCAGATAGTCGTCGGGCAGCAGCGGCGAGGTAAACGAACGCACCAGCGCCAAGGCTCGCCGGCGCCCTGCGGGCACGCGCGGGGGAGCACCACGTTCAGCCATGGAGACGCACGGGGGGAGAAGTACAGGGACGCGTGGGGGACGCGGACGCAGGGGGCACGGAGGAAGGGGACGCGGAGGAAGGGAGCACGGAGGAAGGGAGCACGGAGGAAGGGAGCACGGTGGAAGAAGACGCGGAAGTAGGGCGCGGAACGGGGATTTCGGGGAGCAAGCTCATCTGACCTGGATCAATGCTACCTGAAATGAGGTTACATGCAAGATGGTATCCTAAATCGAGGTGACAGGATCGCGAACCGATACGGCTGACATACCCCGAAGAGGCGCGCACGACTCCTCGCCAAACGGTGAGGAGGAGATGGCAGAGGACGGGCTGACGATCGAGCAGCTGGCCGCCGAGGTGGGGATGTCGGTGCGCAACATCCGCAACCACCAGTCGCGGGGCCTGTTGCCCGCCCCAGAGGTACGCGCACGTGTCGGCTACTACGACGCCGAGCATGTTGCCCGTTTGCGTCTAATCCTCGACCTGCAAGCCGACGGCTTCAACCTGGCGGCGATCGAGCGTCTGATGAGCTCATCCGGTGGCGTCGCCTCGCGGCTGCTGGGCTTGCGCAACGCAATGACCACGCCTTATGCGACCGAGTCGCCAGAGGTAGTCACCGCGGAGGACTTGGAAAGACGCTTCGGCGAGGTCGACGCCAAGAGCGTCGAGCGCATCCGCAAGCTGAAGCTGTTGATCCCTCTGGGCGACGATCGCTTTGAAGTGCCGAGCCCGGCGCTAATGAAAGCCGCTGAAGAAGTGACCGCCTTGGGGATCCCGCTGCCGGCCGCGTTGGCATTGGTCGAGCGGGTATCGCGCGACTGCGAATCGATCTCCAAGGCCTTTGTCAGGCTGTTCCTGGGCGAGCTGTGGGAGCCCTTCGAGCAGGCCGGACAGCCCGATGAGCGCTGGGAGGAGATGATCGCGGCGACCGACGCGCTGCGGCCAATCGCCTCGGAGGCGCTGCTTGCGATCTTCAAGCAGCGCATGACTACCCAGGTCGAGCGGGCTTTCGGCAAGGTTCTCGAGCAGCAGACCAAGCGCGCGAGATAGCGGCGCCGCGCTCGGGCCCACACATAAATATTTCGCAAAGATTTGGCGCATCAAACACGGCGTGCGTGTGTTAGCGAGGGCGGAACTAAAACTGCAGCCGTCGCAAGGGAGGCGTCGATGCGTTCACGTACGCTCATTCCGGCCATCACGGCCGTCATATCGCTGTTCGCGCTCACACCTTCGGGTGCCTTCGCGCACAAGCACCCAAGTCCAAGCGGTCGCTGCATCGTAAGCATGCAGGTGGCCCCGCGCCAGATCGTGGCGGGCGATCCGGTGGTCATTTTCGGACGGCTCCGTTGCGTCAACCGTGCGAGCGCCGCCGGTCAACAGGTCGTTCTCTACCACCATCTCACCGGTCTACCAGGATTCACCCCAGTGCAGAGCGCCACCACCGATGTCCACGGCTTCTATGAGTTCGGTCGAGCCGACGGCGTGGTCGAAACCAACCGTTCGTTCTTCGTACGTTCGCACGGCGCTCGCAGCGCCACCAAGCGAATCAGGGTTGCCACGCAGGTGACGCTCAGCGGCTCAGCCGAAGGCGCGTTGCTCACCGGATACCCCAATCGCGTCACCTTCACCGGAGCGGTCTCGCCAGCAGACGTGGGTGCACGGGTCATCCTGCAGCGCCAGAACGCCCTCACCGGCAACCAGTGGCGGCGCATCGATTCGGGCATCGTGGAATCTACAGGGGACTTCACGATTACCCACACTTTCGTCGTCGCCGGTGGCGCCAACCTCAGGGTGCTCGTACGCTCACAGGGACGAAACGTGCCCAGTGAATCTAACGTCCTTGCCGATACGGTCTCTCAGGCCCAAAATCCAGAACTGACGATTCAAGCATCCGCCGACCCGATCTCATACGGGGAAGCGGTCACGATCAGCGGCAAGCTCACCTCAGGTACCGGTCGCTCGCTGACGCTAATGGCTCATACCGCGCGTCAACCCGGTTTCACCCCGGTGGCGCAGACCACGAGCAGCTCCTCGGGCGAATACAGTTTCCCCGCGCAGTCGCCGGCCAACAGCACCTTCTACAGGGTGGATGCAGGCCAGCTCGTATGCCCGCCGAATACGCTGTGTCCAGCTATTGCATTCAGGCCGGTCTCCTCTGCGGTTCTCTACGAGGGCGTCAAGGATGTGCTCACCGCCGAGGCCGTGCCACCCGCAGTTCAGGCTGGCCAGAGCGTCACGTTCTCGGGCACGGTCTCTCCCGATCAAACCGGTCACGTCATCTACCTCGAACGCCAGAACGCACGCGGACCCGGATTCCACGTGGTTCAGCTGTCGTTCGTAGGAGCCGGCTCCAGCTACACAATCGTGCACCGTTTCTATGACGCCGGCACCAAGCTGCTACGCGTCTACATCCCTGGCGGGCCCGATAATCAAGGCGCCGCCAGTCCATCGTTCACGATTCAGGTCAATCCGGCGCTGGCATCGACCCTGATGCCCGAAGCGCCAGAAAATACGACGGTCCCACCCGAAGGTCAGTCCTAATCCACGGGCGTCAGTCCTAATCCACGGGCATTTGCGGCCGGTCGAATCTGGCCGGCCGCAAAAGCCTGTAGTTGTCTGTGTTTAAGCCCGCTCGCTCAGACGCTCGCGAGTGGTACGACCGGGGCTTGATCCCGTGATCCTGCCCGGGCCACGTAAGACGCGTTCGTCGTCTGTCTTCCCTAGATCGCTGCCGGAGCCCGCGATCTGGGCGTTGCAGCTGGGACAGCAGTCGCCAGCGGCCCACACAAGCAAGGCGTCAGTCCAATGATGACAGTGCGGACAACGCACGCGCTGGTTCATCCCCGGTCAATCCCCATTACAGATAGGCGCATACCCGGATGATTCCTGCTCCAAACCGTACATGCCTCAGCGGTCCGCCCCATGCCTGCGTGGCGGACTACTGAAAAGCCCATACCGTCTCTGGACATTCGTTCGGCACAGAGAGATTTAGCCTGCCGACGACTGAAATATTTCCGTGGTGATCTGCACGAGAGTCGCTCGCGGATCGCCGGCATAGTCTGTGCTGCTCGCGTGCAGGCAGCAGGGGCTACTCCCCTGGCGCATAGCCCAAGTGTGCAGACATCTGTTGAGAGCACTCCACCACCAGCGGCGCCAGTTGCTCGAGCAGTTGCGCTCGCGAGAAGCTTGACTTGTTCGCCGCCACATCGACCGCTGCGACCACCTCCGCGGACTTCGACATCACGGGCGCCGCCACGCATCTTTGACCATCGACGCGCACTTGGTCGGCTATCGCGATCCCCTTTTCGCGAATACCATGGAGCTCACCGATCAACTTTTCTCTGGCCGCGAGCGCATCTGCGGAGTCGGGGCGCTTCGTCCCGGCATCAATCGCGTCGCATTGCTCCTGATGAGACATATGTGCCAGCAGCACTCTGCCAAGCGCAGTGCGGCTTGCCGGCAGACGTGAACCGCGCCCGATCCTATTGGTTACCTCGCTCTCTCCCTGCCAAGAGCTTCTGGCGCGGTGGATGTAGACGATGTCCTTGCCGTGCAGTAGCGCGAGACTGGCGGTGCACATGCTGCGGTCACGCAGTTCGGCTAGATATTTCTGCGGCAGCTTGCCCAACGTAGTCGAGCTCACCGCCGAGCGCCCGGGATCACCAGCGCGCATCCCGAGTCTGTACTTACGCCTGGGTCCCTGCTCCAGGTAGTCGAGGGCAACGAGCGTCGAGGCGTAGCGGTGGGTTGTCGGACGGCTCATTTCCAACCTCTCGGCAAGTTCAGCGATCCCCATCCACGTCCGCTCCGGCGTAAAAGCGGTGAGGATTGCCAACCCACGCTCCAACGATTGCGAGTAGCGACCCTCTTGAGAATTGGGCAGATGCAAGATGCCTCCGCGGATAGGGGACATGGTCGTCATAGAACGGTCCTTCCTTGCACGCGCCTCTATTACGTTGGCAGCCTCGTCCCACAGCGGGACGTTGAACGAACACAATGGTGCTCAAATCGAACGATTTGGGCTAGTCAGCCCTGAATCTTTCAGCGCTGAAAGAGGCGAAGGGCGTATCTGGAGGGCTAGCTGGGCTTGGCCGGCAGTCCTTCGAGTCGCTCGCGTACGCCCTGTAGCCATTCGATCCTTGCGTTCCAAAAACCAAGCTCCGCGTCACGCGATACAACGCGAACCATCCTGTCCCACTCCGAGCCGTCCACACCCTCGGCTTCGGAGGCGCGCTTTAGATCCTGCACGCGCCCCAGACACACCAGCTCTTGCCCACGAATCAACTCGATCATGCGTGGCGCGTCACGCGGGCGGCACAATGCGATCCTGAAATGCAGATCGTCTCGCAACGGCGGCTCCGCAGTCGTCGACAGCAGCCAATCGTCAAAGGACTCGACTCCCTTTTGGGTGGCCTCGTAGATCGCTCTGCGGCCAGAAGTCCCATTGCGAAGCGGATCGCCATTCTCGTCGACCTTGCGGACAAGGCCTTCGTTCTCGAGCTTCTCGAGAGCCCAGTACGGGTAGGAATCGGCTAGATCGGCAAACCGCAACTGGCGGCGCACACCCGAGGCGATCCTGTAGGCGTAGCTCGGCTGCTCGATTACAAGCCCAAGTACGGCATGCTTAGCAGACACCGGTCTGCAACCCGCCTTCCAACCAATGAACTTCGTACAAGAAAAGCACGATAGTCGAAGGGATGCTTAGGTTTGGCGGATTGTTCGCTTTGTGGTCGTCCAGTCCCGCATTCTTCTGGCGGGTCTGACCCCAGGGGATGCAGGCAAGACCGGCGTTTACCATGGCCAGCGCTCAGGAATGCTCTAGTCGGGAATGTGTCGTGTATTCGCCATTTCGCGCTCACGAGTCGGAAACAAACGCACACGTTGTTCATGGGAGCGCGGTTCGGGAAGGGCACGCGAGTGCTTTCTGTTTTTCGGAATCGATATGGCCGACTTTGGGCGATGGGGCTCAAGTTGAGCCTTTTGAGCGTCGATCCAGGGGTATGGCACATGAGATGTCCAACCGAGGCGGTCAGCTGACGCCCGGGCAGGCACGCGAGGGGCATCGCTGGATACGGCTTACCGTGCTAGCGGCTGTCCTCCAAGTGTGGATGATGGCTGCCGTCGTCGCACTACTCGTTCCCCATCTGCTGGCGTTGTTCCTGGCACTCGGAGCGGCTTACTCGCTGGCTGCGCCGTTGCTGTTCCGCTATCTCAACCGCGACATCGAGCGCCGTGTGACCACAGATGGCGCTGCGGATGGGTTCGTGCGGTTTGCGTGTGCCCAGGGACTGCAGTCGTCTTCGGTCCTCAGCACGCCGCCCCGCTAGCGGGTGGGCAATCTCAGACCTGGCATTCCAGCCTTCTGGAAAAGTGCGACACTAGCCCACCAGCTCAACTCGCTCGCACCAGAGTGAACCAATCCACACGACTCTGGGAGTCCTGGCTTGCGAGAGCGCCTCGCCGTAAAAAGCGGGCCAGTCCGCGAAAGCCGGAGACGGGATTCGAACCCGTGACCCCCTGTTTACAAGACAGGTGCTCTGGCCAGCTGAGCTACTCCGGCGGGAAGGATCGAGCGTAGCGATCCTGGGGCTGTAACGCTGTCCGCGCAAGCGGGTACCCAATGCATGGAGTCAAGTGCAGCCACCGACCGGCGCGAGGAGAACACCAAGGGCGCCGATCGCCCGACGGGGGTTCGTCTGGCGCCCGTGCTGAGCGAGGAGCGATCTGATCGTACGAACGCCTCCGAGGAAGGGCGGGGCGCTTCGAATACCGAGTCCAGCGAGCTGCATACGTTTCGCGAGCACGCACTTGCTCACGGCGTCAACCCGGTGCTCTACTGGCTCGCACGAGCCGTCTTGGTCCCGTTCTTCCTACTCTATTTTCGCATCGCGCGCCTCGGGCGCGAGCACATCCCCAGTTCCGGCCCCGTATTGATCGCGGCCAACCACCGCAGCTTTCTCGACCCGTTCGTGATTGGCGCGCTAACGCGTCGGCCGGTCTACTACATGGCCAAGCGCGAGCTGTTCGAGCATCGTTGGCAGGCCTGGCTGCTCAACAGCCTCGGGGCTTTTCCGGTCGATCGTGGTCACGGTGACGAACAGGCGATGGCAACCGCGCGCACGATTCTCGCGCGCGGCGACTGTGTCGTGATCTTCCCGGAGGGAACCCGTGTGCGTCCTGGCCCGCTGGCCGATCCCCACAGGGGGGTCGGACGGCTTGCTCTGCAAACCGGGGTTCCCGTTGTACCGGTGGCGGTGATGGGCACCGAGGACGTGCGTCGAGGCTGGCGCATACGTCCCCGCAAGGTCAGCCTTCGTTGCGGGTGTCCGCTTCGCTTCCCGCAAGCCGAACGGCCAACGCCTACGATGGCCCTTGGCGTGGCTGAGCGTATCTGGGCTTGTGTCAGCTTGCAGTGGGAATGGCTAGGCGGCGCCAGTGCGATTCCACACAATTCGGAGATCCATTCGAGCGACTCCAGGCATCACGCGCGTGCTGCCTGAGGACTTAGGATAAAAGCATCGAAGGGTAGGGTGCGATGAGTGGCTCCCCAACAAACGAAGTCCAAGGCGCAGCTCGATGCCGAGTTCTCCGAGCTGTACCGCGCTCACCTGCGCGACGTCTACAGCTACTCCTACTATCGGATCGGCAACCATCACGACGCGGAGGACTCACCGAGCAGACCTTCCTGCAGGCCTACCGTCATTTCGAGCGCGCCCAGCGCGAGTCTCACGGGAGGCCGCTGCGCCCATGGCTGATCCGCATCGCCCACAATCTTGCCGCCAATCTCTATCGCGATCGCTCGCGCCGTCCGTCATCGTCAATCGACGAGGGCTCGGAGCTTGCGAGCCTGCACACCACAGAGGACTTGGTCGAGGGACGCGACGAGCTAAGCCGAGTGCTCGATGGGGTCGGGCGTCTGCCCGACGACAGACGCGAGGCCTTGATTATGCGCTTTGCCCTTGGCATGGACAATCGCGAGATCGCACGTGCCATGGGTCGCTCCGATGGTGCCACCAAGGTGCTCATTCATCGCGCAATAAAGCAGTTGGAGGAGATCGTCGGCGAGTCGAGCATGGAGCCATCGGATGAGTGAAGTGCTGCCAAGTTTTGAGGGACTACTGCACGAGGCGCTCTCTCCGATAGACCCGCCCGAGGATCTCGTGCGCCGCCTGGAGGACACGCTCACGAGCATCACGGAGAGTGCCGCCGAGGAGCTCGAGGCCTGGGAGCTCTCGGCGATGCGCGATCCGCGCAACTGGGTCCGCCCGGCGGCAGCCGTTGTTGTTGGAGGAGGGGCCGGCGTCGCGCTCGTGCTGCTGCGAGCTCGGCACCGTCCCCGTCCGGCCGCGGGTGGCCTGCGGGGTGCTCGCCGTGCGGCCGAGCGGGCTGTGGGCGATCTCTCCGAGCACACGCGGCGTCTGCTCGGAGAGCGCTAGCCGCCTGAAGCCGCTTCGTTGCGCCGTATCCAGGCGCCTTTTGTACCCAGGTGCCTCTCGGCATAGCTTCGGTCTTCGTGCCGAAGCTTCGATGACCACCGGAGCTGTGTCCCGGTTGCTGGGACGCACTCCCGTTTCACGCTGAGAGCGCACTGATCGCCGATGTTTCCTTGCAATTTCGCGATGCAATGGTCAAAGTGTTTGGTTCGGAACTGTTCCGATTGTCAGGCATATGGAACTTTTTGATGACAAGCCGCCTAGGCATGTGACGCCGATCTCGGGCAGATCTAGGGCAGCCTCCTCGCCTGCCTGCACCGGCTCGGGGGGCATGCTGGAGCTGTCGCCGAGTGTGTATGCCCGACTCCCGGACGATGCCCTCATGGTGCTTGTCGTACGCGGTGATCCGGGCGCGTTTGAAGTGCTCTACGATCGTCACGTGCACGCCGCTTTGGGGCTGGCGACACAGATGTGTCGCAGGCGTGCGGTGGCCGAGGAGGTAGTCCAAGAGGCGTTCCTGTCGGTTTGGCGTAGCCGCGGGCACTTCGACTGCACACGAGGCAACGCCAGGGCTTGGGTACTGGGGATTGTGCGCAATCGTGCGATCGACGTCTTGCGCCAGAGCATCGCGCACGAACTTGCCGATGCGAATCGACAGGTGGAGGATCTCCTCGAAGCACGTGAGCGTACCGACCATGAGGTGGGTCGCCGCGAGGGTGCGCGCGAACTGCTCGCGGCGCTCGGCGGTCTTCCACCCGAGCAGAGCTGTGTCATCACGCTCGCCTACTACGGTGGCTATACCCACAGCGAGATCGCGAGCATGCTGGACACCCCGGTCGGCACAATCAAGGGTCGCATGCGCCTCGGGCTGCGCAAGATGGCGGTTGCCGGCGCAAGCTTGCGTTGATCGCTTCGAGCGGGCGTATCGCTCCTACTCGTCCCGCTGCTAGCGTCTGCGCGGCCGATGGCCACCTGCTACCGCCACCCCTCGCGCGAGACCGGAGTCGCGTGCTCCTCCTGCGGGCGTCCGATCTGCCCAGATTGCATGACCCCCACGCCTGTTGGGATGCGCTGTCCGGAGTGCTCCAAACAGGGGACCAAGGTGATGACGATGCGCAACATGGCCACCAGGCCGCGGGTCACATTTGCGCTGATCGCGATCAACGTGATCGTGTTCCTCAGCGAGCAGGGCCAGTTGACGATCTCGGGTAGCTCGATCCGCGGGCCGGTAATAGAAGAAGGCATCCTCGCTCGCATGCTCACTGGCGTCAATGGCCAGGGATTCCTCGTCACCCGCTTCCCGATCTCAGGCGAACATCAGTACTGGCGACTTCTCACGAGTGGCTTCCTGCACGAGAACCTGCTGCACATCGGCTTCAACATGTATCTGCTTTATCTGCTCGGCATGATGCTCGAGCCTGCGCTCGGATCGGTCAAGTTCGCCGCCATCTACTTCACCTCGCTGCTGGCCGGCTCCTTTGGCGCGCTGTTTGCCACCGGCGCGCCGAGTTTGGGCGCCTCGGGTGCCATCTTCGGACTGATGGGCGCCGCGGTGATTGAGCTCAGGTCTCGCCGCATGAGCGTCATGGAGTCGGGTATCGGCGGGCTGATCATCATCAATCTGATCTTTTCCTTCACGTTCTCCAACATCTCTGTTGGCGCTCACATTGGTGGGCTGATTGGCGGGACGCTGGCAGGGCTGGCGATCCGAACTGCCGACGATCGCCACCGCTCCTGGGCCGGTCTCGCGGCCTGTGTGGCGCTCTCGGCGGCATCGGTCTTTGCGGCCATCGCCGTGTCGGGCTCCACGGCGGCCGGTATCGCTTGAATTAGGGCGCGGAACCCTCCCGTGGGAACGATTGTGGTGAGCGTTGTGGGGAGTGCATCAAGCGGAGGTCACCGTGCGAATCCTGAGATATAGCCCGGCAGCTGGGTATCCTCGTCTGCGTGACGCTTCTCTCTGATTCTGAGATCGACGCCAAGCTCGTAGCCGGCGAGTGGCAACGCGACGCTCAGGCGATTACCCGCGAATGGAAGCTCGATGACTTTGCCGACGCGATTGGCTTCGTCAACCGCGTGGCCGATGCGGCCGAGACGGCCAACCACCATCCCGATATCCACCTACACGGCTGGAACAAGGTCCGTCTCGAGCTCTCGACCCACTCCGAGGGGGGGCTCACGCAGGCCGACTTCGACATGGCCGCTCGCATCGACGCTCTGGGCTGAAGCGGTCCCTGAGCCATACGCCAAAGCCGACCAGTGCCCCTGCTACGGTTGTGCCGTCGGCAATCGATGAACGAAGAAGAAAAACCTCCTCGAAGTAGATCGGCCCGGACGGGCGCCGATCGGGCGTGAACGGGCTCAAGCTCATACTCGCGGTCGTCCTGATCGCGATCAACGCTTTCTTCGTTGCCGCCGAGTATGCGCTCGTGCGTTCCAAGCGAGCACGCCTGGAACTCATGCGCGAGGAAGGCTCGCGCGGCGCGGCGCTCGCTCTCAGTCAGCTCGACCGCATCAACGAATACATCTCTGCCGTCCAGATCGGCGTGACGATGACATCGATCGCGATCGGCGCTCTTGCCACGCCCGCGCTCGCGGACATTCTCAAGGGGGCTTTCGGCAGCACGCCGAGTCATGACGCCGCGATAGTCATATCGGTAGTTCTCGCATTCGCCGTGATCGCCGCCACGCAGCTGATCGCCGGGGAGATGGTGCCCAAGCTCTATGCGATCGATCGCGCCGAGACGATCGCACGTCGCATTGCCCGCCCGCTACAAGCGTTCAGCGTGCTGTTTCACCCCGTGATCATCGCCCTGACGGCCATTTCCGGTCGAATCCTGCGTCTGCTCGACGTCGAGATGAGCGCACAGCAAGGAGGCGGCTCGCCCGACGAGCTCAAGCGCCTGATCGCTGAGTCCTATGCCGGTGGCCAGCTCGATCCGGGCGAGGCGGGCATGCTCACCGGTGTGTTTCATCTGCACGAGCAGGAGGCTCGTCAGGTAATGACTCCGATCCCTGCGGTCGTCACCGTCGACGTCTCCCAAGACGCCCAAACAGCGCTCGAGCTTTGCATCTCAAGCGGCCACACTCGACTCGTCGTGATCGAGGGCGACGATCGCGATCACGTGCGCGGGCTCGTGCACGCCTCCTCGCTTGCCAAGCGGCTGATGCAGGACGGTCCCCACGCCTCGATCGAGCCGATCATGCACGAGGCGCCGATCGTGCCCGAGACCAAGCCGCTGGACGATCTGCTCGCCGATCTGCAGCGCCAGCGCACTTCGATGGCGGTTGTCGTCGACGAGTACGGGCGCGTGGTGGGGATCGTGACGATCGAGGACATCATCGAGGAGGTTGTCGGCGAGATCACCGACGAGACCGACCCGGCAGCTGGCGAGGTTCGTCGGCTCTCCGGCGGCGATCTGTTCGTGCGCGGCCACGTCTCGATCGCCGACCTGCTCGACTATGGCGTCGAGCTGCCGGTGGACAGCGACGCATACAACTCGGTCGGGGGCTTCGTGTTTGCCGAGATCGGGCGGCTGCCCCGCAGAGGCGACACGATCAGCTCCGGAGACTTCTCGATCAGGGTCGAGTCGGTCAACCACAATCGCGTGGAGGCGGTGCGCATCCGTCCACGTCGTGCGGTGCACTCCTCGCGCGAGGGGGGCCCGCGCGAGCCGCCCCGTCGCGAGGCATCGCCCGGGCTCAGTAGTCGCGGGAGCTGAGTAGCTTCCCGTCGTGAGACCACACCGGAACGGGTTACCCCAAAGACACGTCCGGCCCGCGGGGGGAGCGGGCCGGAGCGTGTGCACTGGGAGGAGGCGGGTGTGCGTTGCGATCTTGTGTCGCACCACAAGTATGCCCCCGCTGATGAAGCTTTCCTAAAGTCTGGTGAGCCTAAATAAATTCTCACCGACCCTGGGCGCGCCCTCATCTCAGTAGGTGAGGAATCCTCGCTTTGTCTTGCGTCCCAGGGCGCCCTCGTCGATCAGCTCGTTCACGCGCGGAGGGATTTGCTCGCCGATCGTCTCGCCGATCGCCTTGGAGACATCGAGGCCAACCAGGTCCAGTAGCGCGAACGGTCCCATCGGGTGGCCGGCGCCTAGCTTCATGCAGGTGTCGATGTCCTTGGGGTCCATCCCTGTCTCTTCGAGCAGGCGTACCGCGTTGAACAGGTAGGGGAACAGCAGCCTGTTGACGACGAACCCCGGCACGTCGGGAACCTCGACGGCGGTCTTCTCGAAGGTCTCGCACAGCGCCGAGGCGCGGCTGCGGGTGTCCTGTGAAGCGGCCTTCGGGAACACCAGCTCTACGAGCTTCATGCGCGTCACCGGGTTGAACACGTGCAGGCCAACGAACCGCTCGGGGCGGCCGGAGGCCTCCGCGAGGCGCTCCACCGACAGGGAGGAGGTCGTCGAGGCAAGCACCGCCTGCTCGTCGAGGAGCTCGTTCAGCTCGCCCAGTAGGCCGGCCTTTACGTCGTGATCCTCGACAACCGCCTCGACCACGAACGAGGACTGCGCAAGCGCGGCGGCGTCTGTGACGATCTGCACATGCTGCGGGATCGACCTCGGCTTCCAGGCGGCTGAGGGTCTTCTCTACGGTTGCGCGCGCGCGCTCGGCTGAGCTGTCTGAGCGTGCGAGCAGCAGCACGGGTCCGTGGTGTGCGGCGGTGGCGGCCAGCCCGCAGGCAATGGCTCCGCTGCCGACTATGGCTAGGCGTTCGTTCAAGGTCTCTCGCTCCTCTGGCGGTGTGGCGGTAGTGATATGCGGTTGGCTGCAGTGATTCAGGCGTGCCTGGGCGGTTGGTCTCCGGGCCACCGTCAGCGCCGACCGGCGAAGCCGGATCCTGGTTGACTGACCAGTCAATCTAGTGCTGCTGAGCGGTACAGTAGAGGTAGCGAACGCGCGGCGCCTTCACCAGAAGCCCGCATGCGCCGCTTTCTGAGCACACGCCGGGCGAGATGCCGCGGCGCCACCGGCAACAGACAAGCAAAGGACTTCAAAATGAGGCAAGCAGAGGGCCGCGAGGTCGTAATCGTCGAGGCCGTTCGCACACCGATCGGTCGCGGACACCTGGAGAAGGGCTACTACAAGGACACCCATCCCAACGCGCTGCTCGCGAAGGTCTACACCGAGGTGATCGACCGCGCCGGCATCGAGCCCGCCGTCGTCGAAGATGTGGTTGCCGGCTGCGTGCAGCAGTTCGGCGAGCAGGGCCTCAACGTTGCCCGCAACGCGTGGCTGCAGGCCGGTCTGCCGATCGAGACTCCCGCCACGACCGTCGATCGCCAGTGTGGCTCCGCCCAGCAGGCGGTCAACTTCTCCGCGGCGCTGATCGCCGCCGGCGTGCACGACGCGATGATCGGCGGCGGCGTGGAGCACATGGGCCACTTCCCGTTCTCGGCGGCGATGAAGACCCAGCAGGAGTTTGGCTTCGCTTTCACCCCAGAGCTGATGGCCAAGCACAACATCGTCGGCCAGGGTCTCGGCGCCGAGATGATCGCCGACGAGTGGGAGATACCGCGCTCCGAGCTCGACGAGCTGGCGGTGCGCTCGCACAAACTGGCCCATCAGGCCACCGAGGAGGGCCGCTTCGAGCGCGAGATCGTGCCGTTTGCGGTCAACGGCGACACCTACGTCACCGACCAGGGCATCCGTCCCGACACCAACCTCGAGGCGCTCTCCCAGCTCAAACCGGCGTTCAAGCCCGACGGCAAGATCACGGCTGGCAACAGCTCGCAGATCTCAGACGGCGCCGCGGCGGTGCTGCTGATGAGCGCCGAGAAGGCCAAGGACCTGGGCCTGACCGCGCGTGCGCGCATCGTCGATCAGACCACCGTGGGCTGCGACCCGGTGAAGATGCTCGAGGGACCGATCCCCGCCACGCGCAAGATCCTCGAGCGCAACGGCATGAAGATCGACGACATCGACCTGATCGAGATCAACGAGGCGTTCGCGCCGGTCGTGGCGGCTTGGAAGCGTGAGCTCTCACCGGACATGGACCGCGTCAACGTCAACGGCGGCGCGATGGCGCTCGGCCACCCGCTCGGCTCAACCGGTGCGCGGCTGATCACCACGCTGCTGCACGAGCTGGAGCGCTCCGACAAGGAGATCGGCTTCGTGACAATGTGCTGCGGCGGCGGGCTGGGTACGGGCACGCTGATTCAGCGCGTCTGACAGAGACGTCCTGCGGGACATCTGACGAGCTAGAGCCGCAGCGAAGTTTACAGAGAGCTCGGCCCCGGCCGGGCTCTCTGCTTTTTGCTGCTACCCCTTGGGCCCGGCGCCGGTCCAGTCAACTGCGACCGGCGTGAGGGCCAGCAGTGCCTGCCAGGTGGCCGCTTCGGTGTGGCCGCTGGGGGCGATCCCGTGTGCGCTCTGGAACTGCTCCAGGTTCGTCTTGGTCGTCGCGTTGAAGATGCCGGTCGTTTCCTGCGTGGGGATCGCCGCGGCCAGGTGCTCCTGCATCCAAAGCACCGGGTCGCCTTTGCTGCCTTCGCCGAGTTCCGACCAGGAGGGATTGGGGGTGACGCTGCTCAGCGGCGCGAGCGGAGTTGCCAGCGCCGTCCACAGGCTTGCCGGGGTTTCCTGGAAGTCCCAGAAGGAGGTGCCGGTCGCGCCGTAGAGAGGCGCCTCCTCGCGGAAGCGCACCAGTTCTTCGGTTGAAGGTTTGGAGTAGGTCTGCCCGAGCGGGAAGATCGGGCGGCCATAGACGCGGTTTGAGATGTAGGTGTTCGCATACACCGTGTCCACCGAGTTGCCGATGTCCTTCCAGTACATCTGGGGCGCGTTGAACTGCGCGCCGTTCGGGCCGAGGAATACGGAGTAGGGGAAGGACGTGTGGTCGTACACGTAGGGGAAGGACGCCAATCCCAGCGGATAGGCCGCACCGATCTTGGCGCGCAGGTCGGCGATGTATGTCTGGGCAGCGCCGTAGTGGCCTTCGTACTCCGACTCGGCGTCGATCACCAGGCAGTCGGCCCCGGTCGCCACCGCTCGCGCCCCGAGTTCGGCCTCGCCTGCCGGGTTGCTGCCGTAGACGTACTGCCATGCACACACCTTCAACCCGTTTGCGTGCAGTTGCGCCACCAGTTCAGGGCTGAACTGGCTCCAGTAGTTGGAGGACCCGTCGGAGCTCTTGACGTAGAGCGTGGTCACGCCTGCTGCGTGAGCCTGGGCGACGATCGAAGCGAGGTTGCCGCCGTCGGACTGGCTCACATACCAAATCCACATGCCCTGACCATTGAAGGCGGTGCCGCTTGGCGTGGCGCTGGCGGGGCCACCGGCGGTTTGGGTGGTGTCGGCGGGTGCAGCGCATAGGGCACAACCTGCATCGGGCCGAAGGAGTTGGTGTGGCGACCATGGCTGATCAGGACCATGATGCGCCCGGAGTGGGCGCTGCTCGGTACATGCACCACCATCCCCAGGGATGAGTTGGCCGAGGTGGGCCGTGGGCGAGTTGCTGGCGATACGCGCGTTCCAGCTATGGGGAAACGCGACGACCATGCCGGTGCGCAAGCCTTTGCCCTTGATGAGCAACTCGCCGCCCACGGACACCTGGCGCGGGTTGGTCGAGCAGTGGATGGCGGGTACGCAGACGGCGCTCGAAGCGTGAAGGGGTTTACATGCTTCGCGCTTGTCTTCTTCTTAACGGCCGGCTTCGGCGAGCTCCCGCCTGTCGCTTTACTTGTCGGCGCGGTGGCCTTCGAGGAAGCTCCGTCGTTTGCCGGTGTGCCTCCGCCCGCCGGGGCGCTCGTGCCGCCGGCGCCTTGCGAGGCGCCGGCACCGGGTACAGGTTGGCTCAGTGCTGCGCAGGTCGCGCAGAATGTCACGAGCGCCGCTCTGCGTAGGAAATAGGTCGAACGTCTGTCTACTGCCCTTGCCACGAACCATCCCTTTCTGGCGCCCACTCCGCGCCCCAGCTCCTTGGCCGCTTGTCACTAGGCGCGAACGGCGGCCTGAAATCCGCTGCCAGCGTCGCACGACGTTAGCGGCTCTGGCCCCACAAACCGCTGATAGACAGAGAAGTTGCGTCCTGCGATTCGCTGGGTTTGCGCTGGATGTCGCAGCATGCCGATTGGGCGTTTCCCAGAATGCCGTTTTGACACCCAAATTGACGGATCCAGCTACCGGTTCAGGGACTTCATATGCCCCAGCGAAATCCGAGCGTCGCAGGCGCCGGGTCGAGCGGGCTCTGTGCCAGTCCCGTCGGAGGCTCCGGCAGGTTGTAGCCACTCGGAGCCACATCGTTGGGCGCATCCGCATGAAACAGCGACGCGAGGTACTGGATCTGCCCGCGGCCCACACCGAGCTCGAACTGCCCGCCGCCGTAGTTGCCGATGCCTCGCGCGGCGCAATAGTCAAAAGCATCGAGCAGATTTCTGAGCCCCCCGAGCCGCGACGGCTTGATGTTGACCATGCGCGGGGGATAGCGCAACTCTTGGATGTCGGCAACCGAATGGATGGGAGCATCCCAGGAGAAGCGCTCGCGGTGGCTCTCAAGCACCGCGTCGGTCTCGGGCGTGAGCGCTGGGTCCTCGATCCATGCGTCAGGAAACGCCTCGACGACGCGCCGGTAGAGCAGCGGGGTCGGCCGGCTGGTCGACGATCGAGCCTGAGTAGTAAGCCTTGAAGTCGACCGACTCGACCGCACGGGTAGCCACGAGCGCGGCGATCAACTCGTCGTCCCAAGAGCTCGTCGGATCGAGCTTGAAACGCAGCGACGGATAGGCCTCCAGACGTCTGCGCAGCGGATCGATGCTGGGTGGCTCGCCGAGGCGCAGCGACACCACAAAGCGCACCGGCTGCGGTGTGCGATCCAGCGCCTCGTGCAGCGTCGTGCCCGCCTGGCGCAGCGCCAGGTCGAGCGCCGCCGACTCATATGCCCAAACGCGATAGCGCCGGGACACCTCACGTTGAGGCTCCTGCGGAAAGAGATCGAGCGTCGCCAGATGCTCAGAGAACGAGCCGATCGTCCAGCTGCCCTTTAGCGGGAGGTGCGGTCCCGCGGCCTGCAGGATCTCATGGTCGACGGCGTCGTAGGTCACGTCCTCGCCGATGCCCTCCTGTCCGGCACCAGAGATGTGGATCACCGTGCTCTTGCGCTCGAACTCGCTCGACACGAGCGCCTGCAGCGGCTCGAATGTGTGCCGCTCGATCTGCAGCGGCAGGCTGGCCAGGCGCTCCCAGGTATTCCCATGCTCAGGCACAGCGGCTCAGCTTAGCGTCCACAAACAGCGCGGTAGCCGACCGTAAACTGTAGTTGTGGCAAGTCAACACCAAGGGTCCGCGGGGACGCTCCCGCAAGCCGCGCCCGAGCGCGCCTCTGGCGGGCGGTGGGTCCAGGTCGACCTCGGGCGAACAACCCAGCTCGCCGGCCGGCCAGACCGCGTCGCAAGCGGAGCGAGCCAGATCCTCTCGCCGCGGTCGCGCGCCGAGTACAGCGAGACGCCCGCCGGTCTCGCCTCAGAGAACGTTCGGCGAGCGCCCGCAAGCACCGTGGCATCCGCTGCCGCTCTCAGAGCTGCTGATCCTGGCCGGAGGGGTCGCGTTCGTGATCGCCGTCACGCGACTGCGTCACGGCCCGGCGGCGGGTGGCCCGCTACTGCTGGCGGGTATCGCCGCCGTCGCCCTTGGCACGATCGAGGTGACCTGGCGCGAGCACTCGAGCGGATATCGCTCTCACACGCTGCTCTTGGCGCTGCTGCCGGTGATCGTGCTGCATTCGGCCGTCGTCTTGGGCTATACGTTCCTCGCGAAAGCCTCTCAGCTTTTGAACGTGGGCATGTTCGCTGTCGACATAGCCGTGTTCGTGCTCCTGTTCAGACTGCTGCGCACGCGCTTCCTGGACGCCCGCGCACGCGCGATGATCCGGGGTTGATGAGAGCAGTTGACGGCCGGCGGTTGATCACGACAAAGCTGAAGGGCGAGCTTGGAAAGCGGGCTCGCGCTCGGGCCTGGTGAGTCGGGCTGAGTGGATCGCAGGGAGACGGGAGGATCAGGCGACGCTCAGCGAGGGCAACGGCAACTCGCCCTCGTTGCCGGCCTCTCCGCGCGTCTCGCCGGTAAAGCCAAGGCGCTCCAGTCGCGCGATCTCGCGCTCGCCTTCTATCCGCGCCGGATGGTCGGAGGGGAGCTCGGCAATCAAGCGTACGATGCGGTTGCGCAGTTGCAGCGCGAAGTGTGGGGTGGAGGCGCCCATCAGCTCGCGTACGTCCTCCACGCTCACCTCTCCGGAGCGCTCTCTGATCAGGCGTTGTGGGTTCTCGGCTTGACTCACGGTTCGCTGCTCTGTGTCGATTCGCTGGGTGTAGCTTCGCTCGAAGGCGTCGTCGGCGAGGAGAAGCTCGCTTCTGGCGCCGTTCGAGAGGATATCTCCAGCAGCGTGTCCAAGCGCGCCTGGGTGGTGGCGGATATCGCCGTTTCGTCGCCGATCAGCCAGCCACGGTTGTAGACGCCGTGCACCGGGCCCGATGCGGGCGAGCCCGGCTGCAGGTCGTTCAGGTAGCCGCTCAGCTCGCTCGACAGCGCTTCGGCCCTTCAAGGAGCAGCAGCGGGCCGTAGTCGCCGCGTGCGGACAGCGGCGCAGCGGCGGGTGCGTCCAGGGGTCGTGAGCTGTTCGCGAACACGAGCCCATGGCCCGGTTCCAGCACGCCCCAGCCGAAGGAGCCGTTGCTGAAGCGCGCTACGGCGATCGCGTTTGCCGCTGGAGTGGAACCGTCGATGCGCGTCACCGGACCGAAGTGTCGAAGCTCTCTTACCACGCGCTCGCTTACGACCGTGCGCGGACCGACGACGTAGATCGAGGCTCCGGCGAGCCTTGCCAGCTCGGCGGCGGTTGCACGAGGAATCCTCGAGCGCTCGCACGAACAGGATCGGCGCGCCGGTCTGCGCGGACAGTCCCGCGGCCGGCATCGTCATCGCGGGCGGCCCGTTCGCGGCCGTCACGATCAGATCATGCGGCGAGTGGCCGTCCAGCAAGCTCGAGAGCCGCTCGATCGCGACGGCCAGGGCGGCCGGTTCGGCTGCCGCGATCGACCGCGTCACGTAGCCGGCCGGGGCGGGGGTGTCGCCGACCTCGAGCACTTGGGCGCGTCCAGCCGGTCCGCTCGGTGACGGCCCGAGCGCGTTGGTCCCGGTGGGTCGCATCGCTTGGAGAGCCATGCTGGTTGGCTGTGGCAACGTGGTGCCTTCGCTGTACAGAAGCGGCGCGCGCAGCGGCATGCCGGCAAGCACAGAGGACGCAAGCGCCGCAGGCCAGTCGTTGTCGTCCACCATCACCACCAGCGGTGGTCGAGTCGCGGGGGTGAGGCCCGGGTATGCGGCGAGCGCGACCGCGGCGGCGTCGACGACCGGGGTGGACCCACCCAGGCGAGTGGTATTGGTCGTGCTCGCGCCGATCGCCGCGTGTTCGCTGAGCGCCGGCACCGTCGCGGTGGCATGTCCGCCTGGCCTGGGGAGAGAGCGCCTTGCCGCAGCCGGCGAGCGCCGTACAAGACAGGAGCACGAGGGTTGCGGTGCGCAGAGTAGGTGACACGCATGCCCGCCACGCTACCCGCCTTCCCCGACGACAGTGAGTCGGCTCGGCGTCTTCGGCGCGGCCTGAACGGAGAACAACGACGCTTTGAAGCTCTGAAGGTCGAGCTCAGCGGATGGCCTGGCAAATGCCCTCAACTGCAATTTGACGCCCAAAATACCCGTATTTGCGGGGAAAACGTCTCAAAACACCAGATATCCGGTGCAACCGTCATTGCACTCTGATAGCCTGCCGCCCCGAACGCCGAATCCTTGGTCAGAAGCCAAGGAACGGGGGACCCAAGTTGTTGGGGCGAATCCCGCGGTAGATCCGTGAGAAGCGCAGGCTCTTTCAGCGCTAGCCCGTCAGCTAACCCCGCAGGCCGACGAAAGAGGTTGCTTTGCGATTGCGAGCTGCGGGCTCAACGCTATTCAGCATGCTGTTCCTGGCTGTCGCGCCTGTGTCGGCGCTTGCCGCAACAGGTGGCGTCTCGGCCGGCGGCGCTTCGGCGACCGTCACTCCGCCCGCGGCCGTCGGCGGTGCTGCTCCCACGCCCACGACTCCGGCCGTGAAGAAGCCGCACGCGCCGATCATCTCGAAATCGACGAGCCTCGCCTACAAGGGCCCGATCTATGAGAAGACGGCCACCGGCCAGGTGGTCCCCTATGTCGCCCCCCAATCGCCGAGCGAAGTGACCTCCTCGACCGGTGGCAGCGTTGTCGGCGTCGCCGCTGACACCAAGCCGGAGCTGCTTGTCCCGGGCAGCACTGCTCGTGTCGTGGACGGTCTTGCCGCGGCCCCGATGTCAGCGCCGCCGGCCGTCCAGGACATCATCTGGACCGGCAACCAGATCATCGGTCTGCCCTACATCTACGGTGGCGGTCACGCCTCTTTCATCTCGCCGGGCTATGACTGCTCGGGCACCGTCTCCTACGCGCTTCACGGTGCCGACTTGATCACGACGCCGATGGACTCAAGCGAATTCATGAGCTGGGACTCCGGCGGCATCGGCACGTGGGTGACGATCTTCGCCAACGGCGGTCACGCCTACATGACGGTCGCCGGTCTGCGCTTGGACACGAGCCCCGTCGACGATCCCTCCGATCAGAATGGTCCGCGCTGGCGTCCGCTGCGTCCCGGCAACCCCGGCTTCACCGTTCGTCACCCCACCGGCCTGTAGCCCTCGTCGGCTACGCTGGTAGCCCAACTTCCCCGCCCTACAGGAGGATCATATGGCCGGTTTGACCGGGCGCATGTCAACCGTCGTGAAGGCCAAGGTCTCCAAGCTCTTGGATCGCGCCGAAGACCCCGCCGAGACGCTCGACTACAGCTACCAGAAGCAGGTCGAACAGCTGCAGAACGTCAAGAAGGGCATCGCCGACGTGGTGACCGCCAAGAAGCGTCTGCAGTTGCAGGAGACCTCGCTGCAGCAACAGGTCGTCAAGCTCGACACGCAGGCCCGCCAAGCGGTCTCCTCCGGCAAGGAAGATCTCGCGCGCGTGGCGCTGGAACGCAAGAACATCGCCCAGACCGAGCTGCAGGGGCTCGACACGCAGGTGACCGAACTGGAAGATCAGCAGCAGAAGCTGACCGACTCCGAGCAGAAGCTGCGCGCCAAGATCGAATCCTTCCGCACCAAGAAGGAGGTCATCAAGGCGCAGTACTCCGCCGCCGAAGCGCAGGTCAAGATCTCCGAAGCGGCAACGGGTGTGGGCGAGCAGATGGCCGATGTGGGGCTCGCCATGCAGCGCGCCGTCGACAAGACCGAAAACATGAAGGCCCGTGCCGACGCCGTGCAGGAGCTCGAAGCGGCCGGCACGTTCGACGACATCACCGCGCTCGGCCCCGGCGAAGACGACATCGATCGCCAGCTCAAATCGCTCTCCAGCAAATCCGCGGTCGACGACGACCTCGCCAAGCTCAAGGGCGAACTCGGCGCGGGAGACTCTGGTGCCGGCGCGGGCCAGCTTCCGCGCGGGCGCCGAGGACGAGCCGGTCGAGGGCGAACCTGCCGCGGCCGATCCCAGCAAGGAGCAGTCGGCATGATCGTGCGCATCTCAGGCGAGGACCAGTACCGGCTCGACGACGGGCTACACGACCAGCTCGACCAACTCGCCGGTACCGCGCACGCCGCGGTTGACGCCGACGACGAGGGCGCCTTCTCGCGATCGCTCGCCGAGCTGCTTGCCTTCGTGCGCGCCAACGGCACGCGCGTAGACGACGAGGAGATCGAGACCTCCGACGTGATCCTGCCGCCCAGCGACACGACGCTTGCGGAGGCCCGCTCAGAGTTCACGGGCGAGGGCCTGATCCCAGACTGACTGTGCCGGTGGATGTGTGTGGACCATGAACGCAGGGTCGTGTAGCTCATTTTGAATGATCTCCCGAACACCCCCTTAATGCGAGCGCATAGATAAAGGTTAGGTACCTAAATATAGTCTCCAAGCTCCAGCGTCAAGGCGGTGGCGTCTGAGACCCGTTGAGCGCGACTTGCATACCTCTAAATCGGAATCTCCCCACAAGAGGGAACCACCGCTCCAGTTCCGGCTCGATCGGAAGTTCCGAGGCCATCTGCGCCTTCAGCTGCAGCTCGCGCTCGGTCGAGCGTTCGGTGGCTTGAGCCGAGTTTGAAGAAGGGCCGCCGCCCGAGGCCGGCACGAACGGGTACCAGAAGCCGCGCTTGTAGTTGTAGATGAAGTAAAGCTCGCGCTCCTTAGCGTCCTTGAAGGCGAACACCGCACACAGCAGCCGCTCGCCGTGACCGGCCGTCTCGATCGAGCCGGAAACGGCGTTGATGCCGACGGCCAGGTCTTCCACCGAGTTGCCGTTCAGCACCATCCAGCGGTAGCCGAAGCTGTCGTCCTGGGTGTGCACCTTGGTGCCGCTCTCGCCGCCGGTGGCCACGACGACTTCTTCCATTTCCTTGATGACGCTTTCGAACTCGCTGGTCTGCAGCGCCTGGAAGACGATCGCCGCGGCGCCGGCAGGCTCGATGTTGTGCTCGGTTTGCAGCGCGATGTAGGCGGTGGAGATCGCAAACAGACGGTCGGGGGCCGGCCCTTGACCTCATGGCGGCCCGTCAGGATGTCTTTGAGGCCCATCGGCTAGGCGTGCGATACCGTCGGAACGATGACTTGGCTGGCGGCACAGGTTAGGCAGCGCTCTGGAGTTGAGACTCCAGCCGGCTGAGCGCGTCCAGACGCTTCTCGAGCGAGGGATGGTCGGAGAAGAGGTTCATCAGCGACTTCTTGGTGCGGGCCGGCACGATGAAGAAGGCGCTCATGCCTTCGGCCTTGCGCAGGTCTTGACTCGGTATCCGCTCCATCGTGCCGCTGATCTTGACCAGCGCCGAGGCCAGCGCGCTGGGACGGCCGGTCAGGACCGCCGAGCCGCGGTCGGCGGCGAACTCGCGGTAGCGCGAGAGCGCCTGCAGCAGCATGAAGGAGATCGCGTAGACGAGCACGGAGACGATCAGCACGAGCATGATCCCCTCCTCCTCTTCCTGGTTGCGCCCGTAGCCGCCGCCGAAGCCGCCTCCGAAGAAGAGCGTGAACTGGGCGATGAGCGCGGCCAGCGAGGCGAAGAAGCTGGCCAGCGTCATCACCATCACGTCGCGGTTGATCACATGCGTGAGCTCGTGGCCGATCACGCCTTCGAGCTCGGCCGTATCGAGCATCCGCAGGATGCCGCTAGTCGCGCACACCGTCGCCTTCTTCTGCGAGCGGCCCATCGCAAAGGCGTTGGGCATGGGGGTGTCCATCACGCACACGCGCGGCTTGGGTAGGTCCGCTTGCACGCAGAGTCGCTCGATGATCCCGTGCAGCTCGGGTTGTTCCTGAGGGGTGACCTCTTTGGCGCCGAGCGTCGAGAGCGCGATCTTGTCCGAGGCGAAGAACTGCAGCGCCAGCATGAACACTGCGATCACGACGATCAAGCCGGCGGCTGCGCCGGCGGCGAAGAGGGCGCCGACGAACACCACGTAGACGAGTCCCAGCAGGAACATCGTCAGCAGCATTCTTATCTGCAGACCGCCGTCTTTGCCGAACTCTGAGTGTCGCTTTGCCATCTGGATTGATTGTAGAGTCCGCGAATGCCGAAGCCGCCGACCCCAAGCCTCGCTCAAGCGTCGTGAAGCCAGAAGTCCTCATCTTCGGCATCTCGATCAAGACGTTCGGCGTCACGTTCGCGATCTGCTTCTTGGCCTGTGGCGCGATCGTCGCTCGTCGTTTGCGCGAGCTCGGCAAGCCGGTCGACTGGGCGTATGAGATCGTGTTCGCCGCGCTCATCGGTGGGCTGCTCGGAGCGCGCGGATACTTCATCGTGCAGAACTACGGCGAAGTCAAGCATGACCTGCTCGGACACATCTTCTCCGGCTCGGGCTTGGTCTGGTACGGCGGCGCGATCGGCGGCGCGATCGCCGTGGTGGCTTGGATGCGCTGGCGCGACACACTCAACCTGGCCACCGTCGATATGTGCGCGACCGTGCTGGCGCTCGGCTATGGGATTGGGCGGATCGGCTGTCAGGTCTCCGGCGACGGCGACTACGGCATCCGCTCGAAACTGCCCTGGGCGATGGGCTATCCGCATGGCACGGTGCCCACACCGCCGGGAGTGACCGTGCAGCCGACACCGATCTACGAGACCGTCTCGATGTGCCTGCTTGCCTATGTGCTGTGGCAGCTGCGCGATCGTGTGCGGCCTGGCGTGATCTTTGGGCTGTACTTGGTGCTCAGCGGTCTCGAGCGGCTGCTCGTGGAGTTCGTGCGGCGCAACAAAGAGATCTTCGCGGGCTTGACGGGCCCGCAGCTGGAGAGCGTCGTGCTGATGGCGATCGGTGTGGTGTTGCTGTGGGTCTTGGCTCGTGGCGGGGGTTGGGCGGTGCCGGGCGGCGGTGTCTCCGTTTCGGGGCGCCCCCCGCGTACGCGCGCGAGCACTGCTTAGGCGTGAGTCCGCCGAAGCCGCCATAATCTCAGGCATGGCTACGGGCACGTCCCTCTCGCACGTCTTCCCACTGGGCAGCCGCCTCAACGAGCGCGGCCGGGTCGAGGTGGGGGGGTGCGACACGATCGAGCTTGCGCGGGAATTCGGCACGCCCGCGTATGTCGTCGCCGAGGACGATCTACGGGCGCGGGCGCGTGCGTTCGTGCAGGCGGGCTCGGCAGCCGGCCACGAGGACTTCCACGTGGTGTTCGCCTCCAAGGCGTTCCCGTGCACGGCGGTGCTGAGCCTGTTCGCCGAGGAGGGCCTGTGGTGCGACGTGGCCTCCGGCGGCGAGCTTCATCTGGCTTTGAACGCCGGGTTCCCGCCGGAGCGGATCCTGATGCACGGCAACGCCAAGTCCGAGGCCGAGCTGCGTATGGCTCTGGAGTGCGGGATCGGGTTGATCGTGATCGACAACTTCGACGAGATCGATCGTTTGGCGAGAGCTGGCAAATGGCGACAGCAGAGTGTGCTCATCCGGGCGACTCCGGATGTACGAGGAGACACCCACGAGAAGATCTCCACGGGTCAGGCCGACTCGAAGTTCGGCTTCTCGATGGCCGACATCCCTGCCGCGATCGAGCGCGTGCGGGCGGTCGCGGGGCTCGAGCTGCAGGGCATCCACGCCCACATCGGCTCGCAGCTGCTCGAATTGGAGCCCTACCGTCGCGAGGCAAAGGCGCTCGCGAAGATCGGCGACGGGGTGGGCGGGTTCTCCACCTACGATCTCGGCGGCGGGCTCGGGGTCGCATACGCCGAGAGCCAGCATCCGCCCGAGATCGAGGAGTGGGTGGGGGCGGTTCTCGGCGCCGCGCATGAGGCTGGGATCGATCCGGGCAAGCGCGTGCTGGTCGAGCCGGGACGTGCGCTCACGGCAAACGCGGGTGTCACGCTCTACACAGTGGAGAGCGTCAAGCGCAACGTCTCCACCTGGGTGGCGGTCGACGGCGGCATGTCCGACAACCTGCGCCCGATGCTCTACGGCGCCGCCTACGAAGCGCACGTCGCCGATCGCCTCGCCGATCCCGCGAGCGCCGTCAGCTGCGTGCTGGCCGGCAAGCACTGCGAGTCCGGCGACGTGATCGTGCGCGAGGCGCTGCTCGAGGATCCGAGGCCGGGAGATGTGATCGTGACGCCTGCCACCGGCGCTTATGGATTTGCGATGGCCAGCAACTACAACGGCGTGCCGCGCCCGCCGGTCGTGTTCTGCAAGGACGGCGACGCCCGCATCGTGGTCAGGCGCGAGCGCTTCGAGGATCTCACGGCCCGCGATGTCCTCTGAGCGCTCAGCGATGACTTCCGATGCGCCCGGTGGCCTCCGCCGATCGCGTCGCCGAGGCCTCCGCGCCGTTCAATGTCGGTCTGCTCGGCTTCGGGACCGTCGGCTCGGCCTTCGCCACGTTGCTGGGAGAGCGTGCCCCGCACATCGAGAGGCTCACCGGTCGTCTGCCGGTGCTGGGCGAGACGCTCACCACCAGCAAAGGCGATTTCGCCCAGATCCTCGAGTCCTCGGACTTGATCGTCGAGTTGATCGGCGGGATCGAGCCGGCGCGCGAATACGTGCTTGCCGCGCTGCAGGCGGGCAAGCATGTCGTCACGGCCAACAAGCAGTTGCTCTCCCAGCACGGCGAGGAGCTCCTCGACGCGGCGCGGGCAAGCGGGGTGCAGTTGCGCTTCGAGGCTGCCGTGGCGGGCGTCGTCCCAGTCATCCGCGTGCTGTGCGAGTCGCTCGCCGGCGCACACGTCGAGCGTATCCACGGGATCGTCAACGGCACCACCAACTTCATCTTGAGCGAGATGACCCGCGGCTCCTCATA
Source organism: uncultured Solirubrobacterales bacterium (assembly GCA_963757995.1). GTDB lineage: Bacteria > Actinomycetota > Thermoleophilia > Solirubrobacterales > Solirubrobacteraceae > Palsa-744. Next base: position 186,499 of record CAVWTS010000017.1, read on the forward strand.
CGAGCAGGCGCTTGCCGAGGCCCAGCGCCAGGGCTACGCCGAGGCCGACCCAAGCGACGACGTAAGCGGGCGCGACGCCGCTGCCAAGATGGCGATCCTCGCGCGGCTCGCCTTCGGCACGCCGGTCCACATCGACCAGGTCCCATACGAGGGCATCGAGCAGCTGCAGACCGACGACCTGCAGTACGCGCGCGAGCTGGGCCTCGGCTTGAAGCTGATCGGCACCGCCGAGCGGCGCGACGGCGGCATCTCGGTGCGCGTGCACCCAGCCTTCCTTTACTCCGGCCACCCGCTGGCCTCGGTCAACGGCCCCTTCAACGCGGTCACGGTCGAGTCCGACGCGATCACCGAGATCACGATGTCCGGCCCGGGGGCTGGGGGACGCCAGACCGCGAGCGCCGTGCTCGGCGACCTCGTCAGCGCGATGCTGCCCGCTGGCCGCGCCCTCCGCGCCGCTCGATCCGCTGCCGCTGGTGCAGGACGTCGAGAGCGGTTTCTACATCCACATGGAGGTCGCCGACACGCCAGGCACGCTGGCCTCGATCGCCCAGCTGCTCGGCGAGCAGGGCGCCTCGATCAAGTCCGTCGCCCAGCATGGCCTGGGCGAGCACGCGCGCCTCGTGATGGTCATCCATCCGCTGGCTGAATCGCGCGTGCGCGAGGCCCTGAAACGCATCGCCGCGCTCGACTTCCTACGCTCAACACCCGCGAGCCATTCGCGTAATAGAAGAGGAGTTCATGTGAGCAACACGATTTCCATGGGCAAGAGTCATGTGCCGCTGATCGAGCGCTACCGCGATCGCCTGCCGTTCGCCGAGGACGATCCGATCGTCAGCCTGCAGGAGGGCTCCACGCCGCTGCTGCGCGCGCCCGTGCTCTCGGAGATGGTGGGGGCCAGCGTGCGCCTCAAGCTCGAGGGAGCCAACCCCACGGGCTCGTTCAAGGACCGCGGCATGACCTGCGCCGTCTCGGCGGCCGTGCGCGACGGCGCCAAGGCCGTGATCTGCGCCTCCACGGGCAACACGGCCGGCAGCGCGGCTGCATACGCCGCGCGCGCGGGCATCACCTGCGCGGTGATCGTGCCCGAGGGCAAGATCGCCGAAGGCAAGATGGCCCAGACGTTGATGCACGGCGCGCGCGTGATCTCGCTCGCCGGCAACTTCGACCAGGCTCTGAAACTGGTGCGCGAGCTTGTCGAAAAGGACCCGATCGTGCTCGTCAACTCGGTCAACGAATTTCGCATCGAAGGCCAGAAGACGGCGGCCTTTGAGATTCACGAGGACCTCGAAGGGCAGCTCGAAGCGCTCTGCATCCCGGTCGGCAACGCCGGCAACATAACCTCCTATTGGCGCGGCTTCCGCGAGATGGGAGCGACGCCGAGGCTGTTTGGCTTCCAAGCCGAGGGTGCCTCGCCACTGGTGCGCGGCGAAGCGTTTGAGCATCCTGAAACCGTGGCAAGCGCGATCCGCATCGGCCACCCGGTGCGGGGTAGCGATGCGCTTGCCGCCGTGAGCGAGTCCGGTGGCGCGATCCGAGCCGTCTCAGACCACGAGATCCTCGCCGCCTACCGTCTGCTGGCCTCCAAGGAAGGCATGTTCTGCGAGCCGGCCTCGGCGGCGTCGGTCGCCGGTCTGCTCAAGTACGGGCCCGACGGCGCTGAGCAGGTCGTGTGCGTGCTCACCGGTCGCGGCATCAAGGACCCGCAGACCGCGATCGAACACAACGGCGGCGCCGTGATCCCCTGTGACCCCGACATCGGCGCGATCGAAGAGGCGGTTCTCGGTTGAGTCGCGAGCGTCTTCCCGCGAGCCGCATGCGCCGATTTTCGCCCGAGGGAGCGGAGGGTATGTATAAATTGTGAAAACTACAATAATAGATACAAATAGTAGCTACTATCGTAGTTTTGAAAAAATGTATGGGACGGGCAGCGGGTGATTCGCAGGCGGGTCGTACGCGTGCCCGCGTCCTCGGCAAACCTCGGCCCGGGCTTCGACTGTCTTGCCGCCGCGATCGGCCTGCACCTGGAACTGGAGGTGTCAGAGACCGGCAGCTTCGCCGTCGAGACGGACCTGGACGTCTCAAGGGATAAGGACAACCTCTGCGTGCGCGCCTTCGAGAGCCTGCACCCAGCCGACGATTTCACTTTCCGCATCCGCTCGGAGATCCCGCTGACGGGCGGTCTCGGCTCCAGCGCCTCGGCGATCGTGGCGGGCCTGCTCGCCGCCGACCACCTGTTCGAGCTGGATGTGGACCTGCTGGAGTGTGCGACCGCGATCGAGGGTCACCCCGACAACGTCGCCGCGGCGCTCTATGGCGGCTTTGTCATTTGCGCGGACGGCCAAGCCGTGCGCTTCGAGCCGCCCACGGGCCTGGAGGCGCTGGCGGTCGTGCCCGAGCAGGCGGTACGCACCAGTGAGGCGCGCGGTGCGCTGCCCGAGCAGGTCCCGATCGAGCAGGCGGTCTTCAACGTGGCCCACGCTGCGCTGCTCACTCTCGGGCTCGCGCGCGGCGACTGGGACCTGGTGGCGCGCGGCCTACACGACAGCCTGCACGAGCAACGGCGCTCGCACCTGTTCCCGCGCTCCTACGCGCTCGCCCAGCGAGCAGCGATTTCGGTGCGCTGGGCGCCACCATCTCCGGCGCCGGGCCCACCGTCCTGTTGTGGTGTTTCTACGAGCACACAGGTGCCGTCGTGGAGGCGCTGCGGCCGGAGATCGAGGGCTGGGCCACGCTGTTGCGCGCCCCGTTTGAGGCTCAGGGTGCGTATGTGGGGGAGTTGTAAGTTGGCCGGCCAGCCAGTCCGGTAGCATCCGCGCGTGACCCGCGCCCGCACCATGCACGCTCTCTCTTCCGACGACGGCTATTTCCCGCGCGGAAGCTCAATGCTTCGGACGGTCCACGAAGAGAAGGCGGTCGGGCTGATGTACGGTCAGCGCGCGCTCTGCGTCGGTGCCGTCAAGCCGCTCAACTACGTCGGCACCAGCGAACACACCCGCAACAAGCGCACGCCGTTCAAGCGCATCACGCACACGGGAGGCATGTTCGAGGCGGTCTTCTTCGGCAGTCGCGAGCAGGCCGACCGCGTCCTTGCAGATCGTCGATGGCATGCACGAGCGCGTGGTCGGCGAGCTCCCACAGGACGCCGGGGCCCACTACCCGGCGGGGACGCCCTACTCGGCCTTCGACCCGGAGCTGATGCTGTGGACGGTCGCCGTCATCGCCGACTCCGCCGAATGGTTCTACGACAGGCTCGTGCGTCCGCTGACCGAGGAGCAACGCGAAGCGCTGTGGCAGGACTACCTGCGCTTCGCCGAGCTGTTCAAGATGCCGCGTCATTCGGCCCCGTCCACCCACCGCGAGTTTCGCGAGTGGTTCGAGCGCCAGCTGGCCGGCCCAGACCTGTATCTGACCGAGGAGGCCCGTTACATGGGCTATGCCTCCGCTTTCGAGATCCCGATGCCCTCGAATCGCCAGCTGGCCAAGCGCATGCACGATCTGGTGATGCTCGGCTCACTGCCACCGCGCGTACGCGAGCTCTACGGCCTGCGCTACAGCTCCGTTCAGGCCAGAACCTGCGCGGCGGTGCTGGCCGGCGGACGCTTCGCGCGCATGCTGGCTCCACGCAAGCTCACCCATGGCTCGTGCATCCCTGAGTTCGAGATGGTCGCCGCCACCGAGCAGCGCCGTATCGAATCGAGCGCTGGGCTGAGCCGCTAGCGCCTCAGCTCGCGTGCGCGCTGTGCGGGTTGCCCATGTCTCAGCGAAGTTCTGCCAGGCGCTCGCGGGCGCTCTGCCATGCCCGGCAGGCGCTCAAGCATTTCGTCGGCGACCGCAAGGTAGTCGGCGCCGAGATCGGGGCGGTGGTCGAGGATCGACGTGGCTCGCTCGGCCGACTCCGCGTAGGCGATCGAGCCGCGTACCGCCGTCTCGAAGACCTTCTCGCCGAAGCGCTCCTGCAGCGACGCCTTCGCCTCGCGCGAGTGCACCGTGCGCATATCGGCCAGGTTCAGCAACACACCAAGCAGCGAAAGCTCGTCGTTGAGGCTGTCGCGCGCGATCTCGATCACCTCCATCGCCTGCTCGACACCCTGCAGCGCGAAGTACTGGGCCTCGGCTGTCACCAGTGCGTAGTCGGCCGCCACGAGCGCGTTCACGGTCAGCAGCCCCAGCGAGGGGGGACAGTCGATGAGCACCACTTCGTAGTCCTCAGGCAGCTTGGCAAGCGCCCGTCTCAAGGTCATCTCACGGCCGATCCTGCCGCCGAGCATCAGCTCCGCCTCGGCCAGGTTCAAGCTGGCCGGGGATCACGTCCTCGTGAATCGCGTCAGCGGCCGAGCAGGTACCGGCAAGCACGTCGGCAACCGTGGGGTCGCTATCGGGAGGCAGGTCGAAGTAGTCCGACAAGTTGCCCTGTGGGTCGAGATCGACCGCCAGAGTCTTCACGCCGATGCGGCGCAACACGTCGGTGAGGGTGCGCACGGTCGTCGTCTTGCCGGTGCCGCCCTTCTGTGAGAGCACAGCGATCGTCTGGGCCATGGCGGCCGATAGTACGTGGAATGCGCTCGCGCGAGCGCTCAGGGCTCCTCAGGCCCGCGCCAACAACGGTGGGCGCTGCGTGCGTTCGCCCGGCACGCTCACGAAGGTGAGCCGATAGCGGCCGACAAGAATCTCGTCGCCGTCGTTCAAGGGTCGCCACTCGACGCGCTCGCCGTTGACGAAAACACCATTGAGGCTGCGGTCGTCGAGCACTCTCACGCCGTCGGCCTGGCGCACGACGAGCGCGTGGCGTCGGGAGACGGTCGGATCGTCGAAGCGCACATCGGCGGCGAGACTGCGCCCGATGCGTGTCCACTCGCGCGTGAGCGCGACTGTCCTTGACTCCTCGCCGTCGTCATACAGCAGGTACTCGCCCGGCTCGATCAGCTCTTCGCGCGCGCGAACGATCCACTCCTGGGGCTCGTAGGCGTGAGACTCGCGCCTGGCTCTCAACGGGAGCGACAGCCGCGTTGAACAGCGAAGCCCTGACGAAGTCATGCCCGCCACAGTCCGGGCAGTCGCGCAGCGCGTCCAGCGACGTGAGAGTCAATACGTATCCGCATCTCTGGCAGCGGAACGATCCGGTGCCAGCCATCGTGCCCGAAATATGCGACTCCATATTGCGCTACCCCTTCCTCTCGTTCCCGGACGGTTGGGAACTTTCTGCAGGGTGGAATCCGGCGGGAATCATAACGAAGCTGTCAAGTGAGCTTGTAAGGAGCAAGTAAACGGGGGTGCTCGATCGTCGCCTGCACTTTGTCGCTGATCCCAGCATACCCCCACGATTCGGCAGTCAAACGAATCGCGTCGAAAGATCAATGAAGAGTGCAGGACCCAGCCTGGTCCTGGCGAAAGTAGCGCGCATGGCCTACGCCCCATGTCGATGTAGAGCAGCTCGAGCGCTTCCTCCTGCGCCGCGGCGTCGGCTCGCTGACTGCCGACCGCCATCGCTGTGTGGACTGCGACCGAACGCCGCTCGTGGGCGAGCGCATATACGTGTACGAGCAGGCCCGTGGCATTGTCTGCGAGCTGTGCCGCCAGCTGCGCCGCTGGGGCGCCGCTTCAGAGCGAGATCGTCCGCCATAGCGAGCTCGGCCATACGGTGCGGCTGACCGCTCGCGCTGCCTGAGGCGTGCTGGGCGCGAAACCGCCCCGCCAGTCATTAGACTGCCGCGCCGTGGACCCTCTGACCGTATCGATCGTGATCAGCGCCTCGCGCGAGCAGGTGTTCGACTACCTGCAGGACATCGCCAACCATCCCGAGTTCACCGACCACTATCTGGTCGACTGGCACCTCACGCGCGAGGACTCGGTCGGTCGTGGCGCAGGCGCCCGTTTTCGCGTAAAGGCTCCCGGCAACCGTTTCAGCTGGGCCGACTCGACGTTCACCGAGATCTCGCGTCCCCACCGCATCGTCGAGGTGGGTCGCACCGGAAAGACCAATCGGGTGCGCACGCTCGGCGTCTACGAGCTCGCTCCCGCCGCCGGGGGAGCCACGCGCGTGCAGTTCACGCTGGAGACCGAGACCCACGTGCTGTCCGACCGGATCATGGAGGCGCTTGGCGGCCGTGCATGGCTGAAGCGCAAGAACGAGAAGGCCATGCGCCGTCTGCGGGCGATCCTCGAGCGGGGCGAGAGCCGCGGAGAGCGCATCACCGTCGCCGGCGGATAAACTGCCCGCTCGAATGACTCCCAGCCCAGCTAACAGCCCCCTCCGAGTGCGCCTGTGCGCCCTCGCCGGCCGGCCCTCGTCGATGGCTGCCCGCTCGCTCCGCAAGCTCGCGCCGCTGGCGGTTCTGCTGGTCTCGGTGCTGGCGCTCAGCGCCTGTTCGGACAACTCTCATACGCGCGTGACGACTGGCACCTACGCCGGCGAGTCCGGCCAGAACGCTCCTTACCTGAACGTTGGCCCGCTGACCTACGAGGTTCAGCTCTCGCGCGAGCTCAACCCGTACGACACGGAAGACTCCACTTACTTGAGCGGCCTTCCCCCCGCCCAGCGAAAGCTGGGCCCGGGCGAAGAGTGGTTCGCGGTCTTCCTACAGGTCTACAACGAAAGCTCGGCCCCTCATGTAGCCACCACGAACATCTCGATCAGCGATACCCAGGAAAACGTATACACGCCGATCGCCCCTGCCCTGACCAACGAATTCGCCTACCGCGGGCGGGCTTGTCCCTCCCAAGGGCCGCATCCCGGCGCTCGACACGACTGCTGCCAATGGGCCCACGCAGGGTGCCCTGGTGCTGTTCAAGATCAAGATCGTCTCGCTCGACAACCGTCCGATCGAGATCAAGTTCGTGGATCCGTTCAATCCGGCGGAGACGGCCTCCGCCGAGCTCGACGTTTAGGCCGCGTCGTCGGTCACGCTGAGTCCTGCTCTAGGCCAACGTCCTGAGCGCACCGGCCTCAGCGCGAGCGAACGGTTTCCTCAGCGAGAGTTGGCTTCCTCAGCGCAAGCCGGCTTCGAGCACCTGTTTGGCTAGCGGGGCGGCGGTTTCCCCGCCGGCGCCGTCTTTCACGAGCAACACCCCGACGGCGATCCTCGGGTGTATGGCTGGGGCGAACGCTGCAAACCAGGCGTCGGTGTTCTGTGGATCATCGCTTCCTGTAGAGCAGTCTTCGTTTGCCTCCTTTTCGTTTTCTCCACCTGTCTGGGATTCGCTGCCTTCAGATCCGTGTTCGCTTTTCCCTGGGCAGGCTGGTACGCCCAGTTCGGCGGTGCCGGTCTTGCCGGCCACGATCACACCGGGGATGGCGGCCGCGGTGCCCGTACCTTCGCGCACCACTCCGATCATCAGTCTTCGCACGGTGCGGGCCGTGGCGGCGCTCATTACACGCACGGGTGTGGAAGGCAGCGCTTCGAATGTGGGCGTGGGGCGTCTGCCGCCGTCCCCGACGGTCGCCGCGATCCTCGCCATCTCAAGCGCCGAGGCCTGTACCTGGCCCTGTCCGATCGACGTCGATCCAAGGTCCAGTTCGCCCTGGATCTGACTTGCCGGCGGCAGCGTGCTTTCGACCGCACCGGGAAGCCCGGGCGAATGGTTGAAGCCGAAACTTTCTGCCGTCGCCACAAGGCGGTTGGCGCCAACCTTGACACCCAAGGGGGCGAACACCGAGTTGCACGACACCGCGAAGGCAAGCGCCAAACTGCCCCCACAGTCCTCGCCGCCCGCGTTTCCGAGCTTGACCCCGTCGAGCGTGGCCGACGTTGCGTAGGGGAACACGCTCTTTAGGCTTGCCACATTGGCTTCAAGGGCGGCGGTAACAGTCACCATCTTGAATGTCGAGCCGGGTGGCTGCAGATCGTCGATGCCGAGGCCCGCGACCGCCAGTATCTCCCCGCTTGAGGGATCCATTGCCACGACCCCGCCAAGCTGTCCGCCGAGCGCTTCGGCGGCGACGCGCTGCAGGGTCGGAGAGATCGTGGTGTGCACAGCCGGGCTTGGCTTCGGTGAAACGCTTGCGAGCACCCGTTCGCCCGCGAGCAGCTGTCCACCGGGTGTCCCGCGTAGTTGATTGTCGAGCGCCAACTCCAGCCCGCTGGTACCGACGATCGCCTCAGCCGGCAGACCTCGAGCTTCCAGTTCGCTCACGCGAGCGCTTGGCACGGGCCCGACCTCTCCGACGACGCCCGCTGCTGCGGCGCCCAGCGGCGAGTTGCGGGTGCCCGCCGCGGTTGCCGGGCCGTCGGCCAGTACCGACCCGTCGTGCGCGAGCAGCGTCGCGCGGGGCGCCAGCGTCATACGCCTGCTCAGCGACTCGCCTCGCAGCAGGCCAGGGAAGACGAGCGAGTGCGACCAGATCACGCGCTCACCGCCGGGCTCGTCTTGCACATTCATGAGCAGACTCTCTTTGAGCGTCCCCCAGATTCGTGTGCTGAGGCGCATCGGCACCGAGATGATCCCATGCGCATCCTGATGAGCACTACCCATGACGGTCAAGCCGGTCTCGGTCGCCGTGCGCGCGGCCGCCTGGTAGGCGTCGGCGAAGGTGCTCGCCGACATCCGTCGCTGCGATGTCGCATCGATGTCTTCATACATCGATGCGTAGTTGTCGTGCGTCCAAGCGTGGGCAAACCGCTCGGCAAGTCCCAGCTGGGGTGAGCCACCATGACCGGAGCCGACGACCGCGCCTACGAGGAAGGCGACCGCGGCGAGAGCGATCACCGGCACCGCTCGTCGCGCTCGTCGCCGGCGGTCATTGGAGGTGTTCACAGCTCGGGACGGTAGAACATGAGCATGACGCGGCTCGACTGGATCATCGTGGGGTTTGCTGTCCTGCTTGCGCTGTTCGGGTTTCGACGGGGGTTCATCGTCGCTGCGCTCTCCTTCGGCGGCTTCGCCCTTGGTTCATTCATCGGAACACGGCTGGGTCCTCTACTGCTCTCTCGGGGTTCTGCCTCGCCGTATGCGCCGGCATTCGGCCTGGTCGGAGCCCTGCTCGCCGGAGCGATCTTGGCGACCGGCTTCGAGGGTGTGGGCTTCAGGTTGCGTCGCACGCTCGTGCTGCCCGGACTGGGCATGCTCGATGGCGTGCTCGGCGCCCTGCTCAGCGCGGCGCTCGGCTTGGCGATCGCGTGGATTCTCGCTGCGGTCGTCATACAGACGGCCGGCACTACTCAGCTACGCGCGGACATCCAACGCTCGGAGATCTTGCGCGAGCTCGACCAGCTCCTGCCACCCAGCGGGCCAATCTTGAATGTGCTCGCAAGCCTCGATCCGCTGCCGTCGATTGCCGGGCCGGTGCCAGAGGCCGCGCCGCCGTCGCGCGCGATCGAGCGGGAGCGGGGGGTACGTATCGCGGCGCGCAGCGTCGTACGCGTGCTCGGCACCGCTTGCGGCTTGGCGATCGAGGGCTCGGGTTGGGTAGCGCAGTCCGGTGTGGTGGTCACCAACGCGCACGTCGTCGCGGGCGAGCACGACACGACTGTCGAGGTCGGGGGAGAGGAACCGGAGCTCTCGGCCTATGCGATCGCCTTCGACCCAACCGACGACATCGCGATCCTGCGCGTTCCGGGTCTCGATCTGCCCTCGCTCACGTTCGTCCCCAATCCGGCGCCGGGCAGCGCGGGCGCGATCTTGGGCTATCCGGAGGATGGCCCGTTTGACCCCCAACCGGGGCGCATCGGCATGACCCAGAAGATAATCACTGACGACGCTTACGGTCGCGGCCCGGTCTCGCGCCTGCTGACGCCGCTGCGAGGCCTGGTGCGTCCGGGCAACTCGGGCGGTCCGCTGGTCAATCGCGAAGGACGCGTGTTGACCACCGTATTCGCCAGCACTACTGGGGGTGGGCCTGCCGGTGGCTATGGCGTGGCCAACGCCACCGTCGCTCAGGTACTCGCTGGGGCCGACCACATGGTGGGGACGGGTGAATGCACTTCAGGCTGAGTTGGACCCCGGGCGCGGATGAGGTCTTATCGGATAGGTGTGCTCAGTCCAGGTGTGCTCTGTCAGGCGGTTGACGGGCGAGTCCGCGGGTGTGCGCGTGGTGCCCGTTTCTCTTTTGCGGACTTCGGGGCCACAGCTTGCGAATCCTCGACGTCGCTAGCCCTCCGCTGCTCGGCTACGGTGGCCCTCCGCTTGTCTGCGGGTGCCTTGAGCAATGGCTCGGCGGCGGCGATGCGGCGCACGAGCTCGATGCGCACGTGCTCGAGCTCCTCGACACTCAACAAGCGTGGGCCGGCTTGTCTGAACGGTTTGCTGGGCGCGGGAATCAAGCCGGGATGGCTGGACTGGGTCTCTGAAAGAGTCTGCTCAAGCGCCGCGATCTGAGCGCGCAGCTCGCGGCGACGCTCGCCGGCTTGCTTGCCTACCTGTCTGCCTGTGCCCGCCAGGGTATGCCCGCCGGGGTGTGCCCGCATTGGTGCGCCCGCCAGTGTGTGCCCATCAGGGTGTGCGGCGCTTGAGGCCGGCTCGGCGGTGACGTACAGGGCGGCGGCCACCTCGCGTGGGTCGACGCCGGTCTGGCGCGCCCGGCGTGCTGCGTCCGCGGCTATCTGGCCGACGGCGGAAGGCTCTTGAGCGACGCTCGCCACGAATGTGCCGGTGCCCTGGCGACTGTCGATCAGGCCCTCCTGCTCCAGGCGCTGGTAGACGGTGCGCGCGGTGTTGGCGTTGATCCCGAGCATCTCGGCAAGTTCGCGCAGCCCGGGCAGGCGCTGACCCGGCGCGAGCCGTCCGTCGCCGATCCGTGCACGCAATGCCCAAGCGAGCTGGACGCCGATCGGGATCTCCCCGGCACGGTCGATCGTCAGGTCTTCGAGCTCGAGCTGAACCGCCGGCGCTTGTCCTTGAGCCGGCAGCTCCGATCCAGGCATTTCAGTTGACGCTTCTGACGCGTGCGGGTCTGGATGGTCACGTCTTGCCATGCCCTCAACTTTAGACGCTCGCGGGCGAGAAACATATTGTGCTAGTGAACTAGTACACTAGTCCTATGGAAGGGTTGGAGCCTGGGGAGAGCGTTGTTGGCGAGGGTCGTGAGCGTCGGACGGTCGCGGATCTGTTGGGGCGCGCACTGCTCCCGACTCGCAAACTGTTTGAGGAAACGGGCGACATGATGATCCTCACCGGCAGGACGATCTCATCGGCGCTGCGCCCGCCCTTTCCCTACGGCGGTGAGTTCGTCTGGCAGTTCCTGTTCGTGCTGCGCGTGTGCTGGCTCCCGCTGCTTGTGTCAACCTTTGCTCTCTCCTACGGGGCGCCCGGATTGCAGGCTGCCAACTTCCTAAGTCTTTTTGGCGGACTCGATCGCCTCGGAGGCTTCTTTGTACTTGCGGTTGTTAGGGAAATCGGGCCGATCATCACGGGGATAGTGCTGGCGGGTGCGGCCGGGACCGCGATCACCGCCGATCTGGGCGCGCGCAAGATCCGTGAGGAGCTGGATGCGCTGCAAGTACTTGGCGTCGACCCGGTCAAGAACCTCGTTGTCCCCCGCTTCCTTGCGCTGATGCTGGCCACGGGCCTGTTCAACATCTACGCGGTCCTGTTTGGCCTGTTCGGGGGGCTGCTCGCCGCTCTCGTAAACCATCAGCCGCTCGGGCCTTTCTGGGTGACCTTCTTCGCCAACACCTCGACCACCGATCTATGGGGCTCGACCCTGAAGACGGCGATATTCGGGGCGATCATCGCGATCGTCTGCTGTTACAAGGGCATGACAGCCTCCGGAGGGGCAGAGGGCGTCGGACGCGCGGTCAACCAGGCAATCGTCGTGTCGTTCCTGGTGTTCGGAGCGTTCAACTATGCCTTTACGCAGATGTTGCTTGCCACGCATCCCAACATCCTGGTGATCAGGTGAGCACACCGAGCTCCGCCCTGCGCGACGGGCTTGCCTCCACCGGTGAAATGGGTCAGTTCGGTGGACGCATCCTGCGCGACGTGTTGGGCTTGCGTGTGCTGCGCTTCTTCGGCGAGGCGGTGCGCCAGTCGGGGATCTTGATCATCACCTCGACAGTCGTCATCTGGACGCTTGTCTTCATCATTGGGCTGGGCGCGTGTGGCATCGAGGGCGCCTATTTCACGCAGTCCCAAGGCGCGCCCTCCTATGCAGGCGCCTATGCGGGATGGTGCGACTTGCGCGAGGCCATTCCCTACGCATTCGGCTACATGATGGCCGCGAAGATCGGCACCGGCATCGTGGCGGAGCTCGGCGCGATGCGTATTAACGACGAGATAGACGCGCTCGAAGTGATGGGCATCGACTCCGTTTCCTATCTGTGTGCCACCCGTCTGCTCGCCGCTTGGATGGTGCTGCCTTTTGTCTACGCCACCGGCGTTGGCGTGGCGTTCCTTGCCTCCTACATCGCCATCGTCCATCAGGTTGCCTCAGTGTCCTCGGGCGGTTACCTGCTGATTTTCTGGCAGTACCAGAACCCCACCGACTACCTCTACAGCATGGTCAAGGCGATGTCGATGGCCACGGTGATCGTGCTCGTGTCCTGTTACTACGGCTACAACGCCTCCGGTGGGCCTGTGGGCGTCGGCACGGCAACCGCGAAGTCGATGGTGCTCAACATCGTGCTGGTGACGCTGATCGGGATGCTGGGCACGCAGGTCTTCTGGGGATCCAATCCGCGCGCGCCGATTGGGGGTTAGGCGACCATCTATGCCAGCGGCGGGTGGAGCGCGATAAGTGCTCGCTCGTATAGCGGCTGAGGTGGTGGGCGGGATCCCAATCAACCCACCCGCTACGCTGGGCGCCATGTCAAAGACGCTTGTGATTGCGGAGAAGCCTTCGGTGGGGCGCGACTTGGCGCGGGTGCTGCCTGGTCCGTTCGCCAAGCAGGAGGGCTATCTCGATGGGCCCGACTACGTGATTACGTGGGCGGTGGGCCATCTTGTGCAGCTTGCCGATCCTGACGAATACGACGCCAAGTACAAGCGCTGGCGCATGCCGGACCTGCCGATCGTGCCCTCCAAGTTCAAGTTGGTCGTGCGCGACGAGCGCTCGCGCAAGCAGATGTCGGTGGTCACCTCCCAGCTCGGGCGCGAGGATGTCGAGCAGGTCGTCAACGCCTGCGACGCCGGGCGCGAGGGCGAGCTGATCTTCGCCTACCTCTACGAGAAGGCCAAATCCAAGAAGCCGGTGCAGCGCCTGTGGTTGAACTCGATGACGACGGCCGCGATGAAGAGCGCGTTTGAATCATTGCGTCCGTCCGAGGACTATGCGCTGCTCGAGCAGGCCGCGCGCTCACGCTCGGAGGCCGACTGGATCGTCGGCATGAACGCTACCCGCGCCGCCACGATCCGCCTCAAATCGTCCTTCGACGGGGCGGTTTCGCTTGGGCGCGTGCAGACGCCGACGCTTGCGATCGTCGCGCGTCGCGAGGAGGAGATCAAGGCGTTTGTGCCCGAGCCTTATTGGCTGGTGGACGCACGCTTCGACGCCGGGAATACTGCCAGCGGAGATGAGGGGGGCGATTTTGGGGGGGGCGACGGAAGCGCTGACGACGGATCCAGCCGGGGTGGAGCTGAAGTTTCGCGTGTCTACGGAGGACGCTTTCACGCCGGGGCGAAGCCGCGCCTGGCCACCGAGGAGGAGGCGCTTGCGATCGTCGCTGCCTGTCAGGGCAGGCAAGGCACGATCACCAAGCTTGACAAGAAGGAACAGCGCGAGCGCGCTCCGATGCTGTACGACCTCACCACCCTTCAACGCGAGGCCAACACGCGCTACGGCTTCTCAGCGCGGCGCACGCTTGCCGCCGCGCAGCGCCTCTACGAGGAGCACAAGGCACTTACTTATCCGCGAACCAACTCGCGCTATCTGACGACCGACATGGTCGAGGAGATAAAGCCGACAGCCGAGCTCGTGGGTGGGCAGAAGGAGTACGCCAAGGCCGCCGCCTACGTAACGGCTTTGGATGTGTTGCCGCTCGCGCGCGTGGTCAACGACGAGAAGGTCACAGACCACCACGCGATCATCCCGACGAGGGCCGAGCATGGCGTCGATCGCATGGGCGACGACGACAAGCGCGTCTACGACATGGTCGTAAGGCGCTTCCTCGCTGTGTTCCACCCTGAGGCGGTGTTCGAGAACACGCGCGTGGAGACAACGGTTGTGCCCGCGGCAGCGCAGAGCGGGGAGAAGGAGGGCGCAGGGCACGTCTTCAGGACGCGCGGAAAGCTGTTGCTCGTTCCCGGTTGGCGCGGGGTCTACGGCGAGGTGCCCTCCGAGGCGAAGTCTGCTGCCGAGGAAGATGAGGGCGCCGACCAGCAGCTGCCCAAGCTGAACGACGGCGAGGTCGTGCAGACGCTCGAGATCGCAAGCGAGCGCAAGGAAACCAAGCCGCCACGACGCTACAGCGACGCGTCGTTGCTGGGTGCGATGGAGACCGCCGGCAAGCTTGTCGAGGACGACGAGCTGCGCGAGGCGATGAAGGAGTCAGGGATTGGTACGCCGGCGACGCGCGCGGCGATCATCGAGCGGCTGATCCAGGTGGGCTACATCGAACGCGACGCGCGCGCGCTGGTGGCCACCGAGAAGGGCCTGAACGTGATCAGGCTGCTCGGCGAGCACGCGCTCACCTCTCCCGACATGACCGGCCAGTGGGAGCACCGCCTTGACAAGATCGAGCGCGGCGAAGACTCGCGCGAGAAGTTCATGGGCGATATTGCCGGCTTTGCGGAGCTAACCGTAAAAGAGCTTGACGAGAAATTGAAGGACGTGCGCATTCCACGGGCCAACCTTGGTCCGTGCCCGATCTGCGGACATGACATCAAAGAGAACCGCAAGGGCTACTCCTGTTGGGCACGCGACGATCCAGGCTGTGGCTTTGTGATCTGGAAGGGTAAGTCCGGCAAGCAGCTGCCTGTCGCGATCGCCAAGGAGCTGATCCATAGCGGCTACACGGCCAAGGCCGTGACGGGCTTCAAGGCGCGCAGCGGGCGCAACTTCCGCGCTCGTCTGGCCCTTAGCCAGAACGAGGAAGGCAAGTGGCGCGTCGAGTTCGATGAGGAGTGGGCCCGTGAGGGCGCCAAGCCGCCCGAGGCCGAGGCTGAGCCCCAAGTTGCCGAGGGCCGGCAGGATGCGGGCCAGGAGGATGCGGTAGCCGCGAGCGCGGCGTAGCGTTTACGGATTGCACCAGGGCAGGCCGATTGGGTAGCGGGAAGGTCATTCAAAAATGGGGTTGCACGTTTCATACCCCCTTTTGTGGGACCGCCTTATCTTTGGTTCGACCAGGTGGAAGCGCGATCCCGCTGAATCGGTCAGAGAAAGACGAGTCGTTCAGCCGGCTCCGACCGGATCTGACCCGTCGGTCCACGACTGGACCTGACTCGTCGGGCCGGTACGCCAGGATGGCAGCATGCCGATTGAGCTCGTAACCGGACCAGCTAACGCCGGTAAGGCGCACGTCCTCCTGGAAGCAGTTCGTGGACATGTGGCGCGCGGGCAGGAGCCGCTGCTGGTGGTGCCGACCGAGGCCGACCAGGCCCGCTACCGGCGCGAGCTGGCCGAGGGAGGACTGGCACTGGGCGCACGGGTCGAGCGTTTCGAGGGACTCCTGGCCGAGGTGCTGGCCAGGGTCGGCGACACCCGTGCGCCGCTCGGGCCACTGGCGCGCGAGCATCTGTTGGCGCGCCTGGCAAACGCCCGCCCGGGCATGGCCAGAGAGTTGGCGATGTTGATTGCCGACCTTCAGGCCCAACGTGTGACTCCAGCCAGGCTAGGTGGTGCGCTGCGCATGTTGAGCTCCAAGGGGCAGGAGCCCGGCGAGCAAGCGCCGCTGGAACGTCTCTGCACGGTGTTCGAGCGCTATCAGCAGACGCTCGCGCGGATGCGCCGATCCGATCGAGAGCTGCGCGCGACGAGGGCATTGGACCAGCTGCGTCGCAAGCCCACATCTTGGGGGGCGGTTCCAGTGTTGCTCTACGGTTTTGACGACTTCACCGAGTTGCAGGTCGACACGATCCTGACGCTCGGCGGCGTGGTTGGCGCTCCCGTGATGGTCTCGCTGGCGTATGAGCCGGGGCGCGTGGCCTTCCTCGGGCGTGCCTCCACTTTTCAGCGGCTCGCGCCGCTCGCCAACTCTCATACCGAGTTGCGCGCCCGTGCTGAGCACTATGCGCCTCCCTCGCGCGAGGCATTGCATCATTTGGAGCGCTCGCTGCTCAGCGACGATCCGCAACAGGTCGAGCCCGGAGAGGCGGTAAGGCTGCTCGAGGGCGGAAACCCAAGGGCAGAGCTGGAGCTGATAGCAGGCGAGGTCAAGGCGCTGCTCGATGACGGTGTGCGGGCAGAGGAGATCGCGATTGTGCACCGCTCTCCCGAGTCGATCGCCGGTCTTATCGGAGAAGTGCTTGAGGACTTCGAGATCCCCTACGCGCAGCGCCGGCGCACGATGTTCGCCGACACCGCGCTCGGTCGCGGCCTGCTGGGAATGCTGCGCTGCACCACCGAAGTCGGCGAGCTGGGCGATCTGCTGACTTGGCTGGGAGCTCCCGGCGTGCTCGAGCGCCCGGAGTTGCTCGATCGCTTCGAGCTGAGCGCACGCCGGCAGGGTGTGCTCGACAGTGCCCGCGCCCGGGCTTTGTGGGAGGCCGAGAACTGGCCGCTCGAGCGCATCGACCGCGTGCGCGAAGCGGCCGCCACCGGCACCCTGGCCTTGCTCGACGCGCTTGCCAATGAGCTCCAGCGCCTGTTCCGCGCTCCCCGTGCCAACACGGCGGCGGTGCTCGAGGAGGACGAGCTCGAGGAGGCTCGCGCGCTTGTGGGCGCACGCCGCGCGCTCGAGGAGTTGCGCGAGCTGGCTCGCGCGGCGCCCGAGCTGGCGCCAAGCCGCAGCGAGCTGATCGAGCTACTGGAGCGGCTCGAGTTGACGGCCGGCGAGCACCTGGAGCCGGGGCGGGTCGCGGTCCTCGACCCTCTGTCACTAAGGGCACGCCGCGTAAGAATGGTGTTCGCCTGTGGGTTGCAGGAGGGCATCTTTCCCACGACAGCCACGCCTCATCCCCTACTCCAAGAGCATCAGCGTCGCGAGCTGGCCCAGGGGTCCGGACTGGTGTTGCGTGGCGAGCCTGACACGCTGGCGGCCGAGCGTTACCTGCTCTATGCGTTGGTCTCGCGTCCGCTTCAGCGTCTCACGCTCAGCTGGCATATCGCCGACGAGCAGGGCACACCGCTCGCTCGCTCGCTGTTCGTCGACGACATATGCGACCTGTTCTGCGCGACGTTGAACGAGCGCATCGTGCGCCGAGCGGCGGGGGCCGCCGACTGGCCAGGGCCTGGCAGGCCGGCCGGGGCGATGGCGAGGCGTGCGGCCGCGATCTCTGCGGCAGCCGCCTCTGCGACCGTGTCCGCCAGCCCGATCGCTCCGCTACAGGATGAGCGCATGTTGGGGGAGATGCGTGAGCATGTGCTGTGGTCCGCCTCATCGCTCGAGAGCTGGACGGGCTGTCCCGTGAAGTGGTTCGTGGAGCGCCTGCTGCGTGCGAACGACATCGAGCCTGACCCAGAGCCGCTCAAGCGCGGTGGGTTGGCCCACGCCGCGCTGAAGGACACGCTGGAGCGTCTGCGCGAGCGCAGCGGCTCGGCGCGATTGACTTCCGCGAGCGTGGGCCTTGCCAAGCGCCTGTTGGCAGAGGCCCTGCTCGAGCTGGAACCCAGCTACCCGTTGTCGGTCGCGCCCGAGCGTCTGCCTGGAGCCCGTCGGCGCCTGCAGGTGGACCTGGAGCGCTACCTGGAGTGCGCGGCCGAGCAGGCCAGTCCGCTGGAGCCGACCTACCTGGAGTTGGAGTTCGGTTTCGAGACCGAGGTGCGCGAGGATCATGCTGAAGAGGACGGGGTGCAGACACTGCCGCCGCTCCAGCTAGGTGATGGAGTTCTGTTGCGCGGGCGCATCGACCGCGTCGATCTCGGCTCGGCGGGGGAGGCAGTGGTCTACGACTACAAGGGCCGCAGTGCTCCACCGGCTGCCAAGTGGCTCGGCGACGGCGCCTTTCAGCTGGCGCTGTACATGCGCGCAGTGGAGGCGCTGCTCGATCGCACGGCAGTGGGCGGCTTCTATCAGCCGCTGGCCGGCAGGGACATCCGCGCGCGCGGTGTGCTCGACGGCGACAGCGTCATGGAGCTCGAATGCGTGCGCACCGATCGCCTGGAGCACGCGCAGATGCGTGAGCTGATCGACCAGTGCATGGCCGCCGCCTTGCGTGCCGCCGGCGAGGCGCGCTCGGGAGCGCTTGAGCCACGGCCCGACACATGCGCCTACAACGGCGGCTGTGCATATCCGACGATCTGCCGTTGCGAGCGATGACGGCTGTCATCGCGGCAACGCTCCAGGAAACGATGAGTCCTGATGAGCGAGCTGTCCCATTCAACAGCAGCTGGCGCTCGACTACGAGCCGGAACCTGCCGCGCGCGAGGATGCCCCGGACGGCGGCTCACCGAGGAGCAGGAGCGTGCGGTCGCAAGTCGCGCAGGGTTCGCTGCTGCTCGCCGCCGGGCGCGGGCAGCGGTAAGACTTCGGTGCTCGTCGAGCGCTTCGTGCGCGCGGTGCGCGAGGACGGCGTCGCTCCTGGGCGGATTCTTGCGATCACTTTCACGGAGCGCGCCGCGGGCGAGTTGCGCCAGCGGGTGCGCGCGCGCATGTTGGAGTTGGGTGAGCGTGAGGCCGCACGTGAGACCGAGGCCGCGAATGTGTGCACCTTCCACAGCTTCTGTGCGCGGCTGCTGCGCATTCATCCCTTGCAGGCAGGGGTCGAACCGGGCTTTGAGATCCTCGAGGAGGGGATCGCCACACGGCTGCGCATACTTGCCTTCAGCGATGCACTGGGTGATTTCTTGGCCGGTGAACGCCAGCAGGCAGTCGACCTAGCGGCGGCCTACGGCGCCGATCCGCTGCGCGTGATGGTGTTGGGTGCCTATGCCCAGCTGCGCAGCCAGGGGCAGGCGCAGCCGCGCCTGCCTTCAGAGCCGCGCCAGAGGAGCCTGAATCTCTCGGACGCCGATGCAGATGCGCTGGTTGCTTGCGAGCTGATAGGCGAGTTGCTGGAGCGCTTTGGGGCAAGCTATGCCGAGCGCAAGCACGCGCGTGGGGCACTTGACTTCGACGATCTCGAGCTGAACGCGCGCGCGCTGCTGCAAGCGCACGCGGACGTGCGCGAATCCTGGGCCGAGCGCTTCCAGCTGTTGATGGTGGACGAGTTCCAGGACTCAAATCCGCGCCAACTCCAGGTGCTGGCGGCACTCGATCGCGACAATCTCTTCACCGTCGGCGATGAGCTGCAGTCGATCTACGGCTTTCGTCATGCCGACGTCGGCCTCTTTCGCGAGCGCCGCGAAAGGCTGGCGCGTGATGCCTCAAGCCTCGAGCTGACAAGCAACTTTCGCAGCCTGCCCCCGATTCTCACGGCCGTAAAGCGGATCTTCTCCGAGCGGATCGGGGAGCACTTCACAGCACTGACTCCGATGCGCTCTCCGGGTGAAGGGTCCGAGTCCGCAAACGAGCCGATCGTGGAGCTGCTGCTCTGCGATAAGCGTGGCTGGGAGCAGCTTCCGGGTGACGAGCAGCTCATGGGCCTGCCTCAGGCCACTTTGTGGCGCCAGGCCGAAGCAGCTCTGCTTGCGCGGCGCATCGCACAGTTGATCGCAAGCGGCGAGGCGCGAGCGGGGGACGTCGTTGTGCTGTTGCGCGCGTTGGGCGACCTGCCGGTGTACGAGAGCGCCTTGCGCCGGCACGGCTTGCGCACGCTCGCCGGGGTCGGTGGCTTCTGGAGCCACCAACAGGTCGGCGATCTGCTCGCTTGGCTGCGGACTCTGGCAAATCCGTTGGACGAGCTCGCGCTGTACTCGACGCTCGCCTCGCCGCTCGTGGGTCTCTCAAGCGACGGTCTTGCGCTGCTCGCACGCGTTGCCCGCGAGCACGGACGTGGCGTGTGGCAGGCGATCATCGAGCGCTCCGCGGAGCTTGAGGTGCTGCTGGCGACCGAGGACGGCGAGCGACTCTGTGCCTTCCGCGAGTTGTTTGCGGCAGAGCGCATGAGCGCCCGGCTATATCCCGTCTCCGAGCTATTGCGCCGTGTTATCCGCGCCACCGGCTACGACACCCACGTGCTCTCGCTTGGCTGGGGCGAGCGTCGGCTTGCCAACGTGCACAAGCTCATCGGCATGGCGCGGCGCTTCGAGGCGCAGGAGGGCCGTGACCTGCGCGGTTTCCTCGATCACGTCGCTCACCTCGAAGTCGCGCTCGCCGGGCGCGAGGCTGAAGCGCCGGTTGGTGCCCCCCCATGGCGGGAGGCAGGCCCCCCATTGCACCCTGAAGGGCACAAGCGGGGCGCAGGCGGCGAGCCCGACGCCGTGCGTCTGATGAGCATTCATGCGGCTAAGGGACTGGAGTTCCCGGTCGTATGCGTGGCCGATCTGGGTCGCGAAGCGAATCTGCGCGTGCCCGACCTCTTGTTCGCGGAGGCCGGCGGACGCTTGGGACTGCGTCTGCAACAGCTGGGAAACCCTGAGTCGCTCAGCGCGCTTGCCTACGAGCAGCTACGCGACGAGCGTCGCCTCGCACAGGAAGAGGAGGAGGACCGTGTCCTTTACGTTGCCTGCACGCGAGCGGAGAACAGGTTGCTGTTGAGTGGCTCGGTGGCGTTTGAGCGCTGGCCGACCATGAGGCCGGGCGTCGCGCCGATCGCGTGGATGGCGCCGGCGCTCGTGCCCGATGCGCCAGCGCTCGCGGCATCTGGACAGCCTTCTGGTGAGGCTCTGACGGTGGATCTGGGTGGCGGATTGAAGGTGCGTTGCATGTTTCACTGCTTGGCTACGGCCGAGCCTCCGCGTGGCGAGAGCTCCCATGCGGACGTCGATCTCGATCATGCCTCGACGGTGCTCTTACCGACGACGCCGGATGCTCTCGGGTCGATGTCTTATGCCTCCGCACGGGCGTCGGATGGCGGCCCGCGTGCGTCGGATGGCGCCCCGCGTGTGTCGGATGGCGCCCCGCGTGCGTCGGATGGTCCCCCACTTGAACTCTCCCCTGACCTGGTCGGCAAACCCGTCACATCCCATCTGCTGCCACTCAGCGACCCCGACGCGACGATGAGCTACAGCTCGCTTGCCGAGCTGGAGCGCTGTGGCTACCGCTTCTATGTCGAAAGAATCCTGCGTCTGCCCGAGAATCGTGCTGCCGCCCGCACGGGCGACGACGACGGCGGGACGCAGGCGCGTCGGCGCGGCACGATCGTGCACGGGCTGCTCGAGTTGATCGACTTCGCGCATCCCAGGCAACCGTCCTCCGAGGACGTCGCTGAGCGGGCGCGGCGAGTCGGCGCTGTACTGAGCGCGGGCGAGCGCGAGGAGATTGCGGCTCTGATCGCGGCGGCGCTCGCCTCCGAGCCGGCCCGACTGCTGGGCGAAGCGCGCCAAGCCCATCGCGAGTATCCGTTCGCGTTCTCGCTCGGTGGGGGAGAGCCGCTGGTGACCGGCGTGCTCGATCTACTCGTCGAGCAGCCAGATGGCGGCGTTCTGATCGTGGACTACAAGAGTGATCGTCTTGCTGGGGGTGAGGACTTGGAGCTGCTCGTGCAACGCGACTATGGCTTCCAGCGGCTGCTCTATGCGCTGGCCGCGATCGAGGACGGCGCTTCGCATGTGCAGATCGTTCACTGGTTCTTGGAACGACCGAACGAGTGGGTCGCGGCCAGTTTCGACGCCCGTGAGCGGGAGGCTCTGCGCGAGCTGTTGCTGGAGAAGATCACGCTCATGAGGGCCAGGGGCTTCGCTGTCACGCAGACGCCCCATCGCGACATCTGTCTGACGTGTCCCGCTCGCGGTGGATTGTGCTCATGGGGGGAAACCCGCACCATGAGTGAGCGGTCCACCACATTGGAATCCAGCGGTTGAAGGGGTAGCCTCAAAAGTCCGAGAATCGCAAGTCTTGCAATTTGGGCGAGGCCGACGAGAGGGAACTTGTATGGCAACCGAGAGGTCAGCGGCTACGGTCATCCAGATGCCGCCGAACCTGGCCGATCTCGAGCTCTTTGCCCGCATGCGTCTCGATGGCGATCCGCACGCTCGTGAGTTGCTGGTCGAGCGCTATTTGCCGCTCGCACGGCGCCTCGCGCGCCGCTACCAGCACACCGACGAGCCGATCGAGGATCTCATCCAGGTCGCCTCGGTCGGTCTGCTGAAGGCAGTCGATCGCTTCGATTGCTCGCGCGAGGTGATGTTCTCAAGCTACGCGGTGCCCACCATCCTCGGCGAGCTCAAGCGCCATTTCCGCGATCGCACGTGGTCGGTGCGAGTGCCGCGCGATTTGCAGGAGTTGGCGTTGCGCGTAGACCAGACGGTCACGCGACTGTCGCTTGGTCAGCGACACTCCCCGTCGGTGGGCGAGGTTGCACAGGCGGTCGAAGCCTCCGAGGAGCAGGTGCTCGAAGCGCTTGAGGCGATGGGCGCTTACAGGGCCGGTTCGCTCGATGCGCCACGCTCCGCCCGCGACGAGGAGACCGAGACGGTCGCCGAGGGACTTGGCTCGGATGACGATGGCTTCGCCAGAGCCGAGGAACGGGCCACGTTGGACCCGTTGATGGGGCAGATCGGCGAGCGCGAGCGCATCGTGCTGAAGCTTCGCTTCAGCGACGATCTCACGCAGGCTGAGATCGGCGAGCGCATAGGCGTCTCCCAGATGCAGGTCTCGCGCCTGATCCGCCAAGCGTTGGCACGTTTGCGCGCGGGCGTGGACACCACCTCCCGATAGCCGATTCAGACGGGCCCTACAGGCCGATCCGGATAGCCCTACGGGCTGGTGGGCGAGCGTGCGCGAAGCGCGAGAACCAGTTGTGAGCCCTCGCAAGGGGCGCTGGACTCCGCGGATACGCGCTCGGCGATCTGCTCGAGCACGTTGCCCACGACCGGTAGCACCGCGTCTTTGACGAGGCCGCTCGCCCCGTCGTCCACGAGATCGAGTACGCGCAGCTCGGCGTCGTGCTCGTTCGCTTGGATGCTGAACGTTACGGTGGCGTCGCTTGAGTGTGCGAAGGCATGGGCTGACAGCGCGTCGCATACGAGCAGCATGTCGTCGATCCGGTCGAGCGGCCAGTCGGCACGCGCGAGCATCATCGACACGACCCGCCACAGCACGGGTCCGGCGAGCGGCCCATCAGCTAGGCGCACACGCACGAAGTTGCCCTCGGGCGGGGGCTCATCTGAGATCGGCTCGGTC
Source organism: uncultured Solirubrobacterales bacterium (assembly GCA_963757995.1). Lineage (GTDB taxonomy): Bacteria > Actinomycetota > Thermoleophilia > Solirubrobacterales > Solirubrobacteraceae > Palsa-744. The sequence goes on from CAVWTS010000017.1 coordinate 209,688, forward strand.
ACGGTCGATCCATCCAGCGTCTCAGCGTCCAGAGAGTCGAAGGGGTAGGCCTGGCCAACCGGCTCGCTCATGCGTCGTTGCCGCCTGCGTCTGGAGGGTTGCTTGCTCCTGACAGGGTGCTCGTTCCCCGCAGGCTCGCCTCGCCCGATACGGCACCGCTCGGACGAGTGTTCGTGCTCGGCAGGGTGTCTGTGCTCGACAGTGTTTCCGTGCTTGCTGTTGGCTGGCTCAGGGAGAAGGTCATCCGCACCTCGGTGTGCTCCAGCTCGCCATGGGCCAGCTGCACACTGTCGGCGAGCGCCGCGATCAACGACAGGCCGAGGCCGAGGCCTGGGCTGTCCGGGCGTGGCCCGATACCGCGTCCCCAATCGCGCACGAGCACCGTCAGCGTGTCCTCGTCCTTGCTGGCGATGACCTCCATCGGCCCGTGATGGTCGTCCGGATAGGCGTGCACGACCACGTTTGCGCACGCCTCGGTGACCGCTAGGCGGATATCCGAGAGCTTGGGCTCGGGCACCGCGAAGGCCTCGCCGAGACTGCCGAGGGCGTAACGAACTACAGCGATATTCTCAGCTCGCGCTGTAAGCGCGAGCTCCATGTCCGGCGTCATTGCCTCTCCTGGCGGTTGCCGTACTTAGCTTGCCTTGCCGTCTCGCCCATAATGATCCCCGTCGAGGACGGATTTCACACGTCCAATGCCCAACCAAAGGCGATCTCGATGCTACCCTTTCAGGCTCCGCCTCAGGTGCCGACCCCCCATGTCCGCGAGCGTGCCGCAGCCCATAGGGGCCCGCGTCGCCTCAAGGCAGCACTCACATGACTTCGCAAACATTGCCATCCCAGGCCGCTGGACTCTACGACCCCCGCTATGAGCACGACGCGTGCGGGGTCGGCATGGTCGCGCGTCTGGACAACACTCCCACGCACGAGGTGGTCACGCGAGCGCTTGCCGCCCTTGAGAACCTCGAGCACCGCGGCGCCTCCGGGGCCGACCCGCTCACCGGCGACGGCGCCGGCATCCTGATGCAGATGCCCGACGAGCTGTTGCGCGCTGTCGCGGGCTTCGAGTTGCCCCCGGTCGGTGCTTACGGGGTCTTCATGTGTTTTCTGCCCACCGATGACTCCGCACGCGCCCGGGTCGAGGCTCTGCTCGATCGAACCGTGAGCGAGGAGGGCCAGCGTGTGCTGGGCTGGCGCGACGTGCCCGTCTGTCCCGAGCACACAGGCGCCACCGCCGCGGCCTCTCGCCCGGTGATCCGCCAGCTGTTCGTCGGCTGCGCGGACGGCCTGGACCAGGACACCTTCGAGCGCAAGCTGTATGTGATCCGACGCATCTGCGAACAGGCTGTTGCCGCATGGTCGCCAGAGGAGCGTAAGGGCTTCTATGTCACCTCCAGCTCCTCGCGCACGATCAACTACAAGGGCATGCTCATCAGCTACCAGCTCGGTGCGTTCTATCCCGACCTGCGCGATGAGCGCTGCAAGAGCGCACTGGGGCTGGTGCACTCGCGCTTTTCCACGAATACGTTCCCCAGCTGGGAGCTTGCCCATCCTTATCGTGTGATCTGCCACAACGGCGAGATCAACACGGTGATGGGCAACGTCAACTGGATGCGCGCACGCGAGTCAGAGCTCGCCTCAGAGCTGTTTGGCGAGGATCTGGAGAAGATCCTGCCGGTCGTCACCCAGGGCAACTCCGACTCGGCCACGTTCGACAACGTGCTTGAGCTGCTGCTGCTTGCCGGGCGCTCGTTGCCGCACGCGGTGATGATGATGATTCCCGAGGCCTACCGTGGCCGCGCTGAGCTCTCGGAGGAGCTGAAGGGCTTCTATGCCTTCCATTCCTGCCTGATGGAGCCGTGGGACGGGCCAGCGGCGGTCGCTTTCACCGACGGTCGTGTGGTGGGGGCGACGCTCGACCGCAACGGACTGCGGCCAGGGCGCTGGGTCCTGACCAAGGACGGCCATGTCGTGCTTGGCTCAGAGGCTGGACTGCTCGACGTGCCCGCCGATCAGGTCGTACGCCTTGGCCGACTACAACCGGGCAAGCTGTTTCTCGTGGACCTCGAGCATGGCCGTGTTGTCGATGACGGTGAGGTCAAGCACCGGATTGCCACACAGAAGCCATACGGTGAGTGGTATGCGCGCAATGCGGTGCGCTTTGCCGAGATCGAGCCCTCCGAGCAGGTGACGCTTTCCGATCAGCCGCTACGTCGCCGCCAGCGTGCTTTTGGCTATTCCCAGGAGGATCTGCGCGTGCTGCTCGAGCCGATGGCGCGCGATGCTCAGGAGCCGCTCGGATCGATGGGCAACGATTTGTCGTTGGCTGTGCTCTCTGATCAGGCGCCGCCGCTGTTCTCTTACTTCAAGCAGCTATTCGCGCAGGTCACGAATCCGCCGATCGACCCGATCCGCGAGGAAATCGTGATGAGCCTCTCGACCAGCCTCGGCACCGAGCGCAACCTATTCGACGAGACCCCTGAGCACGCCCACAAGCTGGAGCTTGACCAGCCGATCTTGCTCAATCGCGAGCTTGAGACTTTGCGCCATATCTCAAGCGACGTGTTTTCCTCGCGCACGTTGGATATCACCTGGAAGGTCGCCGAGGGCTCCGATGGGATGGCGCGTGCGCTCGCGCGCGTCTGCGAGCGGGCGCACGAGGCGATCGCCGAAGGCGTCAACATCATCATCCTCTCCGATCGCCTGCTCGGTCCGGCGCGGGCGGCGATCCCCTCGTTGCTTGCGGTCTCCTCGGTCCATCACCATCTGGTGCGCGAGGGCACGCGTCTACGCGCCGGCATCGTGCTCGAGTCCGGCGAGCCGCGCGAGGTCCACCACTTCGCCACACTGATCGGCTACGGCGCCTCAGCGATCAACCCCTATGTGATGCTGGAGACGCTTGACGAACTCGTTGTGCAGGGGCGCATCGTCGGAGCCGAGAACGGCTCCACCGTTCCGCTCTCGCCCGAGCAGGCCGCGCAAAACACGATCAAGGCGATCGGCAAGGGCCTTTTGAAGACGATCTCCAAGATGGGCATCTCCACGATCCAGTCCTACCGTGGCGCACAGATCTTCGAGGCCGTCGGCCTCGAGCCTGAGCTGATCGAGCGGCACTTCACCGGCACCGCCTCGCGTATCGGCGGTATCGGCCTGGACGTGTTGGCCGTCGAGGCACTGGAGCGCCATGCGCGCGCCGGGTGGGTGGGGAGTTCCTATCGGCACGACGATCTGCTCCCGGTCGGCGGCGTCTACGCATGGCGTCGTGACGGCGAGCACCACATGTGGAATCCTGAGACGATCGCGCTTGTTCAACACGCGGTGCGCTCGGCAAACGGCAATGTCGCCGCGGCGCTCGCCGGTGATGAGACCGCGAACTCCGAGGTGCGCAACTCGCCGGCCTTCCAGAAGTACCGCGAGTACGCGGCTGCCGTCAACGAGGACGCCGCGCGCAAGGCCACCTTGCGTGGGCTGTTGCGGATCGGGCCGGAGCGCGACGGGAGGCCAGGTGGGACCGGCGAGGTCAGCACGAGCGCGATCCCGCTATCCGAGGTCGAGCCGGCCAAGGAGATCGTAAGGCGCTTTTGTACCGGAGCCATGAGCCTCGGCTCGATATCGCGCGAGGCGCACGAGACGCTTGCGATCGCGATGAACCGTCTCGGCGGACGCTCCAACACCGGCGAGGGTGGGGAGGACCCGGCACGCTTCACGCCCGACTCCAACGGCGACAGGCGGCGCTCGGCGATCAAGCAGGTCGCCTCTGGGCGCTTTGGCGTGACGATTCACTACCTCGTCAACGCCGACGAGCTGCAGATCAAGATGGCCCAGGGCGCCAAGCCCGGGGAGGGCGGCCAGCTTCCCGGTCACAAGGTGGACGCCTACATCGGCTCGATCCGCCATACAACGCCTGGTGTTGGCCTGATCTCTCCGCCGCCCCACCACGACATCTACTCGATCGAGGATCTCAAGCAGCTGATCTACGATCTGCGCTGCTCCAACCCCGAGGCTCAGGTGTCGGTCAAGCTCGTCTCTGAGGTTGGTGTCGGCACGGTCGCCGCAGGCGTCTCCAAGGCCAACGCCGACCGCGTCCTGATCGCCGGCCACGACGGCGGCACCGGCGCCTCGCCGCTGTCCTCGATCCAGGCGGCCGGCATCCCCTGGGAGATCGGTTTGGCCGAGACCCAGCAGACCCTGCTGCTCAACGACCTACGCTCACGCATCGTCGTGCAGACCGACGGACAGCTAAAGACCGGCCGCGATGTTGTGATCGCCGCGATGTTGGGCGCCGATGAGATGGGTTTTTCCACAGGGCCGCTGATCGCGACGGGCTGCATCATGATGCGCGCTTGTCATCTGAACACCTGTCCTGTCGGTATCGCTACGCAGGACCCGGAGCTGCGTAAGCGCTTCAAAGGTACGCCCGAGCATGTCGTCAACTTCTTCTTCTTCGTCGCCGAGGAAGTCCGTGAGATTCTGGCCTCTTTGGGCTTGCGCAGTTTGGATGAGGCGATCGGACGCGTCGACTTGCTTGGCGCCGAGACTGCGATCGAACACTGGAAGGCACGCGGCGTGGACCTCACACACATCCTCGCCCACATCGAGCTGCCCGAGAATGCGGCGCGCCACCGCGTGAAGGCGCCTCCGAGCGTGCTCGACGACGCACTTGACTGGGAGCTTGTGGAGAGAGCACGCGCGGTCATCGACGCGCCTGTGTCGGCTCCTGATGGACATGCCAACGGTGAGGTACAGGCCATCGCCCGCGATGGCTCAAGGCGCGCGCGAGTGGAGATCGAGCTGCCGATTCGCAACGTCAACCGCTGCGTGGGTGGCATCCTCTCCAGCCACATCGCGCGTGCGCGCGGAGCCGAGGGTCTGCCGACCGACTCGATCGTCGTGCGCTTCAAGGGATCGGCTGGACAGAGCTTCGGCGGCTGGCTCGCACCTGGTGTCACCTTCGAGCTCGAAGGTGACACCAACGACTACACCGGCAAGGGGCTCTCCGGCGGTGTCGTCTCGGTGCGTCCGTCGCGCGAAGTGGGCGACCATTTCATCGCCCAGGAGAATGTGATCGTCGGCAACACGGTGCTCTACGGCGCCACATCCGGACGAGCCTTCTTCAGGGGACTTGCCGGCGAGCGCTTTGCCGTGCGCAACTCGGGGGCTTGGGCGGTCGTCGAGGGCGTGGGCGATCACGGCTGCGAGTACATGACCGGCGGTCGCGTCGTCGTGCTCGGTTCCACCGGTCGCAACTTCGCCGCAGGGATGAGTGGTGGGGTTGCCTATGTGCTCGACGAGGACGGCAGCTTTCCCGCTCGCTGCAACATGGGCATGGTCGGCTTCGATGAGATATCGGCGGCCGATGCGATCGAGCTGCGCGCGATGATCGAGGAGCACGAGCGGCACACCGACTCGCCGGTGGCGCGCGATGTACTCGCGCGGTTCGAGCAGCTGCTCGCAAACGGCTCGCTCGTGAAGGTAATGCCCCACGATTACAAGCGCGTGCTGCGCGAACTTGCGCAAGCCGAAAAGGGCGCGCCCGAGGGCGTGGTGGCATGAGGCCGGTCATTTGGATGGATGGGTTGGGCGTGCCACTTGGAGTGCTCGCGCCTGCGCGCACGTCCGTGTGCAATAACTGTTCAGGGGTAACGCGCTGATGGGCAAGCTCGGCGGTTTCCTGCAAATCGAGCGTCACGGGATGACCTATCGCGATCCCGGCGAGCGAGCGCATGATTACCAGGAGTTCTTCGTGGAGCGGCCTGTGCAGGAGCTGCGCGACCAGGGTGCGCGCTGCATGGAATGTGGCGTGCCCTTCTGTCACAACGGCTGTCCGCTGGGCAATCTGATTCCCGACTGGAACGACCTTGTCTATCGCGATCGCTGGCAGGAGGCGATCGTCCAGCTACATGCCACCAATAACTTTCCCGACTTCACCGGCCGGCTGTGTCCGGCGCCGTGCGAGGCGGCCTGCGTGCTTGAGATCCGCGAGGGGGACTCTGTCACCATTAAGCAGATCGAGCTTGCGATCGTCGACCGGGGCTTCGCGGAAGGTTGGATCAAGCCCGAGCCGCCAAAGGCCAAGTACGAGACCGGTCAGTCGGTCGCGGTCGTCGGCTCAGGTCCCGCTGGGATGGCTGCCGCACAGCAGTTGCGCCGCATTGGCCATGACGTCACCCTGTTTGAGCGCGACGAGGCTGCCGGCGGGCTGGTGCGTTTCGGTGTGCCCGATTTCAAGATCGAGAAGCGAGTCGTGCAGCGGCGCGTGGAGCAGTTGATCGCCGAGGGCGTGGATCTGCGTTGCGGCGTGGACGTCGGCAGCGACGTCACGGTGGCCGAGCTTCGCGAGCGCTTCGACGCGGTCGTGCTTGCGACCGGTTCGCGCGTTCCCCGCGACCTGCCGGTGCCCGGACGCGAGCTTGCTGGCATCCACTTCGCGATGGACTACCTCTACCAGCGCAATCGCTTTGTGGCCAGCGAGCACGGCCCCGAGCCGACCGTGCCTCCGCCAGCGGCCGGTGAGCCGATCAGCGCGGCCGGCAAGCACGTTGTCGTGATCGGCGGCGGAGACACGGGCGCCGACTGCGTTGGCAACTCCCTTCGCGAGGGCGCGCTCTCGATCGTCCAGCTCGAGCTGCTGCCCGAGCCCCCTGAGCACAGGCCCGACGAGCGCACACCGTGGCCAGAGTGGCCACTGAAGTACCGCCTCTCCTACGCGATGGAGGAGGCGAAGAGGACGGCTGTGGGCGAGCAGGACTACTCGGTTACGACCGCCAGCTTCTCCGGCGACGAGCACGGTAATGTCGCCGCGCTGCACATTGCCGCGGCCGAGGCGGCGCCGCCCTTCGATCCGGTGCCCGGCACCGAACGCGAACTGCCGGCGCAGCTCGTGCTGTTGGCGATGGGCTTTTTGCATCCCGAGCAGCCGCTACTGGACCAGCTCGGCGTGGAGAAGGATCCCCGCGGCAACGTCAAGGCGCTCAAGCCCTATACGACTTCGGTCGACGGCGTCTTCGCCGCCGGCGACGCGCGTCGCGGACAGTCCTTGATCGTGTGGGCGATCAACGAGGGACGCCAGTGCGCGCGGATGGTCGATCGTTATCTTGCCGGTCTGCGAGCAGGTTCCTCGGCGGGAGTCTCTCCCAACGGAGGCTCACCCGAAGATGGCGGCATCGCTGGTCATGGAGAAGCCGACGAAGGCCCCGAGGGGCCGCCGCAGCATGTCGGCCCCGGCGTACCGGCCGAATAGCGATCGTCCCGCCGAGTATCGATCGCCCCGTGGCGCTAGACTGGCCGCGTGGCCAAGCCTGGGCATAGCGGACACGTCGGGCGAGCGATGCGGCAATCCCGATGATGGAGCCAACCTCCTCGAATAGCCTGCCGCGCACCTGCATCATCGGCGCCGGCTCTTCTGGCATCGCCGCGGCCAAGGCGCTGCTCGACCGCGGCATTCCCTTCGAGTGCTTTGAGAAGTCAGACCAGGTGGGCGGCAACTGGGTGTTTGGCAACCGCAACGGGATGTCAGCCGCCTATAGGGACCTGTTTATCAACGTCTCGCGCGAGCGCATGGCCTACGCCGACTTTCCGATGCCAAGCAGCTATCCCGACTTCCCGCATCACACCCACATCAAGGAGTACTTCGACAATTACGTCGACCACTTCGGCTTGCGCGAGCAGATCACGTTCGAGACGGGCGTCGAGCATGCGCGCAAGCGCGAGGATGGCGTGTGGGAGATCGAGCTCGACAGCGGGGAAACGCGCTCCTACGACGCGTTGATCGTCGCCAATGGCCACCACTGGGACGCGCGCTGGCCCGAACCGGCCTTCCCCGGCACCGACTCGTTCGAAGGCATGCAGCTGCACGCACACTCCTATGTGGAGAACTCGATCTTCGCCGACAAGGACGTGGTCGTGCTCGGCATGGGCAACTCAGCGATGGATATCGCGGTCGAGTCTTCCTATGTGGCAGCCAATACGTATCTGGCGGCACGCAAAGGCGCTTGGATCATTCCCAAGTACGTGTTTGGCAAGCCGGTCGACCAGCTGCCCAACAATCCCCGCATTCCCTTCGCGATCCGCCAGCGCATGATCCATCAGACGATCAAGACGCTGACTGGGCCGCCCGAGCGCTATGGGTTGCCCAAGCCCGACCACAAGTTCGGCGAGGCCCATCCCACCGTCTCGGGACGCATCCTCGACCGCATCGCGCACGGCACGATCGCGCCGAAGCCGAACATTGCCTCCCTGGAGGGCGAGCGGGTGCGCTTCACCGACGGCAGCGAGGTTCATGCCGATGTGGTCGTCTACTGCACCGGCTACAAGATCAGCTTCCCCTTCTTCGACACCGATTTCCTGGCGGCACCGGATAACCACATCGAGCTCTTTCGCCGCGTCTTTCACCCCCAGATCGCGGGCCTGTATTTCATCGGTCTCCTGCAGCCGCTTGGCGCGATCATGCCGCTGGCCGAGGCCCAGAGCGCTTGGGTCGGCGATTACCTGCGTGGCGAGTACGCGCTGCCCTCGCCGGCCGAGCTACATCGTGACATCGCCTCCGACCAGGCGGCGATGCGCAAGCGCTACATAGCCTCCAAGCGCCACACGATCCAGGTGGATTTCGACGACTACATTTACGCGCTCGACGCCGAGCGCCGGGCTGGCGTCGAGCGGGCGCGAACACGCGGTTTTGCCGTGCCGATTCAGGCGCGTGCGAGCATTACGGCGCATAGCGCTTAGCGCCTCTGTCTCGCTAGCGTTACCGACGTGAGCCCTACCTTCTGTCGCCACAACCGTTTCGTCGATCGTTGCCCGATCTGCCGCGAGAGCGTCCCGGGACAGACCTCGACGCGTCGTGCGGCCAAGCCCCAGCGTGGGACAGGTAGCGATGCACGGACAGGGGCAGGCCGAGCGGCGACGTCGCGCCCCGGTGGTGGCACGCGCGTTCAGGCGGGGCGAACGTCCACGCGACGCAGCCAGGACGTGCGAGTCCATCGTGAGGTGCGAGCTCAGGACGACGGCTACCGCTGCGAGCTTGTCCCCGGCCTGCACTCATCCGAGGACGCCCGGCGGCTCGCTGGAGAGATCGGCTTTGCCAGTGGACGCCTGCTGGTGCTTGGCGCAGCTCCGCCGAGCTTCTACGCCGAAGCGCGCGACTGCGGAGATACTGAGCAGGCCACTTGGATGTTCGTCTTGGCGGCCTACCTGTTTCCGCTTCAGGGGGATCAGCCGTTCGCGGGGGTCAGCGAGGTGCTGCTTTCCTGTGATTGGGCGTCCGGCGCCGTACCGGACCTGCAGGGGATACCGCTGGGCCCCCGCAGCTCCCACGATCCAGCTCGTGGCTCAGAGACGCTGAGCGCCTACCGACGCTTTGTCGAGCATGCGGGCTCACAGCAGCGAGCGTTCGCTGGTGAGCCTGAGTGGACGCCGCAGCGACGCTTCGCGCGTCTGTTCGAGCGCCTCGCGCTGCCCGGCTTCGGGCGCATGGGCCGCTATGACCTGCTGGTGACACTTGGGCGGCTCGGAATCTACGACTTGCGCGCCGACTCGCTACAGCTCGTCACGCGCTCTGGACAGGCGGCATCCGACCTTACGCCACAGGCCGCCAAGCGGGTCTTCGCGATCGGCGATCCGCTGATCATCGAGCGGCGTGCCTCGGCGCTCGCGCAGGAAGCTGCGATCCCGATCGAAGCAATCGATCTGGCGCTTTACAACTGGAATCTCGGGGCTCCGATAGAGGAACGAGCAACGCTCGGCTTCCCCAAGGACACCTGTGACGAGGAGGCGCTGAAGCGCGCTGAGTCGGCGCTTGTGCTCTGAACGAAAAGTTACGTCCACACCGGCCCCTAAAGTGCCGTCAATGCCGCTCTGCTTCATCGAGCCACACGACGCCATCAGAGTGATCGCGGATTCCGTCGGCCGCGAGGCCCGGCGACAGCTCGTCGGCGAGGTCGTGCGCGCTTGGGTCGACGATCTACCCGACCGAGAGCTCACCTTCCACTACCAGCGTGCTATCGCCGGCTTGGACCAGGACGACCTGCACCTGCTGGCCGCCTGGCACGCATCGCTTGAGGTCGGCCACCCCGTCCCCAACACTGATTTCCTCGTGGGCGTCTTCCCGAGCCTCGGCGAGAATCGCCGCGAGGCCCTGAAGATCGCCGCCGGCTTCAAGGGCGAGGAAGCCTTCCAGGCCGGCGTCGCCGAGGAACAGGCGCTTGACACGGTGCTTCCCCACTTGTCCCGCGCGCGCGCGATAGAGTTGGCGGAGGAGTGCATCCAGCTGTATCAGTGGGACCGCCTAGGTTCTTATAACTAGTGTGCTCTAGCCGCTAGAGTCAAGAACATGCCAGAGGAAACTACGGTCACCGTCGACGACGTGATGGATGCCTTGTCCAACGTGATCGACCCAGAGCTTGGTCTGGATTTCGTGGAGCTGGGTTTGATCTACGGCGTTGAGGTCTCGACGGCGACGTGCACGTCACCTTCACGCTCACGACGCCGGGCTGTCCGATCGGACCTCAGGTGACAGAACAGATCGACGAGTTCGTAGGTGAACTCGACGGCGTTGCAACCATCGAATCGGAGATGGTCTTCACGCCCCCGTGGTCGCCCGAGAAGATGTCTGAGGACGCGAAGTTCGCTTTGGGCTACTAGTCTGGCAACTTTCTGCCGGCGTTTTGAGGGCCGGGAGCTTGTTCCGGGAACCGCGGGAGGACCGTGATGCGGAAGCTGATCTACTCGATGACTGTGTCGCTGGACGGCTACATCGCCGACCTAGATGGCGCGATCGATTGGTCGGTGCCTGACGAGGAGCTGTTTCTGTTTCACACTCAGCAGGTGCGGGAGCTTGGCGTGCATCTGTGCGGACGGCGGCTCTACGAGACGATGGTCTACTGGGAGACCGCTGAGGAGAGCCCGCTGGCCGCGGAGTACGTCAAGTTCGCCCAAATCTGGAAGGCCTTGCCGAAGGTCGTGTTCTCCAGGACGCTTCAGAGCGTGGTGGGCAACACCAGGCTGGCCAGGGACGGCGTCGGCGAGGAGGTTTCGAGGCTCAAGGAACAGCCTGGAAAGGACATCGCCGTCGGCGGCGCCGGCCTCGCCCGTGCGTGTATGGAGCTGGAGCTGATCGATGAGTGGCGGCTGTTCGTCAGCCCGGTCCTACTCGGCGGCGGCACGCCCTACTTCCCGACCCTGGACAAAAGGATCAACCTGGAGTTGGTGGAGACGAAGACGTTTGGCTCTCGCGTCGCCTACCTTCGCTACAGGCGCGCGCCGGACGTCCTGTAGGCGATTGTCCCCACTCGCTCACCCGTGTTCGCTACCTGTACCGCGTTAGCACCTCGTAGATGCGGTCAGTGCCCCAGCCGATCTCCTGCGCTGGTACGCGCTCGTCTGCCGCGTGAACGAGGCTCGCGAACTTCATCTCCGCCGGAAGGCGCATCGGCAGAAAACCATAGGTCTGGATTCCAAGCCGGGCGAAGAACCGACCGTCGGTGAGACCTGGCATGAGCATCGGCAACGGCACGGCGTGGGGGTCGGCGGCGGTGAGCACGTCGCTCAGCAGCCCCATCAGGGACAGGTCCACCCGATCGGATACCGGCTCATAGTTCATTACCTCCAGCTCAAGGTCTGGATCTTCCGCCAGCTCACGCAGCTCGCGGAAGAGATCATCCGCGGTCTGCCCAGGAAGCAGACGCCCGTCGAGCTCGAGTTGCAACTCACTCGGGATCACGTTGACCTTGGTGCCGCCTCGCACGACAGTGATGTTGACCGTGTTGTGGAACATCGGATCGAGCGTCTGGCCCGCCTCGCCGATCATGTCGAGTGTGGCGTCGGTGCGCTCGGGGTCAAGCAGCCCGTCGGCAAGCTCTTGCCCACCGGCGGGTAGCGCAGCCGCCACCGTCTCGATCATCGACCGTGGGATCTCGGTGATGTGCACCGGAAGGCGCTGTGCATCCAGTGCGCTCAGCAACCGAGCAAGCTTCGCCATCGCACCGCCGCGCATCGGGATCGAGCCGTGGCCACCGGGCCCGCGGATGGTTGCGCGCGACCAGCACACTTGCTTCTCGCCTACCTGAATCGGATAAGCACTCAGGCCCGCCATCTCGGTGCGCGCGCCACCAAACTCACCGAGCGCATGCTTGATGCCATCGAACAGTTCGGGGTGCTCCTCAACTACAAAGCGTGCGCCGTACGGCCCCAGATTCTCCTCGTCTACGAGCACGCACAACAGCACGTCGCCCGGTGGAGGCTCAGCGGACTCGGCGAGCCGCAGGATCGCTCCGAGCATCATCGCCACACCGCCCTTCATGTCCAGGGCACCCCGGCCCCAAATCTCGCCTTCGATCAGCTCAGCGCCGAACGGATCGTGGCGCCAGCTCTGGCCGTATGTCGTGACCACGTCGACGTGACCCTGGAGAAGGAGCGGCGGCGCGGCACCCCGACCGGGCAGCCGCGCCAGCAGATTCGGCCGTGCCGCGTCCTTGGCCAAGATTCTCGTCAGCAGGCCGGCCCCATCACAGAGATCCTTGATCCACCCGACGCACTGAGCCTCGTTGCCGGGTGGATTGGTTGTGTCGAACCGGATCAGCTGGCGCAACAGCTCTACAGGATCGTGCGGCACAGCGCCGGACCATACAGAAAGCGGACATCGGACGCCGGGGCTTTTGTGGGAGAACGCAGAGCGGCCAGGCAAGGAGAAAATAAGGAGACAGTTGAACGCACAGCCCGATTCGGCGGAAGGGATCTGAGAACATGACCACCATGCCCAGAACGTCGGTGACTTCTCAAGTAGACAGGGTCGCGCAACGCCCCGGACTGCAACGCATCGCCGCAATCCTCGCGCTCATTACGCCCGCCGCGATGGCCGTGGTGGCCGCCGTCGCACTGGCAGGTGACGTCCTCGTCGCCGTGCTCGCAGTCGGGCTCGTGCTGTTGGTGAACGCCGCCATCTGGTTTGCCTTGACAGAGCGCGGTGCGCTGCGCGCCCTCGGCGCGGTGGTCGCGATTCTTGCTGGAGCTGGCCTGGTCGTGGTGCTCGCGACCCACTGGCAAGGGCTGCTGGTGCTGGCCGCACTGCTCTTGCTGCTCGTGCTGTTCGGATTGACCGCGCGCTACGCACTGGGACGAGCTGGGGAGACAGCGCTCGAAAGGATCGCCGCTACTGTCGTGCCGGTAGGTGCCGCCGGCTCGGGGGCGCTGATTATCAACTTGAAGTCGGGCGGCGGAAAGGCGGAGCGCTTCGATCTCGCAAGGGAGGCTCGGCGGCGAGGCATCGAGCCGATCGTTCTTGAGCAGGGAGATGATCTGCTCGAGCTCGCCGAGAGCGCCATTACTCGGGGCGCCGAGGTTATCGGAATGGCGGGAGGTGACGGGTCGCAGGCGCTTGTAGCGACGGTCGCCGCACGGCGCGACGTTGCCCACGTCTGCATCCCGGCGGGAACGCGAAACCACTTCGCGCTTGACCTAGGCCTTGACCGGGACGATGTCGTGGGTGCGCTGGACGCGTTCACCGATGGTGTCGAGCGGCGCATTGACCTCGCGCGTGTGAACGACCGCGTGTTCGTCAACAATGCGTCGCTCGGCGTCTACGCAAAGGTCGTCCAGTCAGAGGCCTATCGCGACGCCAAGCTCGAGACGTGGACGAACATGCTGCCGGACCTGCTCGGCCCAGACGCCGAGGCGATCGACATCGAGTTCACCGCCCCGGACGGGACCGACTCGACGACGCGCCGCTCGTGCTGGTGTCAAATAACCCATATGAGCTCACGCACCTCTCGGGCGCAGGCACACGCGAGCGGGTCGACACGGGCCTACTCGGCATCGTGGCCGCCCGAGTGCGGGGCACGGACGTATCAAAGCTCATCGCGCTCGAGTTGGTTGGCCAGGCGGGGCGCTACCCCGACCTACTGTCCTGGTCTGCACGGGAGTTCGACGTCCGCTCCAGCGGTCCCGTCGAGGTCGGCCTCGACGGGGAGGCGCTGGCACTTGACCCGCCGCTACATTTCGCATCATTGCCCGGGGCGCTGCGCGTGCGGCTACCCCGCGGCGCAGGCTCCTCGCCGGCGGCACGCGCGGTGGCACTCACCTCGGACAATCTGGGCGCGCTGGTCCGGGTAGCCGTGGGCCGGTGAGCGTGAGGTTCAATGACGATGTGGCGTCGCGTTCAGCAACTGGACCAGCGACTGATGAAGCGCTCATTTGGAACGCGCTCACCCGAGTTGGATCGCACCCTCATCGTCATCACGCGGGCAGCGAACTACTCAAGACTGTGGCTTGTGGTTGCCTGTGCGCTTGTAGTACTCGACGGGGAGCGAGGGCGGAAGGCGGCAAGGCACGGCCTCATTGCCATTGCGATCGCGGCGGGGTGGCCAACGGCCCGGCAAAGCTGCTCGCGCGCCGACGTCGGCCCTCCTCGCAATTACACCCGACGCTTATTCGTACACCGCGGTCAACGTCGTTTCCGTCAGGCCATAGCGCCGCAGCATTCGCGTTTGTCACTGGCGCCTGTGCTGATCTGCCAATTCTTGCGCCGGTCCTGGTGCCATTGGCTGGAACAGTTGCCTATTCGCGCGTACACACTGGCGTTCACTACCCAAGCGATGTCGCAGTAGGCGTGGGAATCGGGATCGGATCAGGCCTACTGGTCGCGCACTGGCCGTGGGCGTGTTCACGCGCCAGGGCACCACGAGCACGCCGCTCGCAACATCCTGCTACCACGGACCCAGCATTTACCAACCCAATGACGAGCAAGACACTACCTTGCAATTTCCGAGCTTCCTTGACATTGGGGCAACAGCCGATGGCCCGCGCGGGGCGGCGTCGTCGCTCGCGTACTTAATGCGCCACGCGGGGCGGGTGGGCTTTCGAATCCTTGCTCCGCTTGACCCTCGACCGCCCAGACGACTTGCTCACCACCTTGGCTTCGACGGCCTGCTTTTCGCGAGCCAACTCGACCAGCTCCGCCAACTCTGCTTTGATGCTCTCCCCAATCGAGTCGATGTCCGGTAGCGCGTCGAAGTCGCCGAGCAAGCCGAAGTCATCTCCCCCGCATAGGACATGATCGCCACCGCGAGTGCGTGATTTTCTGGCAGGAACGCCACCGGGAACACGCGCTCCATGCGACGCCCGAGCACATACAGCGGGAACTGTGGTCCTGGCACGTTCGTCACGATCAGATTGAACAGACGCGTGGAGAAGTTCAGCCGAGATGCCTGCGCCAGGATCGTAGGCGGCGCGAAGTTCTGCGCGCCGGCGATTACCTCCGCGCCGAGCGCCTGCTTTGACTCCTTTAGGCCGTCCATCGCGTGGCTCACGAAGCGCAAACGTTGCAATGGGTCGGCGATGTATACCGGCAATGGTCCCCGCATCACGACGATCCGATTGCCGCCCTCATGGCGCTCACCCACGGTGCGCACCGAGACCGGCACTAGCGCGCGCATCTCGGTGCCCTCCGTGCGCACACCACGGGCGATAAGAACGAGCGCAGGGCGCCTGTCACAACGGCCAAGACTACGTCGTTGACCGTGCCGCCGAACGCGTTCTTGACGAGCTTGAAATCGTCCAATTGCGCGGCGATCCCGACGAAGCGACGGTGAGGGCCGATCTCGACATTCAGTGGCGTCTCTGGTGCGGGGTTCAAGCCAGCCCAAACGATCTCGCCAACACCCTCCGCGGCCTCGCGTGCTCGCTCAGCGTGCGGTCGGGATGGGTGAGCGCATGTACCGCTCCGCTCAGCATCTCCGCGCCCGCGCGTACCGCGCCACGTAGGCCCACTGCGACGAGCTCGGTCACGTCCGGTTCTGGCTTCGGTTTCCACGGTCTGCCCGAATGACGCAAGGGCTCCGGTTGGGGTGAGATGTCGAACAGGACTGTCGCGAGATCGACGCCCGCGATTCCGTCGATCAGCGAATGATGGGTCTTTGATATCAGAGCGAAACGGTCGCGGGCAGGGGCGTCGTGTCCATCCAGCTTTGGATCTAGGCCCTCGATCAACCACATCTCCCACAAAGGCTTGGAGCGGTCGAGCGCTTGGGAGAAGATGCGCGATGTTAGGTTGCGCAACTGTTCCCAGCTGCCCGGGGCGGGCAGCGCCGTGTGGCGCACGTGGAACTTGAGGTTGAAGCCGGGGTCATCCACCCACACCGGGCGCCCGCTGTCGAGAGCCGTGTAGGCGAGCTTGTGGCGGTAGCGAGGCACTAGATGCAGACGCTTGCGGATCTGCTCGAGGAACTCCTCCATAGCCGGTGGTGGACCCTCCAGCAACGTGAGCCCGCCCACGTGCATGTGCGAGTTACGCCCCTCCTGGTGCAGGAAGGAAGCGTCCACGGCCGTGAGCCTGTCGAGGTGTCGTTGTGCCATCGGTTGCTCAAGGGTACTGGCCGCGCGGCCGCTTGCCCCACCAGGCGTGTGCGCTGTGCATGGGTGGCTCGCGACGGCACTACAATGGGGCGGTGGTCAACACAGTCGAGAAGCTCTTGCTCGCGGCGCCGCGCGGATATTGCGCGGGCGTCGATCGCGCCGTGCAGAGTGTCGAACGCGCGCTCGATCTGCATGGACCGCCCGTGTACGTGCGCAAGCAGATCGTTCACGACAAGCACGTGGTCGAGTTGCTCACAGCGCGCGGTGCTGTATTCGTCGAGGATGCTGCGAAGTGCCGGAGGGGGCGCTTACCGTCTTCTCTGCTCACGGTGTCTCGCCGAAGGTGCGCAGTGACGCACAGGCACGGAGGCTGGAGACGATCGACGCCACCTGCCCACTGGTGACGAAGGTCCATCGCGAGGCAGTGCACTTTGCGCAGGGTGGCTACACGATCGTGCTCGTTGGTCACGCCGGTCACGAGGAGGTGCAAGGGACAATGGGGGAGGCCCCCGAGCGCATCGTGCTGGTCGAGAACGAGCGGGATGTGGACGAGCTCGTCGTCGAGGATCCCGAGCGTGTCGCCTACATCACGCAGACAACTCTCTCAGTGGACGAAACGACGGCGATCATCAAGCGGCTGCACGAACGTTTCCCGGCGATGACGGGTCCACGCACTGACGACATCTGTTACGCCACAACCAACCGTCAGGCGGCCGTCAAGCAGATGGCCGGCGACTGCGATCTGATGCTCGTGATCGGCTCGCGCAATTCCTCCAACTCCGTGCGCCTGGTCGAGGTCGCCCGCGACTGCGGCACCGAGGCCTACTTGATCGATCACGCCGGCGAGGTGCGCGAGGAGTGGCTTGCCGGCAAGCGCGTCGTCGGTGTCAGCTCCGGGGCCAGCGCGCCCGACGATCTGGTTCAGGACCTGCTCAACTTCTTTCGTGCGCGCGGGGTGCAGGACATCTCCGAGTTCCATGTTGTGCGCGAGGATGTGCGGTTTATGCTGCCGAAGCCGATCCGCGAGGCTGTAGCGGCCGCGTCTTGACGCGCACACTTGTAGTTTCAGACCTGCATCTAGGTGCAGGCTCCGGCGTTGATGTGCTGCGCTCCTCCGGCCCTCGTTCCGCGCTGATCGACGCGCTCCAAGACATCGATCGACTTGTCCTATTGGGGGACGTGCTCGAGCTGCGCCATGGCCCACGTCGCGATGCGCTTGCCGCCGCACGTCCGTTTTTCGAGGAGCTTGGCCGAGCGTTTGCCGGGCGAGAGATCGTGGTCGTTGCGGGCAATCACGATCATGCGCTCATGGAGTCTTGGTCGCGAGATCGTGACGAATCGCCAGAGCTCATACCGCTTGGCTTGGAGCAGCGCTTTGCCGCCGAGGAAGCCTCTTCGATGCTCGCCGCGCTTGCCTCGTGGGCCGAACCCGCAAGCATGAGCGCTGCCTATCCCGGCTTGTGGCTTCGCCCTGACGTGTACGCCACGCACGGCCACTACCTCGACTGTCACCTGTCGATCCCGACGATGGAGCGGATTGGCATCGGCATGACCGCGCGCGTGCAAAGCCGACCAACCGATGCGTTTGCGACGGTCGCAGACTACGAGGCCGTCACCGCGCCTGTGTTCGCGTGGATCGATGCCGTTGCGCGCCAGGCCCCGACCGGATCCACGCTCAACGGACAGTCAACCGTGCGCGCATGGCGTGCGCTCTCGAGCAAAGGGCGCAACGGCAACGGCTTCGATCTGCGCGCACGTGCGCTGGCCGGCGCCTTCCCGTTTGCGGTCGCGGCTCTGAACAGGGCGGGCATCGGTTCCTTCCAAGCCGATATCTCGACGGCCGAGCTGCGCCGTGCGGGCCTGCGCGCGATGGGGGAGGTGGCCGCGCGACTCGGTCTCGGCGACGCACATGTGATCTTTGGGCACACGCATCGGGCGGGGCCGCTGGCGGGGGATGTTGGCGCGGAGTGGCGTGGGCCCGGCGGCGCACGCTTGCTTAACGCCGGCTGCTGGACTTATGACTCGTATTTCGTCACGGACACACCTGGCGAGAGCCCCTACTGGCCTGGGGGCGCGGTGCTCGTCGAAGATGACGGTCCGCCTCTCTTGCGACGGCTGCTCGACGATCGCTCAGCGGCCGAGATTCGCGCTTGATCGGGCGAATGTGGCATAAGCTATTTGAAAATTGCGATAGTAGTTACAAGCGTAGTCACTATGGCAAAATTTCAAAATGTACATATACCTTGCGGTGGGTCTGGTCGGCGGCTCAAGCGATTCAGAGGATTCCCGGCGTGAAGCAAGTCGCCAGGCACTCCACCCCTGCGCCGACCTCGAGGCTGAGTATTCCCTGGGTATGGCGCTCGTGCTCGACCAGCTTGTATGCGCCCGGGAACTCGACGCCCAGTGTCTTCTCCTCGGCCGGTGCCTCCTCGCTGCCAGCCGTGCTGACCGTTACGATGCCCGACCCGTCCAGCACGGCCCAAACGCTGCCGGCTTCGTAGGGGCCCGACCATGCGCCTGCCTGCTCTGCGGTCTGGGGCAGCAGCTGGGCGTCGATTGCGTCCTCCAGGCGCAGCGGCTCCAGCGGCTCGCGCTCGACGCCCAATAGCTCTTGGATTGCCAACTCGGTCTCGACGTAGGCCCCCTCACCGTAGTGGTAGTCGAACAGGCGTGCATGGCCGTCGAACAGATAGCGCGCCGGCCAGCCACGGTTCCCATACTCCTGCCAGACCTCGAACTCGCTGTCGATCAGCACAGGGTGGGTGATTTCCAGGCGCTCGACGGCGTCGCGCACAGCCTGTTCGGGCTGCGACGGCGCGAAGCCGGGGCAGTGAACACCGATCACACGCAACCCGTCACCTGCATAACGCTCATGCCAAGCCTTCACATAAGGGAGCGTCCTGATCGAGTTGGGACGGCAGAAATCCCAGAACTCGACCAGCATTGGCTGCCCTCGCTTGAGGATGCTCGCTTGCGCCCCGCTCGTATTGACCCACGGCAGCTTCGTGGGAAATAGCGGTGCCGCAATCGTGTCTACTGGAGCGCGCAAGTCGCTGCGTGCTACCCGATGCTTCCGACCATCTCCAACTGGATGAGCCGGTTGAGCTCGACTGCGTACTCCATCGGTAGCTCCTTCGTCACCGGCTCGATGAAGCCGTTGACGATCATCGCGGCGGCCTCGTCCTCGGTGAAGCCGCGCGAGCCCATATAGAAGAGCTGGTCGTCGGAGATGCGCCCGACAGTCGCCTCGTGGGCGACCGCCACGTTGGGGTTCTGGATCTGGATGTCAGGCCATGTGTCAGAGCGCGATTCACCGTCCATCATCAGCCCGTCGCATTGCACGCGTGACTTCGAGCCGGCGCTGTTGTTGCCCATCTTGACCAGGCCGCGGTATCCCATGATCCCGCCGTCCTTGGAGATCGACTTGGCGAGGATGTTAGATGTCGTGTTTGGCGCCAGGTGCACCACCTTCGCGCCGGTGTCCTTGTGCACGCCCTTGCCGGCCACGCCGACGTTGAGGTGGTCGGCGCGCGCGCCCTCTCCCATCAAGAAGGAGCCGGGGTAGAGCATCACGTACTTGGCGCCCATCGAGCCGCCCACCCACTCGACGGTGCCCTCGGCGTCGACGATGGCCCGCTTGGTGTTGAGGTTGTAGACGTCCTTCGACCAGTTCTGCACGGTCGTGTAGCGCGCCTTGGCGCCCTCGTGCACGAAGATCTCAACCACTGCGGAGTGCATCGAGTTGACGCTGTAGGTCTGGGCGGTGCAGCCCTCGATGTAGTTCACGTCTGAGCCCTCGTCGGCGATGATCAGCGTGTGCTCGAAGGTGCCCTCGCCGGCGCCCTCCATGCGGAAATACGCCTGCAGGGGGAGATCGACCTTGACGCCCTTGGGCACGTACAGGAACGAGCCGCCCGACCACACCGCGCCGTGTAGGGCGCTGAACTTGTTGTCCTGCGGCGGCACGCACTTGTTCATGAAGTACTTCTGCACCAAATCTGGGTACTTGGTGATTGCTGTGTCCATCGAGCAGAAGAGGATGCCGAGCTTTGCGTACTCTTCCTTCAGGCCCTCGTACACCGGCTCCTGGCGCCATACGCCGACTACGCCGGCGAGCTGCTCGCGCTCGGCCTGGGGGATGCCGAGATCCTCATAGGTTTTCTTCATCTCCTCGGGCACGTCGTCCCAGCTTTTGAAGCGTCCGGCGGTCGGGGGCGAGTAGAGCACCAGCTCGTCCAGGTTCAAGCCGCTGAGGTCCGGGCCCCAGGTCGGGATCGGCTTGCGTTCATAGATTTCAAGCGACTTGACGCGCTTCTCGGCCATCCAGTCGGGCTCGCCCTTGACCTTTGAGAGCTCGCGCACGACCTCGCGCGAGATGCCTTTGCGCGCCAACAGCTGCCCCTGCTCGTCCTCGACGATCGGGCTGGGCTTTGCGATCTTGGTGCGGTCTAGCGTTGCCATAGGGCTCCCTTTGTGAATCCTGTGCTGTGAACTAGGAATTGTATCGAGCTCACCGCTCCTGTCCGAGCGTCGCGAGCGAATCCGCCGGGCGCGCTCACGTGCACGGGCACGATCCAGTCTCTATAGCGATCCCACAGGCCAGCTGTTATCGCCGGTGACGGCACCCTTGACGACCTTCAGTCCCAGTAGCGCGCACTTGCGTCGCGTGGCCGACACCGGAATGCCCAGCAGGTCGATGGCCCAGTCGGCGTCGAGCTTGCCCACCTCATCGAGCTCCATCCCCATCAGCTCCTCGGAGGCGATCGACGCAGAGGCTTGGGAGATTGCGCAGCCGTGGCCGTGGAAGCGCAGATCCTCGATCTTGCCGTCCTTGACGCGGATGTGCACGCCCAGCTCGTCGCCGCACAACGGGTTGTGCTCCAGCCCCTCCATGTCGTGCGGGTCCAGCTCGCCGAAGTTGCGAGGGCGCTTGTAGTGGTCGAGGATGTAATCGCGGTAGAGGTCGTCCATGAAAGGGGTGTTTTCTTGAGGTCGAGTTTTTTGGGATAAGGTCGTGCTGGTAGGTGGTCAGTGGCAGAGGATGGAGTCCGTAATCGTTTGATTTACCTCGCGCGTGCTTGCTTGGTCTTCTAGAGGCCGAACACCTTTGTGCCCGCGATCAACGCGCCGATCAGGGCATCCACGTCGTTTGTCTCGTTGTACACGCCCACGCTCGCGCGTGCCGTCGCTCCCACACCCAGGCAACGCATCAGCGGTTGCGCGCAATGGTGTCCGGCGCGGATGCACACACCGCCGCGGTTGACCAACTCGGCGATGTCGTGGGCGTGTATGCCCTCGATCGTGAAGGACACGAGCCCACCGCGATTCTCGGGCTCGGGCGGGCCGACGAAGCGCAGACCCGGAACCTCTTGCAGGCGTTCGAGCATGTATCCGGTCAGCTCGCGCTCGTGTGCGCGGACCTGCTCCATCCCGAGCGCCGACAGGTAATCGACGGCCGCCCCCAGCCCCACCGCCTCTGCGATCGGCGGCGTGCCCGCCTCGAACTTGTAGGGCAGCTCATTCCAGGTGGCGCCATCGAAGTCCACTGAGGCGATCATGTCGCCGCCGGTGAGAAACGGCTCCATCTCATCCAGGATCTCCGCGCAACCGTGCAGCACGCCGATGCCTGTCGGCCCGAGCGCCTTGTGGCCGGTCCACGCATAGAAGTCGGCGCCAAGTGTGCTGAGGTCCACCGGCATATGTGGTACCGCCTGCGCGCCGTCCACCAGTGAAGTCGCGCCCGCGGCGCGGATGCGCGCGGTCATCTCCGCCACCGGCACGATCGTGCCGAGCACGTTCGATACGTGGGTGAATGCCACCAGCTTCACGTCGCCCTTAGCCAGCTCGCGATCGAGCTGATCGAGCGACAACTCGCCGCGCTCGTCCACCTCCAGGTAGCGCAGCTGCGCGCCGCGCTCCTTGCACAGCTGTTGCCACGGCACGATGTTCGCGTGGTGCTCCATCTGGGTGGTGAGCACCGCGTCGCCGGGTCCCACGTTGGCGCGCCCCCACGCATAGGCCACGAGATTGATCGCCTCGGTCACGTTCTTGGTGAAAATCGTCGTCTTCGCCTCCCAACCGACGAAGCTTGCGACCTTGGTGCGCGCGCCGTCGTAGGCGGTGTCGGCCTCCTGCGCCAGTGAGTAGACACCACGGTGGACATTGGCGTTGCGCTCGCGGTAGTAGGTGTCCATCGCGTCGATCACCGCCCGCGGCTTCTGCGAGGTGGCCCCCGAGTCGAGGTAGATCAGAGGGCGTCCGTCGAACTCGTGCGTGAAGATTGGGAAGTCGTTTCGCACGTCGAGGGTCACGCCCATGACAGCGCCGTCGATGGGGGCTGTGGGCGTGGGGGTATATATACTTTTTGTTTCAACTACCATAGTAGTTACAGTATGTAGCTATTATCGTAGGTCGAGCAAAAACGGACATCACATCTCCGCGCTGGGCTGTTTCTATCTGGCGGTCGCATAGGCCTCAATGTCGTCCTTCGCGCGCGCCAGCTTGCTCGCGACCTTGGTGCGCACGAGCTCTTCCAGTGGCTCATCTTCGAGCTGCCCGAGCACCGGCTCGAAGAAGCCCTCAACGAGCAATCGCACGGCCGAAGGGCGATCGAGGCCGCGGCTGGCCATGTAGAAGATCGACGCCTCATCCAGTTCGCCCACCGTCCCGCCGTGTGAGGCCGATACGTCGTCAGCGGAGACGAGCACGGAGGGGATTGCGTCCAGGCGGGCCTTCGGTGAGAGCATCAGCGTGTGGATCTGCAGGTAGGTGTGCGTCTTCTGCGCGCCCGGGTCGATCTGGATCAAGCCCTCGAAGCTCGCTCGGCTGGAGCCGGTAGCGGCGCCGCGCCAGTGCACGTCCCCGCCGGACGGTCCTGTCTCATGTAGGTCCACGGCGAATGTGTCGAGGTGCTCTTGGGCCTCGGTGAAGAACAGTCCGCGGAAGGCCATGTCGCCGCCCGGCTCGCTGACGGCAAGCTCGAGGTGGTGGCGCACAAGATGGCCGCCAAGCAGCGCCGGCAGCCAGTGGCAGTAGGCGTCGCGACCGACTCCGACGAAGCGGGTGGAAGCGTCGAACACATCGCCTGAGCCCCAATCCTGTACCTGCGCGAGCCGGCAGCGGGCGTTGTCCTGCAGGTACAGCTCGAATGCACCCGCGTGTAGCGACTGCTTGCGCCCTTCAGGGTCGCCTTCCTTGAAGTCCGCGGCCAGGTCGTGCTCGTGTACCTTGAAGTCGCTTCCACGACCACCGATCACAAGCGTGCGACCGTACTGTGCCACGCCCGCTCCGCTGATCGCATAGACGATCTCGAATGGGTCCTCCACGAGCAGCCCGTCGGGCACGTACAGGAACGCCCCACCACTCCAAAAAGCAGCGTTGGCGGCCTCCAACTTGTGACGGTCGATTGTCAGGCGCCTGGAATACCACTGCTGAAACAGCTCTGTGTGCTCATTGGCGGCCTGCTCCAGCGAGCACAAGATCACGCCGCGCTCGGCCAGTGCGGGGTCAAGTTCGACATGGACAGTGGAGCTGTCGAGCTGCACGATCCGACCCGCACGCGGGCGGTCGGGGATGGCGCTTGAGACGAACTCCGGTGTGCCTGCGTCGGGCGCATGCTCGCGCGAAGCGAGGGCTCCGAGATCCAGCTCGGAGAAGCTTGTGGTCCAGAAGCCGGAGCGGCGCCATACGGGCAGCTCGCTGTGCTCGAAAGCCTCTAGCGCAGCTTCGCGCAACTCGGGAAGCGGCTTACGTCCATCCCCGGCACCGGCACCCGCCAGCGCGTGGTAGAGCGACGCCTCGCGATGGCGCCCTGGCTTGACGGCGATGCCCTCACCGGCGCCGGTCACGCCGTCGGGGGTGCCCACGCCTGCCGTCACGGAGCCATTGGCCGCGCTCATGCGGCCAGCTCTCCGGAGTCGCCGAATTCCTGGCGGATCTGGTCGTAGCCTTCGCGCTCAAGGCGCTCGACCAGCTCGACTCCACCCTCCAACACGATGCGCCCGTCCATCAGGATGTGCACGAACTGAGGCTTGACGTAGTGCAGGATGCGCTGGTAGTGGGTGATGATCAGTGCGCCCAATCCCTGCTCGTCGTGCAGCTTTTGCACGCCCTCGGCGACGGTGCGCAGCGCGTCGATGTCAAGGCCCGAGTCGGTCTCGTCGAGAATCGCGACGTCGGGCGAGAGCATCGCCATCTGCAGGATCTCCGCGCGCTTCTTCTCGCCGCCGGAGAAGCCGTCGTTGAGATGGCGGGAAGTAAAGGCTCTGTCAACGTCGAGCAGCTCGATCGCGTGTTGCAGTTGCACGCCGAACTCCTTTACGCGGATCGGCTCCTCCCTTTTCGCATTGATCGCCATGCGCAGGAAGTTGGCCACCGACACGCCTGGAATCGACACGGGGTACTGGAAGGCGAGGAACAACCCCGCCTTGGCGCGCTCGTGCGACTCGGCCTCGGTGATGTCCTCGCCCTTGAACACGATCTTGCCCTCGGTCACCTCGTAGGAGGGATGGCCGAGCATTGTGTTGGCGAGCGTTGACTTGCCGGAGCCGTTGGGCCCCATTAGGGCATGGATCTCACCCTTGTCGATGCTCAGGTTGACGCCCTTGAGGATCTCGCGATCCTCGATGCGCACGTGCAAGTTGATGATTTCGAGGTCGGCCATGGTTCCTTTGTTCTAAGCGGGGACGGGGACTGAAAAGCGTTGGGCGGGAAAGCGTTAGGCGGGAAAGTGTTGGGCGGGAAAGCGTTAGGCGGGCATTGAGGGGAGGGGTTCGGAGGCGGGTATCGGGGGAGTGGGCGAGAGCGGCGTGGATGTCGCGCTGCCTGTGCCATTTGTGGCGGCCACGAGGGCCTGCGCTTCATTGCCGATCAGGAGGTCGGCGAGCGTCGTCTCGCGCAGCGTGCGCACGATCGAGAAGCGCACGCGCGTCCACAGCAGCTTGGTGGGACAGACATGGTCGGGGTCGGACTCGCGCGAGCACACCACACGTCCGTCAGAGGCTTGAGAGATGCACTCGATTGGGGCGATCGACCCCTCCAGCGCCTCGACTACCTCGGCCATCGTGATCTGCTCTGCGCTGCGCGCCAACATGTAGCCACCGCGTGAGCCTCTGCGACTGTCGATCAAGCCCGCCTTGCGCAAGCGCGCGACTAGGTGCTCCAAGTAGGCAAGTGGCAGGCCGTCGTGCTCGGCGATCTCGGCCAGCGGCACGACCGACTCGACGCCGTCGGGAGCGTTGCCGGCTCGCCGAGCCAGTTCCACCATCACGCGTACGCCATACTCGGCCTTGGTTGAGAACATCATTTCCTGAATACCTACCTGCTGGCTAGGGTATCAGCCTGCGGTTGATGCTCACGAGTGGGCAGACGGGCGGCGTAGTGGGTGAGAGAATCGCGCTATCAGGAGTCTGCAAGCAGTTGGATGTCGTGGGCGAGGCTTTCGGGGGTTATCTGTTCGAGGCCGAAGCCGACGCGCTCGCTGCCGTCACGGTCGATCAACAGAACTGTGGACCCAGCTTCGGAGGCGGCCTTGCCGGCGCTCACAGGGGGGATCGCGTAGGCCTTCCATATAGGTTGCAGTTCCTTCGCTGTGCCCCTCAGATATTCGACCCGTCCGCTCAACGAGGTTTCGCCCAGGAAGCGGTTCACGCTCGCGTGTGTATCTGTCTGTGGGTCGGTGCTCACGAAGATTGTCGCGACATCCCGTGTGCCCTCGACTTCGTCGAGCGCTCCCCGCACCTGGTCGGCGACCAGCACGCACGTTCGGCAACTGGAGAAGAGAAAGACGAGCACTACCACCTTTCCGTGGTAAGCGTTCAGTGACACGCGCTGTCCGCGCTGATTTGTCAGCGTGAAGTCGTGTGCGCGCACGCCGGGCGGAAACGCGGCACCGTCGAAGTTGCCGTTGCGGTTGGCGTTGGACGTGCTCGGGGGAGGGGCCGTGACCGCCGCTAAGGACGATCGCCACCACAAGCGCGATCGCCAGGATGGTCGAGATGGCCGGAAGTACGAAGCGAGGTTGGTAGCGCACCGGCAGGCAAGGGTAGGGGACCAGTCGACGCACAGGCTGCAGACAGGCGATCGAAGATGGCCGTGAACGCCAGGGGATGAGCGGCTCGGACAGCTATTCAAATGTCGAGCGAGGGGCGCTATACTTTCTGAAGTTCCATGAATTCCGACCGCAATTCAGGAGATTTCAGATGAGCCCGTCGAGTGCGGATCTGCTGCGTCAGGTGAAGAGCGAAATAGACGAGGTCGACCCCTCCGAGGTCAAGGAGCTCTTGCAAGAGGGCGCTGTGATCATCGATCTGCGCGAGACCGACGAGCTTGCCTCCGGCATCCTGCCGGGCGCCAAGCATGTGCCGCGCTCCTATCTGGAGACACGCATCGAGGGCATCGTGCCAAACCGCGATGCCCATGTGATCCTCTACTGCGCCTCAGGCAACCGCTCCGCTTATGGGGCACGTACCCTGCGCGACGATCTCGGCTATGAGCACGTCGAGTCGATGACAGGCGGTATTACATTGTGGAAGGACCGTGGCTATGAGGTCGATGTGCCGCGTACGTTGTCGGCTGAGCAACGCGATCGCTACTCGCGCCATCTGCTGATCCCCGAGATCGGCAACGCGGGCCAGCAGAAGCTGCTTGACGCGAAGGTCCTGCTGCTTGGCGCTGGCGGCCTGGGCTCGCCTACGGCGTTGTACCTAGCGGCTGCGGGCGTCGGCACACTCGGGATCGTCGACGACGACGTCGTCGACCTCTCCAATCTCCAACGCCAAGTGATCCACTCCACCCAGCGCATCGGCATCCCCAAGGTCGACTCCGCCGAGGAGGCGATCCATGGGCTCAACCCCGACGTCAAGGTCATCAAGTATCCCGTGCGTCTGGATGCCTCCAACATCATGGAGATCATCGAGGGCTACGACGTGATCGTCGACGGCGTCGACAACTTCCCTACGCGTTACCTGCTCAACGATGCAACCGTGCGTCTGAAGATCCCAGTCGTCTCCGCCTCGATCCTCGGCTTCGACGGCCAGCTGTCGGTCTTCAAGCCCTACGAGGGTCCCTGCTACCGCTGCCTGTTCCGCGAGCCCCCGCCCGCTGAGCTTGCGCCCTCCTGTGGGGCCAACGGCGTGCTTGGCGTGCTGCCAGGCACGATGGGGCTCTTGCAGGCCACGGAGGTCGTGAAGCTGATCCTGGGCATCGGCGACCCCGCGATTGGGCGCCTGTTGCTCTACGACGCGCTCGCCGCCACCCTCACCGAGGTCAAGGTCCACCGTGACCCGGAGTGCCCGATCTGCTCGCGTCCGCCGGATGAGATCTCCGATGAGGAGATGGGCGTGTTCCCCGACTACGAGGCATTCTGCGCCGCAGCCGGTTAGCGGTTCGCTGACCGGCGCCAGGCTGCGTCCTCGCTCGCTCATGCGCAAAGCACACTTCGTGAGCTGCCTGTGCCCTTCAGGGTACGTCCTTGCCTGGCTTGACCAGCGGACCGCTAACCCGCAAGTCCTCAATACCTGGTAATCATTCCTCATGGCCAAGATCAAGATCCCACCGGTACTGCGCCCCTCCGTGGGCGGCGAGCGCGAGGTCTCCGCCTCCGGCGAGAACGTCGGTGAGATTCTGCGCGACCTGGCCGACTCGCACCCTGCCACGGCCGACCAGCTGTTTGCGGCCGATGGCGAGCTGAATCGCTACGTCAACGTTTACCTCAACGACGAGGACGTGCGTGTGCTGGACGGGCTGGAGACCACGGTCGCCGAGAACGACACCGTGGTGATCCTGCCGGCGATGGCCGGCGGACGCTGAACGTCCAACTTCTCGCCCAAGGCTAAATATTCCGACCGGGCGAACGACTATGTTCTCGTGTCGATGAGAGCTAGTCAGCCCGCCATCCTTCGTGACTTCAGGCGCATACTGTGCTTTGTGCTGCCGGCGCTCATCGCTGTAGGCGTATGGGCGACGCCGGCCCTGGCCAAAGTCTCCACCGCACCCGAGTACTCGCTTTCGATCGTCGAGGGAGCGGACACGCAGCCCGAAGACTCGATCGAGTACGTCAGTGCCAGTGTGCATCCGAACGCTGAAGTGGCTGTCTCGATCACCCATAACGGGCTTGTCGTGGACAAGCAGAGCCGCGAAGGCGGCGTGTCACTCTCGCAAGTACCGCAGGTGGGGGATATCGTCACGCTGGAATCCCCGGTTGGCGTTCCTAGGGGCGCGGTCGTCTACGACGGGCTGCCCTCGCTTGATCCCACGGTCTGCGCCGGCTCGACCAACTTCTCCGGTCAGCGTACCTCCGGCTACACGCTTGAAGGCGGCTACTACACGGTGGTGCCCCACCCCGAATATTTCGCCCGGCGCAACGGTGGCCTGGCGCAGGTTCAGGTGCTTTCAGGCTCCGCATTCGGGGGCAGCTTCCTGAAGCCTCTCGTGAGTGGCGAGACTGTCTACGCCGTCGAGTCACTGACTTCCCCTCTCGAAGGCGGCGCGACATTTACCTACTCCAGCGAGAACGACCGCCCGGTTGGCGGCTGCCCGCCACCACCGCCGCCCCCTCCTCCGCCACCGCCACCGCTCGCTCTGTCAGGGGCGTTCGCGAAATTCACGCGGGTCTCGATCGCCAAGCTGCTTCATTCTGGCTGGGCGACGCATGTAACGATCAACCAGCCTGGGAAGATCGTTGAGGATCTCTATCTGCACCAAGGCGTCGTGCCCGCCTTCGCGGCGACGAGCAAACATAAGCGGGCTCACAAAGAGCCGCCAGCGCCGCTGCTGGGGCGAGGCAGCATCACTGCCAAGGGTGCAGGGACGTACTTGGTCACGATGCATCTCACCTCCACAGGTCGGCGGCTGCTCAAGCACACGCACAGCGTCAAAGTGGTGCTGGTCACGACGTTGGACGCCGCCTCGGGCGCGAAATTCACGCTCGAACGCCATTCGCTTACGTTGCATCGCTAGGTTTCGTACTTCGGCCAGGTGCGAATCTGCCGATGCCCGGCCTTGACCTGTCAATGCCGGTATTAGACGCGCTCGTGCCAACCTTGGAACGTCGTTGAAACAGGTTCTTCGAGTTGCGTCGGTGTTGCTCTCGGCGATCGTCTGGCTACAGCCCCCAGCGGTCCTGCCGCTGCCCTCACGGACCGGTGCGGACGGCCCACCTCGGCCTTTTGGTGCCGAGCCTCCGGCGGGTGCGGTCGCGGCGAATACCGATCCGGCACTTGCGCGAGCGCAGAATCACGCTCTGCTCTACGGGCCCTTTCCCTCGGGTGGGCTCGCGCGTGGTGTCTCCGATGGCGCGCTGATGTTGAGCGAAGACGCTGAGGTACGTGCTCAGACGATGAGCAGGGTCCGCGCGCTGGGAGGGCGCGTCGCGCGTATCCCGGTGGACTGGCGCAACGTCGTGGAAGCCATGCCACGCGTGAGCTTTCAGGCGCGCGATCCGGCCAGTCCCGCATACGACTTCTCTCAGCTCGACGCGGCCGTGGAGAGCGCCGTGAGTAGCGGGCTACAGCCGCTACTAGTCGTCTCCCACGCGCCCGCTTTCGCCGAAGCGCCTCACCGCTGGCCCTACGCCTACCCGGGCAGCTGGGCGCCCAGCCCAATGGCGCTGGAAGAATTCGCGGTGGCTCTCGCCAACCGCTACGACGGCGCTTTTCCGGATCCGCTGCATCCCGGTGCCGCCCTGCCACGCGTGCACCTGTTCCAGGCATGGAACGAGCCCAACCTCGCGCGCTACCTGGAGCCCCAGTGGGTGGCGGTCGGTCGCCACTGGAGCGCATTCTCGCCACAGTTCTACCGTCAGCTGCTGAACGGCTTCTATGCGGGCGTCAAGTCGGTTCAGCCGAGCGACACGGTCGCCGCCGCCGGCGTGGCCCCCGAGGGCGAACCCGCCGGCGTGGGGGCGATGGCGCCCGTGACCTTCCTGGAAGGGCTGCTCTGCTTGGGAGCTGCCAACGGAAACTGCCCGCAAAAGCCACACCTGGACGTCCTAGCCTTCCATCCGCTGTCAGTTTTCGACCCGGACGTCCCGGCTGTCTCAAAGCTTGACGTTGCGGTCTCCGACATCGCCAAGGTCACCGGATTGCTGGCCCGAGCGGAGCGCCGACACATGGTCTTGCCGGCAGAGCCTCACCCGTTGTGGGTCACCGAGCTCAACTGGGAGAGCTCTCCGCCCAGCTCCACAGGCGTGTCCAGCTCGTTGCAGGCAGCGTGGATCTCCCGAGCGCTGCACCGCCTGTGGGTGGCCGGCGTGAGCCTTGTCGATTGGCAGTTCCTGATCGACCCTTACGGCGGGACCCCGCTGGCCTCGCCCGATGGCAGTATCAACCTCTACCCGCGACCCGCTGGGCTATACGAGTCTGGCCCGGGAGGCGAAACCGCGCTCGCTCGACCCAAGCCGTTCCTGCGAGGCTTCACGCTGCCATTCGACCCGCTTCGTGTGAACCGACGGCAGCTGCGTGTATGGGCGCTGCTGATGCGTGGAGGTCAGTCGGCTCTCCTACAACGAGAGGGCGGTGGCGGTCGCTGGCAGACGATCGATCGCCTATCCGCCAATCGCTATGGCGTTGTCAATCGACTTCTGCGTTTGAGTGGCGCAGCCCGTCTGCGGTTGCGCGTCGGGACACTCGACTCAGCCTCAGCGTCGGTGTCTCGGGCCCAGAGCCACTTGTGAGTCGTGCGTAGGGCGCTGATCGGCTCGGATCATGCACGGGGCAGTGTTGCCTACAGGGCAGCGCTAACTGCGAGCAGTATTGTCCGCGAGCACTAGGTCGTTCGTCCATGTTTCGTTGGCGGCGTCGACAGCGGGTAGGTGCGGATTCGTACTCCCAGAATATTTGGCCGATAAGGAGAGTGTCGATGAGCCTGTGCTTTGACATACGCCCGATCTTGCGAGGACGGCTGCTGCCGATCCTGTGCGTGGGCGCCGGTACGTTGGCGTTCGCGGTGTCCGCAGGCGGCGAGGCAAGTCATGCCGGCTGGCCCTCGATTGGTCACCACGAGGGGCATCCCAACAACGAAAGCGGAACGTTGCGGGGCGTGGAAGGCGTTCACAACGAGCTGCTTGGGGGCGACGGCAACGACATCATTTGGGGTGGAAACGATGGCGACGTGATCTGGGGCGATTCGCACGCCGAGGCCAACCCAACAACTCAAATCGACGAGCTGCACGGTGGTAACGGCAATGACTGGATCTACGCAAGCCACGGCTACAACCACATCTGGACGGGGGCCGGCAATGACCATGTAGCGCTCGTCTACGGCCACGGGATCGTTGATTGCAACGGTCCCGGGGTGAAGACGTTCGTGATGCGCTACCTGCCACAGAACAGGCCGTGGAAGCTGGTCGGCTGCACCCACGCGGTAGTGGTGCCCTACCGGGCGTAGGACGGCTCTTGTAGCGAATGGCTCCTTCACGCACGGGTGTGGCCGGGGATCTGCATCTAGTCACACCCGTGCGCTGCTCTAAAGGATCTCTCCAAACGGCTTCTGTGCGTTGGAGCTGTTTAAATCCTGCTCCAACCGCATTGCAAACTTCGGCCGCAGTACATGAGACGGCTTCAAGCGAGCTGGATTTGGCTCCTGCTGGATCGGGGGTTTCTTGGAATGTCCATTTTTCTTCCTTCCAGAGGTATGCCAGCGCGACTTCCACGCCGCTGCTGTTCTTTGCCTCTCCAACTACCTCGCATTCTCCAACTGCTGGGCACGAAACGCCATGGAGCGCCCCTTCGGTAGCGCCTGGGGGTCCTCCGGACCACAAAACCAGCTTCCATCCCGTTCCGTTCCAGGTGGCAGCGTAAGTCTTGTATGGTCCGGCAGCTATGTTTGGGCTCCACTTGCCGACGGCCATACAGAACGTAGACGACTTGCAAGAAATCCCGTAGAACACACCGTATTTTGCGGTGGCGAACTCTTCGGCTTCCGTGGCAACCCATTTTTTTTCTGCCTTGTTATAGCTCTCTGAGCCGGCATGGAATTGGGGTGTTTCGCCGGCTGGTTCAATGCCCCAAGTCCCGGCCGCTATGCACACGCCGGCTTCGATGCACGAAACACCCAGCAACTGACCATTTTTGCGGTTGCCAGGATTTTCAATCGGAGAGAGCAGTGCCCATTCTTCCCCATTCCATTCCGATGCGAATGCGGCGCCCGTTTCTTCGCCACTCGTTCTGAGGTATTGCCCGGTGGCAAGACAGAATCCACCTTCTCCTGGACAGGACACGCCCATGAATTCAGCGTTCTTACCGAGCGAGGAGTTCGGCGACGGTATGGTTTTCCATACTTTTTCTTTGACGCTCTCCACCAGTGACTTACCAACACCTTTCCCGCCTTCTTCGGTTCCGTAGGTTCCCACTGCCCTACAGGTGGTTGCGGAGAAGCAGGATATGCCTCGAAGGTCACCATTCTTCGTGCCGGGATTAGCCATGACGGAAGCAACCGACCACGACGTGCCGTTCCATTCGTTGCCAAAAGCGCCCCCGATCGATCCGTTCGAGTAGGAGCCGACTGAGGTGCAATTAGTAGAGGAAAAGCACGAAATCGCCCGCAGATAACCTTCGGTCCCACCAGTAGGCAGGAGTGCTTTCTAAGTTCCCATTTTGCCGCGTGGGCGCTCGTTGCGCCCATCGCCGAAAACGCGAGCAGCACCAGCCCAACACCCTTGATTAAGCTTATGCATTTCACTACCCCTCTTTCTGGAGATAGTCAATCTAATGGAAAAATTCAGAAATACAAGACTTGAGTGTTGGTTTGTGGAAGGCGAGTAAAAGTCACTCGGTAACAGGATGCACCACATCAAGTGTGGTACTGCCAGGAGCGTCGGTTTAGAGCGTCAAGTCGCGCAGGGCGGCTACGAGGGCACGCTGCGCGCCGCGGCTTGTGCCCGATCCGACCCGCTGGCCGGCACATGACTCATCGCATGCTCGGCCAGCGCGGTGATCGTGAGGCTCGGGTTGACCCCGACATTGGCCGGAACCGCTGAGCCGTCGCAGACGAGCAGGTTCTCGTAGCCGAAGACGTGCTGGTGGGCGTCCACCACACCGTGCTCAGCGTCGGCGCCGATCACTGCCCCGCCGAGGATGTGGGCGGTAGTGGGGATGTTCAACGCTGCCTCGGTGAACGAGCTCTGAGCGATGCCGCCCGTACGCTCGGCAAACCATTCGGCTGCCTTGTTAGCGACAGGGATGAACGTGGGGATCGGACGCTCGGGATCCTGTTCGGTGCTCAGCCACAGGGTTTTGAATGGGCCCTGTTTAGGGCGCAGCGCGATCGCGTTGTCGAGCGTCTGCATCACGAGGATGATGATCGTGCGTCGCGACCAGTTCTTGGGCCGCACCACCTGCACGAAGCGCTTGGGGTGGCGGACAATCTGGCCGAGCAGCTTCAAGGGGCGCGTCGCGCGCGTGCCGTCGCCTGTCAGCAGCGTGTTCAAGCGGCTCATCGAGTCGCCGTCGTTGCCGTAGGTGACGGTCTCGATGTGCGTATGCGGGTCTGGGTAGATGCTCGAGGTGATCGCCACCCGTTTGATCAGGTTCTCCGGATAATCCTCTGGGACGGTCACCGCAAGGATCGCCTCGCTGTTGGTGCGCACCAGCTCTCCCAGCCGCGCGGAGATGCGCGGTAGTGAGCCGCCGACGCGGCAGCGCTGCAGCAGCGTGTTTGTTCCCAGTGGGCCGGCTGAGACGACCACGCCGCGTGCTCGCTGCACCTTGCGTTCCTTGCGTACCCACGAGCCGGAACGAATGCTTTCGACCTCATAGCCGTCGCTACCGTCGCCCGCCGTGTGCCCTCCGGGTGCGCCCAGTGGGCGAATGTCGATCACCGTGCGTTCGGGGGAGACGCGTGCGCCACGCTTTTCTGCCAGGTAGAGATAGTTCTTGACAAGCGTGTTCTTCGAGCCGTGCGGGCAGCCGACCATGCAGCGACCGCACAGCTGGCAGCCGGTGCGGTCGGGACCCTCGCCGCCGAAGAATGGGTCGGACACGTGCTTGCCGGCCTCGCCCTCCGCGCCAAAAAACACGCCTACCGGTGTCTTTTTGTAGGTGTCAGAAACACCAAGCTCCTCACCCAGCTCGCGCAACAGCTGGTCGGCCGGGTCGTCGTGGGGGTTCATCGTCACCCCAAGCATCCGCTGCGCCTCATCGTAATGAGGGGCAAGCTCTGACTCCCAGTTGGCAATTCCCGACCACTGCGGATCCTCAAAGAATGGCGTTGGCGGTACGTACAGCGTGTTGGCGTAGCCGAGACTGCCGCCGCCGACGCCACAGCCGCTCACGACCGACACGTCTTTGAACGTCGTCAGACGGAAAATGCCCTTCCAGCCAATCCTCGGGCGCCAGAAGTAGCGCTTGTAGTCAGCCGTGGACTCTGGAAACTCGTGGTCAGCAAAGCGCCGTCCGCACTCCAGCACGCCGACGCTATAGCCCTTCTCCGACAGACGAAGCGCAGAGACGCTGCCGCCGAAGCCCGAGCCAATCACCAGCCAGTCGTAGTCGAAGTCCCCTGCCATCTCCACTATCAGCATATTGGTTATCTGGCCAGTTCATCGCCAGAGCGGCAGGTTGCTCGATGGTCCGCTTCGCCTGTGGCGATCAGCCTCGACTTTCCCGGAGATCGTGCTGGGTCGCGGGGGCCGTCCGCGTTTCGCTCGGCCGAGCGGTTCGGCGCGACGCTCAGACGGCGCTATATTCCGTGAAGTAATGGCTGCGGAGCGGGTCCAGAACAAGCCGTGCGGAGGTCGCTATGGCGACATTGTCCAATCGATCGGCAACACGCCGCTTGTGGAGCTGCCACGTCTATCGCCCAAGCCGGGCGTGCGTATCTGGGCCAAGCTAGAGTCGCGTAATCCAACCGGCTCGGTCAAGGACCGCGTGGCACGCGCGCTGATCGAAGACGCCGAGAGCCAGGGCGCGATCCTCCCAGGTCAGACGATCCTCGAGCCGACCTCCGGCAACACGGGCATCTCGCTCGGCATGATCTGCTCGCGCAAGGGCTACCGCCTGAAGGTGGTCATGCCCGAGAACGTCACTCCAGAGCGCACCCAGCTGCTGAAGATGTACGGGGCGGAGATCGTCTACTCAGAGGGCTCCAAGGGCTCAAACGGCGCGGTCGAGAAGGCGCTTGACATGGCCGAGAAAGACTCCTCCTACTACATGCCCTACCAGTACGGCAACATGGCTAACCCGAACGCCCACTACAACGGCACGGCGCTTGAGATCCTCGAGGAGCTGGACGAGGTGTCCGCATTCGTCGCCGGGCTCGGCACAGGCGGCACGCTGATGGGTAACGGGCGCCGGCTTAAGGAGACCTTCGGCGACGCCTGCAAGATCGTCGCCGCCGAGCCGATGCAGGGCGAGCCCGTGCAGGGCTTGCGTTCGCTGGACGACGGCTTCATCCCGCCGATCATCGACCTCTCGCTCCTGGACCGCAAGATCTTCGTCACCAACACCGACGCGATCCTGTGGACGCGCAAGCTGCTCGATGAGGAGAGTGTCTTCGCGGGCGTCTCAAGCGGCGCGATCGCCCGCGTCGCGGTGCGCATCGCCGGCGAGCTGGACGAGGGCAACGTGGTCTTCATCGTCGCCGACGACGGCTGGAAGTACCTGTCGAGCGGCATCTACACGCTGCCCATCGAGGAGATCAAGAACCTCGATTCCACGGTGTGGTGGTGAGCAACCGCCTGCCCAGGCAACCGGGTCTGTCGAAGCGTCGCTGAGCTAAGGACACGAGCGCATGGACATCTCGCAAGAGTTGCTTGAGCAAATCCTCGTGCACGCCCGTGCGGATGCACCCGACGAGTGTTGCGGGGTCGTGGGTGTAGTTCCAGCCTCAGAGGACCGGCCTGCGCAGGCGATGCGCGTGCGCGCTGCGCGCAACATCCACGCGAGTCCCAAGCGCTTCGAGATCGACGGCAAAGACGTGATTGCGGCTATCAACGAGTTCGACGAGGCGGGCTGGGACATAGGCGCGATCTATCACTCGCACACGCATACCGCCCCTTACCCCTCGCAGACCGACATCAACTTCGCGGCCAGCTGGCCGGGCGTCGAGTGGATCATCGTCGGGCTCTCAGACCCGGAGAAGCCCGAGATCCGCTCCTATCTGATCGAGGAGGGTGTGGTCCGTGAGGTGGAGATCGGGCAAATCGCGGTCTAACGACCGCGTGCACCTTGTCAAGGTTGCCTATGCGCGCAACCTAGCCGAGGCTGAACTGATTCAGGGACTCCTGAGCCAGGAGCACATCCCCAGCATGCTCAAGCGCAACGGGGGCTTCGACGTGCCCGATCTGATCGCCGCTGGCGCACGCGACGTGCTCGTGCCTGTCTCCCAAGCGGATCGCGCGCGGGAGCTACTCGCTTAGCGCTCCGTATTGCTGTTCGGGCCGGCACACGTGCCGGCCCGCCGGACGGTGCATGCACCGTCCGGGACCGCGCCGCATGCGGCGCGGTCGGAGTCGCACATGTGCGACTCCTCCCTCGTCGTGCATGCACGACGAGGCCTTCCGGCGCATGCGCCGGAAGGATCCCGATCGACTAAACGAGAACCGGCTGGCCCATCGGCTGGCCGGCTTCGCGCGTGATCGACTCGATCTCTTCGGTGGCGCGCTCGAACTCGCCGTCGGAGAGCACCGGTGTTCCCTCGAAGGGCAGTTCGCGCTGCAGTTCGAGCCAAGAACTGCAAACGCCGTACTCGTCCTTGACCTTGACGGTCACCGGACGGGGGATCCTGTAGGTGCGCAGCAACAGCACATGCAAGGGATGACGGCGCTTCCATTCAAGGCGCTTCTCGGCGTAGTCGGGTGTCCACACGTAGAACGGCGACAGCGCATCGACGCAGCGGGGGTCGGAGATCGTGAAGTGACCGGCGACTTCGGCCCAAGCCCTGATGCGCACGCGCTCGGGCTGCTGGATGCCCCCTTCGACACTGAACGCGTTCACCGACGGCTCGCCGTCGTTCCACACGCCTTCCTCGAGCGCACGCCGCAGCTCTGGCTGGTGGGACTCGCGTACGAGATCGTTGCGTTGGTGGTCGAACGTGGGGTACAGGAAAAAGCGGTCGTGATCGAGCTTGAAGTGCTTTTCGGGCTCGCGAATACCGCCCTTGCGCAGGGTGATGAGCTGCTCGCCTTCGGCGAGGGCGCGGACGGTGACCGCCCATTCCTTGAGAGCAATTGGCATTTTGAAAAAGACCTGACTACGAGGGATCGTCTGAGAACCGTGCGGCCCCATCCATGCCGCCTACAAGGCATTGGCACGGGGCGCCGCTGCCGTTAAAGATACGAAATCCGAGCGAAAATCCCAAATCCCCTGCAAATGGAAGGTTTTTTTGGGCACATCGCGGTTACGAGAGCTTCACAGACCGCATTCTGGATATGCGGATAGGGTGAGTCAGGCAAGGCTTCGTCCAGCCAGCCCCTCGGCGGCCTCGATGATGGCCGCATAGTCGTCTGACCCGTGCCCGCGGCCCATCGTCGCGGCCAGTAGGTCGCGCGCATGGGCAGCCGCCGGGAAGGGAATCCCGGCGGCCTGCGCTTCCTCCAGGCACAGCCGCACGTCCTTGAGCAGGTGCTCGGTCTTGAACAACGTCGAATAGTCGTGCGCGCGCATTGCCCCGGACTTCATCTGCATCTGCGCCGAGGCGCCCGAGCCGCTCTGGGTCACTGCCACGAGCGCATCCAAGTCAACCCCGGTCGCCTCGGCGAGTATCAGCGCCTCGGCCACGGCCGCGGCGTTCGCCGCCCCGAGCGAGTTGTTGATCAGCTTGAGCATCTCGCCCTGGCCGAGCTCGCCGACGTGCACGATCAGCTCGCCCATCGTCTCCAGCAGCGGCTTCACACGCTCGAACTCCTCGGCTCGGCCGCCGACCATGATCGTCAGCGTCCCCGCCTCGGCCCGTGGCGAGGAACCGGTCACGGGCGCGTCGATCATGCCGATCCCACGCTCCTTCAAGCGCGCGGCAATACGGCGTGTGTCGGTCGGGGCGATAGTCGAGGAGTCCACACAAAGCAGATCGTCTTTGGCGCCATCGGCGGCACCGTTCTCGTCGCATAGCACGCTCTCGACCTGAGCACCATCGACGACCATGCTCACGACGATGTCACTGGCTGCAGCCACTTCTGCCGGCGTCTTCACCGCGGTGGCTTTGTGCTCTTCGGCCCAGCGCTGCGCCTTGCCCTCGGTATGCGTCCAGACCGTCAGCGGATAGCCGGCCTTGGCGACGTTCGCGGCCATGCGCGAGCCCATGATGCCGAGGCCAAGGAAACCGATTCGCTCAGCCATGCGCCAACTCTCCAGGCTGGTCCGGGTTATAGCCCGGTAGGTCGCCCGGCCGGATCGAATTCAGCTCAGGCCGACTATTCATTGGGATCGGGCCGCTCGGGTGGGGCGCCATATCCACCGCCTCCGGGCGTTTCAATGCGAAGTCGCTCACCGACTTGAAGCCTACCCGTCGTCTTCGCCGGCAATCCTCGTGGCTTGCCATCGACCCCGATCAATGTGTCGAGACCTGGCTTGCCGGGCTCTCCTCCGTTTGCGCCGGGGGAGGCATGGCGGCGGCGCTCGCCAATCAGCGAGAAGGTCATGTCGCTGAGCGCTTCGAGCTCGCGTACGACGCCGTCGCCGCCCCTGTGCTTGCCCGATCCGCCCGAGTTGCGTCGCAGCGAATACTGGCTGACAAGCAGCGGCAGTTCCCGCTCGAGCGCCTCGATCGGGGTGTTCAAGGTATTGCTCATGGCGACGTGCACGCCGCTGGGTCCGTCGGCGTCAGCGCAAGCCCCTTGCCCACCGCCGAGTGTCTCGTAATAGCTGAAGTCGGCGTTGCCGAGCGTCAGGTTGTTCATCGTGCCCTGACCAAGAGCCCTGCCAAAAGCGCCGAGCACGAGGTCGGCGACGCGGGAGGATGTCTCCACGTTGCCGGCGGCAACGGCCGGCGTCAGTTCTTCGCTGTCGGCGGGTAGCTTGGCGTTCAACAGCGAGCCCTCCGGCACGATCACCTCGACTGGACGGTAAGCGCCGGCCGATGGCGGAATGTCGGGGTCGGTGAGTACGCGCACAGCAAACCAGCAAGCAGACAGCGTGACCGCAAGCGGGCAATTGAGGTTGCCGGGATGGCGCCGAGCCGAGCCACTGAAATCGAGTGTCAGCCGCTCGCCTGTGACCGTCGCCTTTAGGCACAGCAGCAGATCACCCTCAGGGGCCTCCAACACATCGCGGGCTTCGCGCACCCCGTCTGGTAGTCCGGCGATGCACGCACGTGTGCGCCGCTCCGCGTAATCGAGCACCTCCTTCATCGCCGCGGCGAGACGCTGCACCCCGACGCGCTCGGCCAGCTCGCGGAGACGTATGGTGCCGATACGGTTGGCGGCGAGCTGCGCGCGCAGGTCCGCTCTGCGCTCCTGGGGCTGGCGCATCTGCGCGACAAGCTCCTCGATTGTCGCCTCGCTCAGCTCACGGAGATGGATCACGACGCCCTCTTCCTCAAGCGTTCGGCTGTCAGCCGGCATCGACCCTGGTACCAGCCCGCCCACGTCGGCGTGGTGGGCGCGGCTGGCGGCGAAGCCGATCAGCGAACCCTCGGTGGAAGGACCCGTAGGAGAAGGCCCTGTAGGGCTCCGCGGGAGGGCGCCAGCTGGGGTGCTGGATGCTCTGGGAACGCGATGCCCCCCGCGCGCGCGGGGGGCATCGGCGAAAACAGGAGTCACAACCGTGATGTCCGGCAGGTGCGTGCCGCCTTCAAAGGGATCGTTCAGCACCCAGGACACGCCGGGTCGCTGTTCGCGCTCGAGCACTGCAAGCACCGCGGCAGGCATCGAGCCGAGGTGCACGGGAATGTGCTCGGCCTGCATCACCATCTCGCCACGACGATCGAACAGCGCGGTCGAGGCGTCGCGGCGCTCCTTGATGTTGGCCGAGTGCGCTGAGCGAACGAGTGCAGCACCCATCTCCTCACATGCTGCCCTGAGCGCCCCGACGATCACCTGCAGCTCGATCGGATCGAGCGAGCTCAAGCGCCCCGCTCCAGGCTTTGCGCGTGTTTGCTCCGACCTTGCTCCAGCAGAGCCCTTTCCAGCACGACCGTCCCCCGCTCGTCTACCACTCCGCTCCAGCCGGGCGGCACGAGCAGCGTGGACTCGGGCATCGCACACAACGCAGGCCCACACACCTGGACGCCCACAGGCAGATCCCCTCGCCACAGCTCTGCCTCGAGCCATTCCCCGTCGAATACCACCAGCTTGCTCTCGCGCGCCGGTTGCTGATCGGTGGTAAGGCTCAGCCGCAGCGCGGGCCGTGACCCGCTCGCGGAGACGCGCACGTTCACCAGCTCAATCTCCGCGTCCGCGTCGCGATAGCCATAGCGCCGCTCGTGCTCGACTTCAAAGGCTTCGCGCAAGCGCAGGGGATCGCACAACGCGTGGGAGTCGACCCTGGGAATGTCAGTGGCGGGAACGCCCTCTCCTACAAAACCATTCCCAAGCTCGATCTCCTCGTCAATCGTCAACTCGAACGACTGCCCCAAATATCGCAGCTCGTAGCGCAGCCCGATGCGCTCGGCTGGCTCGTCGAGCTCGTCCGACGCGCGTGCGATCAGTGCATCCAGCGTCTCGGCGACGTTCTCGCCTGTAAAGCTTGCACCACTGAGCATGACCGTGCTCGACGCGTCGCGCCGCGGTACCGCGGCGGCCAGGCCGAGCGCGCTCAGCACGCCACAAGCCCGAGGGCATAGAACGCGCCCGATCCCGAGCTCGCCGGCCATCGAGGCGGCGTGCAGCGGTCCGGCGCCTCCGAAGGGCATCAGCGCAAAGCGGCGCGGGTCGATCCCGCGCTCTACGGTCATCACCGCCAGAGCCCGCCTCATCTCTGCCTCGGCGACTCGCACGATCCCCTCGGCACAGGCGAGTGGATCGAGCCCCAGCTTGTCTGCCAGACCACCCACAGCGCGCTCGGCCGCGATTCGATCGAGGCGCACGCCGCCTGCCTGCGCCCCAGAGGGTGTGCCCTCCCGGGTGCCGGCCAGTGGTGCGTCGTCGAGCAGTCTGCCCAGCACCAGGTTGGCGTCTGTCACGGTTGCACGCTCGCCTCCACGCCCATAGCAAGCGGGCCCCGGATCGGCCCCAGCCGACTCTGGGCCGACGCGCAGCGCTCCGCCCGGGTCGCGCCAGGCGATCGAGCCGCCACCCGCACCCACCGTGTGGATGTCGAGTGCGGGCAACGCGAGCGGGCGACCGCCCACACTGCGCTGCGCCGTCTCAGCCACTCGCCCTTCATCGATTACGCACACGTCACATGAAGTGCCGCCCATATCGAAGCACAGCACGTCGCGCTCGCCTGCTGCCTGGCTGAGCAGCAGCGCTCCGCCGACGCCGCCGGCTGGGCCGGAGAGGACGGTCAACGCCGCATGGGCGGCGGCTCTTCGCGCGTCGGTGAGCCCGCCGGAGGACTGCATCACCTGGACCTCGGGCAGGCGCTGCTCGGC
This sequence comes from uncultured Solirubrobacterales bacterium, assembly GCA_963757995.1. Classification (GTDB taxonomy): domain Bacteria; phylum Actinomycetota; class Thermoleophilia; order Solirubrobacterales; family Solirubrobacteraceae; genus Palsa-744. Next base: position 251,496 of record CAVWTS010000017.1, read on the forward strand.
GGCGAGCTCGCCAAGTTTGCGCAGATAGGAGGCGAGCAGGGGGGAGAGCGCTGCGTCGACCTCGGTGGTGCTTGCCCGCTCGTACTCCCTGAAAGTGCCAACAAGCTCGTGCGAGAGCGACAGATGCGCCTCAGGCAGGCATGATGAGATCAGCTCGCCGAGCTTGCGCTCGTGCTCGGGATGGGCATAGGAGTGCAGCAGCACGACCGCTACGGCTTCGGGCCGGCCGGCGACAAGCCGCTTCAGCAGCGTCTCGGTGGCCTCGACGTCGAGCTCGCGCAGCGGCCCGTTGCTCCCCATCCGCTCGGGAGCTCCGAAGCGCAGGTGCGGCGGCACAAGCGGCCGTGGCCCCGCCTCACATAGGCGATAGAGGTTTGGGCGAGCCTGGCGGCCAAGCTCGACGATGTCTGTGAACCCTTCAGTCGCGATCAGGGCCGTGCGCGCGGTTGGGTGGGCTTCTGGGTGGGCTTCTGATTCCAGCAGGGCGTTCGTCGCGACGGTCATGCCGTGGGCGAAGCGTTGGGTTTGACCAGGCTCGGCGCCTGCGCGGCTGAGCACTGCCGTTATGGCCTCCATCACGCCTTGCTCCTGCGCGCCGGGCGTGCTCGGCGCCTTGGCGGTGTGGACGGCCCCGTCGTCGCCAACGAGCACCGCGTCGGTGAACGTCCCACCCACATCTACCCCGAGCAGCATGCTCGGGAAGGCTACTCACGCTGCGGCGAGGCGCTCGCTGTGCTCGGTATCGGCTAGGTGCTGGTGCGAGGGGCAGTATCCGTTGTGCGGCAACGGCACGCGCTGGCAGGTCGAGCCCTTGCGAGTGGTGGCTCGGCAGGTGGGCGGCTCGTCGGTCACGGCCGCGTGCGCCTCCAACGGGTTCTCGGTAAGGAAGCGCTGGGCAAGCCCGATATAGCGGCAAACGGTCTGCAACACGCGCTCCTGTGCGCTCATCGGGAAGTAGGTCCTGATGTCGTAAAACAGGGTGCGAGCGGGCTTGGCGAAGTAATGGCGGTCGGTGGCAAGCCGCTCGACAGCCGACTCGCACGCGTCAAGTACGTGCTTGTGGTTAGAAGCGGCCCCGGCGTCGGGCCTTGACTCCGTTATATACGGTGCCAACTCCCTGTATATAGCTCGGCTGAACTGATACATAGTTCTGCTCTCTTCAACACCGGTCCATGCCAAAAGGACCGGACTTTGTTGAGTATCCAAGCTGTTCCTAAGCGGCACAGAAGTAATTGATTAAGCTCGGGTTAGCTTTTCGCCCGTTGCGCGTTTTTGGGGATGTTTCACCCCATTTTGGGGCGTATCAGCGGTTAGCTCGTGGCGCTGCTAGCGCCAATCCTGCCAGTCGAGCTGCAGCTCGCCGCCGCTCTGCACCACCGTGTGCTTGCCATCGAGACGCGTATCGCACTCCAAATAATCGCTGCGCGTATGTGTGCCGCGACTCTCCTTGCGCATCAATGCCGAGCGCGCTATCAGTCGTGCCAGGGGGTGCGGACTGTCGAGAAGTTCTGTCAACCCGCCAGCCGAGCGCTCGATCCCCGCATGCCGCCACAACGCCAGTCTGATGTCCTGTTGGTCGCTTGAAGATCTCTCCGATCGCCAATCTACGTTCGCGCTCACCTCTGGCGTCGAAGCGCCGGCGTCGACCGCGGTTTGGCTGACTTCCGCGGTGGCGCCGCCGAGCGCGGGCTCCTCTAGTGCCGCCAGCGCCGCGCGGCGACCGAACACGAAGCACTCGCTCAACGAGTTTGACGCCAGTCGGTTGGCTCCGTGCAGGCCGGTGCAGGCAGTCTCGCCGACCGCATACAACCCAGCTACGGCAGAGCGCGCATGCAGGTCGGTGACGATTCCTCCAATCGTGTAGTGGGCGGCGGGCGCCACCGGCACCAGCTCGCGCGTTGGGTCGAGCCCAGCCTCGCGCAATGCGCCAACAACGTTGGGAAACAGGGCCGGGTCGATCGCGCGCATGTCGAGACTGACCGAGCGCTCCCCGCTGTCGCGCAACCGGCTCTGGATCGCGCGCGAGACCTCGTCACGTGGTGCCAGCTCGTCGACGAAGCGCTGCCCGTCGCTGTCGAGCAGCGTGGCTCCCTCGCCGCGGATCGCCTCGGTGATCAAAAAGCCTTCCCTGCCCTCCACGCCGATGACTGCCGTCGGATGGAACTGCACGAACTCGAGGTCCGCCAGTGTCGCTCCGGCGGAGTGCGCGAGCAAGAGTCCCTGGCCGATCGAGCCCGGCGGATTGGTCGTGCGTGCCCACAGGGCTGCGGCGCCCCCGGTGCTCAGTACGGTGGCCCGCGCCGTGACGATGCGCCCGAGTGCGCGGGGATCGTCTGGATCAACGCTTGCCCGGCAGACGACGCCTATACAGCGTCCTTCATCGCAAAGCAATCGACTCACGCGCGCCCCCTCGATCACACGTACCCGCGGATGCCCAACGACCAGCGCCGAGAGCTCGCGCAACAGGCGCCTCCCAGTTGCGCTGCCGCCGGCGTGCACGATCCGGCGCACCGAATGTCCGCCCTCCAGCCCCAGCGCCAAGCGCCCGTGGCGGTCCGCGTCGAAGTGAAAGCCGAGCCGCTCGAGATCGCGTACCCGCTCCGGTGCCTCGCTGACCAGAACTTCGGCAGCGGAGCCACGCACAGCCCCGCGCCCCGCCCGCTTGGTGTCGCTCAGGTGCAGATCGAAGCTGTCATCGGTCGCGAGCACCGCCGCGAGTCCCCCTTGCGCCCAGTAACTGGCCGTCTGCGCGAGCGGCATCGCCGACAGCAGCGCGACCGTGGCGCCCTCGTTGGCCGCGCACAGCGCCGCGTACAGTCCCGCCGCGCCGGCTCCGACCACCGCTACGTCGACATCGCCGTGTCGTACGTCCGCCGAGGTGGCTGAGCTCATCTGCATTCCTCCTCGACCCATGCCTCCTTAATAGGGAGGCATGAACCCACAGCACCCTCAACCCATACTCCCCTGGGGGAGCATGACCCCATGGGGGTGTAGAGGAGGCTCATCCGGCGAGCTTCACCAGCGCCGCCGCGAGTACTCCCAGCGACAGCACCACAACGAGCAGCAAGCCCACCACGAGTGCCTTCCATTTGGGCTGTGCCGCCAGACGCGTGCGCGCGGCAGCTCCGCAACGCAGGCACCAATTCTGATCGGGTCTTAGTGGGGCCTGGCAGAGCGGACAGAGATCGCGCGGCAAAGTTTCGACCTGGGCGACAGCCGGCGCCTGGGCGCTCACTGACTCGTGTCCCCACGCGGCGGCCGCAAAATCTGCGTCGGTTCGTCCTCCTGTGCTCGCTCGGGGCTTTTTGATGCCGAAGCAGGCGGGGACGCGACAGGTTTAGCCTCGACCGGCGAGGGAGAGGGTTTAACAGCGACCGTGGGAGTGGCAGTCGGTTTGGCCGCGACCGGCGGGGCTGTCGGCTTTAGCGGAGGCGCTAAAGGCATTGCCGGAGTAGGAGTCGCGACCGGGGTCGGTGCTGAGAGCGGGGCCGAAGCCGACGCTTGAGTGGCCGTGCCGGGTGGCGTGGTGATCGGTGCCTGCACGCCAGCAGATGTCGTTTGCATCTGGGGAGCCACCCGTGCGGTCGAGATCGGGCGGTCCGCATTGGCGTCGAACGCCAGTCCGCAGCCGGGGCAGAAGCGGTCGTCGCTGCCGTGAATCGCGGCACAACGTGGGCACGCCGCGATTCCAACTTCGCGCAGCACCGTGACCGGCCGGTGGTCGCACAAGCCCTCTTCGAGTCCGCGCAGCTCGGTATCGATCTCGCGCAGCGTCGCAAGCTTGGCGAGCACCAATGGGTCGTTGCGTTGACCAAAGCGGTGCAAATCGAATACGAGCCCACCGAGATCGCGATAGGCGAGCTCGCGCGCCTTGCGCAAGAAGCGGGCGCGACGACGCATGCGTCCACGCTCACCAAAGCCAGGCGCCGAGGGCGCCTGCTCGACAGAGGACTCGGACTCTGTCGTCTGCTGCCCGGAGCTCTGTACAGCAGAGTTGGTAGTTGCCGAGGCTTGCTCGGTGGTTGGCGCAGCGTTTTCGGAAGCCCCAGGCGTTTGCTCGGGGACTTGTGCTGTCGGCGCTGCGGTCGGTGGTGTCCGAGCATCTGCCTGCGGCGTCTGCTCAGCTTCATCCGCCTTGTGCCCCTCGGGTGCTCCTACCACGACCCCCATGCTATCCGGCATCCGCGACGAGTGAGCGCCATGCCGCTGCCACCCGTTCAGCCATCCGTCGTGCCGAGAAGTGCTCTGCATGGGCGCGACCCGCCACGCGGGCGTCCTCGTCGACAAAGTGGGGCGCAAGCGCAGCCCCCCAACGCCCGAGCTCGAATGGTGCGCAAAGTGTCCCCACCACCCCGTCTAGCGCCTGTGCGTGGATACCGACGGGCGTTGCCAGTACTGGCACGTCGCACGCCAGCGCCTCGAGCACCGCAAGCCCAAATCCCTCTCGCTCCGAGGGCACGATCACGGCGTTCGCCGCGTTCACGTACAGAGGTACACGCTCCGGGTCCACGCCGCCGAGCGTGAGCAATCGCGCTTTGGTCGCCTCGGCAAGCGCTCGAGCTCGGTCATAGCGCTTCTCTGGGCGGTTCGGGTCGGCTGGGAACAGCAGGTAGGGCGTCGGTGCCTCCAAATCGAGCATGCCCCGCGCGCGCGCGCGGGGCATCGCTATAAAACGCTCCATGTCCACGCCGCAGGGCAGCACTTGCGCGCGTGCACGCGCCTTGCGACCGGGTAGTTCCTCGACAAGCGCCGGCGAGACCGCTCCTAGCAGGCCGACACTGGGAAGCACGGCACGCGTGAGCAGGCGCGTGCGCGGGTGGCGTATGTCGGTGCCATGCACCGTCAGCGCACGTCCGCGCGCCTTCACCGCCAGCGCTGTCCAGGCTGTGAGGCCGAAGTGAGCATGCACCACGTCGAAGCGCTCGCCCGCATAGCGCGTGCGCAAGTCGCGTGTTGCACGCGTCAAAGCGCGGGCACCCGGCGCGAACTCGTATAGCTCGACCTGCCATTCGCCCAGCCCACACAGTGCGTCTACCTGATCGCGCACGAAGCGACCGCGCTCGGGATGGCGGCCGTTGGGCCGCATGTTCGACAGCACAAGTGCGCGCAAGTTCCCCGCGTGTGGCGCCGCCGATCCCACAATCTGCTCTGGCACAGGCCCCGACGGTAGCGCTCTGGAATGATGGGTCGCGTGACGAGCACTGTCAGCGACCCGCGTGCCAGGCCGATCGGCGTGTTTGACTCCGGCGTGGGCGGGCTCACCGTTTTGCACGAGCTGCTGGTGGCGCTGCCACATGAGGACTTCCTCTACCTGGGCGACACGGCGCGTTTTCCCTACGGCGAACGAACGCCTGAGGAACTTGCGCGCTTCGCCTCAGAGATCGCCGAGGAGCTCTTGCGTCGCCACGCCAAGCTGTTCGTGATCGCCTGCAACTCCGCCACCGCCGCCGCTTTGCCGATCCTCGAGCGGCGCATGATGGAGACGACACTGGGCATCGACGTGCTCGGCGTCGTGCGCCCAGAGGCCTCGCAAGCCGTGGCCGTCACGCGCAGTGGGCGCATCGGTCTGCTCGCCACACCCACCACAGTGGCCAGCGGCAGCTACGAGCGCGCGGTCAGCGCGATCGACACGCACGTGACACTGCATGCGGTCGCCTGCCCGACGCTGGCCTCGATCATCCAGGCCGGCCGGCAGTTCGACGAGAGCGCGGTCGAGCAGGTGCGCGAGGCTTGCGCTCCGCTACGCCAAGCCGAAGTCGACACGGTCATCCTCGGCTGCACGCATTACCCGCTCATCAGCCCGATGCTCCAACGCATGCTTGGTCCCGGCGTGCGGCTGGTCAGCTCAGGTGGAGCGCTTGCACGCCAAGTCGAGCATGCGCTATCCACGCGCAACCTGAACAACCCGCGCACGCAAGGCGAGGGCGACTACCGCTTTCTCTGCACCGGCGATGTGCCCGCCTTCAGGGACCTCGGCACACGTTTTCTGCAGATGCCGCTCGGCGAGATCGAGCACGTCGACCTGCACAGCGTCGGAGCGTTGGCATGAACGAGGAGCAGCAACCGGCCGAAGTTGGAGGGCAGGCCACAGCGGGGTCCGCGCAGGAGAACAGCCACGAGGCTGAGCGTCCCACGCGCAAACGCAGCTACGGACGTACCACAGGTCAACTGCGTCCCGTAGAGATCGAGCCCGGGTTCGTGCGCACGGCGACCGGCTCGGCGCTGATATCGATGGGCGAGACACGCGTCATTTGCACAGCCTCCGCGCAGGAGGGGGTGCCGCGATGGATGGCCGGCAAGGGTCGTGGCTGGCTGACGGCCGAGTACGGCATGTTGCCTGCATCCACCGGCGATCGCAAGGCACGTGATATCGCCAAGGGCCGCCTCGACGGGCGCTCGGTGGAGATCCAGCGCCTGATCGGCCGCGCGCTGCGTGTCGTCATCGATCTGGACGCGCTCGGTGAACGCACCATCTACCTCGACTGTGACGTGCTGCAAGCCGACGGTGGCACCCGTTGCGCCTCGATCACTGGCGCCTACGTGGCTCTCGCGCTCGCCTGTAAGCGGCTACAAAGCAAGGAGCGCATCGAGCACTCGCCGCTCACCGGTTCGATTGCCGCCGTCTCCTGCGGGATCGTGGGTGGGGCTGCGTTGCTCGATCTGGACTACGGTGAGGATTCCAACGCAGAGGTCGATGCCAATGTGGTCATGACGGGCGAAGGCGGCCTGGTTGAGGTGCAGGCCACCGCCGAGCGCACACCGCTGTCGCGCGCCTCGCTCGACGAGTTGCTGGCGCTCGCGGCCGATGGGATCGAGCAGCTGCGCACCGTGCAGGAGCAAGTGCTTGCCGGCGCCTGATGTGAACCTGGTGGTCGAACACGATAATTGTTTCGCGCGTCCCGCGAGCATGGAGTAGACGGCGACTTCGGACATGCCAAAGCTGCTGCTTGCCACCCGCAACGAGCACAAGCGCCGCGAGTTCGCCCGACTGCTCAGCGGCATCGAGGTCGACGCGCTACCTAATGAGGTGATCTTGCCGCCCGAGGATGGCGATACCTTCGAGGAGAACGCGCTTGGCAAGGCGCGAGCCGCCGCGGCCGCCACTGGCAGAGTCAGCATTGCCGATGACTCCGGCATCGAAGCCCAGGCGCTCGGCGGCGCGCCCGGGGTGCGCTCTGCCCGCTACGCGGGGGAGGACTCAAGCGACGAGCAGAACCTCGCCAAGCTTCTGCGTGAGGCACCTGCCGGCAGCCAGCTCGCCTATGTTTGTGCGCTCGCCTACGTTGATCCGATGCAAGGCGTCGAGCGTGTGTTCGAGGGGCGTTGCACTGGTCGGCTGGCCACGCATCCGCGCGGCGAGCGTGGCTTCGGCTACGACCCAGCATTCCTACCCGACGACGAGCCCGGCGATGTGACGATGGCCGAGCTGAGCGACGAGCGCAAGGACGCCATCAGCCACCGTGGCCACGCCCTACGCGCGCTGCAGCTGTGGCTCAAAGCAGGTTGATCGCCACAGAGGTTCCCGCCGCCGCTGGTCCGGCTGAGCAGCTCAAAGCAGGTTGATCGCCGCGGAAGCCGCCACCGCCACGCTAAGCGCTGCATAGCCGGTGTAGTCGGACAGCAGCAGCAGCACCGCCGTCAGCAGCGCCACGAGCACAGTCACGATCCAGGAGACACGTGCGAGGTCCATCTCCCCACGTATTCTTACTTGTTGTGTCCCCGTCTGCCCGTCCACCTGCTCCAAGCACCGGTTTCGGGGATCGCTTGCCGAGCTCAGGCGAGGCGCCCATCAATTTTGGCGACAGGCTCGCCGCGCTGGTCGCGCAGCGCGAGTCGCAGATCGTGCTCGGCCTCGACCCCGATCCGATGGGTCTCTGGCCAGCCGCCGTCGAGCGCGTTCGCGACGACGCGGACGTTTTGCCGGTGCAACGGGCCGGGATGGCGATGCTGGGCCACTGTCGCGCGCTGATCGATGCGGTCGGCGATGCCTGCGTCGCGGTCAAGCCGCAACTGGCTCGCTTCGAGGTGTTGGGCGACGTTGGCTGGACATTGCTCACTGCGGTGGTGCGTCATGCCCAGGCGGAGGGATTGCTCGTGATCGCCGACGGCAAGCGGGGTGACATCGACGTGAGTGCCGGTGCCTACGCACGGGCGCTGCTGGGAGCAAGCGACACGCCTTTCGGCAGCGTCGAAGGGCTGGGCGTCGATCTGGTGACGGTCAATCCGCTGATGGGCTCGGATGCGCTCGAGCCATTCGTCTCCACGGCAAGAGCGGCAGCCGCCCTCAACGGCAACGCGGCCGGGGTGCTTGTGTTGGTACGCACCTCAAATCCAGGCGCCGCCGACATCGAGGATCTAAAGCTCGCCGGCGGCGAGCGTGTCTGGGAGCGGATCGCGATGCTTGTCGAGGAGTTGGGGAGCGACGGCGTCGGCGAGGCTGGCATCAGCGATGTGGGAGCGGTCGTCGGGGCCACCGTGCCCGAGCACTTGGCACGCGCGCGCGAGCTGATGCCTCACACCGTTTTCCTGCTGCCAGGCATTGGTGCGCAGGGCGGACGCGTCGAGGACCTGGCCCCGGCCTTTGCGCCTGGTCGTGCCGCGGGCCTGGTCAGCGCCTCGCGTTCAATCGTCGATGCCTATCGCGGTACCGGGGGCGACCCGGCGGAGGCGGCTCGTGCTGAGGCTGAGCGTTTGCGCGAGCTGGCGTGGGCGCTCTCGGGGGCCTAGCGACTCTGCCCTGGCGGACCTCGACCCGGAGGACGAATTGTCCGACTGGGGCGAATCGCAGCGCCAGGATGATGTCCGCAGCGCCGGAAATTTATCCAGGTTTTCTGCTTTGCCGCCGCCTGTCCGCTAGCCTCTGCAGGGCGTGTAGGCGACTATCCGGTTCGCCCGGCGCGAGAAGGCGGATGAAGAGCACCAGATGATCATCACGGTCACGCTCAACGCGGCTATCGATAAGTCGCTGTCGGTACCTAACTTCCGCCTCGGGCGACGCCACCGCACCGTCGAGCAGCGCACGATGGCTGGCGGCAAGGGCGTCAACATCGCGCGTGCTCTGAAGGCGCTCGGGCAGCCTGTGATCGCAACGGGTTTTGCCGGTGGCGCGACCGGTACGCACATCGTCGAGCAGCTGACCGAGGAGGCGATCCTCAACGACTTTGTGCGTATCCGCGACGAGTCGCGCACTAACACCTCGGTACTCGATCCGACCAACGGCGAGCAGACGGAGGTCAACGAACGCGGTCCCGCCGTCTCAGAGCAGGAGGTCGAGCTGTTTCGCGACAAGCTGCTCTACCTCGCGCGCGGCGCCGCGATCGTGGTGCTGGCCGGGTCGCTGCCACGTGGCGTCTCCTCAGAGATCTATGCCGAGCTGATCCGCGATCTGCAGAAAGTCGGCGTCACCACGGTGATCGACACCGACGGCGACGCTCTGCTGCATGCGGTCCGTGCCGAGCCCGATGTCGTGTCCCCGAACATCCTCGAGGCCGAGGAGCTGGTTGGTCACGAGTTCGCCTCCGAGGAGGAAAGGCTGCTGGCGGTGCGCGAGATCGTCGCGCTGGGGCCGCACGAGGCGATCATGACGATGGGCGACGGCTGTGTCGCCGACGTGCTTGTCGACGGGAAATCTTGCTTGCGCCGGGCCCAGACAGCGCCACGCGAGCCGGTCGCCAAGCGTGGCTCGGGCGATGCCTTCCTTGCCGGCTACGTGGCTGCTCGCTACGAGGGTCGTGCGCCCGACCAGTGCCTGCGCTTCGGCGTCGCCTGCGGCGCGGAGTCGACGGGACGGCTCGGCGCCGGCCTGATCGACCCCAAGGAAGCTCGGCGTCTGCTGGCCGAGGTCGAGGTTGGGGCGGTCGAGCTGCCGGTCGAAGTGTCTTGAATGACTGGCTCCTGATGGGGCAAGAGTCAAGCGAGGCAGGGACGCAGCATCGCGCAAGCTATTGCCCTATCAGCCACCGGCTACGTCTCGACGCAGAAACACGAGATACCCCGCGAACAGCGCTGGCAAGGCATACAGCGCGCAGACCCACAACGAGTGGGTGACCGGGGCCCAGTCGGTCGGTGTGCGCAAGAGGCCGTGCCAGTTCTCGAACTGTTCGGTGAGCAAGTAGGGCTTGATTCCTTCAAGTCCAGGGATGCCAGCCAAGATGTACAGCAGGATCACGAACCCGATGGTGCCAACGACTGCCGCGGTGCTGTTGCGGGTGGCCGTCGACAGCAGCACGCCGATACAGGCGACCGTAAGCAGTGGAATCAGATAGCAGGCGTTGGCAGCGCACACCAGCAGCAGGCCTTCCGGAGCTGAGACGACGCTCCCGGAGAAGGTTGTGATCTGGTTGAAGCCCCACGAGGCGACGCCGCCGACCGTCGCGACCAGGGCCGAGAGGAATACTGCGACCGTCGCGTAGGTGAGCGCCGCCAGGACCTTGGCTGCGAACACCTGTCCGCGGTCGACTGAGCGCGTGAGGATCGTCTTCAACGTGCCATTGCCGTCCTCGGCGGCGACGATGTCGCCGGCGACCAGTGCGGCGATCAGGGGCAGGAAGAAGACGGACTCGAACAGCAGCATCAGTACTGGCGTCGCCAAACCCGACTGTGTGATCTCGCGCCCGAAAATCGTGTCTCCCGGGCCGTTTCCATGCTGCTGGTGCACGTTTTGGACGATCACGAAGATCAGCGGCAGGATCATCGCGAGGCCAAAGCCCATGTAGGTGCGCTTTTGCGAGCGCAGCTTGCGCAGCTCCCACGCGTACACGGCGAACGTCGAGGGTCGGCGTGGGCGGGCTGCCTGCGGAAGAGTTGGGGATGCCGCAACGCTGCTCATAGGACAGCCTCGGCAACCGGCTTGGCGCCGTTGGACTCCGTGAGGCGGAAGAAGAGGTCCTCGAGCGTCGCTAGTTCGGGCGTAAGTGCGAGAATGCCAATGCCTGCGGCTCCAAGCGCCAGCGAAAGTACGGCCACGTGCTCCTCGTCAGCCTGGAAGCTAACGCCGTGCTCGCCCGCCGCGGTGTGCTCGACTCCAGGGTGCTCGCGTACGATGGGGAGCGCGCGCTCGTCGTCGGTCGTGCGCAGCCGGTAGCCGGCTCCGCCTTGGCGGCGCAAGTCAGAGAGGGCGCCCTCATAGACGACTTTGCCGCGGTCGACGATCGCGACGCGGTCGCACAGTTCTTGCACCTCGGGTAGCTGATGGCTCGAGAGCAGCACGGTGATGCCTTCCCCGGCTAGGCGGCGGATGAGGGCGCGCATGTCGCGCATCCCGGCTGGATCCAGGCCGGTGGCCGGCTCGTCGAGGATCAAAAGACGCGGCCTGCGCAGCAGCGCTGCGGCGATTCCCAAGCGTTGGCGCATACCGTGCGAGTAGCCGCCCACCTTGTGCTTGGCGCGTGGGGCCAACTCAACCACTTCCAGCACTTCGTCGATGCGCTCGTTTGCGCCGGCTTTCCCGGGCTTAGCTTCTGTTGCGCCAGCGGCGCCATCGAGCGCAGCGAGCAGTTCGAGGTTTCGGCGTCCGCTCATGTAGGGGTAGAAGCGCGGCGCCTCAACGAAGCCGGCGACGCCCTCCAGAGCCCGTGCGCCCTCGCGCATAGGGTCGCATCCAAATAGTTCCACGGCGCCCTCGCTAGGGGCGATCAGCCCTAGAGCCATCCGCAATGTCGTCGTCTTGCCGGCGCCGTTGGGGCCGAGAAAGCCATAGACGTCGCCGAGGCGTACGTTCAGGTCGATGTGATCGACCGCTAGAACCTCCTTGTAGCGCTTGACCAGGCCTCTCGCCTTGACCGGCTGGGCCTCGCTGTCGCTCACGCTAGAGGCCTCGGGCAAACGCCTCGATCGAGCTGGGCGTGACCGAGCCGACGAGCAGGTAGCGCACCCCGGCGCGCTCGAAGCTCAAGAGCGTGCCGAGCTGGGTCGGTAGCTCGGAGGCGGTCGTGCCGTTGATGTCCACCTTCTGCAGGCCTTCCGGCAGCGATGCTTCGGATTCCTTGGCGCCCGCCTTGACGGGGCTTTCGGCTAGGACGATCGCGCCGAGGCCCTGGCCGTGGGTGCTCACGTGCGGCCTTTCTCCCGAGTGGGATTCGGTGGCGCCTGAGTCCTGCTTCTTTGGCAGTGTGACTTCCTCGACCTTTGCGTTGGCTGGCGGGGTGAAGCCGAGCGTCGAGCTTTCGACTGGCCCGTATGAGACTTCCGTGGCCGTCAGTTCGATCACTGGAGAGGAGCTGTTGGTCGAGTAGATCGCGGCGCGCAGCGGCACTCCGGTGGTGGCGTCCCACGACAGCTCGGCGCCGGCGATCAGGCTGTCGTTTTCCCGAGGCGAGAGGCGTACGGTGTAGGCCGCCTGCCCGGCCACATCTGTGGGTGTGGCGGGGGAGATGTTGGCGTGCTTACCGGCGTGCGTAAGCCCTTCTTCGATTTCGCCGACCGTCGGTGTGCCACGGGTGTTCGTGCCCGTCGTCGACTGAGGGCTGCCACCAGAGGACGTCTGCGAGCCGGCTTCGCCGGTGCTGGTCGACTGTGATGTGGGCGTATAGCGATAGAGCGTGTTTGTCGAGGCGTCGTACAGCTCGGCGGTCTTGCCGTCCCAGAGGATTTGCGTGTCGCCGTGCTGGGATTGCAGTTCCAGGCGAGCGTGGCCTTCCGCGCCGATCCACAGGCGTCCCGAGGCTCCGGAGATCAGCGGGTTGGTGCTCAGCTGACTGGATTCGCCACCGCCGGTGGCGAGATTGGCGCCTTCGAGTAGGTGGTTGGTGAACTGGATGCGTGCGCTCACACCGCTGAGCTTCGGCGCCGCGAAGGCGTCGTGGATCGCGTCGGCTAGAGGCTTGGGCGGCGGCGTCGGGCCGGTACTGACGGCCAAGGCAAGCGCGGTCGCGCCGATCCCGACAGCCACGACAACTCCGCACAACAGCAACAGGCGAGAGAGGGGGAGGCGGCGCAGGATGTTCATATGAGCACGTCCAGTGTCCGAGACTTGAGATCTGCCTTCAGCGTAGCGCCCAACCTAGGCCTTCCCTAAAGGCAGGTGAAGAGAGCTCTCATCGAACTCTGGGCGTGACGCGGTGAGGAGCACTCCGAGCCGGATGCTCATGTATCGTGCCGACCCGATGATCTACGCAGTCATTGCTTTCTGGGTCCTGGTCGGCCTCGGCGTGTTCTTCGTCGCGATGCGGCGAGGTGGGTCGGGCGGGGAGGGCGACGCCCAAAACACCGAATCGAAGACAAGCCAGCGGGCCGTATTCGTGATCGTCGCGCTTGCCTTCGCGTTTGGGCTGGTCGTGCCGGTGATCGTGCTCACCGATAACGGCAACAACAAGGCCAAGGAAGCGGTCGGCGGGGTCAAGCTCAACGCTCAAGAGCAGCACGGACGTGTGCTCTTCTCCGACACTTGTGCGTTCTGTCACACGCTCTCGGGGGCCAACTCCGTAGGACGGACCGGCCCCAATCTCGACATCAGGCTCGGCTCGCAGATACCGACCGAAGCCGGTCGCAGGGCGCTTGTGCTGAACGCGATCGCCGAAGGCCGCGCGCGCGGTAACGGCAATATGCCGGCGCAGCTGTATCAAGGCAAGGAAGCCCAAGCGGTGGCGGACTTCGTCGCTGCCGTCGCCGGGCATTAGAAGTCCCCGGCATCGCCTGGCATCAGAAGCTTCTCGCAAAGTCGGTGAGCTTTATTCGAGGGGCTCATCCAGCCGCCGGATGCGCTGTTAACATCGCCGCCGATGCCACGAGCTTCCGAGGCCCGTGTTTGGTGGGCCGACGTCGAGGATGTGCGCGAGCGGATCGAGCGCCGCAGGGATCGAGAGCTGCGTGCGGCCACCGCCGCCGGCAGGAGCGCGGCCGCCGCGACGCGTCGCGGCGAGCGCGAAATCCGTCCCGGCCGGCGTCTGATGCTGGTTGAGCGAGCGGCGCCGCCGCCGCGTGACTCGCGGCGACGTCCACGGCTTCCCGTGACGCAGAGGGTTGGCCCAAGGCCCGACATGATCGCCGCCTGGGCGGTCGCGCTCGGCTTTCTGCTTGTGGCCGTAGCCATCCTGAGCGCGCACTAGCCACCGCGCCAGCCACGTCTCTTTAGCCAATCGTCCAAGGCGGGCAGTGGATCCATCCATTACGCTGCGCCACTGATGGCAGAGATCGAGCAGCCCAAGAGTCGCGAGGACGTAAAGGCGCTTGTCGCCGAACGCGACATCCGCTTCATCCGCTTTTGGTTCACCGACATCCTCGGTCAGCTCAAGTCGTTCTCGATCAACGTCGCGGAGCTCGACGACGCTTTCGAGGCCGGCATGGGCTTCGATGGATCTTCGATAACAGGCTTCAACGCGATCGAGGAGTCCGACATGATCGCGCTGCCCGATCCAAGCACCTTCGCCGTGCTGCCTTGGCGGCCCGAAGAGCAAGGGGTGGGGAGGATGTTCTGTGACGTCCTGACGCCCGAGCGCACGCCGTATGAGGGCGATCCTCGGCACGTCTTGCGCCGTGCGCTACAGCGTGCGCAGGGGATGGGCTTCGATACGTTCAACGTCGGTCCTGAGCTCGAGTATTTCCTGTTTCGCGACAGCAAGTCCACCGAGGTGCTCGACGAAGGCGGCTACTTCGACCTAACGACGCTTGATGCTGGGACCGACGTGCGTCGCGAGACCGTGCTCGCGCTCGAGCAGCTCGGCATCCACGTCGAGTACACCCACCACGAGGTTGGCCCCTCCCAGCACGAGATCGATATGCGCTATGCGCCGGCGCTGAAGATGGCCGACGACTGCATGACCTACCGCATCACCGTCAAGGAGTACGCGGTCAAGTACGGCTGGCACGCGACCTTCATGCCCAAGCCGCTGTTCGGCGAGAATGGCTCCGGGATGCACACGCACCAGTCGCTGTTCGCCGACGGCAAGAACGCTTTCTACGATCCGGACGACCAGTACTTCCTCTCGGATGTCGGCAAGGCGTTCATCGCGGGTCAGCTCAAGCATGCGCGCGAGATCTGCTCGATCTTCGCCCAATGGGTCAACTCCTACAAGCGCCTCGTGCCCGGCTACGAGGCGCCTGTGTATGCGGCCTGGTCGCGGCGCAACCGCTCGGCGCTCGTGCGCGTGCCGCTGTATCACCCAGGCAAGGAGCAGGCCACGCGTATGGAGTTGCGCTGCCCCGACCCGGCCTGCAACCCCTATCTGACCTTTGCCGTGCTCCTACAGGCCGGTTTGGAGGGCATCGAGAAGGGCTATGAGCTACCCGACCCGATGGAGAAGAACCTTTACCACCTGACCGCCGAGGAGCGCCGGCGCCTGGGTATCGAGCAGCTGCCGGAGTCGCTCGGTGAGGCGATCGAGATCACCGCAGAGTCGGAGCTGATGCTGCGTACGCTTGGTGAGCACACGTTCAACCGCTACATCGAGATCAAGCGCCAGGAGTGGGAGGACTACCGCGTGCAGGTCACGCAGTGGGAGCTTGATCGCTATTTGGCCATCCTTTAGGCCGCTGTCTGTAACAGTCGCTAGGATGCCGCGATCGTGCGCTTGCGACTTCTTCCCACGACGGGCTCTGTGCTCGTCCTCGCCCTCGGGGCGCTCGCCGGTTGTGGCAGCTCCTCTAGCTCCAACAACATCGCCTCCAAGAGCGCGACTGAGATCCTTACCGAAAGCAAGGCCGTGGCTGACGGCGCCAGCTCGGTTCACGTCTCGGGGTCGATCAAGAGTGGCGCCGCGCCCGTCACAATCGACCTGGACCTTGCCGCTGGCAAGGGGGCACGCGGTGAAATCTCAGAGAACGGGGCCAGCTTCAAGCTGATCTTGGTCGGCGGGACGGCCTACATCAGCGGCAGCAAGGCCTTCTATCGCAGCCTCGGCGGGGCCGCCGCGGCACAGCTGCTCGACGGCAAGTGGCTGAAGGCCTCGGCGACGAGCGGCGAATTTGCTTCGTTCAACTCGCTTGGCAACATGCGCCAGCTGGTCGACACGACGCTTGCCGCTCATGGAACGTTGACGAAGGGCGCCACGAGCACAGTCAACGGGCAGCAGGCGATCGCCATCACGGACACCAACAAAACCGGCACGCTGTACGTGGCCACGACCGGAAAGCCCTACCCGATCGCGATCACCAAGGGTGGCTCGGAAAGCGGCAAGATCGCCTTCGAGGGCTGGAATCAGCCGGTTACGATTACGGCACCCGCAAACTCGGTGGATCTATCGGAACTCAAGGCGCTGGCCGGGCACTGACGGGCGAATGGCGGTGTCCTCGGTCCCTTGTGTGCAGAGCACACTGCAGCGAACTGCCTGTGCCCCGAATGGGGTACGTCCTTGCCAGACTTGCCCTTCGGCCGTCAGTCGGCTATTTCGCCTAATGCCTCGGCGGTAGCGCACATGCGATGGGGCGGGGCGGGGCCAGGCGCCAATGCATCGCCTGCAGTAGATGCCCAAAGGATGTCGGGTGCCGTGGGGCGATCGTGTGCAGCAGCGCTATGACGCTTGCGCCACCGCGCTCGTAGCGCTCCTCGCCTGTCAGCTGGGCGAGACGCAGCAATCCCATCACGGCGCTCGACCCGCCCGCCGGGATCGGCGAGTCCTCCAGCTCCTTGCGCCTGGCGATCAGCTGTTCGCTGTCAGCCGCGGTCGAGAAGAAGCCGCCGTGCTCTGGATCTGAGAAGCGCTCGATCAGCTGGTCGGCGAGCGTTGTGGCCTCGGTCAACCAGCGCTCCTCGCAGGTTGCTTCGAACAGGGCGATCAGTGCCTCTAGCAGGAAGGCGTAGTCCTCCAGATAAGCGCTGATCTTCGCTTGGCTGTCGTTGTAGGAGCGCAGCAGGCGGTTCTGCTCGTCGCGCAGGTCGCGCAACACGAATTCGGCGCACTTGACGGCGGCGCCCAAGAAGCTTGCAGCGACACTTTGGGTGTCCGCGAAGTTCGTGGCGGCGTTTTGGGCCTCCTCGAAACCTGTGGTGATGCTTTGCGCTTGCTCGGAGAGGCCTTCGATCTCCCGCTCCTTAGCTCTCGAACCGTCGCCGGTCGGCGTCCCTGCCTCGGCGAGCGCTGTGATCATCAGTGCGTTCCAGCTGGTGAGGCGCTTGTCGTCGAGACCAGGCCTCGTTCGTTGTGTCCGTGCTTGAAGCAGGCGCTCGCGGATTCGCGAACGCGTCGCCTCGTCGGGTCGTGGGCCGCGGTCCTCAAGCACGTTCAGACCCGGCTCAGGATGGTGCGGATCAACAAAATTACCCTCCTCGGTCGCACCGAGCCAGTGGATCGCCGGGTCCGCGTCCATGCCGAGGACCGCTTCGAGCTCGGCTGTAGTCCATACATAAAAGCTTCCCTCGACGCCGTCGGAATCCGCGTCGAGCGCGCTGTAGAAGCCACCCTCCGGGCCTCGCATCTCGCGCAGCGCCCATGCCAATGTGTCGTGGCACACCTCCAGCAGGGTCGGATCTCCCGACAGCTGAAAACCATGCAGGTAGGCGCGTGCCAGCAGCGCGTTGTCGTAGAGCATCTTCTCGAAGTGCGGCACTGTCCAGGTCTGGTCGACCGCGTAGCGATGAAAGCCGCCGCCAATCTGGTCGTGGATGCCACCTCCCGCCATGCTGCGCAAGGTGTACAACGACATCTCGCGCTCCCCCCGGGCCATCAGAAACTCGAGGACCGAGGCTTGCGGGAACTTTGGTGCTCCGCCGAAGCCGCCGTTCACCGTGTCGAAGGACGTTCTCAGCCTTTGCAAGGCATCGTTGAGCGAGCCTTCGTTGAAGGGCTCCTCGGTCGCCCGCAACAAGGCGCCGCCGGCGAGCCGCTTGCGCAACTGCTCGCCGCTTGCTCTGATCTCCTCGCCGCGCTCGCTCCACGCTTCGGTTACAGCCAGCAGCACCTGCGTGAAAGACGGCATCCCTGGGCGATCCTGTGGCGGAAAATATGTGCCGCCATAGAACGGCAGGCCCTCCGGGGTCAAGAACACATTCAGTGGCCAGCCACCGTGGCCGGTCATGCCCTGCACTGCCTCCATGTACAACGCGTCGACATCAGGACGCTCCTCGCGATCGACCTTCACGCACACGAAGTTCTGGTTCATCAGCTGGGCAGTGCGCTCGTCCTCGAAGGACTCACGCTCCATCACGTGACACCAGTGGCAAGAGGAGTAGCCGATAGAGACAAGCAGCGGCATGTCGCGCTCACGCGCCAACTCGAGTGCACCTGGACCCCACGGCAGCCAGTCCACTGGGTTGTTCGCGTGCTGACGTAGGTAGGGAGAGCTCTCGGCCGTCAGTGCGTTGGGCATGGCTCTCAGCCTAGTCGCGTTGGCTTGAACCGCTTGGCGGAGCGAGTCTGAGCGAGTGCTCGAAGTCGCAATTCAGGCGTTCCGTTGCGCTCAACGAGTCCGAGCGAGAGACGGCGCGGGGAAGCTCAGGATCATCGCCGGCCAGCTGCGCTGAGCGTCGTCCACGGCGGCGCGTGCCAGCTTGACTTTGGCGAGGTCGACGTCGAAGCGACGGCCGCCAAGCGTGCCGCTGACGTGTGCGCTCGCACCGATGCGGATCGTTCCGCGGGCCGCTTGAGAGCCTTCGATGCGAAGGCTTGCCGCCTGCAGATGGCCATCCTTGATCGGGAAGCTGCCACTCAGTTGCACGCCGCCTACGAAAGACAGACCGTGCAATTGAAGTGCTGAGGATGTGATCTGCGCAAAGCCACCGCGCAGGCCGCCGAAACTCGACCCGCTCGGCAGTTCCTCATCAGCTTGGAGCGTTGCTCCCACCACCTGTCGTTCGAGGTCGAGGATCGTGTCCAGTGCCACCGCGAGCGTGCTGCCCGCGCGGCCGGGAACTCCGCCCACCGTTTTTACAAGTGAGAACTTTCTCGGCGTGATCGGCGTGGGCGGCAACGGGTTTTGCGCCGCCGTGCACGCTTGTACGACTCCACCTGAGAAGAAGGCGGTGACAGCTGCCTGGGAGCAGCCGCTGAAATCGGTACCCAATACCGAGTGGCCGGTATAAGGCACCACGACTAGCTGAGATCCGGGAATTCGCGCTGCGACCGCCTGCGCTCCCGATGTCGGCGTGCGCAAGTCCTGGGCACCGGAAAGGATCAGCGCTGGCACGCTCGGCAGTGGGACGATGGCCGGGGGTGCCGGTGCCGCGTTCGGCCATTGCGCGCACCCAGGCAGAACGCTGCTGGCCCAGGCGACGCTTGCGTTGAACGGGTAATAGTCCGATTGAGGCAGGGCGTGCAGCGCGTTCAAGGCTTCGGCTAGTCGCGTGCTCGCTGGCGCTGGGCGCTGCCATGGGAAGAGACCCTCTTCGCAGGTGGTATCCACGAACAACGCTTCGTCGATGCCATCGGAGCTGGCCAACGGCGTGCCCGGCACACGGTTTGCGCTTACGCGAGGGATGGTCTGAGCTTGTTGCCTGCGACCCACGTCTGCCAATGGATTGCCTGGAACGTTCGGGATCAACCCCTCCGAGAGCAGGTCCAAGCGCAGTAGGGGAGCTGGATCGCCGTGCAGCGCCGACTGCACCGAGGCCGGCAGCAGCGCGCGCAGGGCCGGGTTCAAGTCGCCGGCTCCGATCAAATTGAGCAGGTCCACGTTGGTCATCGTCGAGCGGTGACGGTGGCCGGAGCCGTCGTACACATAACCGTTCAGCGCATGCTTCTGCAGAGCCTGCGTCAGACGCGCAACATCGCCGAGCGGATTGGAGGTGATGCCGGCGCAAACGTGTGCCGAGCACAGCTCTTCGAATACCGGCTTCATCGCCTGGAACATCCCTACCGAGAACGGGTCGTCTCGTTCCGGCGGCACGACCGAGTCGAGCACAAGCGATTCCACGTTCTGGGGGTAGCGTTCGGCATACTCGAGCGCCACCTTGGTGCCATAGGAGACGCCGAACAACACGAGCTTTTCATAGCCGGCTGCTTGACGGATCGCCTCGATGTCTGCCACCGATTCCTGGGTGGTGTAGGAACCGCGGGCGGCGCCGATCTGTAGCGCGCATCGTTCAAAGGCCTGCCCGATCGCGCCGAAGACTTCGGCGGAGCTTTCAAGTGCCGGACAGGCAAGCGGGCCGGAGCTGCCCGTGCCGCGTTGATCGAATACGAGCAAGTCACGCGAGCCGAGCGCGGGTGCCATCTCCTTGGCCATCCCTGCGGCCAGTGGTAGCGCCGCCTGGCCTGGGCCGCCGGCCAGTCCGATCACGGCGGTACGGGTTGGCACGGCGCCGGCTTGCAGGCGCTCGATATTCAGGCCTACCGCGCCGAGTGTGCCCCCGTTGCGGGCGAGCGGCACGGGCAGCGTTGCGCAGGTGAATCCGGCTGCGGTCGAGGTCGAGCAGGGCGCGAACGTCAACGCCTGTGCCGGTGCGGCCTGTGTCGCGGCGACGGCGATCGAGAGTAGCGGCGCGCCGAGCGCAAGTGTCAAGATCCGCCGCAGCACAGCGACAGACGTTAGCGGTAGATCCGTAAGCGTCCGTAAATGGGAGCGGCTGTGCACGGCCATGGCCCGGCCGGCCTGGTCAGGGGTGTGCTGGTCCACCTCGGTGGCTCTAGATCTTGGCGGGGGCCTTTAGCCGAGCACATAGCGCAACAGCGCCGCGGTACCGGCCGAGCGCAGCGCTGCGTATCGCTTGGATGTTGCCGTCAGGCTGGCCAAGCGCGACTCGACCATAAGCGTCGAGGCGCCGCGCTCGACTTCGGCCGCTCCGGCGGTTGTGAGATGGACGTGTTTGCCGGCGAGCACTCCAGTGAGTGTCCCGTGCGCAACCGTGAGCGTTCCACGCGCGGCCGCTGCGCCGCCGATGCTCAGTTTGGCGAGGCCGGAGGAGACCTTGCCGGACACAGTGACACCGGGCACGTAGGAATAGGCGCGCAGCAGTTGCGTGTCGCCCGAGATCCCGCACCAGCCGGCGAGCAAACCGCCGGCTTGTGCCGAGGCGCCTTGTAGCGATTCCGAGCTTGGCTCGGAAAGCAGTGTGAGAAGTAGTTGGCGGTCGCAGTCCGCAAGCGTCAGGACTGCCGCGTCGATAGTCAGGCCCGTCTTGCCGTGGTTTCCTCGCGCGAGCGGGACGGCGTTCAGGCTCCGTGGCGGCAGCGGCGTGGGCAACTCCAGGGCTGGTGGTGTCCGGTCCTTGCATTGCCGGACAGGCTTGCCCTCAAACAATGCCTGCAGGGCGTTGTGGGCGCAGGGGGTCGGGTCCGCGCCGAGCACGGAGTGGCCCGTGTTGGGCACGACCAACACTTGTGCATCGGGTATCTGGGCCGCCACCTCGCGTGCGTTCGCGGTTGGGGTGCGTAGATCGTCGGCGCCGCTCAAGATCAAGGTCGGCACATTCGGGAATGGCGCTTCGTCTACTTCGGGCCCTGTCGAGATAAACGGCCACGAGGCGCAGGGGACCACGTCGCTCAGCGCGAGTGCGTTGGCCGGTGTGAACGGTGCAAATGCGCTCGCCGGCTGTGCGCGCAGCGCGGCGAGGGCTTCGCCGAGGCGCGCCTTGGGGCTCGAGGAGCGATTCCATGGGAACACGCTCTCTTCGCAGATCGTCGAGTAGTACAGCGGTGTATCGAAACCCTCGCTCAGGCTTTCTTCGCCTTCGCCTTCTTCGCTGCTGCCGGCGCGTGCGAGCAGGCGTACGAGCGCGGCCGTGTCGCCGTCTACGGCCGAGCGTACGGCGGCTGGGAATTCGGCACGCAGGATCGGGTCGAAGTCGCCCTCCATCAAAACCCCGAGCAGGTCGTTCGCGTAGATGTGCACTGGCTCGGGCCGGCCCTGGTTGTCGATGAAACGACCGCTGAGCGAGCCGCCGCCCATTCGCTTTACCAGCCGCTCGAGATCGGCCACTGGTCCGGGTGTGATGTGAGTACATGCCTCTGCCGAGCACAATTGGCGCAGAATGCGACTGACGGCGGTAAACGTCGGTTCCTGAAACGCGTCTCGGCCGGAAGTAGGTACGACCGAATCGAGTACGAGCGCTTCGACGTGACTTGGGTACTCCTGGGCGTAGCGCTCGGCGACCTTCGTGCCGTAGCTTGTCCCGTACAGCACGAGCTTTTCATAGCCGCCGGCCTGGCGGATGGCCTCGATGTCGGCGACTGTGTCCGCGGTCGTGTATAGGCCTCGTGTCTGTCCGATCTGGTCTGCGCAGATCGACACAGCGAGCGGTGTTATCCCCTGTTTGAGGTGTTCGAAAGCGGCGCAGGAAAGCGGGTGGGAGAGGCCCGTGCCACGCTGGTCGAAGACGATTAGATCACGAGTTGAGACGATCGGCCCGAGGATCTGGGCGAAGTCACTTGTGAATGGGAGCGCGGATTGGCCCGGCCCGCCCGCGAGCGCGATTACAGCGGTTTTGGCGGCGCCGACAGGGGAGAGGTGGCGGCGCATCGCCAGCGTGATCGTGCCCGGGATGGTTCGGCTGGGGTCGACCGGGACTGTCAGATGGGCGCACGCAACTTCGTTGGTGCCCGCACACGGCTTCCATTCGATCTGAGCCTGTGCGACAGTCGACAATAGCGCTGCGCACGCGAGAGTCGCCAGGAATGCGCTCGCAAATGTCCCGGCTCTTCGTCGCACAGTCGGAATCTAGCGCACTGTCAACGGAGCTTGCGCCGACACCCGTCAGCGTCCAAGATCTCGGAATGGACGCCTCGTCAGCGGTGTCGTGGTGCGGCCGACAAGGCCGATAAGCTCGCGTACAATGAGCAAGGATCGCGAAACGATCGACGCCCAAGGTGCGCCGGCCGCTATCGGCCCGTATTCACACGCGGTGCGCGCCGGCTCGCTGTTGTTCTGCTCCGGGCAGATCCCGCTCGATCCGGTGAGTGGTGAGTTGGTTGGCGAGACGGCGGCGGAACAGGCGCGGCAGTGTTTGGAGAATCTGACGGCCGTCTGCGAGGCGGCCGGCACGTCGCTTGTGGATGCCGTGCGTCTGACGGTCTATATGACCGACCTTTCAGAGTTTGCCGAGGTGGGGAAGGTCTACGAGACGTTCTTTCCAGACGTGCCTCCTGCACGTGTGGCTATAGGAGTCGCGGCTTTGCCACGAGGCGCTCAGGTTGAGATCGACGCAATAGTCGCCCTAAAGAATTAATTAGGGAAGACAGCGCCGCATGCGGCGCTGTCCGACCGAAGCCGGGTGACACGCGCCTTCGGCGCGAATCCCCGTTTCGAGCCGCACATGTGCGGCTCGGCCGGCAGGCGCATGCGCCTGCCGGTTGCATAGGCGCAAAAAGCACATGCACGTCGGCCGTGCGAGGTGCATGCCGAGCCGGAACAGCATCATGTGTTACGCAACTCTGCCCGCTTGACCTTGCCACTAGCCGTCTTGGGCAGCTCGTCCGCGAACTCCACGATGCGCGGATACTTGTACGGTGCCGTCTCGCGCTTGACGTGCTCCTGGAGTTCGCTAGCCATCGCGTCCGACGGCTCATAACCCTCGCGCAACACGACCACCGCACGTACCACTGCCCCGCGCTCCTCGTCCGGAGCCGCCACCGCGGCAGCCTCTGCAACCGCGGGGTGGGCGACGAGTGCCGACTCGACCTCGAAGGGACCGATGCGATACCCGGCCGAGATGATCACGTCATCCGCACGGCCCTCGAAGTGCAGGTACCCGTCGTCGTCTTCGCGCACTCGATCGCCTGTGTGCCAGCTGCCACCGTTGCGGCGGTCCTGCACCGTCCAACTCCCGTCCGGCTCGTGCCGCACATCCTCTCCGAGATACCCAAGGAAGAATGTCGGCACGCTCCGCGGGTCAGCCGCGAGCTCGTCTTCGACCACGCTCAAGCGCGTGCCAGGCAGCGCCCGCCCCATCGAGCCGAGACGGGCACGCACACCGATCCCCATACCAGTCATCTGCCCGGTCTCGGTTTGTCCATAGCCGTCACGAATGTCCAGCCCTGTGGCGTCCCGCCAGACCTTCAGCACCTCGGGGTTGAGCGCCTCGCCGGCTGCGACCATCCCCTTCAGGCTCGGCAACGCGCGCAGCTGCGCTCGCTTGGCGATCACGCGGTACTCGGTGGGAGCCATGCAAAGCACACTCACCTGCTCCTGCTCGATCAAATCGAGACGCTCGTGCGGATCGAAGCGTGCATCGTGCAGCAAGGCGGGAGCCCCCATCAGCCAGGGCGCCATGAAGACGTTGCGAGCCGACTTACTCCAGCCGCTGGCCGCGGTGCACCAAACCAGCTGGCCTGCTTTCGCGCCCAGCCAGTGCTCGGCCTGGACGCGTTGTCCGTACAGATAGCGCTGGCCGTGGACAACTGCCTTCGGTTCGCCGGCCGTGCCGCTCGTGAACGTGATCAGGGCAGGGTCTGTCGCGCCCATCTCGGCATGGGGTGGCGGTGTCTGTAAGGGCGATGCCCCCTGCGCGCGCGGGGGGGCTTCAGTTTTCGAAGTACCGATACGGGGTGCCGTGTCCTCCGCAACCTCGGGGTCGGGGCGCGTCCTGAGCGGCGATGCCCCCTGCGCGCGCGGGGGAAGCCCACTTTTCGAAGATTCCTCCCGCATATCCTCGCCTCCCACCCACATGACCGGGCAGCTGGGCGCGGCTGTTTCGATTTGCTCGCGGTTGCGTTCGTCGGCCACGATCAGCGTGGGACGCGTAACACTCAGGCGCAGACGCAGGTCTTTGGCACGCAACTGCTCGGTGCAAGGCAGCACAACCGCGCCGATGCGAAAACACGCCATCATCGCGAACACCCACTCGGGCCGGTTGCCGATCAGTGTCATCGCCACATCCCCGCGGTGCAGTCCATGCCGCACAAACGCGCCCGCCATCGCTGCGCTATATCGCTCGACATCGCCAAAGCTCCACTCGCGCCGAGTGCCGTCGCGAGCTAGCTCCACCAGCGCGAGCCGGTCCGGCGGCTGGGCTTGCAGAAGGTCAAATGCGAAGTTCACGCGCTCGCAGTCTGCCAGGCCGGGTCGATTGGTTGGTGTGCGAGCCAGTTTGTCTCGCCACGCCCAGGTATCCTGCAAGGACGCCCCGATTCCCGACCTTGGAGCCGCACGAATGGCCGTAGCCTCAGCCCCCTTTACCGAGAAGACCGACGAGCAGAAGGCGATCACCGAGATGGTGCATCAGTTCGCCGACGAGCAGATCCTCCCCAACGCCGAGCACTACGACCACGAGGACCTGTTCCCCGAGCCGATCGTCGAGCAGATGAAGGAGCTCGGCTTGTTCGGGGTCACGATCCCCGAGGAGTACGGCGGGATGGGTCTGGACCTGACGACCTACGCGATGATCGTCGAGGAGCTCTCACGCGGCTGGATCTCGATCTCCGGAGTGATCAACACCCACTTCATCGGCTCCTACCTCTTGATGAAGTTCGGCAGCGAGGAGCAGAAGCAGAAGTACCTGCCGCGCATGGCCACGGGGGAGATCCGCGCCGCCTTCTCGTTGTCCGAGCCTGAGCTGGGCTCCGATGTGCAGGCAATCAAGACCGCCGCCAAGAAGGGCGAGGACGGCAAGTACGAGATCAACGGCCAGAAGATGTGGGTCACTAACGGCCTGATGTCATCGCTCGTGTTCGTGCTCGTCAAGACTGACCCAGACGCCCAGCCGCGTCACAAGGGCTTCACCTGCTTTATCGCTGAGAAGGAGGGTGGGGTCTCAACAAACACCGGCGATTACGCCGGCCTGATCGTCCCGGAGAAGCTCAAAAAGATGGGCTACAAGGGGGTCGAGTCGACTGAGCTCGTGTTCGACGGCTATAAGTGCCCGGCGGAGAACGTGCTTGGCGGCGAGGACGCGGGTCTCAACAAAGGCTTTGCGCAGATGATGGACGCGCTTGAGGTTGGTCGTGTCAACGTCGCCGCACGTGGTGTCGGCATCGCACAGCGCGCCCTGGAGCTGGGGTTGCGCTACTCCCAGGAGCGCAAGACTTTCGGCAAGCCGATCGCCGAGCACCAAGCGATCCAATTCAAGCTTGCCGACATGGCCACTCAGGTCGACGCGGCCCGCCTGCTCACGCTGCGCGCGGCGCGCCTGAAGGATGCAGGCGAGCGCTCGGACCTGGAGGCGGGCATGGCCAAGCTTTTCGCCTCCGAGGCGGGCCGATTCTGCGTGGAGGAGTCCTTCCGCATCCACGGCGGCTACGGCTACTCCAAGGAGTATGAGATCGAGCGCCTCTACCGCGACGCGCCGCTGTTGTTGATCGGCGAGGGCACCTCGGAGATCCAACGCATGGTGATCGGCAAGAAGCTTCTGCAAAGACACAAGATTTGAGCCCTGTGGCAGTCACACAGGATTCGGAGGGAGGCGTCTGATGAGCGGCGACGCAAAGACACTGATCGAGACCGCCGCGCGGCGTTTCGTCGAGGAAGTGCCGGCGCTTGCGCCGATGAAGCTCGTCGTCGGGGTGGAGCTGCACGGTCGCGGCGACGTCCAGCACTTTCGCCTACAGATGCCCGAGGCACAAGTGACTAAGGGCCCCGCCGACGACGCGCGCATCAACGTTGAAATGCGTCGCGAGTTCTTCAACATCATGGCCACCGAGGGCAAGGTCCCCGACTGGATCGAGGCCTTCACCTACGGCAAGGCCAAGGCCACCGGACCGACGCAGTTCCTGAAGCTGATCTCGACAGTGGTCGACAAGCACCAGGAACGCGAACGCTGAAGTCAGCCCGCAAGCATTCCCTGAGAAGCAAGAACAATGCGTCTGTTCGACACAGGCGTCTAGTGGTAAGCCAAGATCTGCTGCGCCAAGAAGGCCAGCGAGGCCAGCATGAAGACGCACATCACGATCAGTGAGAAGTTTTCGCTCACGGTCCACATACCATACCGCTGGGGGGGTCATCGTGGGCCGGTCCTCGGCTGCTCAAGGCACTTTAGTCAATGGGGTATGAGCTGAGGTCCGCCAGTCACGCTTGCCGTTCGCGTCGAGCGCCTGGCTCTCCACATATGTGGCGCTGCTCGTACCAGCTTCGCATGCCGTTTGAAAGCCGCTCTTGGGCACGGTGGAGAGCGCTATCAACGAGCTGGGGGAGCTGCCGGCGAGCAGCTGCCAGGAGGCGACTTCCGTGGCGCCGTTCCAGCTCGTCAGTACCGTGATGCTCGAACCGCTGCGTTTGGCGACGATTGCCGGCGTTGTCGTCGGATGCCCGCTCCAAGGGGAGAGGTAGGTGCGGAAGTCCTGTACGTTCGGCCCCAGTTCGCCATCGAGCAGCACCTGCCGGCTGCGTTGTACTCGGTGAAGTTGGGCAAGTTGCCGTAGCCCATCAGCCAATTGCCTTCGGTGAGTTTGATCAGGCTGCCCTGTGCGGGCGCCAGCAGCGTCTTCGTCGGATTCGTAAAGGCCTTCACGAGCGACACAGTCTTGTTGGTGTAGTCGGGCTTCAGCAGAACCCCACGCGACTGCTTCTCCTTCGGTGGCGTCGAGCCGTTGTCGAAAACGGAGATCAGGCCGCCAGGTTGCCATTCCGCGTCGTGTTGCCAGTAGGTTTTGGTTCCCGGTCCGAGCTTGAAGTTCGAGTGCCCGCCGCCGAGCTGCCAGTTGAAGGCGCCGGTCTTGATATCCACGTCATACAGCTCCCATGAGTTGCGCGCCGAAATGAGTACGTCGCCGGAGGTGCCGGGATCGATCGAGTTAACGTGGATGTAGTCCCAGGGATAGCTGTTGCTCGGGACGGTGTTGTAGGAGTCGTGCAGCGGGATGTGCCCGAGCGCGTGCCACTCCCACATGACCAGGCCGGTCTTCACGTCGATCTCCTGCACGACCGAGTCGGTCAAGATGCCGTTGGTCGCGCCGTGAACGGAGCGGAGGTTCATGTGGATCGGGTCGAACGAGTCGACCCATGCGGTCCCCTGCGGGGTCAACAGGATCTCGTGCAGGTCGGCCTTGTAGCCGTTACCGGCCCTGACTTTGGCTACAGGTTGGTAGGAGCTGTTGTAGATCTCGTCTTCGCCCTGCCCGAAGCCGACCTTCAGGATGCGCCCCTGCCACCAGGTGAGCACCGGCTTGCCTTCGTACTGCTGGACCTGGAAGTTGGTCGACTCATCGCCCGCGGGCAGTGGGTGGAACCAGACAAGCGCGCCGTCCTGTTCTGAGATCATGGGTCCCGGCGAGCCCTCGCCCTGGTAGGGCGCAAGGAACAGGTCGCCGGGCGAAGCCCCCGCCGGTGCGGCGGGCGTCGTCAACTTCACGGTCGAAGGTGTCAGCGTTGGGGCCGAGGCATAGTGCTGCACGTCGTGCGCATTGCCAGGGTTGTTGGGGAACTCTTCCTGGCTCACGGCCGCCTGGTGGGCGACGGTGAACACGGTCGTCACCGGCTCCTCGGGTGTCCCGGAGCCGACGCCGACGAGGGCATGGACTGCCACTTGCTCCCCGGCCTGAAACGGCGAGTTGGCAATGAAGCTCATTCCCGTGCCCGTGGAGTAGCGCTTGAGTTTGCCGGAGTGGTTGCCGCTGCGCG
This sequence comes from uncultured Solirubrobacterales bacterium, assembly GCA_963757995.1. Classification (GTDB taxonomy): domain Bacteria; phylum Actinomycetota; class Thermoleophilia; order Solirubrobacterales; family Solirubrobacteraceae; genus Palsa-744. The sequence goes on from CAVWTS010000017.1 coordinate 279,852, forward strand.
AGCCTACGACGCTCACGTCGGTGACGGTGGTGCCGGTTCACCGAGGAAGCTGATCTGCGTGTCGGGGGAGGCGTCCTCGGTTCCTGGCAGCGGCGAGACGGCGACAGCGTTGGCCTGGGCCTCAGCCTTGTCGGCCGTTGGCGTCAGCGCGTTCACCGCAGCGTGCGAGGAGCTTGCTTCGCCGCATGCCGCCAGCCCGACGCACAGCGTCAGCGCTGCTGTCATCGTTGCCATTGCCGCACCTATCCTCATGTTTCCCCCTGCGAAGTGAATGGCCGGGAAGCTCCGATCACCCGGCCCTTGGCATTGAGCGCCTCAACCTCGAAGCTCTTATAGCTCGATGGCACTGGGACCGCGGTCTCGAATCCGGACCTGCGCGGCATTTGCCACGGCGGTCAGTCTACCGGCGCCGATTCGCCCAGTACCCGCCAGGAGACGACTTCGGTAGCGCCGTTCCAACTCGCATACACGGTCGTCTTGCCGCCGGCTTGGCGGGCGGCGCCCGCGGGCGCGGTGAGCGGCTTGCCAACCCACGGCTCCAGCGTCTCGCGGTAGCTCAGATCGGGCCCGGGGAAGTTCGCCTCGAGCAACTGCTGGCCAGAGGGCCCGTACTCCGAGAAGTACGGTTCGGAGCCCCAGCCGACGAACGTGTTGCGGTTGGCCAGCGGTTGCGTGTCGCCCATGTATTCGGTTTCGAACTTGTCTCCGCCGGAGTACTGGGCCACGAGCGTGGCCGTACGCGCGCTGTGGTTCAAGTTGAGCACAAGCGCGCGAGAGGCCCCTGTCGCCGGGACCGATGTGCCGCCACCGGTCAGCTGACAGCAGTGATCGTCGAACATCGTAATCGTGGAATCGGAATTCCCACCCACCCCAAAGGCAACGTCGTGCTGCCATTGGAAGTCGGCGCCGGGGCCGAACGTGAAGCTCGATTTCTTGCCGCCGAGCGTCCATTCGCTCTGGCCGCTTGCGCTGTTGACCAGATAGGCGGCCCAGGTGTTGCGCATCGAGACGAGGAAGCCGCCGTCCGCCGTGAGGGCGATGGAGTTGACGTGGTAGGCGTCCCAAGGAAAGCCGTTGGTCGGCACGCTGGCATATGAATCGCCCAAAGGAATGTGATCGAGCGCGTCCCAGTTGCGCAGCAGCTTGCCGGTCTTGAGGTTGTACTCCTGCACGGCCGAGTCGATCAGCGCGCCGTTGTAGGCGCCGCCGTAGCTCGACAGGTCCTTGGCAACGTTCTTGTTGGCCGTGACCCAGGCATCAACGCCTGAGATCACCATCTCGTGCAGCGTGAGTACCCAGCCGTCCGCTCCTTTTAGCCGTGCGACTGGCCGGTAGTGCTGATTGACGACCACGTCTTCGCCGCTCTCGGTTTGGCCGGTGTTCGTGACGACCCCTTGCCACCAGGCGAGCGCCGGCTTGCCTTCATAGGTCTGCAGGCTCAAGTTGGAGGCGACAACCTTTTCGGGAACGGGCTGGAACCAGACGGGCTGCAGGTTGTGGTCGAGGATCAACGGGCCGCTCTGGCCAACGAGCGGTGGATAATTAAGGTTGTAGAAATTGGCGGTAAAAATGTAGCCGCCTGCCAGCTTGCCGGTGAGCGTGGGGCCGTCCTTGTGGAGCTTGGGCGGATGCAGCGTCGGCTCGGTGACGAAGCTGTAGGCGCCTTTGGTGGTGTAGGCCCCGACCGGAGCGCCATGTGAGCCGGCGAACGCGAGATCGAGCGCGACGAAGGCAACGACGACGAGCGCGATCACAGCCGCGAATCGCCGGGTGGCGCGCTGTGTCTCGATAGTCGCTCCACCCGCCGGTCCTGCTCCCAGATCGGGGCCAGTTCCAGGGGCCCCCGCCGGTACGGGTTTGGGCAGCGCCGTGAACGTGACCAATGCTGCCGCCGCAGCCAGGCCGGCGCCGATCAGGTAGGCAAGTCGGAAGCCGTCGGTAAGCGCCTGTGGCACGAGCGCGCCGGTGCCGATCAGATGACTGGAGTGCTGAGTAGCCAGCGTGACAAGCACCGCCAGCCCGAGTCCGCCACCGATCTGGCGCGAAGTGTTGACCAGGCCCGACGCAAGCCCAGCCTGGCCCTCCTTGGCGCCCTGGGTCGCGGCGATCGTCGAGGGAACGATCGACATCGCGATCCCTGCCGCGGTCAAAAGCCCAGGGATCATGATGTAGACGATCGGGCTGCCGCTGGCACCGATCCTGGAGAGCAGCAGCATTCCCCCCGTCAACATAATCAGCCCGCCGCCGAGCACGGGACGCACACCGAAGCGGCTGACGAGCTTCCCGGTGCGCGAGGCGACCAGCATGATCATCAGCGTCATCGGCAGGAAGATCAGTCCGGTGTTAAGCGGGGAGAGCCCCAGCACCTGTTGCAGGTAGAGCGAGCTGACGAACCACATCGGGAACAGCGACGCGCTGAACAGCAGCACGATGTTGTTGGCGATCCGCAGCGGCTTGGTCAGCTCCTTGAAGGGGATCAGCGGATCCTTTGCCAGGCGTGTCTCGATTACGCCGAACACGCCGAGCAAGGCGATGCCGATGATGATTGGTCCGAGCGCCGCGAACGTGTCCCAACCCGCCAAGCCGGCTTCGACCACGCCGAACACCAGAATCATCTGGCCGATCGTGAGCGTCAACGCGCCGGCGAGGTCGAAAGTACGGCCCGGGGCGCGGCGGCGTTCGCTGACGACCGCGTAGGCCACGATCGCGGCGGCGATCCCGATCGGTGGGTTGATCAGCAGCACCCAGCGCCAGCTCAGCTCCTGTGTGATCAGCCCACCGAACAGCATCCCGGCGGCGCCGCCGAGTCCGTTCATCGCCGCCCAGGCGCCGATCGCGCGGTTGAGCCTTGGCCCCGGCGCAAACGACGAAGTGATGATCGCCAGCGAGCATGCCGCCATCAGGGCTCCTCCGACGCCCTGCGCCGCGCGAGCAAGGACTAGCGTCGCACGGTCCGTCGCAAGACCGCCGGCCAACGAGGCGAGCCCGAACACGAGTAGCGCGATGACGAACATGCGGCGCTGACCGAAATGGTCGGCCGCACGGCCACCCAGCATCAGGAAGCCCGCGAAGGTGATCGCGTATGCATCGACTATCCACTGGAGTTCTGGCGCCGTAAAGCCGAGGCTCAGTTGGATCGATGGCAGCGCCACGTTGACGATGCTCAAGTCGAGGATGACCATGAACTGCGCCGCGCAGCACACGCCAAGTAGCCAAGCCTCGCGCGAGCCCAGCCGGCGCTTAGAGGGCTCAGCGCCCATCGATCCCGGGTTTGTCGGTGTCACGGTACTCATGTCAGGATTGGTGTCGACGCCTGGTAGGGTGAGCGCCGAAGTTCGAGAGCGACGACAGGAGGCCGGCCGATGAAACGAACGTCACTGGCCGCAATGCTAACGCTGCTGGCCGTCCTTGCGGCCACGCTGGCAGTGGCAGGATGCGGCGGTAAAACAACGAGCAGTTCGACCTCGACGCAGACAAGCGGCACGACGAGCAGCTCGGGCACCGCGCCGCACAAGCACTCCACAAAACCGGCTTACTAAGCATCTCGCTCCTCATCCCGATTGTGCGCTGGACGGCAGCGCGGCAGAGTATGTGCTGACCTTGGCTGGCTTTGAGATGCCGAGCACCTTGCCTGTCGCGTCCAGCGCCTGTGCCGCCGCGTAGGCGTACTTCTTGGGTAGGATCGTCGAGCTTTCGAAGGCGCTCACCGGAATCGTGGTCTGTGCTGTAAGCGACCCGGGGTGTTCTCCCGCAAGCACGCGCCAGGAGGCCACTTCGCTTGCGCCGTTCCAGCTCATGTGCACGATCGTCTCTTCGCTGGTGTTGTTCAAGTTGGCGAGCACAGTCGGTGGGGTCGAAGGGCGCCCGCTCCAGGGGAAGCGAAACGCGCGATAGAAGGACATGTCGAAGGGCAGGTGGGCGTCGAACAGCACTGTGCCTCCCGGCGCGAACTCGCTGATCGCCGACACCCCGCCGTAGCCCACCACCGCGTTGCCGTCGGTGAGCGTCTGCATGTTGCCCTGGCTGGGGGTGAGCAAGGGGGGATCGGGGTGTGTGTATGCCGCGATCAGGTGCGCTTCGTGCGTCCTTGAGTCAAGCGCGATCCGCAGACCGCGCGACTGGCGATGAATCGGTGGGTTCGAGCCGTCGTCGAAGAAGGTGACTTCGCCGTTTGAGAGTATGCGCCCGTCGTGCTGCCATGCGGTTTCAGTACCCCGACCCATCTTGAATGAGCTCTTCAAGCCGCCAAGGCGCCAGAGGACGTTGCCGCTCCCGCCTTCCAGCTGATAGCCAGCCCAGGTGCTGCGCGCCGAGATGAAGATGTTCCCGTCGGGCTGCGGGTCGATCGAGTTGATGTGAAACCAGTCCCAAGGTGCAGCGCTCTTAGGTGCGGGGGTCTCAGACTCCGCGGCGCCCACATGGTCGAGACTGTGCCATTCCCAACGCACGAGCCCGGTCTTCATGTCGATCTCCTGCACGGCGGTATCCAGGATTACCCCGTTGCTGGCTCCGTCAACGGAGGAGAGGTTGCAGCGAATCGCGTTGAAAGCCGTCGTGTAGGAAATGCCGTGAGAGGCGATTTGGAAGTCGTGCAGGTCGGCTTGTAGGCCGTTGCCTCCCGGGACTTTGGCGACGGTCTGGTAGCGGGAGTTCAGGACGACGTCTTCGCCTTGGCCGAAACCGAGCGAGAGCACCTTGCCGTGCCAGAAGGTTAGGTCGCGCCTCCCTTCGTAGCTCTGCACGTTTAGATCCTCGGCGGTTTCACCCTCCAGCAGATGATCAAACCACACGAGCCGGCCTTGCGGGGTATAGATCAACGGCCCGTACTGGCCCGGGCCGGGTCCGTTGGTCGTGAGGATGTCGCCCGCGGTGGGGTCGCGATCCGGCACGGTGACACTCAGGACAGGGACTTGGACACCAGGCAGCGTGTCGAAGCTCTGGTAGTCGGCGGGCGCCGCCTGCGGGTTCGGAAACGGTTGCGCGCTCGCCGTCGAGTAAGGAGTGTCGACCCGGAAAGAGAAGGAGACCTTCCGGAGGGGTAGCGGGGGAGTCGGCTGTGGAGGAGAGAAATAGCTGCCGACAGCGATCGTCGCGGTCACGGACACCGTCTCTCCGGGTGTGAACGAGCTGTCAGGCACGAAGCTCGCTCCGTCGCTCTGGGAGTAAGCGAGCAGCCGGCCGGCGTGGCTGCCGCTCTTCTGTCCGGCAACAGACACGCTGTGGATCGCTGAGGACGGCAGGCCCAGGAAGCTGATCTGCGTGTGTGGGCTGGCGGTGACCGTCCCCGGTGCGGGCGATACGTAGATCGAGCTGGCGGGCAATTGAGCGCTGTGGTCAAGCGTCGCGGGTAGGCACGTCGGCGCGCTCGCGCTGGGCGCGGCGGCTTTGTCGCCGGACCCCGACAGGGCGCCTGTGCCCAGCACCACCGCCACGGCAATGGCCGCCACGCAGGCAAGCAGGACGATGACGAAACGGTTTCTGCTCATGCCAGACGGCCGCTGGCGTCCCGAGTCGGCAATTCGGGGCTACGGGGCCGTCGTTGCGACGTCTGCCGCTGCACTGTCCTGGGCGCCGGTCTCCGAGGCGCGCCAGCCTTGCAGCGCCCCAAGGGCACCGTCGATGACGCGCCCGAGGAAGGTCTCGCGGTCGTTGACGTGTGGCAGTGGCTCAGCTGGCACGGGCACCTCCAGGAACTCGCACAGCGGCTCCCAGCCTTCACTCACGTTCCACACGAGCAGCCGCTCGGGCGGGACGGTCGCCTTGACCAGCTCATTGTGGCGTTCAAACCCGGCGATCAGCTGCTCGGGCAGCTCGTGTCCAGCGGCGAATGGCGCTTGCTCGATCCAGAACATGCGCTCGACAAGCTTCAAGTAGCGAGCCCAGCGCGGATCCACCTGGCCACGGGCGCTTGAGAGCAGCCGGATCAACGACTCGCCATAACACATGTTCCAAATCGTCTCGCGGAAGCTGGGCTCCCACTTCTCGGGATCGCGCACGCTGAGCAGTACCTTGGCGTCCGGGTAAAAGTCCATCAGCTCGTGCCAGAAGTAGCCGCCGGGCCAATCGACCGTCGCCTGGGAGTTGCCGAACACCTCATCCCACGGTTCGGTGCCGTCGAGCGCGCGGTTCCAGACGTCCACCTGGTCGAGGTCTGCGATGACGTTGACCCAGTGGTAGCACGGCTCGAAGCCGAGCGTCTCGAGCGCCACCTTCTGCGTAAGCGTGCCCGTGCGCGGCATTCCGGCTCCGATCACCTTCATCTGCTTCCCTCCAGGCTCCATGGATGTTGTAGTCCCTGCAGGCTAATCATGGACGCCTGTCGAAGGGTTTGTGAAGAAACATGTCGATACGATGAAGAGTCTATGAAGAAAAGACGGGCAGGAGCCGCTCTTTCGCGGTTGCCGACGGGTTGCTCACGTATCCTCGTATTTCGCCCGGCCCACTCATCCGCCCTATGAACCGAGAGACTCCAGGGGGTCCATCTTGAAGGCTATAGCCGACCTCCCCGGCTTGAGAGAGCAGCCACTTGCATGGGACGATCGAAGCCCCAGGCTCCCGCACATTAGCCGGCTGGCGCTGGCGGGCCCCGAGACGTCGTTCACCCAGCAGGACGTGCTCGGCCTGCTCGGCCTCTCGGGCGACGAGTTCGCGCAGCGCATCTTCAGCCGCTGCGGTGTGCAGCGGCGCAGCCTGACGCTGACCGACGAGTTTCTCGCGACTACCGTTCAGGGGCGCACGCCGGCGATCGAGGAGCATCTGCTCAGCTATGCGGTGCGGGCGATCGACGAGCTCGAAATCGATCCGCTTGAGATCGGCGTGGTCGTGAGCGCGACGCTCTACTCGCTCGGCGGTCCCACGATCGCTCACCGACTCGTGGACCACTACGAGATGGACCCGTCCACCGACAAGTACCACATTGTTGGCGTCGGCTGTGCAAGCGCCGTGCCGCTCATACGGCTCGCTTCCCAGACCCTGCGCGAATGTCCCGGCAAGAAGGCGCTCGTCGTCGCGGCCGAGAGCATGACGGGCATCCTCATGGGGGCGGCCGAGGACGACGCACGCAGCAAGACGGTCGGCTCGTCGATTTTCGGCGACGGCTGTGCAGCGGCGCTGATCGAGTTCGACGAGGAACCCACCCAAGCCGCGGGTCCTACGGTGCTCGCATCCAAGGTCCACCAGGTAGCGGGCACGCTTGGCGCGGTACGGATGCAGCTGACGCCCGAGGACAGCTATCTGCACTTGATTCGTGAGCTCCCAGACGTCGCCAGCGAAGGGCTGCTCGAGCTGGTCGAGGATTTCCTCGGGACAAACGGCTTGGAGCGAGAGGCGATCGATCACTGGCTCGTGCATCCGGGTGGACGACGCATCATCGAGTGCGTGCAGGAAGCGCTTGATCTCTCACATGAGGACGTTGCCGCAAGCTATGACGTGCTCGCCGAGCATGGCAACATGGGCACGCCTTCGATCTTCTATGTGATGCAGCGCGCAGTGGACCTGCGCAAACCACAAGCCGGCGATCTGGGCTTGATGGTCACCGTCGGTCCCGGGGTTACCGTCGGGCTGATGCTTTTGCAGTGGTGAGACGCTTGCGGCTCACTGGCCATAGGGCTCGTGAAGCACGAGCTCCACTGCGAAAAATGCTTGTCCCGAACGCTCCTTGCCTCGCGCACGCTTCTTGTCCCGCACGTGCTTTGTCCCGCACGTGCTCCAGATATCAGACGTCATGCCTCGCGAGCTCAGGCCTTTGCGAGGGTCGCCTCATTGTCGTAGAGCTTGATGATGGTGACCGCGCCCTCTGGCGCCGCAGCCAGGCACAGCCCGCATAGCACGCACTCGTCGAGGTTCTTCTCGACGATGCTCACGCCGCCACTGTCTGCCTTGGCGAAGATGTCGACCGGGCAGGCGTCGCTGAGCTTGACCGCAAGCTCGGCATTGGCGGCTGCTTGGTCATCGACCTCGACGGCGATGAAGATCCCGTCGGCTCTCATGCTGGGCTCCTCTCGGAGATCTTGGACTGGATCAGCCCGGGTATGTCCTCGATGCGCTCGGCCACGGTGATGCCTGCCTGAGCCAAGCGCGCGATCTTCTCGCTGGCCGTGTCCTCCTTGCCTTCGACGATCGTGCCGGCATGACCGAAGCTCATGCCGGGCATCTCGTCCATGAAGCGTCCTGCCATGAAGGCGACGATCGGCAGCCGCGATTTGTTCTCGGTGACCCAGCGCGCGAGCTCGGCCTCCATACGTCCGCCTGGCTCGGTGTAGATGACGATGCCTTGCGTCTGCTCGTCTGCCTCGAACAGTGGCATCAGCTCGGCGTAGCTGGAGCCGATGATCGCGTCGCCGCCGATCGACACGGCCGTAGACTGACCGAGGCCGGCGGCGCTGACAGCGTCGATGACATCTCGGTCGTCATACCGCCCGAGCGCGAGATCACGCCGATCGGGCCTGGGGTGTAGGCCTGTGCGGCGTTGCGTGCCGGGCCGCCGATGCCGCCCATCTTGATCACGTCAGGGACGATGATTCCGAGGCAGTTGGGGCCGATGATGCGAGCTCCCCTGAGCGTTGCCAGCTCGACCATCTCAGCCACGTCGCGTCTTGGGATGCGCTCGGTGACGATCACGATCAGCTTAATGCCGTTCTCGATCGCCTCGAACACGGCGTCCTTGGTGAAGGCAGGGGGGACCGTCACGACCGAGCCGTAGATCGGCGCGCCGTGATGGGCGACGGCCTGGGCGACCGTGTCGAACACGGGTACCCCGTGCACGTCGCGCCCCAAGCGTCCCGGCGTGACGCCGCCGACGACCTTCGCGCCGGCGCCGTAGTCCAAGCACTCACGAGTCAGGTTGACGGCCTCACGGCCGGTGATGCCTTGGACGATGAAAGTCGTCTCGGCGTCGATCAGGATGCTCATATTGAAAGTGGGGTCGTGTGCTTGGGATCGTCCGCGCGTCTCGCTGTCGCACAGAGCCCGGGGGCGCGGGACGTCCTATCCCGCGACGATGCCCGCAGGTCCGAATCTGGGTTTCTCATGCGGCCACCCCTTGGATCTTCTCGACCGCGCGCCTGGCGGCCTCGTTTAGCGACACGCTGCGGTCGGCGTAGTCGACGCCGTACTTCTCGAGGATCTTGAAGCCCTCCTCCTCCCAAGCACCGGGGATGCGAAAGATCGCGATCTTCTCAGCCGGGTCCATGCCCAGCTCCAGGCAAGCCTTGATCACGCCGCGCGCGACGATGTCCACGCGCGTGTTGGACACGATCGACATCATCACCGCGATCTTGTCCACGCCGGGCTTCTGCAGCACGAGCTTCGCCAACCCGCACGCCTTCGCGACCGATGGGTTTCCGCCAATCTCGCAATAGTTGGCCGGCTTGCCGCCGTGGGCGCGGACCGCGTCGAATAGTGTGAGCGAACCGCCGCCCGCGCCGATCACAAGGCCCAGGTTGCCGTCGAACTCGGTGACGTTGCCGGCCACGCCGCGGTGATCGGTGGCGTCAACTTCCTCGCCTGCCAGCTCGAAGGGTGTGGCCTCGCGCGCTTGGCGTGTCTCCTCATTGCCCACGCCGAGATCGGCGAGCAGCTTCTTGTGGCGGCCGCGTGCCTCGTTCTCGATGTCCATGTGCGCGTCCAGTGCCATGAACGACCCGTCCTTGAGTTGCCCGAGCGGGTTGATCTCGGCGAGCGTCATGTCGTTATCCACGAACAGCTTCGCCAGACGGGTCACGATCGGGACAAGCTTGTTCAGTGCCGAGCCTGTCACGCCGGTGGAGGCGATCACCTCCTTGGCCTGGAAGTCGCTCAGCGGCAGGATGTTCGAGAAGTGCCGGCGCCCCACCTTGTCGGGCTGCTCCTCGGCGACCTGCTCGATGTCGATGCCACCCACGGGCGAGAAGATCATCACCGGCTGCTTGCGGATTCCGTCCCACACGACACCCGCGTAGTACTCCTGGGCGACCTCTGCCTTTGGATCGACCAGCACACCGCGTGGCATGTGGCCGTTGATCTCCAGGGCGAGAATGTCCCGTGCATACTCCTCGGCCTGCTCAGGCGTGTCGGCGAACTTCACGCCGCCCGCCTTCATACGACCGCCGGTCAGCACCTGGGACTTGATGACTGTGGGACCGCCGATCCGCTCGGCGATCTGCCGCGCCTCGGCTGGGTCGGTGGTGAAGCCGTAGTCGGTTACCGGGATACCGGCGCGCTTGACTACCTCGCGCGCCTCAAACTCGAAGAATCTCATCGCGTCCTTGGTTGCTTGGGGACGGGGCGTCGGAACCCTATCGGGACGGCCGCTCACGTGCGCTCGCGGCGACCGTCCCATACAAAGGACGCGAGGTGGCTACATGACCTCGATCGTCTCGTACACGTCCACCTTGCCGCCCGCGGCGATGATTGGGCAGTCGGTAACAAGGCCCGCCGCTGCGTCGAGGCTGTCGGCGGCAATGACCGAGTAGCCGGTGAGGCCGGACCCAGCCGCGCCGTTGCTGCCCGAAGCGCTCACGGACGTGGATGCGCCGATTGGGTTACCGGGCTGGACCACCGCCGAGCCAAGCTTTCCAAACCACTGTCCCCAGGCGGCCATCGCCTGTTCGCGCTCGGCCTCTGTCGCCGCCATGCCGCCGCCGGTGTATGCCAGTAGGTAGTTCGCCATCTTCTTGCTCCTTCTGTTGGTTTTGTTGTATGAGTTTTGTCCTGCAATCGCATCGGGAGTGCCCGTCGGGCCCCGACCGGCATTGCGAGCGTCTGTCAGGACATCTGTGCGGCACGCTCGTTCAGGTGCGTCTGGAATGCCTCCAGCACGCCTTCCCAGCCGTGTCCGTGCGAGTCGCGAGACTCCAGTGACTCGAAGCCCGTATGTTCGAGCACCACGGTCGTCTGCTCCCCCTCGCCGCGAAAGTCGACCGCCACGGTGCTCGAGTGGCCGAGCTCGCCGTCTTCCTGTTCCCACTGCCAGCTGTAGACGAGCCGATTGGGGCGGCTGATCTCTCTGTACTCGCCTCCCGCGGTGTATTTTTTGCCGCTCTCGGGGTCTTCCATTGAGATTCGGTAGCGCCCACCGACGCGCAGATCGACCTCGGCGACGGGTGTGATCCAGGCGGGATTCGCCTTCCACCAACGTCGCAGCACCTCGGGGTTGGTCCATGCGTCGAACACATCCTCGGCGGGGGCGTCGTATGTGCGCTGTAGGCGCAGGCTGGTCTCGTTCGGCTTAGTTATCTCGGTCATCTCGACTCCTTCGCTGGTTTGTTCTCTTGCTGTGGCGCTACCTGCTGGGGCTGTTGCTGCTGTCTCTGCTCGCGCAGGTACTGATCGACGGTGTCGAGCTTTCGCTCCCACAGCTCGCGCTGGTTCGTCATCCACGCGTACGCCTCGTCCAGCGGCTGCTCGCGCAGCTGTAGACGGTGCGTGCGCCCGTCGATCACGCGCGTGATCGCACCGGCCTCCTCCAGCAACTTCAGGTGCTTGCTGATCGCGGGCTTGGACACGCCGAAGTCGCCGGTTGCCTCGCCCACGGTCATCTCGCCGCCGGCAAGGCGTTCGAGGATGCCGCGTCTTATCGGGTGCGAGCAGGCGACAAAGGTGCGGTCCAAAAGAGCATTGTTAGCCATATGGTTAACAATAGCAGGCGAGAAATGCCAGCCCTCGCGCGGACGGCGTCAATCAAGGTCGAACGCGGCCTGGATGGCGTCGCTGAGAGCCGGCTCCTGGCGGTCGAGCAATACGCCGATCTGTGTTCCGAGAGTGCTCGCGGGGATGGTATTGACGTTGTCGCAGCTAATAACCGAAGGCCCCGCGAGACCGTTTGCCGTGTCGACAGGCACCTCGGTCGAGAGTCCTCTGATGGTTGTTGTGATCGGTGCGACGGTCAAGGTTGAAAGATGAGGTCGCACAAGCTCGCGGGTGAGAACGAGGACTGGACGCGCCTTGTCAAGGTGCGCGATGTGGATCGGCCGCATCAGGCAAGCTGAGAAGGCAAGCTAACCGCGTACTCGGCCAACCCCGCCAGCTCCGGATCCGGACCGGTACGAGCAAGGATCTCAGCATCTCGTTCGGCGATCGCACGTCGACGCTCGCGCTCGAGTGCCCGTGTGACGACAGCCGCACGGCTACGTCCATTGCCGGAGTCGACGATGTCGTCGACAAACGCGACCAGCTCGTCGGGGAGCCGGACGGCAATTTGCTTACTCATCCCATGATGGTAGCAAGCCGGTAGCAATTCACAACCGACTCTGTCGGACGCTGCTCTCGTTCTTCTACGGTTTGATCTTTTTGAGCACGCCTTTTTTCGACGGCTTGTGGCCCTTGAGCTTCACAGCGCCAGTGACGGTCTTAAAGACCGAGCCGGAGAGGTAGCTGGCGCTGGCGGTGCTGCTCAGCTTGTAGCCGCCGATCGCGAGCAGACTCTTGCCATGGCTATTGAGTTTTATCGACAGCGTGTCGACGCCGAGGGCAAGCGAGTTGAACGAGGCGGTGCCGACCGTCTGGGCCACGATCTTTGTTTTCTTTTTTTTGCCTTTACCCGTGGTCTTCTTGAACTTTGCGAGCAGCTCAAGGTCGCCCGTGCACTTCACGCTCGAGCAATCGACGACGACGGAAAGATCGCCTTTGCCGTTGACCTGGTCGGTCTGTTTGGGGATTGTGAGCGAGGACACGGCGGGTGCCGGTGGCCCAGGTGGTGCCGGCGGTGACGACGGCGGAATGTGCGCGGACAGCGCGCTTAGGTCGGCCACCTCCAAGCCTCCGGCGTCGTTGAACGTGAGCCAGCCCTGACCGTCTGCGGTCACCGCAAGACGGGGAATTCCCGAATAGCCAAAACCGATCGTCGCGATATCGCGTCCGCCTGTGAAGCTTTCTCCACCGTTGGTGGATTCCCAAAGACGCATCACATATTCCCCTACGCCGTTGATGACCGGCTGAGCCACGTAGAGAAAGCCCGTTTCCGGGTTCTCGTAGATGTCGCCTGAGTTGAACAACGTACCCGCGCTCGTGGGGATCTTCGCGATCTGTACCGGTTCGCCGAAAGTGTGGGTTGTTTCGTTGAACTTGCGCACGTCGACCGCGGAGGGCTGAGTTTCGGTTGATTCTCCGGGGGCGATGTCGGTGGAGAGCATGAACAACCCCTTCGGCCCGCTGGCCAAGCGCGGCACATACCCATCGCTGAGCTTGAAGGGACCTTCCCAGCCAGTTTCTTCGCCGTCGACGTTGCCGCCCTTGGCGTAGTACCGGTAGAAGAAGACTTCGGGCGCCGGAGAGGAGAGGTTGTAGTAGGCCTCGACTTCGGGATGGATCTGCGCTTTGGTGGATTTGTCTTCGATCGTGCCAGTGAGGTAGCCGAGTGTCGAACTGGCTACACCGCCGGTACCAGGGTTCGCGAAGGTGAAGGAGGTTTTTCCTGAGGTGATCTCGTTGGCCGTGAAGCCGAATCCAAGGCCCGGGTTGTTGAAGGCCATCCCGAAATAGTCTTCGGTTGCTCCGGCGCTCGTGGGAGTGTTCGGGTCCAGCAGCACGTCGCCGACGCCAGTCTTACCGGGCGAGGCTGAATGGATCGACTTTGCGGCGGAAAACGTTGCGCCGCCGTCGGTCGAGGTCCAGATCAGCGTCTCTTCGTTTTTGATGTAGCGAGGCCCGACCACATAGACCACCCCAGGGTGAGAGCCGAGCACAGGGAACGGCTGGGTGATCTCTTCGTCGGGGCCGGCCGGCAGTGGGAGGGCGATCGGAGATGTGCACCCGGTGGCGCCACGGGGGATCTTGCAGAACTCGCACGACTTCCGGTCCAGTGGCCGGTTTGGCGGCGGGCTGAACCCAAGCCGCATAGCCGGTTCCGCTCGCATCGGTGATGATCGCGTTCGTTTCGGCATTGGAGCCGAGCGTGAACAGGTTGGTGGCCTGTGCCGTGGCCGGGGCCAGCACTGCTAAGGACATGCCGAGCAGTCCGGCCGCAAGCCTACGCGCAATCGCCTTCGGCATGGTCCCGCTTGGGAGTGAGTTGCGAAACATGCCGTCCCCTTGTCCGTTGGTTGCCATCCGCCGACGTTGTTGACAGACGCTCAAGCGGGCGGAAGTCTAGCAGCGGTACATCAGTGGCAAAACACCTACATAGACAGGTGTACGGGTGCCTTGAGACAGCGATGCAGAGACCCTGGGCGACTTACGCCCCAGCCGGCACGAACCCGTAAGCCTCGGCCAACTCCGGGTCCTTGCGCGCAAGCATCTCCGCAAGTTTGACCATCACCTGACACTGCTTCCAGGTGGCGTCGTCCTGCATCTTGCCGTCGATCATGTGCACGCCGCGGCCGTCGGGGATCGCCTCGATCACCTTCTTGGCGAAGCGGACCTCCTCGGGATCGGGGGAGAAGACCTTCTTGGCGATCCCGATCTGTACGGGGTGCAAAGACCAGGCACCGACGCAGCCCAGTAGGAAGGCGGCGCGGAACTGCGTCTCGCAGCCGAGCTCGTCCTTGATGTCGCCGTAGGGGCCGTAGAAGGGGAGCGCGCCGACCGCCGTGCAAGCGTCCACCATGCGCGCGATCGAGTAGTGCCATGGGTCCTGCTGGTAGCTGGGGCGTGGCAGGTCAGGATTCTCTGCGTCGGGATCGGCGATTGTGCGGTAGCCAGGGTGGCCGCCGCCTACGCGTGTGGTCTTCATGCGTCGCGAGGCCGCCAGGTCAGCGGGGCCGAAGCTCATCCCTTGGATGCGCGGCGAGGCGGCCGCGATCTCCTCGAGGTTCGCGACGCCGAGTGCAGTCTCGAGGATCGCGTGCACGAGGATTGGCTTCTCGATGCGGGCCTTTGCCTCCAGCTGCGCCAGTAGTCGGTCCACGTAGTGGATGTCCCAAGGGCCCTCAACCTTCGGGACCATGATCACCTCGATCTTGTCACCGATCGCGCCCACGATTTCGGTCAGATCATCGAGCACCCACGGCGACTCGAGCGAATTGACGCGCGTCCACAGCGCCGTCTCGCCCATATCCATCTCGCGTCCCACCTTGATCAGGCCGGCGCGCGCCGCCTCCTTGCGGTCCACCGACACGGCGTCCTCCAAATTGCCGAGCAAGATGTCCACCGTCGGCGCGATGGCGGGCACCTTTTCCACCATTTTCTCGTTGGAGAGATCGAGGAAATGGATCATCCGCGACGGCTTGAAGGGGATCTCACGCGCCGGCTCGGGCGCGCCGATCGCTAGGGGCTTATCGAAGGCTCTGGGGTTGCGCAAGGCTTATCTCCTGGGTCTGATGGCGCTCTCTGAGGCTCCACAATAGAGTTCCAGCCGCTTCAACGCCCACCAAGCACACCACAGGAGACACCCCCCACCCATGAGCGATACCCACCCCGTCGAGACCGAGCAGGCCGCCCGCGAGGCTTCCGGCGCCCATCCCTACGGCCGTTACCTGGAGGAGTTCGAGGTCGGCGCCATCTACAAGCACTGGCCCGCCAAGACTGTCACCGAGTCAGACGACCACCTCTTCTGCCTGATCACGATGAACCATCATCCCCTGCACTTGAACGACGTCTATGCGGCCAAATCGCAACAGAAACGCAACGTCGTCGTCGGCCCCTTGGTCTACTCGCTCGCGCTCGGGATGTCCGTATCAGACGTTTCCGGCAAGGCGATCGCCAACCTCGCGACCGAAGAGCTTAAGCATCCCGCGCCCGTCTTCCACGGCGACACGCTGTTCTGCGAGTCCGAGGTGCTGGAGAAGCGCGAGTCCCAGTCAAAGCCCGACCGCGGCACCGTCAAGGTGCATACACGTGTCTACAACCAGGACGGTGTGCTTGTCGCCGAGTTCAAGCGGCTTGTCTTGGTCCCCCGTCGTGAGCCCGGTGGCTCGGCCGCCGAGGGCAACGTCGAGTAGACCCAAACCTGGATGCCCCCCGCGCGCGCAGGGGGCATCGCTTTTTTGGACGAAACGTCTCGCCAGGGTGCGATAGGCTTGCAAGTATGCGCCCCTCACGGGCGTTTTTCCGTTCCCAGGTGGGATTCAAATCCCACCCACCCGGCGGCCGGGATTTGATGCCCACCCGCCCGCAGCCAACGCGACACCGAGGAGCCACGCGCACGTCATGGAGACCACCGCCACCGCCGCCCCAAACACCAACCACGAGCGTCTGCTGACGTGGGTCGAGGAGATCGCCGCGCTCACCGAGCCCGAGGCCATTTACTGGTGTGACGGCTCCGCTGTGGAGTACGACCGTCTCTGCCAGCTGTTGGTCGACGCCGGCACCTTCAAGCGCCTCTCCGACGCCAAGCGTCCCAACTCCTATCTCGGTCTCTCAGATCCCGGCGACGTCGCTCGCGTCGAAGATCGCACCTTCATCTGCTCGCCTACCGAGGAGGAAGCGGGTCCGACCAACAACTGGCGCGATCCCGAGGAGATGAAGGAAGCGCTCAAAGAGCTGTTCGCCGGCTGTATGCACGGCCGCACGATGTACGTGGTGCCTTTCTCGATGGGCCCGATCGGCTCGGACAAGAGTCAGATCGGCGTACAGCTGACCGATTCACCTTACGTGGCGGTCTCGATGCGGATCATGACCCGTATGGGCACTGGCGCGCTCGACGCTCTTGGCGAGGACGGCGAGTACATCCCTTGCCTTCATTCGGTCGGCATGCCGCTCGCCGATGGCGCTGAAGACGTGTCGTGGCCCTGCAACGCCGATAACAAGTACATCGTTCACTTCCCCGCCACTCGCGAGATCACCTCCTATGGCTCCGGCTATGGGGGCAACGCGCTGCTCGGCAAGAAGTGCTTCGCGCTGCGCATCGCCTCGGTGATGGCCCGCGACGAGGGTTGGATGGCCGAGCACATGTTGATCCTCAAGCTGACCTCGCCCGAGAAGGACGTCAAGTACATCGCTGCCGCCTTCCCGTCGGCGTGTGGCAAGACCAACCTGGCGATGCTGATACCCACCCTGGAGGGCTGGGAGGTCGAGACGATCGGCGATGACATCGCCTGGATGAAGTTCGGCGAGGACGGTCGCCTGTACGCCATCAACCCCGAGGCCGGCTTCTTCGGTGTGGCCCCCGGGACCGGCGAGCACACCAACCCGAACGCGGTCAAGACGATCGAGTCGAACACAATCTTCACCAACTGCGCGCTTACCGACGACGGCGACGTTTGGTGGGAGGGGTTGACCGACGATTCGCCCGAGCACCTGATCGATTGGCGCGGCAAAGACTGGACGCCCGCCTCGGAGACGCCGGCCGCGCACCCCAACGCTCGTTTCACTGTTGCGGCCGCCCAGGACCCGGCGATCGCCTCGGAGTGGGAGGACACAGCCGGCGTACCGATCTCGGCGATCCTGTTCGGCGGCCGTCGCTCGACGGTTGTGCCGCTGGTTACCGAGGCATTCGACTGGGAGCACGGCGTCTTCCTTGGCGCGACGATGGGCTCTGAGAAGACCGCCGCGGCAGCCGGCACGGTCGGCGAGTTGCGCTTCGACCCGTTCGCGATGTTGCCTTTCTGCGGCTACAACATGACCGACTACTTCGCGCACTGGCTGAAGATCGGGCGTGAAGCCGATGCGGCGAAGCTGCCGAAGATCTTCTACGTCAACTGGTTTCGCAAGGATGCCGAAGGCAAATTCCTGTGGCCTGGCTATGGAGAGAACTCGCGCGTGCTGGCTTGGGTCTTTGCGCGCTGCGCGGGTCACGGCGCCGCTGTGGAGACGCCAATCGGCCATATGCCGCCCGTCGGTCCCGACGGCCTCGATACCCGCGGTGTCGACGTCTCCGATGAGGACATCGCCGAGTTGTTGCGTGTCGATGTCGCCGAATGGAAGGCGCAGCTGCCTCATTTTCACGAGCACCTCGGCAAGTTCGATCGCCTGCCCAAACAGCTGCAAGAGCAGCTGCTGGCGCTCGAGCAGCGGCTCTCCGCCTAGCCACGCCTTGATGCGGGCGCTGGGTTGAGCCTGGCGCGCCGGTGCCGCAAGGCGCGGCGTCATCCCGCGTCAGCTGGCCGGTCCTAGAGTGTCTCGACCACGGGCTCGCGCCGACGCCAGGTGACGGTCAAAGCCACCGCCTGCGTTGCCAGCGCCGCGAGCGTCGCAAGCAGGAAGCTCTCGGCGATCCCGAGGTCTTCGAGCGAGACTGCCAGCACGAAGCAGAACAGGGCGTAGGCGACCAGGCCAAGCACAAATCCGCGCATGATTCGCAATAGGTCCTGCTCGCCGTACTGAGCGTGCGTGAACACCGCGAGCACGCTCGCGATCACGGGAAACGGCGCCAGCAGACCGCTCAATTTCGCTCCAAGCTGACCTGCGACCGCCGTCAACGCGAGCACAAGTGCAACCGCGCTGAGCGCGCGCAAAGGTAGATCCCAAGCCGGCAGCTTGACGACGGTCTGCTGGTTGTGTCCCGCCCGGGGGAGGACCAGGAGCGTCAATCCAATCGCCACGAGCACCACCGCAAGCGCCGGACCGGCGCTCACTGTCGTGGTACTGAGCGCCGCTGTCATCAAAAAGAACGCACCCCATCCCAAAAAAAGACTCCCAGCCCAGCGCACGCGACTGGCCAGATGGGCGTACGCCAAGATGAAGGCAAGCAACGACAGGAGCCCCAGCAGCGTGCCGGCAGCAGCCCCAGCGGCAAACGCGGCTCCGTGATCGAGCGCAAACACGAGCAGGATCGGGCCAGCAACGACCGGCAGCCCGCCTACCAGCCCGCCGATCCGAGCGCCATAGCGTCTCGCGGCAAGCGAAGCCGCGATCACGAACGTCGGCGCGAGCAGTATCTTCGCCGCGAGCACTCCCACCGATCAGATGATGACGTGCTCTGACAGGCCATTAGCGACCCGCTGAGCAAGCGAGGCAGGGACGTACCCCATTCGGGGCACAGGCAGCTGCGCGCAGTGTGCTTCGCACATAAGCGAGCGAGGACGCAACCGATTGGTGATCGACGGGATCGCCAATCGGCCAGCGCCGCTCAGCAGGT
The DNA here is from genome assembly GCA_963757995.1 of uncultured Solirubrobacterales bacterium. GTDB lineage: Bacteria > Actinomycetota > Thermoleophilia > Solirubrobacterales > Solirubrobacteraceae > Palsa-744. Next base: position 298,783 of record CAVWTS010000017.1, read on the forward strand.
CGCTAATCGTGTTCGTGGGGTTCGCTGCTCCCCGACGACGCCGGTGGGCGCGACTCCTCGGCCAGCGAAGTAATCGTTAGCAGGCCCCTGGCCGCCGATTCGAGCACCTCGGTCGCCTCCTCCAGCGAGCGCGCGTACAGCTCCACGAGCAGGTGCACAACGATCTGGTCCTCCTCGTGCTTGTGGAAACGCACGTGCGTGAAGAACTCCCGCACCCCGTACTCGCCGAAGGCGGCATAGGAGAGCGCATCGCCGGCCTCTGGCCCAGAGCAGATCTCCACGTCGTCGGCCTCGACGGTTACCGTGCACGAGGCAACCCACGGCGTGCCGGCGATCATCCGCTCCCAGCGATCCTCGATTGGCTCCACGCGCCCGCCGGAGAAGCCGAGGTGCGGCTGGTCGTGCATGCAGTCCAAGCACTGCACGACCGCCTCCTGCAGCTCATCAACGACTTCCGAGCGCTCCCCGGTTTCCGGATCGATCTTGTGGATCCCCTCGTAGTGCACCTGCACCTCGAGGTTCTGCGACCAGCAGCGGTAGCAGCGCAGCCAAGCTCTTGCGGTGGTCTCGGGTGCCGATCCTCCCTCCATGCGGATCATTGTATGCCTATGTGCGAGGACTGCCCCCAGGGAGCTTGGCGGACGAGTCGAGACGAGCGATGAAAGCCCGGATCTCCGGGCGACTGGGTCGTCGTCTAGCCGAACGTGAATGCGTAGCCGGAGACGCCGGGGCCGAAGCGCAGCGACAGACGGTGCTGTTGATCGCCCGGTAGCGACACGAGCGAGTACAGCCGCTCGTTTCGCACCGTCAGTGCGCCGTCATGCACATCGGCTCCGGCATACTTGTTGGGTATCGGCTTGCCGTCGAGTAGCACCTGGACCGGGCGTGGCTTTTCACCTTCGGAGCTGAGCACCAGATATGTGTTCTTGGCCTCGAACTCCATGTCGATCCCAGCGTTCGACACGGCGGTCGCGGGCTGGGCCGCGATGTTCCATGTGCCGCTGTAGTCGAATTCGTTAAGGGCCAGATCGTTTGGCACGCTGGTGCCATAGTCGTGCAGCCCGGCCTGTGGCCCGTTGCGCCACCCCTGCGCGCGGTTGGTGCCCAAATAAGTCTCAGGTGTGGCCACTTCGCTCGGCGTCACGACGTCGGCGGGATGTGCCATGCCGCCGACGTTCGCTCCTGCTTCGGCAAGCAACGAGCGGATCGCGGTTTCGGTCTGCGAGTAGTCGCCCTCGCCTGCTGTGGCGTAGCGCACGTCGCCTTTGGCGTCGATCAGGTAGTCCGCCGGCCAGTACTCGTTGCCGTAGGCGTTCCAAGTCCCCATTTCGTTGTCCTGCACGACGGGATAGCGCAGGCCGAACTGTTCGATCGCGTCCTTGACGTTTGAGGCCTCGTGCTCGAAGGCGAACTCCGGCGTCTCCACGCCGACGACCGTCAGGCCATCCTTGCGGTAGGCCGCGTCCCAAGCTTTCAGATAGGGCAGCGTGCGGATGCAGTTGATGCAGGTGTAGGTCCAGAAGTCGATCAGCACCACTTTCCCGTGCAGCCCTTTGAGCGTGAGCGGCGTGTTTGAACGCCCATCAACACCGGTGTTGAACCAGTCCTCGGTGTCGGCGAATTCCGGCGCCGGCCCGAGGTTCTTCAGCTTGGCCGCGTCCGCCAGCAGCGTCGCCTGGCTTGCGTTGCGGGGCGCGGTGGTCGTTTTCGTGCCGGACACGAACTTCGCGGTGTGCCCGGTGACTTGGGGCAGGCGACTTTCGACAGCCTTGGTTTTTTCAAGGCCGGCAGTCAGGTTCACGTTGGGGATGTTTTCGGCCACGTACTGGTCGAAGTCGACGTCGACCCCCACGACGATCGCCAGCGCCGTCACGATCATCACGACGCCGAGCGTGCGCTGTAGCGCCGGCCCACGGCCCGCGGCGCGCACGCGGTCGAACAGTTTGCGCCCGCCGAGCGTCAGCGCGAACAGCACCACCGCGCTGCCAACCGAATAGGCGACCGCGACCGCGACGGTGCGTCCGCTCGCGGCGCTGACCGAGATGACGGCGGCGAGGATCGGCCCCGCACACGGTGTGTATACGAAGCCGAGCGCACCGCCGACCAGCAGTCCTGAGCGGAAGCCATCGCCGCGTGAGCGCGGACCGAGTGCCGCGATACGCGACATACGCGCCTCCAGGCGGTCTGCCAAGCCGGGCACGATCAGCGCCAGGCCCGATGCGAGCAGCACGGCGACGGCGATGTCGCGCAGCGGATCGGAGCCGAGACCGACCCCGTCGACGACGTTGGCCACGCCGACGATCACGACCGTGAACGTCACGGTCAGGCCGATCACCACGCCGAGCGGCCGGCGCCGGCCGCCCACGCCGCCTGAGGCGAGCAGCGCGGGCAGCACGGGCAGCACGCACGGCGACAGCGCCGTACCGGCGCCGGCGAGAAACGCAAAGCCGAGCAAAACGATCATTGGATCTCAGAGCCTAGATCGCCGAGAAATATAAAGGGCCGGGTGGGAATATGTAGATTTGTATGACATTACAATAGTAGCTACAAACTGTAGTCTCTATGGTGAATTTGCAAAAACGAATACAACAACACAGCGCCAATGGCGCTCAGCGTCTGAGCATTACGTAGACGGTGGCGATCGCGAACGCGATCTGGCCGAAGGCGAGGGCCGTGCCGAGGTCGATCGCGCCGAGCGCTCCGGCGAGGGCGCTCGCGAGCACGAACGCGCCGAACATCGTCGCCAGGTCGCGTGCTATCGGTCTCATGCCTTCGCCACTGCCGTCTCGAGCACGCGCACGAGTGCCTGCACGTCCAGTGTCGGTTCCTGCCGATCGAGCAGTCGCTCGGCCGCATGACGTCCACCCAACGCTCGCAACCCGCGCTCGCCATGCTCAGCGGCAAAGTCCAGCAGCGCCCCGGAGCGTCGCGCGCGCAGGCGTCTCGCGGCGATGTCCGTGCTCGTGCGGTGCTCTTCCAAGGCGCCAACCAGCTCGTCGACCCCTTGGGGCGGGGATAGCGACGAGACGGCCAGCACACGCGTCGCCTTGGTGCCGAGCGAGCGCAGCGCCGCGCTCAAATCGCGTCTGGTGGCAAGCGCGATCTGGCCGAGATCGGCCTTAGTAACGACGAGCACGTCTGGAGTCTCCATGATCCCGGACTTCAAGAACTGCAGTACGTCGCCGCTTCCGGGCTGGACGACCACCACAACGGTGTCGGCGACATCTGCCACCTCAGTCTCGGCCTGCCCGACACCGACTGTCTCGATTACGACCACGTCAAAGGCAGCCGCCAATGCCTGCGCCGCCACGCGCGTTGCGGGTGCGAGGCCGCCGAGTCGTTCGCCGGCGGCTGTCGAGCGGATAAGCACCGCCTTGTCGGCCGGATCGAAGTCGATGCGTGCGCGGTCGCCGAGCAGCGAGCCACCGGAGCGCTTTGAGCTGGGATCCACCGCCAACATCGCCACGCTCTTGCCATTTTCGCGCCATGCGTGCAACAGGGCGGAGAGCAGCGTCGACTTGCCGGCGCCTGGGGGGCCGGTTATGCCAACGATATGTCCGGGGGCCTCGCCGCCGAGTGCGGCGGGGGAGAGCTCGCGCAACAACTCCGCCGCCTGCTTGCGATCGGCAGCCGTGTTGCTCTCCAGCAAGTTGAGAGTCGCCGGCGCCGCGCTCAGGTCGCGTTTGTGCAGACGCTTGCCGAGGGCAGCCCCCACAGGGCCTTCGCGTTGTTGGCCTTCGTTCTCGGTAGAGGGGGGGCGCTCGCCCGATCCAGTGGGCGTGCTGTCGCTCACGCTGAACCGTTGGAGGAGGGGCCGTGTCCATTCGTCTCGGCCCCCACAATCCCAACGATGTCGTGCATGATGCGCGAGATGTCAAAGTCCTTCGGGGTGTAGACGGCCGCCACGCCGGCTAGCTTGAGTTGGGCCACATCCTGCTCGGGGATGATCCCGCCGACCACAACCGGAACATCCACTTCCGCGTCGTGCAAAGCGCCGATCACGGCCGGGATCAGCTCTCTGTGCGAACCAGAGAGGATCGACAGGCCGATCACGTGCACCCCCTCCTGCAGCGCCGAGGCGGCGATCTGCGCCGGGGTCAGGCGGATGCCTTCATAGACCACGTCCATCCCGGCGTCGCGCGCACGCACCGCGATCTGCTCGGCGCCGTTTGAGTGACCGTCGAGACCGGGCTTGCCGACAAGGATCTTTGGGCGCCGTCCGAGCTTCTCGGCGAGGCTGGCGACTTCCTCGCGCAGCTGTGAAAGCTCATCGTCGGCTGCTGCTGCGCTCGCCTCTCCGACGCCGGTGGGCGCGCGGTAGCTGCCGAACACCTCGCGCAGCGTGTGCGCCCACTCACCTGTGGTCGCGCCCGCACGCGCGGCGGCGATCGTTGGCACCATCAGATTCTCTTGGCTGTGCTCCTCGGCGGCGACTCGTGCCAGCTCGGCGAGCGCTGTGTCAACCGCCTGCTGGTCGCGCTCGGCGCGCCATCTGCGTACCGACTCGATTTGCTCTGCCTCTACCGCCGGGTCCACCACGAGGATGCCGCCCTCGGCGTCGTCGGTGAGCGGTGAGACCTCGGTCTCGGCGAAGCGGTTCTGACCGACGACGGTCTGCTCGCCGGACTCGATCCGGTGGATGCGCGCACGATGGGAATCGACCAGTGCTGCCTTCATGTAAGGCACTGCTTGGACTGCGCCGCCGTGCTCGGCGACGACCGCCATCTCCCCGCGCGCGCCCTCCAGGAGCTCCTCTACCAAGCCGTCCATCACCTTTGAGCCCTCGAAGATGTCCGGGTACTCGAGGATGTCGGTTTCATAGGCGAGCACTTGCTGAATGCGCAGCGACCACTGTTGGTCCCAGGGACGCGGCAGACCGAGCGCCTCGTTCCAGGCGGGCAGCTGGATCGCGCGGGCGCGCGCATCGCGGCCGAGCGTCACCGCTAGCGCCTCCAGCACGATGCGCTGCACGTTGTTCTCCGGCTGCGCCTCGGTCAAGCCGAGCGAGTTCACCTGCACGCCGTAGCGGAAGCGCAGACGGCGCTCGTCGCTCACGCCGTAGCGCCCGCGTCCCAATTCCTCCCAGAGGATGCTCATCGCGCGCAGCTTGGCGTGCTCCTCGATGAAGCGCACGCCGGCGTTCACGAAGAACGAGATGCGACCGAACACGTCGCCCATCAACTCATCCGCACGGTCGCCAAGGCGCTCGCGTGCCGCGTCGAGCACGGCGATTGCGTTGCTCATCGCGTACGCGATCTCCTGCACGGGTGTCGCGCCGGCCTCCTGCAGGTGGTAGGAGCAGATGTTGATCGGGTTCCACTTCGGCACGTGCTCGACCGTGTAGGCGATCATGTCCGCGATCAAACGCATCGAGGGCGCCGGCGGAAAGGCGTAGGTCCCGCGCGCCAGGAACTCCTTGATGATGTCGTTCTGGGTCGTGCCTTGGAGACTGCGCTGCTCCACGCCCTGCTCTTCAGCCGCCACGATGTACAGCGCCAGCAGCCATGCCGCGGTCGCGTTGATCGTCATCGACGTGTTCATCTCCCCGAGCGGAATGCCGTCCATCAGGGCCGCCATGTCGCCGCGATGGACTACGGGCACACCGACCTTGCCCACCTCACCGCGCGCGAGCTCGTCGTCAGGGTCATAGCCCGTCTGCGTCGGTAGGTCGAATGCCACCGACAGGCCGGTCTGACCCTTCGCCAGGTTGCCCCGATACAGCTCGTTGGAAGCCTTCGCCGTGGAATGCCCGGCGTAGGTCCGCATCATCCAGGGACGGTCGCGCTCGGGCAGACGCGGAGGCGGATCGCTGCTCATGCCCGCAATTGTATGGGGGAGCGGCAGGCTTTATCCTGAAGGGCCATGAGTCAAACGATTGAGCTGCCACGCACACGTCTTCCGGGGAGCGGTTATGGCGACTCCTGGAGGGTGATCGTGCGCAACGATGATCACAACACCTTCGAGCACGTCGCCCGTACGCTCGCGCGTTTCATCCCCGGCGTAAGCATCGAGCGCGGCCACGAGATCGCCAACATCATCCACAACTCTGGCCAGGCGATCGTCTTCGGCGGCCACCAAGAGGCCGCTGAGCACTACTGGGAGCTGCTCAAGGGAGCGGGTTTGACGATGGCGCCCTTGGAGCAGTGCTGAGAAGGCCGTGGACACGGCGCGTAGCGTTGTCCTCGATCGCTCATGTGCTGAAGCACATTTCGCTCTCTGCGTCCTAGCTCCGCTTGGTCCACGGCCTTCTCAGATGCCTTACGTTCTACAGCGCGCGCTGACGGGAACTTCCGGTGCGCCGCTGACCGGCGGTGGGTCCAGCTTGCACCATGTGAATTGTCGTGTGCGCGTGTTGAGCACCGCCAGGTAGGGGTAGGTCACGCCGGCCGCGTGGACAGTGCAGTGAAACGCTCGGTTGGCGCCCGCAGCTGCCTTTGCTTCACAGTGCACGCTCTGAAATGGCCCCGTGAGGTTTCCGGACTGGACCCGGCCGCGTGCGTCAGCTGAAATCGAACGTTCCAGCGCGGTGAGCGTCGCTACGCCGGTGCCGAGCCGAGCGGTGTGCGGGGCCTGGTCTTCTTCGATGACGACGTTTCCCTCGCGATTGGCTTCGACTTCGGCTTCGCGTTCGGACTTGGTCGGGGCGGAGGTGCCTTCGCTGTGGTCGTGGACGAACACCACAACCGCAAGGGTTGCCACGGCGAAGGCGAAGATCGTGAGCAGCCAGCGTGCCCACAGCGGGGGGTGGCGGGCGGCCAGTGCCAGACGCCCCAGTGAGCTATCGCGCATCCTGGCCGTCAGACTGCTCTGACGGAGTCATCGCTCGCGAGCGCGAAGCTCACACGTAATGGGGTGCGGGAGCATCGCTTGGCTGCCCGTTAGGTGTGTCGCCCAAGTGCCCGTTGGGGCCGTCGCCCGGAAGGCCATTGGGAATGACAGGCACCACTGGCTCGCCCTCGATGCCGCCCGCGGCCGTGCGATCCCACCAGCCGTAGAGCACGGGTATCTGGTACCAGCCGGAATAGCGGGTCCGAAAGTCGGTCATCTCTGGGCCGTCCCAATAACGTTCCCAGTCGAGGTGCTTGTCGAAGTGAGCGAACTGCTGGAAGCGGTAGCGGTCGTCTTTGGAGCGGTACACCGCATACGAGCTGGCGCCATAGCGCAACGCAACAGCGGCGACCTCGCCCACTACCTCCTCGAAGCCGTCCGCGCGAAAGCCCGTTGCATACCAGGGGACGATTACCGTGCCATCCATTAGTCGTTCCTCCGCAGTCGGTTGCACATAGGGCTGTTGGTGTTCGAGAGCCAAGCCAGACAAGGACGCACTGACCGAAATGTGCTGTGCACATGAGGGAAGGAGGACGCAGTATGGCGCCGGCTATCGGACATCAGCCACCTACCTCCGCATGTATCGCACCCGGGCCCTCGGCCGTCTTGCCCTCGCTGTCGGACTCCGCGCCGACGAGGATCGAGATCTTGCCCAGGTGCTTGTTTTCGAGCATCAACTGATGTGCTTCGGCGACGCCCTCGAAACCGAGTGTGCGCCACAGCACAGGCCGGATCTGGCCTGACTCGATCAGCTCGTTGGCCTTCATGCACTCATACGCGTTGGCGAAGTGCGATCCGAGGATCTCCTTCTGCTTCATCCACAGGTAGCGCACGTCGAAGTCGAGGTTGAAGCCGGTCGTGCCGGCGCAGATCACGACCTTCCCAAACGGCTTGACCGTGAAGACGGAGGTGGGGAAGGTCGCCTGACCGACGTGCTCGAACACGATGTCGGGGGCGTCGCCGAGGATCTGCTTCACACGCTTTGAGAACTCGCGCGAAACGAGGAAGCGCGCCTTGTCCTCCTCGGGGGTCTCGCCACCCTTGCGCATCATCCCCGCGAACTCGGCCCGGTCGATGTAGTCCACGGCGCCGAGGCGCTTGACCAGCTCGCCCTTCTCAGCCGAGGAGACGACACCGACGCAGTGGGCTCCTGCCGCGGCGCACAGTTGCGTGGCGAACACGCCGAGCCCGCCGGCCGCGCCCCAGATCAAGACCTTCTGGCCTGCCTGCAATTTGCAGCGGGTCATCAACATGCGATAGGCGGTGAAGTACACGAGCCCGTAGGAAGCCGACTCCGACCAGCTCAACGCTTGTGGCTTGGGCAGTAGCTGTTGGGCCTGCACCTTCGTGAACTGGGCGAACGAGCCCCAGGTCGTCTCATAGCCCCAGATCTTCTGCGAGGGCGCCGCCATCGGGTCGAGACCGTGCACCTCCGGGTCCTCGTAGGAGGCCTGGTTGCAATGCACAACCACCTCGTCGCCGGGCTTCCAGCGTGTCACGCCCGCGCCGACCTTCCACACGATCCCGGAGGCGTCGGAGCCGCCGATGTGGTGGCCGTACTGCGGGTGATCGCCGTACTTCATCACCGATACCGGCTTGCCGAGTGCGGCCCACACGTTGTTGTAGTTCACGCCCGCGGCCATTACGCGCACGATCACCTCGAAGGCGCCGGGCTCAGGAACCTCGATCTCCTCCAGTTGGAAGGCATCCTTCGGTTCGCCCTGGCGCTCCTCACGGATCACCCAGGCAGCCATCGTGCTCGGCAGCTCGCCGAGCACGGTGTCCACGCTTGAAACTCGTTGAAGATCGATTGCCACGGTGCGTCTGAACCTCATGTGTCGGGGACGGGGCCAGCAATCCTACCTTGGGCTGGTTCGAGAGGCGTGCATGAGTGACGCTGCGTCTCGCATGCTCCAACGGTGATTCGCCAGCGCAACCCGGCCTATGCAAACGGCAGCTCGACTACCGCTGCGCTTGCGCCCATCTCGCCCACGGAGACGGTTGCGCCCGGCTCTGCCTCGCGACGTACGAGCGCCAGCCCGATTGGACCGAGCCTTGGGGAGACGACAGAGCTGGCGAGGCTCCCGACGGCCCGCTCACCGAGTGCCAGCGCCGCGCCTGGCTCGGTGGGCTCTGACAGGCGCAGGCCGCGCAGGTGACGGTTTGGCTTGCCCTTGTAGTAGAGCCGGGCCACGGTCTCCTGGCCGACGTAACAACCCTTGGTGAAGCTCACAGCGCGCTCGTTGAGGCTCGCCTCCTGGGGGATAGTGCTCTCATTGATGTCAATCCCATAGCGGGGCCGGCCGTGCTCGACGCGCACGATCTCGGCTGCCGATTCGCTCACCGGGATGGCGCCGACCGCTTCGAGTGCGCAGCGCACCTGCTCAAGCGCCTCGGCCTCGAACAAGGCGTCGATTCCCAAGTCGGTGCGGATCAGGCGCACGGGCGTCTGTCCTAGATGGGCGAGCAGATGGCTGTGCTCTTGCGCCGACAATTGGGCCTCGTCAAGCGCGAACGTCTTCGTGGCGACCTTGTCGGCGTCGGGGCCGAGCAGTGACAACAGCGAGGACTCAAGCGTGCGCTTGTGCAGCTCGACCTGGTAGCCGACCTTGAAGCGGCGGATCATGTCGAATAGTGCCTGTAGGGCTCCTCGCTCGGTGTCGAGCAGTAGCTCGCTTGGTTCCTGCGGAGCCTTGTCGTCCTCGTGTGAACCAGCGGCAGACTGGGCTTGTTCTGTGCCGGCGACCGCAAAGATGCGCAGGTCGCCGAGCATCTTGCCCTTGTGCGTCAAGAACGCCGCATAACAGCCCTCGCCTGGGCTCAGGCCGACTAGCTCGTTCGTGACCTGGCCGTTCAGGAACTCGACGGCGCCCGAGCCGCTCAGCGCGAGCTTGCCACGCTCAGAGCGGTCCACGATCCCGCACTGCTCCGTCAACGCCGCATACTCGCCTGCAAGCGCCGTTGTGTCGGTTGCCGCCATACATTCGAGGATAGCCGTGCGGTGTTTGCATCCATATCCGCAAAAATGAGTGTGCTGAGCGGCCGCCCAGGCCGCTAGGCTTCCCAGACGATGGCCCTAGCGGACACTTTCCAGAGCATCGTCGATTCTTTGCCCGACGATTGGACCGACCTCGAGCTTGACCTGCGCATCGCCGACGAGTCGCGCTACATCGATGCGTCGGTGTACCTGGCCACCTGCAACGCACGGCCCTACTCTCACCATGACTGGCACTGGCGCCTGCTCGTCGCTCACCGCTTCGGCCACGCCGCCTCCCGCACCCACGGTGCACGGCACGCTACGGCTGCTCGACGAAGCCGGCATCGAGGGTGAGATGGTTGTGCGCGAGCAGCGCGCCGGGCGTGTCGAGGTAACGCAGATGTGGGGCCGTCCGCACTCGGTGCGCGAGGAGTTTGCGCGCCTACGGGCGCAGTAGCCAGGTTCGGGAGCAGCGGGCGCAAGCCGCCGATTCGATGGCGCAAGTTCTCGCGTTCATTCCAGATCTGCTGTTTGGCTCGCGGGTACAAGCGGCGTTGAGTACAGCTGGGCACGATGTCGTCTTGGCCGCGGATGCCAATGGTGTCCGAGAGGGTCTAGCCGACGTGGATGTGCTTGTCGTGGATCTCACCGACGAGCCAGGCGAGCGAGCCGGACTTGTCGAGTCCTTGTCCGCCGACGGCTTACTCAAGGGAACCGTCACGCTCGCCTTCTACTCCCACGTCGAGGCCGAGGTGCGCGATATAGCCGAAAAGGCAGGCTTCGATCTGGTGGTTCCACGCTCGCGAATGGCGCGCGAAGGCGCGGATCTAATAGTGCGGTTGCTCAACTAGGCGGCAAACGCTTAGTCTCCGCCCACGTCGGCGCTTCGGCCTCGGCCGGATCATCCCTACGGGGTACAAGCGAGCGGGACGAGGGCGGCGTTGGGGACGCGCTCGGCGAGCGCGACCTTGTGGCCAGCGCGCTGATAGAGCGCGATGCGGATCACAACGCCGTGGCAGACGACCAACGCGGGTAGATCGCCTGCTTCGACGTCAGCAAGTGCACTGGCCACGCGTACACCCTGCTGCGCAAAGGACTCGCCGCCTGGAAAGCCGAAATCGGGCCGGCCTTCGATGAAGCCCGCAAAGCCGTCCGGGTCCTCGGCCTGTACGTCGGTAAAGAAGCGGTCGGTCCAGTCGCCCGCGTCGGTCTCCATCAGGCGCGGCTCCTCGCGCGGCTGCAGGCCCAGGCGCGCGGCGACGATGTCAGCCGTTTCACGCGCTCGCAGGAGCGGACTGCACCACAGAGCGACGAATGGGATCCCATCGCTCGTCCCTGCCGCAGCGCGCTTGGCAAGATCGGCGGCCTGCTCGCGTCCCGTGTCGTCAAGTGGGACGGGCAGATGGCCTTGGAAGCGACGCTCCAGGTTGTACGCGGTCTGGCCGTGGCGGGCCAGGTAGACGCTTGCCGCGCTCACGTCAGCAAGCGTCCCGAGCACGATGACTCGGACACTAGGTTGCCGCTGGCTCGACTCCGGGCTTACGCAGATTAGAGGAACGCGTATTAGACCGGCGGGCGACTGTTGCACCGAGCAGCGGCCCGGCGTACCAAACCCAGGCGTTGGCCCAGTGATCGCCGACGAGCTGCGGCCCGAACGCACGCGACGGGTTCAGCGCGGCGCCGGTGAATGGGCCTCCGAAGAGCACGCCGATCGTGATCGTCAGGCCGATCGCCAGGCCGGCGACGACACTGAACTGGTTGCGCGCGTCTACCGCTGCGCCGAAGATCACGAACACGAGGAAGAACGTGAGAATCGCTTCTAGCCAAAAGCCGGAGCCAGCGTTTACGCCGTGGCCGAGCGCGGGCACGCCGAGTTTGGATGCTTCGGTCGCGGCGCGTGGCAGCAGCTGCTTGACGAGCAGCGCCGCCAGCGCCGCTCCGCCGAACTGGGCCACCCAATAGACGCCCGCGAGCGCGGGCTTGATCTTGCGCGTGATCAGGAATCCGAACGTCACGGCTGGGTTGAAGTGCCCGCCGGAGATGTGGCCGAGGGCGCACACCATCACGCCGATGGCGAGACCATTGGCGATCGCCACGCCGATCAGGGAAGGATCTGAGATGGCGCCGGAGGCCGCCGCGGCTCCGGCGCCGATGAAAGTGAGAGTGAAGGCGCCGACCATCTCGGCCACGGCGCGACGCAAAGTATCTTCGGACATGGACGAGAAGCTACGGGCTGCTCCGGACGGATTTGCTTTCGAATTCGGATGACTCGCGCGCGCGAGCGCAAAGAGGGCTTTCTCCGCGCGTGCGTGCGAGGCCCCTGATTGGGAAGGCTTGTGCGTACGCTTGCCGGGATGTCGATCGATGTGGCCGGACCGTGCATGCACGGTCCGATGTGGGCCGCATGCGGCCCACATGTAGCCGCACATGTGCGGCTACACCGAGCGGTGCATGCACCGCTCGGCCCTCCGGCGCATGCGCCGGAGGGAACAGCACAAAAGAGGGCACATTCCCAGGAGGGATCCCTCCGAAGTCATAGACTCAACCGATGCGCCGTCGCGTCACCTTCTCGCGCAACTTGACGCTTTCGCTGTCGCGCACGTGTCGCTGCTACTGCAAGTACTGCGCCTTCGCGACCCACAAGGCGCACCTTTACGCGCCAGACGAGGTCTTGGAGATCCTCGACGGCGCGGCCAAGCGGCAGGTGAAGGAGCTGCTGGTCCTGACCGGCGAGCATCCCGAGGTCAACCCGCAGGTGCGCGAGCGTCTGAGCGACTATGGGCACGAGGACTTCACCGCGTACGTGGTGTGGACCTGCGAGCGGGCGCTCGAGCGGGGGCTCTTGCCGCACACGAATCTTGGGGTGCTCTCGCGCGAGGACCTGGGTCGCCTGCGCGAGGTAACCGCTTCGCAGGGCCTGATGCTCGAGTCTGCTTCCGAGCGGCTGATGCAGACAGTCCACGCGGGCTCGCCCACCAAGCATCCGGCCCGTCGCCTGGAGACGATTCGCGCTGCCGGCGAGCTTCAGATCCCGTTCACCAGCGGCATCCTCGTGGGCATTGGCGAGACCGCCGAGGAGCGCATTGCCTCGCTGGAAGCTCTGGCGGAGGTCCAGGCCGAGCATGGCCACATCCAGGAGGTGATCCTCCAGAACTTCGTGCCCCACCAGAGCTACTACGGGCAGGAGCCCGCAGAGATCGCCGACGCGGCCGCACGCGAGTATTGGCGCACCGGGGTGGATGAGATGGACGCTCACGCCCGCCCTTCGCTGCCGCTGCCGAAGTGGGCAACCGAAGGCGCCGGTGCTGTCAATCGAGGACATGAAGCTATTGATCGCAGAGACGCGCAGGCTGATGCCCGACGTGGGTATCCAGATCCCGCCGAACCTCGCCGACTGGTGGAGCGAGCTGGTGGCGGCCGGCGCCACCGATCTGGGCGGCCTCTCAGCCAACGGCGACCACATCTCTCCCGAGCACCCGTTTCCCTCGCCCCACCAGGTGCGCAAGCGTCTACAGGCCGACGGCGTTGCACTCACCGAGCGGCTGTGCGTCTATCCCCAGTACATCGACCCCGAGTGGGTCTCCCAGGGAGTGCTCGACACGATCAAGCTCAAGTACTGGAGCTTCATCCCGCGGCGTGGCTCCGGTCGTACGGATCCGCCCGCCCCGATCCGCCCCGAGCTCCTCAGCGGCGCGATCGAGAAGGGCCGCGATGGCGTGGCGCTGAGCGCCGAGGAGCTCACCGCGATGTTCGCCGAGACGCGTCCCGAGGCGATCGAGCAGATGCGGGTGGCGGCGGACGAGCTGCGTGCTGAGCTCGCGGGGGACACGGTCACGTTCGTGGTCAACCGCAACATCAATATCTCCAACGTCTGCACCGTCGGCTGCGCCTTCTGTGGCTTCGGACAGGGCAAGCGCTCACCCGACGCCTACCAGCACGACGAGGCCGAGTTCGTGCGCCGTGTGCACGAGGCGATCGACTACGGCGCCTCCGAGCTGTGCATCCAGTCGGGCATCCACCCCGACTGGGAGCTCGAGGATTATCTGAGCTGGTTGCGCCTTGCCAAGTCCACCTCGCGCGAGGCGGGGAGCGAGCTGCACCTGCACGCCTACTCGCCGATGGAGATCGCCCACATGTGCGACATCTCCGGACTACCTCCAGCTGAGGTGTTCGCGCAATTGCGCAAGGCGGGTCTCGACTCCACACCCGGCACCGCCGCCGAGGTGCTGCACGACGGGGTGCGTGAGCGCATCTCGCCCAACAAGTTGCCTGTGGCACGTTGGGTGGAGATCATCGAAGCCTCGCACGCGGCCGGCCTGCGCTCGACATCCACGGTCATGTTCGGCCACATCGAGGAGCCGTGGGAGCTTGCCGAGCACATGCGCGTCATCCGCGAGTTGCAACAGCGCACCGGCGGCATCACCGAGTTCGTGCCGCTCTCGTTCATCCCATTCCAAACATTGCTCGGGCGCACGCACGGGGTGGAGGAGATCTCCCGCGAGGAGAACCTCAAGCACACGGCGGTCTTCCGCCTCGCGCTCGGGCGCACGATCCCAAGCCTGCAAGCCTCCTGGGTGAAGATGGGCCTGGACGCAGCCACCGAGTCCTTGCGCTGGGGCGTCAACGACCTGGGCGGCACGCTCATGGAGGAGTCGATCTCACGGCTCGCCGGCTCCTACCACGGCACCAAGCTCGACCCCGAGCAGCTCGTCGCGGCCGCGCATCGGGCAGGACGACCGGCGGCCGAGCGCACGACGCTTTACGGCGTCAGGCGGAGCTACCCACTTCAAGGCTCACCGCACGAACCGGTTGCGGCGTAGCTAACTCGCTACGGCGAATCAGCGCGCGCCGGTGACCAGCGCGGTCGCATGGCTGCGAGCAGAGGTGGCTGACGCTGTGTCGGGACCCGCGCCGGCAAGACCGCGCACTGCCGCCGCAATCGCCGCCGGATGATCGTAGGGCTGCATGTGCCCCCCGTAGAGCATCACCAGTCGCGCGTGGGGTAGCGTCGCCGCGAGCTTGCGGCCATGGCTCTGGTTGACGAGCTGGTCCTGCTCGCCTTGGATCACGACAGCCGGAGCCTCGATGCCGCTCAACCCCTTGTCGATCTGGGCGATCACGTCGGTGGAGGCCAGGATCTCTCCAGACCACGCTTCCAGGTTGCCGTGCGTCATGTTGATCTCGAGCACGCGCTTGCGATGCGCGGCCACGACAGGCAGCGGCTGAAACGCTTCATCGTCCGCTTGGTTGACCGACACGGTGGTGAGCAGCTGGCTGAACGTAGCGTTTGAGACCTGGCGGATCACCGGCAGTTGCAGGAATTTCACCAAGTGCGCTTGCGCGGCCGTGAAGGTTTCGATTTTCTGCCCGGCGGCGGCCGCGTCCACGAGCACGAGCCCGCGCACGTCGCTCGGATAGTGCTCGGCAAGCCCCAGCGAGATGGTTCCGCCGTAGGAGTGCCCGACGAGGATCGGTGCGATACGTGAAGCTTTGCGAGCAGTTCGTGGATGACTTCCAGCTGCTGGTCGAACGGCACATAGCCGCCGCTCGAGTAGCCAAAGCCGGGACGGTCGATCGCGATCGTGCGATGCCCGGCCAGTAGCGGCGTCACGTCTTCCCAGTCCTCGGCAGTGCCTGGCAGCCCATGGATGAGCACTACGGGCGTCCCCGCTCCGGGGTGTTCGATGTAGTGGATACGCAGCTTGCCCACTTGCATGAACGAGCCGGTCGGCTTCGGCTCCGCCGGCAGGCGCCCGTAGGTCCAATTGAGCACGACCACTGCCAGCGCGAGCACGCCGACGAGGATGAGCAGCACTCTCTTGACAGAGATTCGGCGGGGCATGGGCGGATACTGTGTGGGGGTCGCTGCCGGTGGGCGTTTCTGTCCGAGGATTTGGGATAGATGTCCGCCTCGGCGGGACAGTCTTCCACCCTGGCCTCGACAGACCGAGCGCCTGGCGAAGCGGAGGAACGCCTGATGGAGCGGACGAGCGTCGGACCAAGTTATTGCCGCGAGCGCTCCTCCCCGAGCCGCTCGAAGATCTCGGCCAACTGGCGGTGGTAGGCGATGCCGCCCACGAGCGTCGTGTGGGCGCCACGCCACCGGTCTTCGATGGTCCCATTCGGCTCGCACTCCAGCGCCTCCATGTACCCCTCCAGCTCAGCAAGCTTGGCGCGGTGCCAGGCTCCTCGTCCCGCGAACACAACCTGCGGGTCGGCCCCGGCGAATACCTTCAGCAAGCCCTCGTCGCGATATTGCGAAGGTGGTGCACCAGGAGTGTCGGCCCACATGCGCAGCGCCTCGCGCCCCGCGTCGGTGAGTGTGTAGCGCTTGCGCCTGCGCCCGCCCGCTCTTGACTGTGCGAGAGATAGCCGGCCTGCGCCAGGCGCGCCGGCTCGTCGTAGAAGGTCGTGTGTGGGACCGGCCAGAAGTTCTCGATCGTGTCCTCGAGCGTCTGCTTGAGCTCATACGGCGTCGCCTCACCGAACGTGTCGAGCAGGCTCATCACCGCATACGAGGTGGTGGTGAGACGAAACGTCTTGCTTTGCGCGGACATGTCTTGGCTGGGCTTGCTTTCCATAGTTCGTTCTGTATAGTTCGGCTCGAACTATAGAGCGTACTTCCCGCTCGGGCGGGGACGTGCCTGTGCGAGGAGCTGAAATCGATGGCCGATCAAACGCATGCAAGCGACATCCTCTCTGAGGACTCGGATCGCAACGAGCCCGCTTCCGGCGCCCCACTCGCCGAGCGGCAGGGTGAGCGACTACGACGTGGCGATTGTCGGGGCGAGCCTGCCGGCTGCAGCGCCGCGATCATGCTCGCTCGCTCCGGTGCACGGATCGCTCTGATCGGAAGAGCCCGGATTTGCGCGCCTTCAAGCGGGTCTGCTCGCACTACATCCAGTCTTCGGGTGTGCGCCCGTTGGAGCGAATGGGTCTGATCGAGCCAATGATGCAGGCCGGCGCGATTCGCTCGCGTGCCTGTGCGTGGACGCGGTGGGGTTGGGTCGACTCGCCGGCCACAGCACGTTGCCGATGGCATGACCTTCGCCGCGAACGCCTCGATCCGTTGATTCGCGAGATGGCCGCCGAGACGCCGGGCGTCGAGTTGATCCTTGGGCACACCGTCGGAGAGCTCCTCTACGACGGAGAGCGGGTGTGCGGGTGTAGCGCACGCGACACTCACTGGGCAGACCCTGCAATTGCGCGCACGACTGGTGGTGGGCGCCGACGGTCGCGGCTCGCGCATGGCCAAGCTGGCGCGGGTTGACACCAAGACGTCGCCCCATGGACGCTTCGCCTATGGCGGCTACTTCGATGGCCCGCATGCCGGAGGGTACGCCCGACTCGGCGCTGTGGCTGCTCGATCCGGACATGGTGGGCGCCTTTCCGACCGACAACGGTCAGACCTTCTAGCCGTGATGCCCGCCAAGCGAGCGCCTGCCGGAATTCCGAGACGATCCCGCGGCGGCCTGCAGAAGTTCGTGGCGGGGATACCCGGCAGCTCCACCGATCGCCGAATCGCATACTGGCGGGCGAGTGGTGGGCAAAGATAGACATGACGAACGTCATCACTACGCCCACCGCCCCCGGTCTCGCACTCGTGGGCGACGCGGCCAGCGCCGTGGACCCGCTGTGGGGCGTGGGCTGCGGCTTTGCGCTGCAATCCTCCGAATGGCTTGCCGACAGCGTCGCTCCGGCTCTCGGCGGAGCCGAGTCCGTGGATCGAGGGCTCAAGCGCTACCGTCGCCGCCATGCCCGCGGCTCGAAAGGCCACACCGAGGGAAATCCTCGACTACGCCACCGGGCGCAAGATCAATGCCGGGGAGAAGCTGTTCTTCTCGGCGGCCAGCTACGACGAGCGCACCGCGAAAGTCTTCGAGGCCTTCGGCTCGCGTCAACATCGGCCCGGGCGGATGCTCGCCACAGGGATACCGCTTGCGGTGCTCGCCACCGCTCGCCGCTCTGTCAGCGGAAGAGGTCCTCGGCCAGCGGTCGCAGCAGCGCAAGCGCGCCCGGACCATCGTCCTCTGTAACAAAGCGCTCCAGGCCCTCGACGATCACAACAGGCTCGCGCGAGTCCTTGGCGCGCGCGAGGTCGGCAAGTGAGGCGATCGCGTCCGCCACTGCCAACCAGGTGGCGCGAAGCTCCAAGCCGACGCTGTCGTGGCGACCGCGCCAGTCCTCCAGCGGCGTGATGCCTGCGCATCCGATCGCGACGTCGCACTGACCGTGACGCCAGGCACGCCCGAAGCTATCGCTGATCAGTACGCCCACATTCGCACCCGTCAGCTCGCGCAAACGCCTTCGGATCTGTGCGAGCCGAGGCGTCGGGGTCGTGCGGGAGGACGATCAGCGTGTTCGTGTCGGCCGAGTTGGAGGCGTCCACACCGGCGTTGGCACACACGAAGCCGTGATGGGTGCGGCAGATCAGCACTCCGTTCGCTTCGCGCAATACCTCCTCGGACTGGTCGAGCACGACCTGCACGACGCGCGGGTCCTTTTGTTGCTCAGAGGCGATGCCCCGCGCGCGCGCGCGGGGCATCGCACTTTTTCGCAAGTCCACCACCGCGCCCTCGGCCTTGGAGACGGCCTTGTGGGCGATAGCCACAATCTGGCCGTCGGCCAGTGGGCTCATCGCCGGCTCGGCGTCGATGGCGGCTACGATCAGCTCGCCCAGGTCCGTCCCGGCGGCGATCTCGGGCAGCCCGCTCAGGCCGCGCGCAGATAGGGAGCTCACAGGCTCAGGCTGCTCGTGTGGTCGTACTTGGGTCGGTTGGCGTGGCTTTGCTCATGCGATCCTTGGCCTCGGCCCGCGCGAGCACTGCGCGCGTACGGGGAGCCCTGACGTGCTCGCCGGCCACCCGCTCGCGCAACACCGCCAGATCCTCGCCCGTGTCAATATCGAGCAGCAGCGAAGCCGGCTGCGCGATTCGCCACTTCACATCGGACTCGGTTGCCAGTCGCTCGTGCCGGGCGCGACTGTCGGGTCCGAAGCTGGGGGAGAGGGCGTCGGGAGGGCTCAACAACAGGCCGTTGGTGCCCTTGCCGTGGCGGTCAGGCACGATCACGACTTCCGGATCGACATTCTCCTGCGGCGTATCGGCCACAAGTAGCTCTACGAGCTCATATGGGTCGAGTGTTGGGCAGTCGCCCGGTACGCACAGGGCTCGCTCGAAGCCTTCCCGCAGCGCGTACGCGAGGCCGAGCGAGGCGGCCGCACTCTGGCCTTCCTCGGCAGTGTCCTCCACGAGGACAGCGTCGATGTAGCGGGCGGCCGCAGCCACGGAAGGCTCGCATGTGACGACGATCGTGGCGTCGATCGCGGGGCATTCGCGCAGCGAGCTGAGCACGTCGCCGACCATTGCCCGCGCGAGGTCCGCTCGCAGTGACTCGGCGACGCTTTCGCCCAGGCGCTGCTTGGCGAGCGGGAAGCGCTTCACGGGGAGGATCGCGGCGGTGCGCATGCGCTCTGAGAGGCTACCCGGAGAGCGTCTCAGCGAACGCGAGTGTCTGCTCAGCTACGCGTGCGCAGGCAGCAACGTCCGGCATGTTCGTGTCGATCTCGAGCGTTGCCAGGCCCGCAGTGGGCTCGTCGGCGACGAGCCCGTCGAGCAGATCGGGTGCGACCTGCTCGTAGAAGGCGACCACGCCGGCGGCGCTCACCGGCTGGTCGTAGGCGGCTAGGAACGCGGCGGTCGGGCCCTTGACGACCTCGCCGCCGACGATCGGGCTGACGCAGACCACCGGCGCTGCAATCTCGGCGAGCGCCTCGTCCAAGACGTGCAGGATCGGCCAGATCGAGATGACGGGATTGCTGGGGCCCACGATCACCGTGCGCGCCTCGCTCAGTGCCGCGAGCACCTCGGGCGTGGGCTGGGGCGAGCGTATCTGTAGGTGGCGGCTCCCCGGCATGCACAAGGCGCGCTTGTGCGGGCGTTGCGAACGCCACCTCGTGCACCCGGCCTTCGGCGCGATCGCGGATCATGAACTGCTGGAAGTCGCGCCAACCGGCGTCGGTGCGCACATGTGTGCGCACCTGCTCGTCGCACATCGGCAGCACGCGCGCACGCACCCCGATTGCCTTGTTCAGCCTTGCCAGCGCCTCGGTGGGGCGCAGACCTTCGTCCTCCATGCGCCGGCGCTCCAAGCACCAGGCAAGGTCGCGGTCGCCAAGGTTGAACCACACGTCGGTGCCAAGCGCGCGCAGGGCGTCCATAACGGCGAAGGTGTCGCCGTCGATGCCCCAGCCGCGCTCGTTGATGATGTCGGCCAGCCAGAAGGACACGAGGTCGGGGTCGGGGGATACGTGCGAGCCGTAGATGTCGATGTCATCGCCTGTGTTGGCGATCACGACCAGCTCATCGGGACCGACCACGTCAAGCATGCCGCGCGCGAGCTTTGCGCCGCCGGTGCCGCCGGCGAGCACGACCACGGTGCCCGGGCCGCTCGTCGGGGAGGCGTCGGATCGGGTCCGCTCGCTCACTCCCAGGAGTTGTCGGGCAGGCCGGTGATGCGGACGCCCGCGTGGGTTTTGTGCTTGGCGTTGATCGAGATCATCAGCGCCGTCATCGACTCGACGATGCGCGCCATCTCCAGGCGCCCACAGTCGACACAGCGCAGCCCGTCGATCTGCTCGAGCAAGAGCGCAGCACGGCGCTTGTCCTCGCGTGCGTCGCCGCAGACGAGCACGTCCTGGTCCAGGTCGTGGTCAAGGCGGTCAGTGAGGCCGCGGAGACCGTGTGCAGCGCCGAGACGACTTTCACGCCCGTGGGCACCAGCTCAAGCGCTGCTTGCGCGGCCGAGCCTTGCCACACGCCAAGCATGCGCGTTGCGCGCCCGCTGACGGCGGCAGCGAGCGGGACAGTGGCGTCGATCAACAGCTGGCCCTCGCGCAGCGACCCCTTGATGTTTTTGAGCGTCTCGGACTGGCTGCGGAAGGGAACGCTCAGGATGATCGTCTCGACGGCCTCGACGGCCTGCGCGTTCTCGGCGCCGGTGAAGCCGCCCTCAGGCACAGCCTCGCGCGCACGGTCGGCTGCCTCGACCGCGCGGCTCTGCTCGCGTGAGCCGATCACGATCGGCACGCCGGCCTGTCCCAAGCGGACTGCCAAGCCGAAGCCGAGCGCTCCGGAGGCTCCAACGATCGCGACAGGGTCGGTGGGGGAGGCGGCCACGGCGCAGGAGTATAGGCTTACCCCCATGAGATTCGAGGGCAAGGTAGCGCTCGTCACCGGCGGAGCCTCCGGGATCGGCGCGGCCACCGCACGCCGGCTCGCCGCGGAAGGCGCCCGCGTGGCGGTCGGCGACGTCAACGAGGACGGCGCCCGCGAGATCGCGGGCGAGCTGGATGGGTTCGGATGCACGCTCGACGTCACCGACACCGCTTCTGTGCGCGCTGCTGTAGCGGCGATCGAAGAGAAGCTCGGTCCGGTGGACGTGCTCGTCAACAACGCCGGCACCGATCTGTTCTCCTACTTCGTCAACAGCGACGAAGGGTTGTGGGATTTCGTGCTGGGGGTCAACTTGCGCGGGGTGCTCGCCGTCACGCACGCGGTTCTGCCCTCGATGCAGGAGCGCCGCTCCGGCTCGATCGTCAACGTCGCCTCCGAGGCCGGTCGCGTCGGCTCGCAGGGCTCCGCCGTCTACTCGGCCGCGAAGGCCGGTGTGATCGGCTTCACCAAGGCGATCGCGCGCGAGTCGGCGCGCTATCGCGTGCGCAGCAACGCGGTCGCCCCCGGGCCGATCGAGACACCGCTGCTCAACGCCGCCCCGCAGCTGCTCGGCGAGCTGGGGGAGAGGCTCAAGCAGGGCATGGTCAACCAGACGGTGCTGCAGCGCTCCGGCGAGCCGGAGGAGGTTGCGGCGGCGATCGCGTTCCTGGCCTCCGAGGATGCTTCGTATGTGACGGGCCAGACGCTGAACGTCAGCGGCGGCCTTTCCATGTGGTGATTCCTTCGAGAGTGGACATCAGGGAGGTTGGGCCGCGCGACGGCTTTCAGAACGAGCCGGAGATAATCCCCACTGAGCGCAAGGTCGAGCTGATCGAGATGCTCGCTCGCACGGGCCTGCATCGCCTGGAGGTCACGAGCTTCGTGCGCCCCGATGTGATCCCGCAACTGGCCGACGGGGCGGAGGTGCTGGCACGGATAGATGTGCCCGAGGAGGTGGCGATCGGCGTGCTGATTCCCAACGAGCGAGGTTTGGAGCGGGCGCTGGAGGTGCGTGACGGCCTCTTCCGGGCGCGCCGCGGCTTTCGATGAGATCAACGTCTTCATGTCGGCTTCTGAGAGTCACAACCGCCACAACGTCAATCGCTCGGTCGAGGAATCGCTGGTGTCGCTCGAAAAGGTGCTCCCCGCCGCGCGCGCGGCGGGACTGCGCTGCGAGGCGGTCATCTCCACTTCCTTCGGTTGCCCATACGAGGGCCGTGTGCCGCCCGAGCGTGTGCTTGAGATCGCCCTGAGACTGCGCGAGGCCGGCGCTCAGGAGATCGGTTTCGGCGATACGACCGGCATGGCCAACCCGGTGCAGGTCGGAGCCTTCTTCGACCAGGCGTTCGAGTCGCTTGGCGCCGATAGTCCCGGCAAGGGGGGTGTGCAGCTCACAGCGCATTTCCACAACACCCGTGGTCAGGGACTTGCCAACGTGTTGGCGGCGTTGCAAGCAGGCGTCGCTAGTTTCGAGTCGAGCTTTGGCGAGCTCGGCGGATGTCCGGTGCCACCCGGAGCAACGGGCAATATCGCCAGCGAGGATCTGGTCTCAATGCTGCACGAGATGAGCGTCTGGACCGGTATCGATCTGGATGCGTTGCTGGCCTGCGCGCGCCGCGTCCAGGAGGTACTGGGACGCCCGTTGGGCTCGCATACGCTTGTGGCCGGGCCCGTGGACTGGCAGTAGCCAAAAGGGGTGTGCCAGCGCCCGTAGGGGCAGGCGCGATTGGAGTGCCCGCGATGGTGCGAGCGCTAGCTCGGCACGGCGGCTGTGTCGCTCTGAACTGCCTGCTCGCGCATCGCCGCGACGCAGTACTCCTGCACCGATACCTCCATCTCCAGTGTCTGCGCAAGCGCGGGCCGGGCCGAGGCGTCGATCACACGCTTGGCGCGTCCCACCGCCACGTGTGAGTTGGCCAGTAGCTCGTCCACAAGTGCCTGTGTTGCCTGCTCCAGCTCCTCGGGCGCGACGACTCGGTTGAGCAGCCCGATGCGCTCGGCCTCGGCCGCGTCGATCGTGCGACCGGTCATGATCAGCTCCTTGGCTCTGCCGAGGCCGACCACGGCCGGCAGGCGTGTGGAGCCGCCCACGTCGGGGATGATGCCGAACTTCACCTCGGGCAGGCCCAGCTGCGCGTCATTCGAGGCGATGCGCAGATCGCAGCCGAGTGCCACCTCAAGCGCCCCGCCCACGCAGGTCCGGTGGATCTGACAGATGACCGGCTTGGGCATCGCTTCGGCCAGGTTCGGGCATTCCAGGAACGTATTCCTGAACGGGCGCAAGTTGCCGGGCGTGCCGGCCGATGCCATCAGCTCGCCGAGGTCCACGCCGGCTGAGAACACCGGACCCTCGCCGCGCAGCACGACACAATGCACCGACTCATCGGCGGCTGCGTCCCGCAGCGCCTCCGCGAGCGCGCGGAGCAACTCTTGGTTCATCGCGTTGCGCTTCTCCGGGCGATTCAGGACGATGTGGCGTGCCGCGCCGTGGTCTTCTGTGGTGACGATGCTCATCGGCTTATTCCCTTGGTCGGTGGTGTGGGTCCAAAATCGGGTTGCCTCCCTGCGCGCGCGGGGGAGGCCGTTTGGATGAGGTTCGCCCCTGCCCGCTCGCCGGCGGGCGGGCTTTAGGGAAGGTCGGTTGGCTCCTCAGCTCAGGTCGAGCACTTGCGTCGGCGCTTCGATCTTGCCATCGTGATTCTCACTTGGCACGATCGCCGTGCCCACAGCGAAGAACTCGATCGTGTGGCTACCCCAGCCGTGGCTCTTCTCCTGTAGGTCGACGCCGACGATGCCCTCCGCACTCAATGTCTGCGCCTCTGACTGCATGCGCTCCATCGCCAGCTCGCGTGCGTCGTACAGGGCCTGGGTGAAGTTCGCAAGCTCCACGTTACGCCCTGTTTGCGCCATCGACTTAAGCATTCCCCGGTGGGCTACGTGGTAGACGCAGCTGCCCATCACCATGCCCACGGGACGGTGCCCGGTACGCAGCAGCGTCCAGAAGTCCTGACCGGAGAGGTCGCTGGTGAACGGGCGCCCGTTGGGAGCACGGTGCAGCACACCCTCACGGTGCTTCACCGCGGTGCCGATCGCGATGAACTCAGCCATGTCCTGACCCCACTCGTAGCGGCCGATGTCCAGGCGTACGCCCACGACGCCGTCAGCCCCGAGCTGGTCGGCCTCCTCCTCCATGCGCGTCATCGCAAGCTGGCGAGCGCCGTACATGGCTTCGGAGAGGACCGTCATCTCCTGGCTCTTCTTCCAGCCGGCCACCTGGATGCCGATGTGGTAGATCGAGCTGCCCACGACCAGTCCGACGGGATCGAAGCCGGCCTGCTTGATCAGTAGGAACTCGTTCACGCTCAGATCGGAGGTGAACAGGCCCGCACGGTTCTGCTCCAAGCGCGCCCTGCCCGCCTCGGGAACGCCCTCGAGCGACGTGGGGTCGTAGGCGCTCTCGCTCTCCTCGATGTCGCTCATGCTGCTGCTCCTCGTGTCTGGCTCATGCTCAGGCTCTCCTCTAGCTCGTCAGGTCGACAATTGTCTCGGGCGCATATGGGATCGTTGCGCGGTCCTCGCGGATGGCGGTACCGATCGCGTGGAATGTCACCATCAGCCCGCCGCGCGAATAAGTGCCGGCGCCGATAGTGGTCCGCTGGATGCCGTGCGCGATGCGCACGCCGATCACGCCGCTGGCGTTGAGCTTTGCCGCCTGGTGGGTCAGGCGCGAGACAACGCTCTCGCGGGCGCTGTACACGCCTTGGGTGAATTCGGGCAGCTCCTGGTTCTGGGTGAAGCCCATGCCGCCAACGCCGCTCATCATCTGCGTCGAGTAGGAGGCGCCAACGAAGAACACCGAGCTCCATGCAACCACCCCGAGCGGCTCCACGCCGGCGCTGAGCAGCTTCGCGTAGTCGGCGACCGAGAGCTCTGTCAAGACGGGGGCGCCGCGCCGATGCTGTCTGCTACCAGTTGCCGGACCGTCGCCGCCGCTCTGTGCGCCACCGGGTTGCATGTCATCGCGCTTAGCGGCGTCCTCGTGTCGGATCGCCGTGCCGATCACCACGTACTCGATCGCGTTTTCGGCCCAGTCGTGCTCGCCGGTGCGCAGATCCACGCCCACCACGGCGTCTGCTCCTAGGTGGCTCGCCTCCTGCGCGAGGCGCCCCAGCGCGAGTTCGCGCACCTCGTTCCAAGCTTCTGACAGCGCTTGCATCTCGAACATGAAGCCGCCGCCCATGGCTGATGGCCACGGCGTCGACTGGTAGCCGACCTGGTAGATCGAGCTGCCCATCACCTGCGAAACCGGTTTCAACCCCAGCTGGTGGCACAGGGCGAAGTCGCCGACCGAAAGGTCGGATGTGAATGCGCCGCCATGTTCGCCCAGCTCGCGAAGCCGCCGTTCGGCTCCGAGCGGGATGCCGCCTCGTTCGACCTGCACGAGCGATTGGGCCTGCTCGGCGGGGCTCTCGCCCGGGTCAGCCGGCTCGTCGTCTTGCTCGACGTCGAGTGGCGGCTCGTGCGCGCTCATCGGGTCTTGCCCGTCCGTGTCGTGTGCGGCAGGCAAGCGGTCTGCGCAGCTGAGCAGACCGGCCTCATCCCGTCAGCCTTTCAAGTGCTGTCCGCGCCTCGGCGCTGCGCTCGGCCTCTTCGCGCAGTTGGGCGGCGAGCTCACTGACCCACTGTCCCGCGTCGAGCTGCTCGCGCTTGATTGCGATGCCACCGACCTTGCGCTCGCGGCTGCCCTGCACACGATCGCCATCGACCGTCAGTTCATATGAAGTCTCGCCGAGATTGACCTCGACGCGACGCACCTGCTTCTCGCCACGTCCGAGCAAGCCGCCGCCGCGGCGCTCGACTCGCGTACGCGCAGGCAGTGAGCTCTCGAGCTTGCTGGCAAGCACGGCCACCGAGATGCGCAGATCCGAACCATCGGCACGCAGCCCGGCTGCGGAGAGGTCGAAGTCATCCTCGGCGGGCATCTATTGGAAAGGCTACTCCCACGCCTGTCGAGAACGTGCGGTCCCCTGCTAGCTGCGTGATCTACATTTGAGATATGCCAGATCCTGGCCAGATACGCGTATCCGACGCGGAGCGTGAGCGCCTTGTCGAGGAGCTGCACGAGCACACGGTCGCGGGCCGGCTTACCGCCGAGGAGTACGAGCAGCGTTTGGAGGCCGTCTACGCCGCGCGTACGCGCGCCGATCTGGACGCCCTGCGCGCCGATCTCCCAGTCAGCTCGGTTGCCGCCCAGCTTGCGCTGGTGGAGCGCAAGTCAAAGCTTCGCCGGCGCCTGGTGCACGAGGCTGGTGGCTCGATCACTTTGTCGCTGATCTGCGTCGGTGTGTGGATTGCGGCGGGGGCGAGCGGCGCTTTCTGGCCGATCTGGGTGATCCTCTTTACGTTGCTTCCGGCGCTGCGCGACGGCTTCATGCTGTTGGGTCCGGGCTCGGACATCGACGTCGTTGAGGCACGTCTGCAGGCTCGTCACGAGCGCAATCTCGCACGCGAGCACCGCCGCTCTCGGCGTCGGCGCTTGTTGCCATGAGCCCGATCGATAGAGGCTCTGTGCTGGTTGCCTCTCTCGGGCCGATGGGTGGGGCCGCTGGCACCCCACCCGATCGCCCTATCCGTCAGTGCAGCAGGCCCAGCGTATTGTTGGCGTCGTCGACGAAGTAGACGCCCTGACGTTCGGGTGTCACGACGAGCCCGAATAGTCCGCCTTCGCCGGCACCGGTGTCAACCGGCTGGAACTCGGCGCCGATCGGTGTCGTCTCGACGATGTTCCCGTCGTTGCCGTTGGCCGTCAGGATGTCGCCGTTCGGCGCGAGGGTGAGCCCCAACGGGTTGTTGAGATATCCACCAAGCGCGATCGTCGTGCCCCCGTTTTCAATCGGTGTTTGTCGGTTGGCGGCATATGGGATGGCGGCGATGCGATTGCCCTGTGTGTCGGCCACATACAGCGTGCCTTCGTTGCCCAGAGCGACGCCTGTCGGACCTACTACGAGCGCAGCTGGATCGGTGCGCTCGGGGAAGCCGTCCGCGATCACGTCCATCGCGGTGACTCTTGGTGGACGACGTTTGCCGTCGATATCCAAGCGAATGCGCACGACTGTGCCGTCGTCGGTCGGCGTTTCACCGGACGCCACTGTGCCGTTCAGGACGTTGGTCACGAACAGCGTGGCGCCTGAGCCTTGATTGACGGAGGTCATGTCCCAGGGCCCGTTTATCGGCGGACCGGAGATCGTCTCGACCACGTTGCCGTTCTTGTCGAGCACGATCAGGCATCCTGCCTGTGCGGTGGCGGCGCTTCCGTCAGCTGTGGGCAGGCTTCCGACCACGACATAGCCATGTGGCAGGATTGCCAAGGCTGTAGTCAGACCGACCCCGCCAGGGCAGGCTCCGGGGAGCTTGGCCGGGTTGATCTGAGCGAACAGCGACAGGCTGCCCGTCGGGGTCATCTGCACGATTGTGGTGCCCGTGCCCTGGAGGTTTTCGGCGTTGTTGAAGTTGCTGATGAGTATGTCTCCCTGCACCAGCGAACCGGTGCTCCTGGGCACGTTCACGATTCCGTAGGGGTTCACATCTTCGTTGGCCGGCACTGTGCTGCCCACCGAGGAGATCGTCGAGAACTGACCGATGAACGGATGATCGAACGCCAGGGCCGCACCCGGGGAGATTGCGAAGCACGCGAGCAGGGTCGCGAACAGCAACGGTAAGCCGACCTTCGCGGCATACCGGTGCGCCCGCGGGCGGCTGCGGGCCCGAGCGGCAGGTTGGAACGAGGAGCCTGTTGTAGGACTGGACATGAACATGCCTCCTTCTCGTAGATGGCTCTCACACGCGCAGACTCCGCAACGTGCGAAACCTTCCCGCGACGCAGATTTTCTCAACGCTGGAGCTCCGCAAAGTCCTCAGGTCAAAACCGACCGATAGGCTCCGCGGTGATGGGAGACCTGCACGAGGCCGAGGCCCGCGCGTTTGCCGGTGGGCCTGAGCGCCACCACGCGAAGGCGGGAGAACAGGGCAAGCTGCCCGTGCGCGAGCGTGTGGACCTACTGTTGGATGAAGGCTCCTTCTCGGAGGAGGCGCTACTGGCCAACTGGCAGGGGGACGGTCTTGGCGCCGACGGAGTAGTCACCGGGGTTGGCACGATCGACGGCCGGCCGGTTGCCGTGATGGCCAACGACCCCACAGTCAAGGCCGGCTCGTGGGGTCCGAAGACAGTCGAGAAGATTCTGCGCATACAGGAGCGAGCCGCCAGTCTGCGAGTTCCGATGATCTATCTCGTGGATTCCGCCGGTGCACGCATCACCGAGCAAGTGCAGATGTTCCCGGGGCGGCGTGGGGCGGGGCGTATCTTCTTCAACCAGGTGCGAATGTCCGGCGTGGTGCCGCAGGTATGTGTGCTGTTCGGACCGAGCGCCGCCGGAGGCGCCTACATACCCGCCTTCTGCGACATCGTGATCATGCGCGACGGCAACGCTTCGATGTATTTGGGCTCCCCGCGCATGGCCCAGATGGTGATCGGTGAGGACGTCACGCTGGAGGAGATGGGCGGCGCGCGTATGCACACCGGCGTCTCCGGTTGTGCTCACGAGCTTGTCAAGACAGACGAGGAGGGAATCGCCTTCGCGCGGCGCTACTTGTCCTACTTCCCGAGTAATTGGGAAACCCACCCACCCACCCACTCACCCACCCACCCGCCCACGCACACCCCTTCCGCGGCGGTCCCCGCGATGCCGGCTGAGCTCCCGATAGGAGCTACAGCTTCTGTGGCGGAGGTCGCGGAGTCCGGGCCGGCCGCATCCCGGGCGGGCGGGTGCGCCATCGCGGATCTGATTCCCGTCGATGAGAACAAGCCTTTCGACATGCTCCTATTGATCGACGCCATCATCGACGATGGCTCGCTGCTGCAAGTCCACTCGCGCTGGGCCAAGGAGCTGATCGTCGGCTACGCGCGACTGGACGGTCGCGCGATCGGGATCGTCGCCAACCAACCCAAGCACAAGGGCGGCGTGCTGTTCTCAGACTCGGCCGACAAGGCCGCACGCTTCATTTGGGCCTGCAACGCGTTCAACATCCCGCTGCTGTTCCTCGCCGACGTGCCCGGCTTCATGATCGGCACTCAGGTCGAGCGTCAGGGCATCATCCGCCACGGCGCCAAGATGATCAGCGCCGTCTCGGAAGCCACGGTCCCGAAGATCTCGGTGATCGTACGCAAGGCCTATGGCGCCGGGCTCTATGCGATGGCCGGTCCAGCCTTCGACCCGGACTGCTGCATCGCGCTGCCCAGTGCCTCGATCGCGGTGATGGGGCCGCAAGCTGCCATCAACGCCGTCTACTACAACCAGCTGCAGGCGATACCCGACGGTACGGAGCGGGCCGCCAAGACAGAGGAGCTCAGGCGCGAGTACGCCGAGGACATCGACCTGCTGCACCTCGCTTCCGAGCTCGTCATCGACGCCGTTGTCGAGCCTGAACAGTTGCGAGCCGACTTGATCCGGCGCTTCACCCACGCCGAGAGCAAGCGGCGCGAGTGGCCAGCCAAGCGCAACCCGGTGACACCCGTCTAGCATTCGCGCAATGGACGCCACCGATCTAGCCTTTGCGGGCATCGCCGGGCAGGCCGAGTTGATCGCCGCCGGTGATGTCTCCTCACGCGAGCTTGTTGAGCTTTACCTCAAGCGGATCGAGCGCTTCGACGGGCAGCTGAACGCCTTCCGGGTCGTGTTCGCCGAGCGCGCACTGCTCGAAGCCGACCAGGCCGACGCGCGTCGCGGCGCTGGAGGTGAGCGTCCCCTGCTCGGCGTCCCGATCGCCGTCAAGGACGACGTCGATGTCGCCGGTGAGGTCACGGCTCTCGGCAGTAACGCTCACGGCGATGTCGCTGCGCCCGCCGATGCCGAGGTTGTACGCAGGCTGCGCGAGGCCGGCGCGATCGTGATCGGCAAGACCAACGTGCCCGAGCTGTGCATCTGGCCGTTTACTGAGACGCCCACCTTTGGCGCGACGCGCAACCCTTGGGACCTGCAGCGGGCTCCCGGTGGCTCCAGCGGCGGTAGTGGGTCAGCGGTTGCCGCCGGCCTCGTCGGCGCCGCGCTCGGCTCCGACGGCGCCGGCTCGATCCGTATCCCCTCGGCCTGGTGCGGGCTGTTCGGGCTCAAGCCCCAGCGCGGGCGTGTCTCGATGGCGCCCAAAGCCGAGGCTTGGTTTGGCATGGCGGTCAACGGGGTGCTGAGTCGCTCGGTGATCGACACAGCGCTATTCCACGACGTTGGCTCCGGTTCGGCTCCGGTAGACCGCGATCGTCCCGAGCCGCCTTCGGTCTCGTTTCTGTCCGCCGCGCGTACCCCGCCCGGCAAGTTGCGCATCGCCTTCTCGACCAAGATCCCGCCGCTGGTCATTGCGCGCCTGGACAGCGATGCGCGCCGGGCTCTGGATGAGACGGTCGAGCTGCTGCGCTCGCTCGGGCACGACGTCAAAGAGCAGGACCCCGACTATGGCTTCGACACGATGCCCGCGGTGCTGATGCGCTTCCTGCGTGGAATTCACGAGGAAGCCAATGCGCGTCCGTATCCCGAGCGCCTGTCGCGTCGCACACGCTCGATGTCGGCGCTCGGGGCGCTTGTGCCGCCGACGCTGCTGGAGCGCTCTCGCGCCGCCGAGCACACACTCGCGGACAAGCTCAACCGGGTATTGGTCGATCACGACGTGCTGATCACGCCGACGACCGCGCAACCGCCGCCGCGGATCGGTCAGTACGACGGACGCGGGGCGCTGTGGACACTAAACGCGGTGACGGCGCTTGTCCCCTACAACGCTCCTTGGAACCTCACGGGCCAGCCGGCTGCTTCGGTGCCGGCTGGTTTCGGCTCAGACGGTCTGCCGCGCGGTGTACAGATTGTCGGGCGCCCCGGCGCCGAGACAACGCTGCTCTCGCTTGCCGGCCAGCTCGAGGCTGAGCGCCCCTGGGCGCAGCATCGTCCCGACGCGTTCGCGTGAGCGGTGCAACCGACGGGGAGAGGCTCGGGCGAGCAGAGCGTGCCCGCGAGCGGCTGGACAAGTCGACGGGTCTGAGCTCGGACATCGACGATTTGCTCGATCTGGCTGTCGATCTGGCCCGCGACTCAGGCGCACTGCTGCTCGACCGTTTCAAGGGCGGGCGCGAGCAGGCGCTGGAAAGCAAGAGCACGCCCACCGATCTGGTCAGCGAGGCGGACCTTGCCTCCGAGCGCCTCATCCGCGACAAGCTGGCGCGCCTTCGGCCGGCAGACGGCATTCTCGGCGAGGAGGGGGGAGGCACGCAAGGGCACAAGTGGTCTCACCTGGGTCGTGGACCCGCTCGACGGGACCGTCAACTTCCTCTTCTCGATTCCGCAGTGGTGCGTCAGCGTGGCTGTCACCGACGAGCGCGGCTCGCTTGCGGGGGCGATCTACGACCCGTGTCGCGGAGAGCTGTTCGTTGCCACACGCGATGGAGAGCCATTGTTGAATGGGGCCCCGATCGCGGCGTCCGATCGCACGGAGCTTTCGAGCGCGATGGTCGCCACCGGCTTTGCCTACGACGCATCTGTGCGTGCCGCCCAAGCCGAGGTCTTTGCCGGTCTCCTCCCACGTGTACGCGACATTCGCCGCTTTGGCTCCGCCGCGCTCGACTTGGCGTGGACCGCCTGCGGACGCTACGACGCCTACTTCGAGCGGACGGTTAAGCCTTGGGACATCGCCGCCGGCACGTTGATTTGCGAACGGGCGGGGCTCACAGTGCAAGAGCTGCCGGAGCGGGAAGGGCTGCCGCTGGGCGTGCTCGCCGCGGCGCCCGCGCTTGCCGGAGAGCTGTTCGAGCTGGTCGGCTGAACGCGCTTGGGCAGCGACAGGAGCTAATAGCCCGACCGCTGTCTCTCTCGTCTATCGATTCGATGCGGCGGGTGGGAATCGAACCCACACGCCCTTTCGGACAATGCCTTTTGAGAGCATCGCGTCTACCGTTCCGCCACCGCCGCAACGGATTCCAATAGTACGCTAGACCGGTCGCGCCAGCGCGTCACGCTCGGCGCGCGGGTCCAGCTGCTCCAGCTCGATGTTCCAGCCTTGCTGGAAGCCGCGCATCGCGAATGCGATCAGCAGGATCTGCACCGGAATGATCACGAGGGTGAGCACGCCGAGCAGGCCGGCGCCCAGGGTCGGTTGGGCGAAGCCGGCTTTGTTGCGCGCGAACCAGCTTGGCGCGGCGACCAGTGCGAACACGAGCAGTATCAGCGCGAGCGCGGCCGCCATCGGTAGCACGCCGCGGCTCCAGCGTGCGGCGAAGTAGGCCATCAGCAAGTAGACGATCGCCCAGGCCAGCAGGATCGGGATGCCGCCTTCGAGTGTTCCCCAACCGCCGATCGTGATGATCAGGATCAAAGCGGTGGAGACGAGCAGCAGTAGCACGACCGTTGCGCGCGTTGCCTGAGCCGCCGGCTTACCCCGGTTTGGGTGCGTGATGATCACGCCCGGCTCCCCAATTCTCTCCCCACTTGATGCCATCGCACAGATGACCATACAATCTCAGGCGGTCCTCACGCAACTAAACCTGCGGGCGTGGTGGAATTGGTAGACACGCTGGCCTTAGGAGCCAGTGGGCTTATGCCCTTGGGGGTTCAAGTCCCTCCGCCCGCACTATTCGCTCGAGATTAGAACCCTCAGCGCGGTTCCGAGGTTGTACCCGGCTCCACGCTTTTAGTGAGAGGACGGGGCTCTTGCGAGCGTGCCAAGCAGGGTCAGCCGTCGGCAGGTCAGCCAACGATCAGTGCTGTGGGCTGGGCCAGGGCCTCTTCGGCCGCGCGTACCGACTCCACGAAGATCTCGACTCCGGTGAGCAGCAGCTCGCGCGTGATCACCAGCGGGGGCAGGAAGCGTGCGACGTTGCCGTAGTGGCCGCCCACCTCGATGATCACCCCCTTGCGAAAGCACTCCGTGCGGACCTGTGCGGCCATCTCGGGCCATGGCGCCTTGGTGTCGCGGTCCTTGACGAGCTCGATGCCGATCATCAGGCCGCGTCCGCGCACATCGCCGACTGAGGCCAACGTCTCCTGCGCTTCGCGCAGCAGCCCGAGCGTCAGCTCGCCCAGCATCGCGGCGTGGGCGGGCAGGTCCACCTCCTGCATGAACTCGATTGCCGCCAAGCCAGCCGCCATCGCCACCTGGTGGCCACGGAAGGTGCCGATGTGGGCTCCTTGCTTCCAGGTGTCGAGCTCTGAGTCATAAGCGATACAGGAGATCGGGTAGCCGATCCCGCCGAGCGCCTTTGAGAGGGTGATCACGTCGGGCTGCACGCCGTCGTGCTCGCACGCGAACATCGTGCCCGTGCGCGCGAAGCCAGTCTGGATCTCATCGCAAATCAGCGGCACGTCGTGCTTGCGAGTGATCGCGCGCACCTTGCTCAGGTAGCCATCAGGGGGAACGATCGTGCCGCCCTCGCCCTGGACCGGCTCGATCAGCACAGCCGCAGGATGGGGAATGCCGCTGTGCGGGTCTTCAAGCGACGTGTCGAGCAAGTTCGCGCATGCCATTTCGCAGGAATCGGGCTTCAGCCCGAGTGGGCAGCGGTAGCAGTAGGGGTAGGGCATGAAGTGAACGGGGCTTGATGTCGGACCGCCGAAGCCGACGTCGCTTGTCACCGACAGTGCGCCGGTCGTCATGCCGTGGTAGGAGCCCTGGAAGGCGATCACCGCGTCGCGCCCGGTGTGCGCGCGGGTCAGCTTCAACGCCGACTCGATCGCGTCCGAGCCGGTGGGACCGCCGAAGTGAAACTTGGCGCTCTCGCGTAGGCGGCCGGGGAGCAGGGTCCTGAGCTTGCCCATCAGGCGAAGCTTGGGCTTGGTGGGGAAGTCGAGCGCATGCACGAGCTTGCGCTCCTGCTCGGCCGCCGCCGCCAGCACCGCCGGATGGCTATGGCCAACGTTGAGTACGCCGGCGCCGCCGAAGAAGTCGATGAACGTATTGCCGTCGACGTCCTTCATGGTTGCGCCGCGACCCGCTTCGATCGCCACGGGCACGCTGCGCGGGTAGGAACGGGCGTTTGACTCGAGCTCGTCCTGCTGGGCGAGCAGCTCGCGCGAGAGCGGACCGGGTACCTCGCCGTCGAGCGCCGGGGCGGGCTCGAAATGCAGCTCCTCGAAGTTTTGCTCCCCTTGGCTCATCTCTCAGGTCTCAGGGCGACTATAGCCTCGACTGGGCCTGCGCCTAGTCCGATCGCTCGGTTGTGGAAGGGGCTGTGTCGAATGTGGGATTGGCGGGCGTGCCCGTAGCGGAACGCGCGCCGGTGCCAGAGACAGCCGTCTCGGTCGTGGTACCGGCTGGCGTGCCGGTGGGGGCACGCAGCATCTCCCTCATAACCGGAAATGGTGCGACCTCCCGGAGTGTCTCGTGTCCGGTGAGGATCATCAGCAGACGGTCGACCCCCATGCCGCCGCTGGCAGACGGGGCCAGCCCGTACTCCAAGGCGCGCACGTACTCCTCGTCGTGGGGGTGGGGGGCATCGTCATCGTCGGCACGGCGTTGCTTGCGTTGCTCGACGAAACGCTCGTACTGCTCGACGGGATCGTTGACCTCCGAGTCGCCGCTGACCAGCTCGATGCCGCCGATCACGGCGTCGAAGTGCTCGGCAAGCCGTGAGTCGCCGGCGTGGGCCTTGGTGATCGGAAAAGACTCGAGCGGGAAGTCGTAGACGTGTGTGGGCTGGTTGAGCGTCGGCTCGACAAGCTTCGAGTAGACGGCTTGAACCGCCTGCGCCCAGCTTGCGTCCGGGTGGATCTTGCCCTCAAGGAGCGCCATCAGCTCCTCGCGCTCGACGGCCAGGAAGTCGACGCCCGTGACGCGCAAGATCTCGGCTTGCATGGTTGTGTTGCGCCAGGGCTTTGCCAGGTCGATCTGCTCGCCGCCGCGTTCGATCACGGTCGTACCGAGCACGTGCTGGGCCACGTAGGCGACCATCTCTTCGGTGAACGTCGCAACGTCTTTGTGGTCGGAGTAGCTCATCAGCCACTCAAGCATCGTGAACTCAGGTGAGTGCCGGTAGGAGATGCCCTCGTTGCGAAAGCACTTGCCGAGGTCGTACACGTTCTCCAGGCCGCCGATCAGGCAGCGGTTGAGATACAGCTCGACGGAGATGCGCAGCGACACCTCCTGGTCGAGCGCGTTGTGGTGGGTCAGAAACGGTCGCGCCGACGCTCCCCCGGCGAGCGTTTGCAAGACCGGCGTTTCCACCTCGATGAAGCCGCGCTCGGCCATGAAGGCGCGAAGAGCGTCGACGGTCTTGGCGCGGGTGAGGAACAGCTCGCGCGTGCTCTCGTTGGCGAGCAGGTCGAGCTCGCGGTAGCGGTAGCGAGTGCCGGTGTCGCCCAGCCCGTGGCGCTTGTCGGGCGGTGGCCGCAGCGCCTTGGTTAGCAGTACGCAGCGGTGCACGCTGAGCGCCAGCTGGCCGCGCTGGGTCACGTAGATGGGACCTTCGGCTTCGACGATGTCGCCGACGTCTAGGTCCACGATGCGCTCGTAGGCCTCCTCGCCGAGCGTGTCTTGGCGCACGGCAAGCTGGATCTCTCCGGAGAAGTCGCGCAGGTCGATGAAGGTCGTCTTGCCGTGTCCGCGTCTGGATATGACGCGTCCGGCGAGGCGATAGCTGAAGTCGGGGTGCTCGCCGGCTTCTAGCTCCGACGGATCGTGGGCGGTGTGCAGCTTGGCGATCTCGGTGCGCTCACTCGTGGGGATGTGCGGGAACGGCTCTATCCCCTGCGCGCGCAGGCGCTCGGCCTTGGCGAGCCGTTCATGCGTGACGGCATCGTCAAGTGCGTTATCGAACATGCTGGATCACCAGAGGAAGGTACCATCGAGCCGCGCTCAAGCTCCTGCGCCGCATCGCCGCACGAGTCTCCGCCGAGCTCGCTGTCTTTGTTGTTCAACTCCCCGAGGCGGGCACGGAAGACTTGTTGTCTGTGCGGAAGCTTGCTTGTTTTTTCACAGTGGTGTTTCTGTAGGCGAATGTGGATGATGCACTCGTGAGGCACACAAAGGACCCCGAGATCGACGAGCAAGTGCGTGCTTTCGGGGAAGGCATGCGCGCTACGCGCTTGAGCGTCGGACTCTCGCAGGTAGGCTTGTCGGAGGCCACAAAGCTCGATCGGGCCGCGATCAGCTTCCTCGAGCGCGCCGAACGTGCCCCGGATCTCTCGACGCTTGTGCGTGTCGCGCGTGCGCTTGGCACGACGCCAGCAGACCTGCTCGACGGGATCGGCTTCGCCGGCCCGCGAGAGATATCGCTGCCGGCGGAGGTGATGCCTGAGAACGAGCCGGGCCTGCGCTTCGGTGCGAACCTACGCGCGGCGCGCAAGGGAGCTTCGCTTTCGCAAGAGGCGCTCGCCTATGAGGCCGAAGTCGACCGGGCGGCGATCAGCGTATATGAGCGCGGTGGACGCGAACCAAACCTGCGCACGCTCTTGAAGCTCGCGCGGGCGCTCCAGTTGAGCCCGGTGGCGTTGCTCGACGGCGTGCGCTGAGCTCGCGCTAGAAGCTCAATTCGCTCGCACGGATCGCCGCGCGCGTCGGTCGGTACAGCGGATGAGGGGGGATATCGCCCTCATGTGTTGTGTCGGTCCTGCGCGCGCTATCGGACCCTTGCGCGGTGCCTGGTTTGCGTGTCGCATAGGGCTCACCTCGGGGAGTGGCCTCGCGTTCGGCCAAGCCATCCTTGAGCAGAATCTCCAAAGCCGCGTCGATCTCGTCGATATCGCGCTTCGCTTTGGGGTCGCGCTCGCAGGCGACTGCAACCGCGGCGGCGGTCATACCGTCGCGAGCTTCGTTCACGAGCGTGTGAAGTACGACCGCCGCCAGCAGATCCGGGTGTTGGGAGGAGGCCTCCTCTTGTGAATTCGCCACATTTTGAAACTACACGACGGAGCGGTCGAACGCTGGATGAATCGCGCAAATGCCTGTGCGCTGGCGTCGTCGGCGCTAAAGCAGCACCGCGCATATGCCGAAACGCGTATCGAGGACAAGTATTCGGTACTCGTGATGATCCGCACAAACCCCTTTCGGCCAAAGCAAAGTTCCCGGCGCTCGGCGTCGACGGCTTTCGTGCATCCGATGGAAGATCCCTCGGCGTCCACCACATTCGCGCCCACGTCCAGGTCCAGGCCAAGGCGACTGCCGCCACTGGGCTCGGAGAATGGCGACACGCTGATCGAGGTAGTGATCAGCGCGGCGCTGATCTCGCTCGTCGTAATTGCTGTGCTGTTCGGGCTCGACAGCACCAATCGCGCCACGGCGAACAGCCGGGCCCGCTCGCAGGCCGATGGGCTGGCCCAGCAGGACGAGGAGCGACTGCGCAGCGAACCGATCAAGAAACTGGATGAACTGGAACGCAAAGAAACGGTGACCCTCGGCGCGACCACCTACACGATCACGACAACCGCGAAATACATCGCTGATGCCACCAGCACTGCCAGCTGCACATCGAGCGTTCCCACCGCCGATTATCTGAAGACGATCTCGACCGTCAGCTGGCCGTCGATGGGGCCGAGCGGAGCCGTGATCGAGACGGGCGAGATCAGCCCGCCCGCCGACTCTGCCCTGATCGTGCGGGTCGAAGACGCCGGCACGCCGCTGGCCGGCGCCAAAGTCGTCGCCAAAGGCCCAGCGCCCTCCACCAGCGCCTACGAACTTGAAACCTCGCTGAACGGCTGCGCGGTCCTGGCCCTGAATCCTGGTGAATACACGATCAACGTCAGCAAGACGGGCTACGTTGACGAAAACGGTTACGCAAATACTGTCGAAGACAAAAGTGGAAGCGTCACAAAAGCCGTATACATCCCGGCTGAGACGACATCGAAGGAGGGCTACCACCTTGGTCTGGCAGGCAAACTCCACGTCGCCTTCACGGAAGCGGGGAAAACCGTCCCTCCGCCTGTAGGCGACTCATTTGTGTATTTCAACACGGACATGGCCTTCCCCGAAACCTACCCCAATCCGGCCACACTTGAAATATACAGTCATGAACTAGAAGCAGGCAATGTTTACCCGCCAGCTACCACCGTGAATTACACCGTCTACGCGGGGACATGTGAAGCCGATCTGCCGACGCGAAACGGCCAGGGCTCCAACCCGGAAGTTCCTGTCGCGCCCGGCGAAACCGCATCGGTCCTGGTGCCGTTGGCGTCGATAGATGTCAAGGTGCTGGAAAACAAAGGACCGGAAAAACCGATAAACAACGCGACCGTCGTACTGGAAGACACAGGCTGCAAAGCGCTTCGCAAACTCTCGACTACCGCCGAAGGATCTCTTAACCATCCTGGAATGCCGTTTGGAACATATTCGCTGTGTGTAACAGCAACGGTGGTCGGAAAACATCGCGAAGATACGGTTCCGATCGAAAACGACATCGCGACCGGTACACCGCTACGGACGATATACCTGGGCGAAGAAGGCAAAGAAGGGTCGGTTTGCTGATGCGCTCCCTGCACGCTTCATCGAAGGCGTTGCGCGACGAGCGAGGATTCACGCTGGTCGAGCTGTTGGTAGCCATGTCACTGGGGATCCTCGTTTCAGGCATCGCTCTGTCCTTGCTGAACTTCACGACGGCCGACGTCACGCGCATCACCGAACGGGTGCATGCCGATCAGACCGGAAGGGTGGCGCTTGAGAAATTGATGCTTGCGTTGCATTCCTCGTGCCTGACAGTCAAATCCGACCCCATCAGGCCGGAAAGCACCGAAAGTAAACTCAGGTTTGTGAGCGAAACAAGCGCCGAAAACGAACACGGGGAACCGTCTGCGGCCTTGCCTACGATCAAGTTGCACGAAGTGGTCTATACCGCCGGATCTGGCAAAACGGAAGGCGCGCTCACGGAAAAGTCATGGACGAGCGAAGGTACCCCGCCTAACTACAAATTTAACGAAAAAGAAACTCCCACGAAACACACCTTGCTGACCGGGGTGGAGCAGACCGAAACAGCTAAAAAAGAAATTTTGCCGGTCTTTCGATATTACCGTTATTATCGTGAAGCAGATAGCAAAGCTATATTGGGAGAATTGGATCCCAACGCAATGACAGGCAAACTGACTGAAGAAACGGCTCCGCAGGTTGCTAAGGTGAATGTAAATTTCACGGCCGTGCCAGAAGGAAAAGAAAACAAAATAAACACCGGGCTCGGCGGTGGCCGACCCGTCGCGCTTGAAGACTCAGCGATCCTGCGTCTTTCCCCATCCTCGGAAGCGTCCTCCAATTCCCCATGCGCCGAACTCTGATGTCTATCTCTAGTCGCTCACTAAGTCGATTGCTGGCGGTGCTTCATCGCGAGGAGGGCATCACGATGATCATTGTGATCGGCGTGATGTTCGTCACCTCGCTGTTGCTAGTCGCCACCTTCACGGCGGCCAACGGTGAGATCCATCTCGGCGCCACCGACACCGCGTCGAAGAAGGCCTACTATGCGGCTCTCGCGGGAATCGAGAACTACGAGAACCATCTCACCGAGGACGGCAACTACCTCACCTACTGCACCAATCCCCCAGAGGCCAATGCCGCTCTGAATCAGGTCGGCGAAACGACGCACCGCGAGAAGATCATGAGCGAATCTGGAGAATTCCTCGACGAGGAATACGCGATCCAGTTGTTGCCGGCTGAAAGCGCGCCCGCAAATGATCGCAAGTGCGATCCCAACAACCTCGTGGAAACGATGCTCGAAGAGAAGGCTCCCGGGGCCGTCGGCACGTTTCGCATCGAGTCGACCGGCTACTCAGGAAATCAGCGACGCACGCTTGTCGCGGACTTTCGTAACGCCAACTTCGTCAGCTTTGTCTGGTACTCGAAGTACGAAACCGGCGATCCCGCGATCTACGGCGAACCGCTCAAAGAAAAAGAGCCCGCCAACTACTACACCGAATGCTCGAAGTTCTATGGCGAACGTCCGGCCGACGGCGGCACGCCCAGACGCTGTATCAACAACTTCTTCATCAACGGCGAATCCGTCAACGGGCCGATGCACACCGAGGATCACGTGGGCGTATGCGGCTCGCCCGTGTTCGGGCGCAACGAAAACGATCGCATCGAATTCGGGCATGCGTCCGGCGGCGACGAAGGTTATTCCGGCGAGGGTGTCTGCTCGGAAGTGAAACCGGTCTTCAAGGGCAAACACGTCCCGCCCAAGGAAGTTGTCTCGATCGAGCCGCCCCCAGGCGATGAAGAACTCAAACACATCGTCGAACCGGCCTACGAGTTTACGGACAAGACGGAAATCGTACTCGAAGGCGGGACGATGACTGTGACCAATTGGAAAGAAAATCCCACGACGAAAGTATGGGGCACCGAAACCAAAGTGGGTATCGCCTACCCTCCAAATGGCATCATCTACGTCGCGGGTGGCTGCTCCGTGCCCTATTCGCCATTTGGGCCGAAGCCAAAGTACACAGAAGACTATACGTGTGGCAACGTGTACGTCCACGGTTACTATACGAGCTCGCTGACGATCGCCTCAGAAAACGACGTTGTCATCAACGGCAACCTGACCACACCGGTGAATTCGGCGAAGGTGCCGACTAGCAACGCATTGTTGGGGTTGATCGCGAACAACTTCGTGCGCATCTACCACCCGGTGGAAGAATTCTACAAAGGCTCAGGTAGTAAAGAAGAAACCTGCAGCGGAAGCGATAAATATAGTGCGACGCAGAAAAAGTGTGAATACACAGACAACGCCGGCGAATGCGACGCCCACAACGCTGCTGGGGATCTGAAAACTCCGGAAATTTACGCGGCTATGCTTGCCGTCAAACACGCCGTGATCGTCGACAATTACATCTGCGGCGAACCGTCGCTCGGGAACCTCGAAGTCTACGGAGCGGTCGCCGGCCTCTACACGAACGGCTTCACCGGAGAGTTCTCAGGCAGCTCGCTAATCCACGGTTACCCATACGACGCCAACTACGACGATCGTCTGCAAGTCGAGGAGCCCCCACACTTCCTCAACCCGATCGAGGCCTCCTGGTTCGTGCAGCGCGAGACGCTGGCGCTCAATCCCAAAGAAGAAGGCTGAGAGGCAGCTGCGGCTCGACGGCGGGTGCGCGCTCTAGGTGGTCGTGAGGTTGCTCCAAGCGACACGACACAAGACCGATGGCGAGGCTCTCTACATCGCCATTGAAGGGTATCCTAGGGGCGTGGCGGCCGTGCGCGGACTGCGTATCACGCCCCGGCGAGCAAGCGTGTAAAGTCTTGGGGCGCTCCGCGCACTGCAGAAGCGCCTGCAAATCATGCGTTTCTGGGGGACTGGTGTAACGGTAACATGGGGGTCTCCAAAACCCTTGCTCGAGGTTCGATTCCTCGGTCCCCCGTCGGAACGCTGTCCGACAATTTGCCAGATGTCGCCGGCGTGACTCGAATATAGGCCATGGCTGAGGCCTTGTCTCTGTCGTCGGTAAAGGCGCACCTCTCCGAGATCATCGAGATGCGGGCCGCGGTGAGCGATAGTTCAACTATCGGGCATCCTGGGCGCCTGGATCCGGCCGGTGCGCATGCCAGGATTCGCGGCGTGCATACTGCGATCAGCGGAAGAGATGTGGTCGTCGCGATCATCGGCGGCACCCTTCTGGGGCTGGCCCTGACGCGGCCTCGGCTCGCTTGGCTCGAGCGACTCGACGATGGCTCACGCCGGTATGGCGAAATCGTCATGACGGTTGGTGCGTTTCTGATCGGCGGCTACGCGTACGGCTCGCTCTACTTGGTTCTCCATCGCCAACTTGGAGGGGAAATCGACAAGCTGTTGCGAGGCGCAGGTGTGATCTTTGGTGTCTACGCCGCGTTCGTTCACTTCGAGCCGTTCTCCGACGGCCAGGGTTGGCGCGAGGTGGGGTCGGCGATGATTCTGTACGTAGCTGTGGGGGTGGCGGCGGTGTTGGGCGGTGTCGTCTGCGTCGAATATACGCTCGACGGGAGCGTGAGCAGCTGGCCCATCCTCATGGAGATGATCGTGCCGGTAGTTAGCGCGTACGGCGTCTACAGGTTCGTTCGAAGATTACAGGGGGCCACGGGCGAGGTCGAAACGGCCGAGAGGTTGCCAGTATCCAGCAAGGATTAGTCACTGACGCGCATCAGGCGCCGGACGGCAGTTCGTCTCGTCCCAGCGCTACTGGCAGAGCTGATTTCGCGAAGATCACCGAGAGGGTCCGACCCAGCGCAAAGTGGCAGAGAAGCTACAAGGCGTTAGGTAGGACAGCGAGTGGGATGCTTGCAACTTAGTGACGATTCTTGCTGCTTGCGTGCTTTCGGCGTTTCTCGAGTTTCTTCAATTCTTTGCTTAGCTGCGCAGAGTGGAATCGTTGAAGGGCGGCGGCGCTGATCGTCCTCTTCGCTGGTGGCGGTTTCAGCGGCGGAAAGGGGAAATTGGTCGCAAGGATTTCGGTGGTGCTAGTGGCGGAAACAGCTTCGTTCGGGCTCGAGTAGTTAGCGTTGGCATCCACGCGCACGGGGATTCCCGAAGGGGCAAGGGCAAGGTCGACCTGGACTGGTGCCGGGCATGCTTTTTCAAATAGTTCCCCAAATGGCAGATCGCTTCGTGGCACCGGACGCATTGTGTCAGACGACCCGGTGGTCAGAATACGCTCATCCAGCGGTTTTCCATCTGAAAGATCGATCACTATTAGCGTCTTAGGGAGTCCGCGCGACTAACGTTCATGATAGGCATGTACAGGCGAGAGCATTGAGCGACACCGACGAAAATCTCAAGGGAACGCTACGGGTCACCGACGACCTGACGATCCCGCTGTCCCAGCTCACAATTCGTACAAGCCGCTCCTCCGGGTCCGGCGGGCAACACGCGAACGTCACCGCCTCCCGTGTCGAAGCGAGCTTTGACGTCCATGCCTCGCCGACGCTGACTGAAGTGCAACGGGATCGGATATTGGCACGTGTCGGGCCCCGCGTAGTTGCGATCGCCCAGGACGAGCGCTCGCAAGCTCGAAACCGAGAGTTGGCTCTAGCTCGTTTGACCGAGCGGCTTGCGACGGCGCTGGCCGTCCCCAAGCACCGTCGCGCCACGCGTCCCACCGCCGCTTCGCGCGAGCGCCGGCTTCAAGCTAAGCGTCAGCGCACTGAACGTAAGCGCGAGCGGCGCCCGCCCGAGGACTAGCGAGAGGATGCGCGCGAGTTCGGATCGACCCGTTGTCCTAACCTAAGGTCCTGTGAAGCCAGCTGCACCTGCCCTCATTGAGTTCCCCGCCGACGATCCCCAGCGCGCACTGCGTTTTTGGAGTGGACTCCTTGGTGTCGAGCTTGAGGTTCGCCAAGCTACAGAAGGGGATGGCTGGCAAACGCGTTCGCAGGTCCCGGCGATCGGCGTCCATGAGCGAGGGCGCGGCCCAGGCGATTCGTTCTCGCTGCCGTACTTCTCTGTGGGCGATATGGCCGAGGCGCTCGCGAATGTTCAGGCGCTGGGTGGGAGCGTTGTCCATCCGGGCGAGAAGTGGGCGGTCTGCAAGGACTCTGAGGGGAACCCCTTCGGGCTTACTGGTGCTGGGGAGCTATGAGGAGACGGCTATGGAGCTGAGAAGCGAGCAGATTGACTACGACAGTCCCGCTGGAGGCGTATCCGCCTATCTGAGTCGTCCTGTCGCGGCAGACGGTCCGCTGCCGGGCGTCGTGGTGATCCAGGAGGTATGGGGTGTCGATCGTCACATCCGGGATGTGGCCGACCGCTTTGCCGGCGCCGGTTACGTAGCTCTCGCACCCGATCTGTACTCGGCCGGTGGAGGCAGACCGACGGTTCTGACTGTCGAGCGGGTCGAAGCGGCCAAGGCTTTTCTCAACACGATCCCTCCAGGGCAGTGGATGGTTGTGCTTGGCGATGACGCTCGCCGGACCGATGCCCTCTCGAAGCTCCCTGAGGAGCAAGCGCGCAACGTTGGCGAGACGATT
This sequence comes from uncultured Solirubrobacterales bacterium, assembly GCA_963757995.1. GTDB lineage: Bacteria > Actinomycetota > Thermoleophilia > Solirubrobacterales > Solirubrobacteraceae > Palsa-744. Next base: position 342,739 of record CAVWTS010000017.1, read on the forward strand.
GCGGGCCTGTTTGGCGGGGCCGGGGGAGGCTCCGAGCGCCATCTGAGCGTTCTGAGGGCCGCGATCTCCTTTTTGAGCGCAAATCCGGCATGCGCGGGACGAGCGCTCGGGTCGATCGGCTTTTGTTTGGGCGGCGGGCTGTCGGCGCTGCTGGCTTGCGAGGAGCCGCGGCTGAGTGCGGCAGTCGTCTACTACGGCTCCTCTCCGGAGGAGGAGCGGGTCGGCTCGATCCATTGTCCGCTGCGCGGCTTCTACGGGCAGGACGACCCGCGCATCGTCGCCGGGCTACCGGCCTTCGAGGCCGCGCTCAGCGCGGCCGGCGCGGATCACGAGCTGCGTATCTATCCAGATACAGGACACGCGTTCTTCAACGACACCCGACCGAGCTATCGGCCTGAGGCCGCCAGAGACGCTTGGAGTCGAACGCTCGCCTTCTTCGCCCAGACGCTTGCGCCACTCAGCACGGTGGCCGTGGAGCAGGTAGGGAGCCCAGCCTAATGCGCTCCCAAGAAGTGGACGTGGCCGGCGAGCAATCGTCAAACATGCAGGCCGATGAGAAGCGGGGGCTTGTAGCTTGGTTCTTGTTTGGCGTCCGCTATGGCCTTCCCGTGGCCGCCGTGATCGCCGGTGTGATCGTGATGTCGCTTGGGAGCGAATCCGACCTGGAGGGCGGTGCCGGCATTATCAGCGCCGGACTGGCGATCTATGCGATGAACTGGCTCTATCGCACCGCTTTCGAGGGTGATCGTGTCGAGCGCGAGCGAGAGGAGGCGGCGCGGGCCTACCTTGCCGACCACGGACACTGGCCCGACGAAGCGCCTCGCACAAAAGGTCGCAGGGACAAGCTCAGCCGACCTGGCTAAGCGGGCGTGGCTTCGCGGGGCATGAAGGAGACGTCCGCCTGGTCGAGCGAGGGTACGACGGGGGTCGGCGCGAGCTCGTTCTCGCCGCGCAAGCGACGATAGGGCCACACGACATTGCAGTATGAGAGCACGCGTCGCCGATCCTCCTCCTCGCAAGCGACGATTGCGGCGCCGATACGCCATTCCTGGCCGTGCGCCAAGCACGAGCGCACAGCTACTTCCAGTCGGGTTGGAACCGGTTCTCCGCTGACGTTGGGAAGCTGGACGGTGAGGTCCGCGAGTGTCCCAACCGGTAGTGGGCGCGAGAGCTCGAAGCCGACACCGCCGGTTGTGATGTCGTGCATGCGTCCTAGCAGCGAGGGATCGTCGTCGGCGAGATCTCCGCCTGGGACGATCATTGCAGCGGCCGCGATCGGTGTCCGGTACTCGCCACGCAGCTGTCGGCGACGTCCCACAAACGCAAGCGTACGCACGATTCGGCGCAACTCGAAGGCGCCGAGTAGGGGCAGGAACCAGGCGGCAAAGCCGTGCATCGCCGGCAGCGGTCCCACGCCAGTGTCCTCGGCGATTCGCAGCACAAGTCCCAGGCCCAATAGAACGGCGAGCACAAGCAGAGCGCGAAACTGGCGTACCGCTTCCCAGCCGCCCCGGTCGACGCCCTCCTTTGGCGTTACCCGGAAGCTCGTGCGACCTGGGCGAACGATGCAGCGCAGGGCCCGCGTAAAGATCTCGGCGGTACACAGTTCATAGTGGATCGCCTCGCCGCTGCTCTGCTTTCCACGGCAAAGGGCCGAGCCGGCAAGCACCATCAAGACGGTCGCAGGAGCCCACAGCATCGCCAGGGTCAGTGGAGTGATGCGTAGCGGGAGCGCCCCGCTCCACAGTACGGCCGCGAGCACCAGGATCATCAACAGACGCATCGGACCTGCCAGATAGGACAGCAGGCTTGCCAGGTAGCTCATGCGCTGGCTCAACGTCAGCTCATTTGCGCGCAGGGGGCTCTCAGGTGTGGTGAACACTGCGAGGTTGCCACGAGCCCAGCGGTCGCGCTGGAGCAGGTAGGCGGCGAGATCGTGAGGTGCGCGGCCCTGCGCGATGATGCGGTCGTCGTAGTGGGTGCGCCAACCACGCCGGTGGAGCTTGATCGTTGTGTGGAAGTCCTCCGCGATCGTTTCGGTCGCCACACCTCCGATCGAGAGCAACGCCTCGCGCCGCATCAGCGCACACGAGCCGCACCAGAAGGCCGCGTCGTGACGATCCTTACCAATGCAGATGGCCGAGAAGAAGACCGACTGCTCGTGACGGCCGAGGTCGTAGTGCTGGATCGAGTCGTGGTTTGAGAAGTCGTGCGGCGTTTGCACCAAGGCCACCTCGGGGTCCTCGAAATAGCCGACCATCGTGTCCAGGGCGTCGGGCAGCGGTACATGGTCGGCGTCGAGCACGAGCACCAGCTCGCCCTCGCTCAGCGGTAGCGCATGGTTGATGTTGCCCGCCTTCGCATGGTTTTTGTCGGGGCGAGTCATGTAGCGCACACCCCACTGGCGGGCTAGCTCTGCGACATCGGGACGGGCGCCGTCGTCCAAGAGCCACGTCGTGTGTGGGTAGCTCATGAGCGCACAGCCGGCGAGCGTTGCCTCGAGCACGCTCGGCGCCTCGTCGTAGGTGCAGACGTACACATCGACGCTTCTTCCCGGCGATGCAGCCGGTCGCTCCCGGGGCGTCACATCCCATGTCAGCCACGCCAACGCCGCGAGATTCCACAGGCCGTAGCACTCGGCCAGCAGCAGGCATGACCAAAGGACGGGGTTGGAGCGATGCCAGCTCCAACCGATGCGCCAAGCGAGGTATGCCGTCGACCAGGCCAGCGCCACGGCCACCAGCAAGCGCAGCAGGCGCGGATGACTTGCCCACCACGATCCCCAGCTTTTAGCGACCGTCGCGCTGTCGCCTACACGCTCGGATGGCTTTGCCGGCCTAGGCAAGCCGCATAGCGCCCAACCGAGCAGACCGAGTGCTGTCCGTGGTCGTGGCAGATGTCCTCCTAGATGCATCGCAAAGCTGCGCATGTGAGCTCATCGGCTCTCCCGGGGCCCTGGTTGAGCTGGGGAAGTCGTCTTGAAGGGCGATTTGCGAGCCTTAGCGCATGTATCACGTCGAGCTGCGCCAGTTCCCCCACAACTTCTGTCGCTTCAACCTCACCGAGACGGAGCTGCGCGAGGCCATTCTCGACGCATGGGCGCGAGGCGAGTGGATCGAGTTCGGGGAACGTAAGTGGAATCCTCAGCAGGCCAAGCTGATCGTGGTGGAGGGTCCGCAGATACCGCTCGAGCAGCTCTCGATGGGGCGTGGCTGGCGTATCGTCGAACGCGAGGGTAAGGACGTAACCGAGCAACTGATCGCAGCGGCGCACAGCGCGAATGCCTCAGCCGCAGGGAGCTCGGCGAAGAACGAGCAGACGCGCTCCCAAGCGGCAGCCACTCTTGGTCTCGATCCGGCGACCGCGTCGCTAGTGGCGGAGCTACTCGGTCTGCTTGGCGAGGATCCCGTACCGCTGATGCGAGCCTGGCAGCTCGCGCTGGAAGGTCATTCGGACCGAACCCCGAGCGAATGCTTGGCGCTGGCCGAAGGCCTCGTGCGCGGCTGATCTGACGCTAGACTTCGCCTACCAACGTGGTGGGCGTAGCTCAGTTGGTAGAGCTCCGGGTTGTGGTCTCGGCGGTCGCGGGTTCGAATCCCGTCGCTCACCCTCACGAAACACCTGCAAATCACAGGGTTTTAAGCTTGTAACAGGTTGCCACAAGCTCGCCAAGGTACCAATAAGGTACCAAAGTGCCTCGGCGAATTGGCGTATGCGGACCCGCCGGTTATGCCGACGTGAGGGTCTGAAGTTGTTGCTGGTGGCGGAGATCGCGGCGGGCCGGGTCGGCATAATCCGCGCCGCTAACCCGGGAGCGAGACATGAGCGCAGGCCCTGCCGTTCTGTGCGTTGCAGTCGATTTCGGGTGGCCGCTAGAGGCAATAACGGTGACTGAAGAGCGGAACACCGCCGGCAGGCTGCTGCTGCTTGGCATAGAGAAGGAGCGCAGCGTCCTGGTTTTGGCTTGGTTGCTGCTCGTCGTCCGGAGCGAGTGTGAGCACGGCCATCGCTTGGACGCTCGCTCTGGCGCGAAAGCAGTAGTGCACGGTCCGATGCGCCGGCGTCGTCGAGGGACATCGCTGTTCAGCCTGCGCAGAACATCGCCTCCAGGCGGGATACGAGGACGCAGCTCGCCCACCTCGCAGAGGAGGGCACGATACTCACAGCACACCGAAGCTCGCAGGCGCCGGACGGATCGATGCAGCCTTTTAGCGCTACGGTGTGGCATGGCGCAGGGTCGATCGTCAACCCGTCGCGACTCTGCTCGATCGCATCCCTCCAGAGTATCCTGCGTGTGCACCTTGCCAGGGATCGACATGTGCGTCGGCGGAGGGGACAACTGATGCCCTCGATCTGCCTTTGCATGATCGTTAAGGACGAGGTGGAGTTTCTAGCGCATTGCCTGGCTTCGGTTCGGGATGTCGTCGACTATTGGGTGATCTGCGATACGGGTTCGACGGACGGCACTCAGGATCTGGTTCGGCGCGAGATGGCCGGCGTACCTGGCGAGCTCTTCGAGCACGAGTGGGTTGATTTCGGCTCCAACCGTACGCGGTCGGTGCAGCTTGCGCGGGGCAAGGCTGATTATCTGCTCGTTGTAGATGCGGACTCGAAGCTTGAAGTTGAGCAAGGTGCGCTCGACACGCTAACTGCCGACGCTTACGCGCTTTGTCATCTGGATGAGGTGAGCCGCGGTTACAGGACCTGCTTGGTTCGCGGCGACCTTGACTGGCATTACGTGGGTACTCTCAACGCGTACATCGATAGTCGCAGCCAGTATGCGATTGAGATGCTCGATGGAGCGAGGGTACGTTCGTGGTCGATTGGCGGGGCACGGAGCGGGCGCCACAAGAATGAGCTTAAGCTGCTCGAGCGTGCGCGCGAGCAGGACCCTGCCAACTCACGTACGGTGTTCTACCTCGCACAGACCCATCGCCATGTTGGAAACGTCGATGACGCGATCGATATGTATGACCGCCGGGTCGCGATGGGCGGCTGGGACGAGGAAGTGTTCTTCGCCATGCTCCAGGCCGCCGTGCTGCGAGCAGAGCAAGGGGAGTGGTTCGCTTCTAAGGCGGCGCTCGTCGCTGCTTGGGAGTTCCGCCCGTCGAGGATGGAGCCGCTATATGAGTTGGCTTCGCGGCTCCGGCTTCGTGGCGAGCATCACGCGGCCTACCAGTTCGCCCTGCGGGGTCTCGGTCAGCCAGTCCCGCGAGACCTGCTGTGCGTCTCGCCGTGGATGTATGAGTGGGGGCTGCCGTTCGAGTACTCCGTCAGCGCCTATTGGGTAGGAGACATCCAGGGGTCACTTGAGGCATGTCAGCGCCTTCTGGCTATCCCCAACCTGCCGGACGACTATCGTCAGAGCACCAAGCAGAACATGGGCTTCTGCGTGCGCAAGCTCGCGAAGGTCCCGCCACTCCCGGCTGCCTCGGCGCGTCCCGGGAAGCGTAAGGGCCGAGCATGAGAGCCGGGCGACCCGCCGCGAAACCGCGAAGTCAGATCATTTGGACTTGACGGTCATGTGAGCCGCCGTTAGGCTCGCCCGATGGCTGGGGTTCTTTGCCGCGCCCGTATTAGCAACGCGGCTTGTGTGCGGGCAGTTCTCATCCCAGCGTGCGGCGTTGGCATGTGGCTCCAGGGGTCGCAATCGGCAGCCGCGCTGGAGCCACTCGCTGTGGGCAGCACACTCCACCAATCAGGGGCAGACGCGTTGGTCAGTGGCCCCCCCAATGAGTTTGGGGAAGGCACACCCGCGGCTGGCTTGGCCGTCGGCCCAACGGGACCGACCGGGTTCGCCACCGCCTACGCGAACAACTACTCGTGCGCATTTGAGTTCCAACCATGCGACCTAGGCGGCTTCTCGGGCGTGTCCTGCGCGTCGGAAACCTCGTGTACTGCAGTAGGGACGGCTGTCGGTAACGCCAGCTTGGCCGAGGGTTGGGGCGGGACCAAATGGACAATCGAGCCCACCCCCGCCCCCAGCGACGCGACATACAGCACTCTGGCCAGCGTCTCGTGCGTCATTCCCACGAAGTGCTTGGCCGTCGGCTCCTACTACGGAAGCAGCGGTGAGCTCCCGCTCGCCGAGTTGTGGAACGGGTCGAGTTGGACCATCCGGCCACCGCCTAGCCCGCCCGAAGCTTCCTACAGCGTCCTCTCCTACGTCCAGTGCGCTTCCACGGAAGAATGCATGGCTGTCGGCTCGTACTACAGCACCACCACAAGCCAAACCGTGCCGCTCGCGGAGCTCTGGGACGGGTCGGCCTGGACAATCCAGAGCGTGCCGCTACCAAGCGGCGCAGAAAGCGGGGCGCTCACCGGCGTGTCCTGCCCCGCCGAAGCTACGTGCATCTCAGTCGGCGCATATTCCACCCCCGGCACTGGCCAGACGCCTCTCGCCGAGGCCTGGGACGGGACGAACTGGACGATTCAGTCCACAGCCATTCCCGCCGGATCGAGCAGCTCTGCGCTGCACGCAGTGTGGTGCGAGTCGGCGAAATCGTGCAGCGCGGTCGGGATCAACGCCAGTAGCAGCGGCGGTAGCCTCACCCTCGCGGAGTCCTGGGATGGCACCAGCTGGACGATCGAACCCACGCCCAACCCAAACGCCTCGAGCTACAACGGCTTTACGAACCTGTCATGCGCACCCGAAGGTAAGCCCTGCACAGCCGTCGGATTCAGCGGCAACACCACGCTCACCGAGTCCTGGGACGGCATGACCTGGGGCGAGCTCCCGATAACCCCGGAACCCGCGGGCTCCACCCAGTCCTCGTTCTCCGACGTGTCCTGCACGGCCCCCAACGTTTGCACAGCGGTCGGCCAGTACCTGGACAGTACGGAGGGACCGACCGGTGCATATCTCACGCTGGCCGAGCGCTGGAACGGGACCAGCTGGACAATCCAGCCGACGGCAAACCCTGCACTGGCGGGGATAGACGCAGCGACCAATATCACCTCCTCAACGGCAGACCTGCACGGGACCGTGTATCCCGGCGGCGCCGCCACGACCTGTTACTTCGAATACGGCACCACGTCCGCATATGGGTCCACGATGCCCTGCGCCCAGACGACGGGCCCAGGAGCCGCGCCAGTCTCCGTGTCCGCCAACCTCGCCGGCCTCTCCCCGAACACGACCTATAACTTCAACCTCGTCGCGACCAACGCGGGCGGCGGCATGACCTACACCCCGAGTCCCGCCTCGTCGTTCACTACTCTTGCCACGAGTGGCGGTGGTGGCGGGAACGGCAACGGCAATGGCAGTGGCGGACCTCCTCCGCCCTCCTGCAATGGAAGTCCCTGCCCCTCGCCGGGCCCTGCACCACCGCAATCGCCGTGTGACCAGCATCCCGTGGCGCCTGGCTGCCCACCCCAGACCAGGGCGCCGGGGCCGGCGATCAGCTACTTCTACGACGGCGTCGTCCGCAAGAACTCGGGGACGATCGGAGGCATTTACGCCCGCGTTTTCAACTACAAGCCCTATGTCGACGGCTCCTGGGCAGATCAGGGGGCTGCCGGCTATAGCGAGGCCTGGGTGATGCTCGAGGGCCAAGAACAAAGCTATGCGCAAATCGGCTGGAATCAGCGGTCTTCTGACCGGATCACACTCATCGAGTACAACGACCGGAGAAGACCTGGTGGCATCGGCGTGAGGGACTGCGACGCGTCCAGCCATACGCAGCTGTCCTGTGCGAGTGGCGCCGCAAACCCGGCTCCCATCGGCAAGTACACCTACTACACGGTGCTGTGGAACTACGTGCCCGGGGAGATCACGTTCTATGAGGACGGGCGTCAGGTGGCATCCGCTCCGGCGTCGTTCGTCCCGACGCTCGCGGTCGTCAGCGACGAGACGCATGCCCTCGCAGACCAGATCGCAGGCGACGGCCACACCCCCGAGGGTCTTCGAGGATGTACACGTCTTCGTGAACGGCCAGTGGGCGCCCATGGACGGCACGCAGATCGTGGAACCGCCCTCGAATGGCCACCCCGGCTCGCCGCTGCCATGGGCCGGATTTGCCCAATATGGCGATGGCAGCTGCTTTGGCACCTGGGACACCGAATACGGCGACGCCAGCGCAGCGGTGAACTCGATCTGCAGCGCCAGCGCGCAGGCCGCAATCAACGTGGCCGCCGCCAGCCCCCCAGCCTCCCAGCACGTCAGGACGTCGGCTGTCGTGCCACTGTCGTGCCCTCCCGGTGGTGCGGCATGCGGGGGCACCATCTCGCTCGACCAGTCCCCCGGCCGTGGGCGCCTGGCCCGAGTCAACACACACTCACCTAGTCCTGTTACTCGACCCACTGCGTTCGCCCTTCCCCCCGGGGGACGCGAGCGCCTGCGGCTGAGGCTGACACGAGCCGCTCTGCAGAGGCTCAGGAAGGCCGGCAGGCTTCGAGTCCAGGCGATCATCACCGGACGTGGTCCCGCGGGCCGTGGGTCTCATATAACCAGTCGCAGCTTCACTCTTCTAAAGTAACTTGAACCTATGACTTCAGGCTTCGCGCAGGTCGATCTCCTTTAGCGATGATTTGGAACAGCGCGAAGACGATCTCGAAGTCTCCGCGGTTGAAAGCGTCGCGGGCGATCGAAAGCTGCGTTCAAGGCTCGCCGCCGTAGAGGCTCGGGCAGACGCCGAAAGCCGCGTGCAATTGAGTGTGGCCACGCGGGGAGCACTGACCTCGATACGATCGGCGAGAGGGCGTGAGCCGCCATCAACGGCGGAGTACTAGCCGTTGACGTCACCGCCATAGGACGCCGCGGGCGGCCCGTGCCGGGCGCACACATCGAACTATCCGATGGGATGCGCTCGACGTCTAAGCCGGCCGACCGCCACGGTCAGGCGAGATTCGCTCTCCGCGGATACGGCTCGATGACGTATGTCGCGACATCAGGAATCACGTGGCGCGCTCTCCACGTACGTTGGCAGATCCCGGCGCCGGTGCGCGTTCACCTGGGACATAGCCTCCGTCGCTACGGCCGAAGGGCTCGGTTGCTGCTCACAGTGAGCGTGTACAACATCCACGGACTCCCGGTGCGGGGAATGCCGGTAAGCCTGACTCTCATCCGACCCCAGCACCCGACACCGATGCCGATCGTCAAGACTACGACCAGGGCCGGTACCGTCAGACTCTCGCTCACCGCCTCGCCAGGAGGCATGCTCACCGTGATTACGACGACGAACTACGGAGCCAGCCAAACCGAGACAGTGTTTCACAACGTCTTAGTGCCTCCCTCCATGCGCGGTCCAAGAAGGTCCGCGTTTTACACGCATGTGCTTTCGCATCCGCAAGCACATGCGTAGGTTTCAGACAGGGAGTGTCAGATTAACGGTGGATGTGCTTGGTGGTTTTTAGTTGATTCTTCCTTCGAACGCTATCGCGAACGCGTTGAGGGCGGGCTTCCATCTCATTGCCTAGCGTGCTCTGCCGTGGCCTGTGGGGTCCAGGGCTCTGGTCGCGAGGTAGAGGCACTTCAGCGCGGCCGTGTCGTTGGGGAAGTGCCCTCGGGCTCTGACGGCGCGTCGGTAGCGGGCGTTGAGCGACTCGATCGCGTTTGTGGAGCAGATCACGCGCCGGATCTCGACATCGTAGTCAAGGAACGGTATGAACTCGCTCCAGGCGTTCTCCCACAGCTTGCTAATCGCCGGGTATTGCTTGCCCCATTTGGCGTTGAACTCCGCGAACCGTTCTCTTGCAGCTGCCTCTGAGGGTGCTGTGTAGACGGGCCGCAGGTCGCGGCTCATCTCATCCCAGTACTTGCGCGAGGCAAATCGGAATGTGTTGCGGATCAGGTGGATGATGCACGCCTGCACGGTCGCGAGCTCCCAGGTCGTCGTGATCGCCTCGGGCAGGCCCTTCAGACCGTCACAGACGGCGATGCAGACGTCATCGACGCCGCGGTTCTTGATCTCGGTGAACACGCTCAGCCAGAACTTCGCGCGCCCTCGCCGCCGTCGCCGGCCCAGAGGCCGAGGATGTCGCGCTCACCGTTGACGCTCACGCCAATCACGACATAGACAGGCTTGTTCATCACCTGCCCGTCGCGGACCTTGACGACCATCGCATCAATGAAGATCACGGGATAGACGCGATCGAGCGGCCGGGTCAACCAATCCGTCATCTCGCCCGTGACCTTCTCGGTGATCCGGCTGATCGTGTCCTTGGAGACCTTGGCACCATAAACCTCCCCGAAGTGAGCGGCGATCTCCCCGGTCCTCAACCCACGGGCAGTGAGCGACAGGACGATCTCATCAACACCGGTGAGCCGCCGCTGGCGCTTCTTGACGATCTGCGGCTCGAACGTCGACGCGGTATCCCGAGGGACCTCGATCTCGACTGGGCCGATCTCCGTCAGCACCGTCTTAGCGCGTGTCCCGTTACGCGAATTCCCGCTGTTACGCCCTGCCAGATCGTGCTTCTCTAGCCCAAGTGCTCGCTCATCTCCGCGTCAAGCGCAGTCTCAAGCACGCGCTTTTGGTCAGCTGGCCCAGCAGCCCGTCGGGGCCGACCAGCTCGATGTTCTGCTCCTTCGCCTGCTCCAACAGCTGCTCAGCCAACTGCTTCTGATCAACGATATCTGTAGTCATAGACCCGATCATCTCCTCCTGATCAGTCGAATCGACAAACTCCGTCATGGTCCATCCCTTCAATCAGACCAAACCAGATCCACCATTCATCAGACAGACCCGTACTACGAAGCGGCGCCGGCGAAATAATTACGACGCTTCGGCGGCGCCTGGCGAAGGGCACGCGAGCTTGTGGTTCTCCTGATGCCGTGTCTGCTGAGTCGGTTCTCGTGTTTTACACGCCAGCTGGCGTGGACGGGATAGCTGGCTTTGTATTGCGCACCAACTCAAGATGGGCATCGAGGGCGACCGCGAGAGCGTCAATCGTCGCACGCGTTGGATTGCCGAGCCCTCGCTCGTAACGGCTGATGTCGGCCTGTGAGATTCCCGAGCGTTCTGCTAGCTCTTGTTGGGTGACATCTGCATCCAGTCGTAGGTGGAGCAGCTGGCCGGCAAGATCGAAGCGCCGCATCTCGGAGTCGAGATGTGCCTGCTCTCCCTCTGTATAGCGTCCGCGGACTTCTTGTATGTAGTCGTCTAGGTTTGTGCCCATAGAAAGAGTATGGGGTATATCACATGCACTGTCAACGGCGTCTACGAACCCCAGGATCTGATCTCTATGGCTTTCGCTGGCGTGACTGGATGGCCCGCCATTCCTTCAGGTGAGTTCGTGCCCGCTCGATCTCCCGTTGCTGGTGTCGAGCATTTGGCCTAGCGCCCTTGTCGTAGCCGGTGAGCAGCAGGATCAAGCGCTTGCCATGCGCGTGAAAGAACACGCGTAGGAGGATCTTCTCTGGCGAGGATTCAGGAAGGTCTGATGTGGAGATGCCGTCGCGTGCCAGTATCTCGCGCTCATCATGTCTGAGACGGAACTCGGCGAGACCTCCGCCGAGCTGCTTGCCCCACTCAGATCTGCAGACATCGAGGCCCTGACGTGCGAGGATCTTGGCGAGCGCTGCCAGCAGCGCATCACGCTTGTCGTTGCTCAGAGAGTCGATGAAGCGGCGGACCGGCTCAGAGTCATCGGCACCGCGGAAGAACTCGATCGTGTATCCAGACTGGGGCTCTTGGGGAGTCATTCACCCGTGCCTATGGCCGCTTGCTGGTCAGCGGCGAGCTCGTTGGTCTGTGAGGCAAACGCAGCCTCGATCCAGCCTGCCTCGTGAGCGTTGGGTGCGTAGTCCGCGTAAATCAACGTTGTCTTGAAGTCGCGATGCCCGAGCATCTCTTGAAGCGTCCGCATCGGCACGCCATGAGCTGCCAAGCGCGTGCCAAAGGTGTGGCGTAGATCATGGAAGCGGACATCGCGCAAATCCCCTCGTCGCAGAGCTGCCTTGAAACGCTTGAGCAACTTAGACCGGTCGATGGGCTTGCCGGTATGAGGATGGGCAAAAACGAGATCGTCGTCTCCGGGCCAGTTTGTTTCTCGGTGCAGTCGATCAAGCTCACCTGCGAGCCGGTCTGCGAGCGGCACGCTCCGCGAGGAGCGCTTGGACTTCGGCGTGCCGAACTCGCCGCGCACGAAGTTGCGTCGGATACGTACGCTGGGCTTGCCAGTCCACGTCACGCCATCGCGGTGCCAGCAGCTTGCCCTGGCGCATCACAGTCATCGTCGCCGTCAAGTACAACGGACGCTCGATCCGACCGAGGTAATCGTCTGGCACCGAGCGCACCAACGCCTCGACCTCCTCGTTCTCCAAGAACCTGATGTCAGGATCCACCTGGGGGGCGCGAGGCTTGTCGGCGAGGCTAGCCGGATTGGAGACGATCCCTTCCTGTCGACGGGCATGTTCAAAGATTGAATGGAGCACGCTCAGGGTGTGGCGTGCCGTTGCCGGCGACTTGCCCTGGCGGATCATGTGGGCGACCAAGTTTTCCACATTGTGTCTCGGCGGTCGCGGGTTCGAATCCCGTCGCTCACCCTCACGAAACACCTGCAAAATCGATGTTCTTGTGGGAAGTGTCTGGCTATATCGCTCCGTGCGGAACAAAATGCTGTGCGTTTTGTCGAGGTGCGCCATGTGACTGGGCTGTGAGCGGGACGGTGATTCGCGCTCAAACGGGGTGGGAGCGCGGGTTTTCACTCGCACCCACCGAGGCGGCTTATGCGACATGGGCATGGACCACGAATCGCTAACGGGACGCTTTCGGCAGCGCACCGCTAAAGATAGCGCGACTCAAGCAGCCAGAACTGTACGTAGTTGCATCCGTGTGTGGAGTATCTGCCGAGCATGCGCTTCTCATCCTGAGCAGGTCTCCGCTTCGCGCCGCACGGGACTTCTTCCTTCATGCCGAAAGGTGAGCGTGCTGCGGCGGCGTCGATATCTTGGGTATATAGGGTCGCGTCAAGCCGTTACGATCTCGCAGGTGAGGCGGGGACGCGAACTCCAATCCTGGGTATGGATGCCGGACACGACCCGGCGCGCCGCGCGCGCCCTACTAGCGGTCGTCATCCTGCTCCTCGTTCTCGCCTCCCCGGCCGCGGCGGCCATTGCCGTGCGCACGCTGAATGGCTCCAGTGATCGGAACGCCCAGAGCGTCGCTGTAGTAGCAACTCGGCCGCGCGTCTCAGTGTCTTACGCCGTTCAGGGACTTCGGGTGACTGCAAGCGGCGTGATTAGCCGTAACGGCACAGCGGGCGTGGCTCGGTTGGGACGTCGTGTCGAGCTCGAGGAAGAAACGAATGCTCAGAGTGGCGCGGCGCGGTGGCGCGTACGAGCGAGCGCCCGTTTGGCGCCGCAAGCCGGACGGAACTCGTTCGCTGTTCGCTTCAAGGCTGCTCACGCCGTAGGGACCGTGACGCTCAGGGTTCGCGTCGTCTCGGGCTCGGTCGTTCTTACTGAAAGCTCTCCGAAGAGGGTTCGTCTTGGACCAGCGGTCGTAGTCCAAAGCACCCTCCGCAGCACCACCATCAAGGCTCCGCCCGGCGACGTGGAGAGCGTCAGCGGAAGTCCTGGGGCGACGCAGACCGTTGTGCTCGCGCGGGGCAGCAAGGTACCCAATGTTGGCGGCGCACTGATCCTCGGGGTGTCCACTCGCGCCCCTGATGGCTTGCTTGGCGTGGTCACAGCGGTGGGCCATGCCGCCAGTGGCTCGACGACGGTGACGACGCGCCCAGCGACGCTCGAGGAAGCGTACAGCTCGTTCGACGCGCAGATCGACGGCACCCTCGGCGAACTCGCAAGCGAAGACGCAAGTGCTGCGGCGCACGCAGCCGTGAACATCGGCTCGTTCGCGAGCGTGTCGTTCTCGTGCGACGACTCCGGCGTGCAGCACTCGATCACGCACAACATCGACCTCACCGAAATCACCGTGAACTCCGAAATCGTCATCCCGAGCTTCTCGAATGGCTATTCGGGGCCGTTCATCAACTTCGACCTCGGCGGGCACCCCAAGTTCGGCCTCGGCGTCACCTTCAGCGGCTCAGCGAGTTGCACGGCAGACGCGACTGCAAACATTCCGATAGCGGACACCGGGCTGTTCGTGGAAATCGGTCCGCAGTTCAAACTCTCCGCCAGCGGCGCCGTCGGCGTGAACCTCCACTGGGAACCGTGGATCAACTTCGGCTTCTCCCGCGGCCGCGGCGACCCGAGCAACAACTACGAGGCGTTCCACAACGACGGCCACACCGAATTCAGCGGCGACGCCAACCTCACCCTCTCCCTCGCGCTCAAGGCCGGGCTAAACCTCGCCAAACGCGTTGGTGTCACCGGAACGATCGGCCCGGAAATCACCGGCACCGTCGCGGCGACAACGGCAACGCACGCCGCGTGCCTGACCGTTGACGCACAAGTGAAGGCGGAACTGACCGCGCAGGCAGACGTGTTCTTCAACGACTACAACTTCAAGCTGGGCACCTTCACGTTCGGGCACACCCAGCTCTATCATGCCTGCACGGGAAGCGGGAGTGGGGGCGGGTCGGGCGGCGGATCGAGTGGTGGCTCAGGCGGAGGCGGGGGAAGCGTGCCGCCCGGAGGCGGAGGCAACCCACCCCGGGGCTTGACGCCCAGCGAATCGCCGTTCGAATCCGGCACCGACTCAGATTCGTCGTTTGGTTCTCACCGATGCGCAGCGCTGCGAGACGGCACAGTCAGTTGCTGGGGCGACAACTTCAAAGGCGAGTTGGGTAACGGCAGCGACACCGATAGCTCAACACCCGTACAAGCGCAGGGCATCACCAATGCAACCGCGGTAACGACAGGCCTGGACGACGCGTGCGCACTTATGGCTGGTGGCGCCGTGGAATGCTGGGGTGAGAACCTCTTCGGTGAGCTTGGGGACGGGACCGACACGGACAGTTCAACGCCAGTACGGGTCAGCGGGCTTACCAGCGCAACAGCGGTAAGTGCCGGCGGAGCCACTAGCTGCGCGCTGCTGCGTACAGGAACCGTCGACTGTTGGGGCGAAGGCTCCTATGGCGAGCTCGGGAATGGCAAGACGATAAATAATCCGCTCCCAGTCGAAGTGAGCGGTATCCGCGGCGTGACGGAAATCGCTGTCGGCAGCGACTTCGCGTGCGCGCTTCTGGATAGCGGTACTGTGGAATGCTGGGGAGGCAATAAGTATGGCGAACTCGGCAACGGAACTCACGCAAATAGCTCGACGCCGGACTCCGTCCCGGGGATCACTGCTGCCACCCGGATCACGGCGGGTGGCGAGAGGGCCTGCGCAACCCTAACTGACGGCACCGTGGATTGCTGGGGAGAAGCAGGTGGCTACGCGGTTGGGGACGACACGCCAAGCGAAGTCAACACCGTTAAGAATGCGGGTGAAGTATCAGTGGACTACGGAGCGATCTGCGGTGTTTTTACCGGCGGCAATATCCAATGTGGTTCGGCATTGATCGGGGGGATCACCAACGCGCTCACGCTTAGCGCAGATCAGTGGGGCGGCTGCGCGGTCATTGCCAACGGAGATGTCGACTGTTGGGGCGGCAACTTCCACGGCGAGCTAGGAAATGGAACATTGAATAACTATTATGGCGCGGCGGTCCAAGTCAGCGGCATCGATGAAGCCGTAAGCGTTGCTACCGGTGAAATGTTTGGCTGCAGCGAAGCTGAACCGGACGTCGAGTGTCACTAGTAGTTTCCTCCGATTTGTCGAGCTGAGTATCCCGATGTCAAGAGACCGTAGGTTTGGTAAGGCACGGTGTGCCGGAGTCTGAATGCGCATAGGGATGGCTCAGAGGTGGGAGGCGGGCGACTGGCCTTTGTGCGCTAACAGCGATTGTGGTCGTGCCTGTGGGCGGTTCATGTCGCTGACGCTTGGATCTTCAGCAACTGGTCTGCGCTTGGACTGCTCCTCGGTCACGTCCGCAAAGCGCTTGTCCAGCTCGGTCAGCCCACCGCTTAGAGCGCCTATAAAAACGCGGGTGCGGCTGGCGGTCGAGGGTCGAGCGGACAAGGACGCAGGGGCGAAGGCTTGGTGGTGCCAAGTCGAGCCCCGAGGACACGGCTCCGCGAAGGCCAACGGCCGTCACAGACGTGCACGCATTTTGATAGACGCTCTAAGGTCGTAGTTCCCTCGCAGAGACGCCAGCAGCGATGCCTGAGGGATGTGGTAGCCGCCGCTTGGTCAGCCTTGAGACGAGGCACCTTTCCCGCCTCGATCCGGAACATCCGCACACGATCATCTGGTTCGTGTGAGCGGGTCCGAAATCTCCGCCCCCGACCTGGTGATATCTTGGGTCGATGCCTACTAGATGGACTTTTACCGGAGTTCTCACGATTCTCATTCTGATGACGGGAGCCCTTCCATCGGGCGCCGCCGCGGTTGACGATCCGGCCATCCAGGTGCAGCTCGTCTCCTCTGCCGAAGCGATCTCGCTGCTGAACCAGGCCCGGACGGCAAACGGAATCCCGGGCGATTTGAGCGAAGATGCCGAACTGTCGCAGGGTTGCAGTGAATATCTCAATGACTACGAACCCGCTCCTGGCCAGTATCCACACGAAGAGATATCCAGCCAGCCTGGGTACACACCTGGGGGAGCCGCTGCGGTATCGCAGTCCGATCTGGCGGGCCGATCTTCAGAGAGCAACGGGACATATCAGTACGGCATTCAGTGGTGGACGGGCCAATTCGATCCCTGGTCAAACGCTCCGTTGCATCTGACTTCCCTGTTCGATCCGGCTGCGACCATGACCTGGTACGCGGAGAACCACTCCGGCGCGTGCATGGGAACGAGCTACTACGCGCGGATGTTCGCCGGACCGGCGTTCTTCTCGTATCCAGGCAGTGGGAGCACCAACGTTCCGATCGCCCAGACCGCGGCTGAGGAGCCGTGGACCCCGCAGGCCGCGGCTGGAATCCCCGAAGGTCAGACCACGGGACCGAACGTCATACTGTATCCGGAGGGGCTGCAAGAGCCGCGACTTTTGGAAGTAACACTCGCGACGGCTGGCGGCCAACCGGTGCCCGTGGCGGTTGCAAATCCTGCTTCGCCCGAGCCTACACCGAACAGCTCCAACTTCCCTACTGGCTACACCGTTGGCGAGTACAGCCGCGGAGCGGGTTTCGCGATCCCTCCCCAGCCGCTCGACGCGAACACCGCTTTCGTGCTGACGGCGCACTGGGAGGATGAAGCGACTGCCATCGCCTACACGCAGACGGTGAACTTCACCACCGGCTCACAGACGCTCGAACAGATGCTGCCGCAGCTGCCGGTTCTGCAGCCGATTGAACCGTCGTTCGGCCACAACTCGGTGACTATCGAAGGTTCGACGCGTCGTTCCGGAACCTCTCCCGGCCAGAGCAAGGATCTCGCCATCTCGATGATCCTTGGAGTTGGAAGAGCCACTTTCACGGATTCGGCGGCCGCCGGGCGTGCAGCCGCTGTCACGATTCGCGTCCAAGGGGACGTGTGCACTCGCCATGGGAGATGCCACTGGAAGACGCTCAGGACGATTCGCCGACACGTGACCGTCATGGACTCTAGGACGAGATTCTCGCTTCCTCGCGCTCGACGGGGGCAGCGAGTCGAGGTCAGAGTGACGGTTCCGGCGTTTACTTATGAAGGCCTGTTTTATGAAAAAACAAGCATCATCGGAATCGCGCCATAGAGGGCCTGTGACGGATTCCGATTCTCGTTGATTCTAGGCACTCACGTCTAGAGATCCTGCGCCCGATCAGGGCAGCTCGTCGACCATCGACTCTCCGGGGGATCGCGAAGCACGCCGCGGTTGTTCGGCCACGGCCCGATACGGTCGTAGGCGCAGAGAAGACTTCTCGTCCTCTGCAAACCGCAGCGGCGTGGCGCTGCCAAGGCGACCTGGCGATGACGGGTCGCGACCGAACAGCAAAGCCACATTCCAGTCCATCAGCAGCCGCAGCTTGCGCCCGAAGCCCGGCATCAGCAGCAAGTGGTAAGTGCGCGCGAGCAGCCATGCCGGCAGCCCGCGCCAGCGCAGGCCGAGCGTGATCGCGACCGCCTTGTTGTGGCCGAGCTCGGCAACGACTCCGGCGGTGCGATAGCGGAAGGCACGCAGTGCTCTGTGCTCGAGTGCCGCGGCGATGTTGGATGCGGCAAGCCGCCCTTGGCGGATCGCGTGCTGAGCCGTCGGCGGGCACGCTTGCCCACGCCTTGCCGGGTCGGGCACCGCGGCACAGTCGCCGATTGCCCAAACGCTCGGATAGCCGGCGACACGCAACTCTCTATCGACCGCGATCCGTCCGCCGCCATCCAGCGGCAAGCCAAGTGAGGCGACGACTGGGCTTGGTGCTACTCCCGCGGTCCATACCACGGTGCGCGCGGGAATCTGCTCGCCGCTCGATAGGGTCGCGCCACGTGCTGTCACGGACGCCAGCGTCGTACACGTCTCGATCTCGATGCCGCGGCCGAGCAGCTCGCGCGCGGCGAACGCCGACAGGCTTGCCGGCACCTCGGGCATGATCCGCTCTTGTGCCTCAACCAGCACCCAACGCATGCCCTGCGCGCGACAGCGTGGATACAGCTCGATTGCCTGCGCGGCGAAATCTTGCAGCTCTGCCAGGCCCTCGAGGCCTGCATAGCCGGCGCCCACGAACACGAAGCCGAGATACTCGGCGCTACGCACCGGGTCATCCAGCGACTCGGCGATATCCAGGCATGTCAGCACCTGGTTGCGCAATGCCGTCGCATCAGACAACGACTTCAGGCCGGTCGCATGCTCGGCCAGGCCGGGGATCGGTAGCGTGCGCGAGACCGATCCCAGCGCGACGAGCAAATGGTCGTAGCCGAGCGTGAGGCGCTCGCCGTCGACGCGGTGCACCAGCAGCCGCTGAGACTCGGGGTCGGCGCCCGTGACGCTCCCGATCAACAGCTCAGTTCGCTTGAGCTGCGAGCGCAATGGCACGACGACATGGCGCGGGTCGAACGTGCCCCCAGCGGTACCTGGCAGCAGGGGGGTGTAGAGCATGAAGTTGGCGTCGTTGACAAGGGTCACGCGTGCCCCACGAGCAACCGCAAGTCGCTCCAATGCCCTGGCGGCATAGAAGCCGCCAAAGCCGCCGCCGGCGATCAAAATCTGTCTGGCCATACTTTGACGGTAGCCCTCAAAAGCCGTTGAGACCAAGGGGATTATCCCCTTGATACAGGGTGAGTAATGTCACAAACAGCACAAAGTCTCAACGAAGTCCCATCAGTTGGTACATATAGGATCTGGGCGTGCTACGAAAAGCCTTCGCGGTCAAGTTCGAGCCAGCCCACCACGAGCGCTATCGCGAGACAGCGCTCAGCGATACGAAGGCGATCCTCAAACACTGGGCGCTCGTCGGAGTGGTGGCGCTCGTGACCCTTGGGGCTTCGATCATTGCAGCGATTGAAAGCAATCTGACCACATTTGCCAAGGTGCTACTGGCAGCACTCGGCGCGGGTGTTGGCAGTCTCCTGATTCTCGGTCCCGTGGTCTACTTCGCATCCCTTGCCGCTGCCCCTCATCGGCAACGCAATCATGCACGAGCGGAAGTTAGATCCCTGCGCAAAGCGGCAAAAGAGATCGTCCCGACGACTGCGCTAGGAGAAGCCATTGATCTGTCCCTAATGCAAGCTGAAGCGATTAAACAAGAACGATCATTCCTCAGCGACGAGGATCTTCTCAAGCGAGTACGCAAGTGGAAGTCCGAGACAACCGATGCTCTCAGCGAAGCCAAAGAACTTCAAAAGTCGTTGCTTGAAGGGCCAGAGCTTTCGACAACAGACGATGCGCTCTCCTTCTTGCACGAGAAGGCGACTCTTCTCAAAGATGCGCTGATGCATCTAGATCGCGAAAGCCAGCAGAGCACCTACTTGTAGCAAACAGCACTAATACTTTACCCTTGACGCAGGGTAGAAGATCAGATAGTATCTTTGCTTATGATCTTCTTTTTGGCTTGTTTGCGGAACTTCTGGGCCTCGTCTGCTGCTGCATCGCGGACCTTCTTTGGGAACATCTTCTTTAGGGCCTGCTCTGTGGTCAGCTCGTGGGCCTTGGGCTTGTGCCTTGGCATGGGGGCTTTCTGATGGAGGGGGCAATGGATCTTCCGAAGCTCGTAGAAGATTTTAGCTCTGAGGATCGCTGTCGTGCCTATCTTGAAGAGCTCCGCTGGCCAGACGGTCCTGAGTGCCCGCGCTGTGAGGAACCGACGACGATCTCAAAGCTAGCCTCACGTAATCAGTACGAGTGCGATAGCTGTAAATACCAGTTCTCGGTGACTGCCGGTACTTTGTTTCACGACTCTCACCTGCCGTTGTGGAAGTGGTTCTTGGCGGTGTATCTGATGGGCGAGTCAAAGAAGGGAATCTCGGCCAAGCAGCTACAGCGGATGCTGAAAGTCTCGTATAAAGCCGCGTGGTATCTATCGCACAGAATCAGGGACGCAATGGGCGATGATGAGCAGCCGTTGCTCAAGGGAACTGTCGAGGTCGATGAGACTTACATGGGTGGGAAACGAAAGGGCTTTGGCTCGGGCTACAAGGGGAACAAGGTTGTGATCGCTGGCGCTATCGAGCGTGGAGGGGAGATTCGTCTTCGACTGGTACCCAACTCTAGAAAGAAGAATCTAGAGGGATTTATCAAGTCAACAGTTTCAGATGAGACTGAAAACATATATACAGACGAGCTTCCTTCTTACAACGATATAGGCGACGAGAACACCAAACACAAGACAGTTGAGCATTCCGCCGAGGAATATGTGCGAGGGGATGTCCACACAAACACAGTTGAGTCCGCATGGTCGCTGCTCAAGCGCTCAGTCGTAGGAACCTACCATCAGATCAGCGTCAAGCATCTTCCAGCTTATTTGGACGAGATGGAGTTCAGGTTCAACCGCCGCGATAATCCCTACCTGTTTCGTGACACACTGCTCGTGCTACTACACGGCGATGCGCTGCCGTACCACATCCTGATTGAGCGCGATGACCCAGGCGAGCGCCAGCGCGAGAACGATGCTCTCATGCGACGCACGGCCAAGGTTCTAGAGCGCCAAGAAAAACTGGCGAGTTAAGTGAAATCCTTGTATAATTAACGTATGGATTATGTGTGGGTAACTCAGGATGAATTAGACTCGGCTCGCAAGAGCCTGGAGGGCTTCGAGTTGGGCACGGTTGCTTTTCGACAAAATCGTGAGGAGTTTGTAGAGTTCTTGTTCAATAGATCCCGTATCCGCGTCAGAGCGAAGCTCGGATATGAACCTGTCGAGTTCTCTAGTGGCCTCGTCAAGGCACTTCTGGATCTCGCTCTCACCTTCAGGCATCCTTGTACTCCTTCAGTATAGTCATAATTAATATAAAAACTTACCTTCTACGTCTTTCTATACACACGTTTTCATCCACATGTAGATTGACTTCTATTCCGTAATGGTGAAACGTTACATAGGAATATCCACGATCTCCTGGGCATCCAAGCTGAACATCTGCCGGACTGAGATATTGAAATGAGCAATGGTATCTAGATTGGGTAAGGCGATTACAATGGATGTTTCCTTCTTCATTGTTGTGGATACCTTCAAATAGTTGTTGCGAGTTGTTGATTTCATTGAAGGTAGCTCTACGCGCACTTCTTGTTGATGGAGTAGCCGCAACAGCGATACTTGCCCATACGAGAAGCCCGACGATCACAGCAGGGACCGCCAGCGCTACACAACAGCCGCTGCCGACGCGCACTGGGCCTACTTTTACAGACGCTCCAGGCATCTTGGCTCCTTTCCGAAGAGTCCTAGCTTCTAGAAGAACCGCGCACCCTACAGCAAATAGAACGCTATTGGTTCTGGACGCTATTGGCTGCGAAGCGGAGCATCTATGGCGTGGAGCCAAAGATCCAGGTAGGCAAGAACATCCGCGTCCATCGCAAGCGGCTTGATCTCACGCAGGAAGCCCTGGCTGAACGATGCGACATGCACCCAGTTGAGCTAGGGCGCGCTGAGCGCGGCAAGAGGGACCTGCGTGTCTCGACCATCGCCAAGATCGCCCAAGGGCTTGAGATACCCGCTTACGAGCTGCTGAAGGGAATCTAGCCAACTCCGACATCTGTCGCTTGTTAAACAGACAAAAGTACGTTAAGGTCCAGTTTCGATGCGCCTGGGGAGAATCGAACTCCCGACCTACCGTTTACTGGACGGTTGCTCTTTGGCCTCCTACCGGAAACCGTTGACCACTGAGCTACAGGCGCAAAGTGGTGGGTCGGCTCCCCAACTAGACCGTGGGCAATGGCGAAGTTGGGGAGCCTAGCTCCACCAATCTTCCGGCCTATGCCCTTGAAGGTGCAAGCATTCTAACGGAAGTGAGCCCATACGTTTTAATCTATGGAATTGCTAGCCCCTGTATCAACGGCATAATCCCCGAGACCAATGTCACAAGCGTGTTACAAAGTCCCGTCGGCTTGGTTTTTGGGGATTTGTGTGTGCCGGCTACCGGTACGAGCGGCTTGGCCCGAGACAGAAGGCTGTTAGGCAAACCCGAGCAGTCGCGGCAGCTGATCCAATGACGGCATCAGCTCAGCACCGGCCTGTCGTATGGCCGCTTCATCGCTGTCGGCGACGTAGCCCAGGACGCGCATGCCGGCCGACACCGCCGCGGTGACTCCCGAAGCTGTGTCCTCCACGACAACACAGCCCGACGGCTTTGCGCCCATGGCAGAAGCTGCATGCAGGAACAGGTCAGGGTGGGGCTTGCCGCGGGGAACGTCGTGGGCTGAGAAAAGAGCACCGCTGGGGAACAGCTCGCGAAGCCCTGTCAGCTCAAGTGAGGAGCGCGTCTTCTCGAGCTTGCCCTGGGACGCGACGCATACCGCGATCCCGGCGCCAATGACATGCCGTACGGCCTCGGTAGCACCCGGCACAGGCTGCAGGTCTTTACGGAACGCCTCAGTCCGATCGCGCTCGTAGCCGGCAAGCCAGTCCTCTGGGAGGGCGTGGCCGAGTTTCGCCTCTGCCCGAGAGACCACTTCGGAGAGCAGCAGCCCCTGATAATCGCGCCGGGCCTCAGTCAATGTGGTCGGCAAACCCTCCGCGCAGAGAGCGCGAGCAAGCACGTTATTGGAGATGACCTCACTGTCGACCAAGACTCCGTCGCAGTCGAAGATGACAAGTTCTAGATCGCGCACGAGCGCACCCTAATGCCTAACTATCTGTCTCCCGAGCGCTGGCAGGCTAGAGTCCGTCGCGCCGTAGCCGCCACTGCTGGCAACATGCGACTCTTACGCGGCGTCATGACGACATGAGCACGATCCCGAAGCCAAAACCAGCCTTGACCGAGCGCCCCGCATGGAGCGAGTTGGTCGCCCATCAACGCGAGATCGCGAACACTTCGCTGCGCGATCTGTTCGCCGGGGATCCGGCGCGTGGCGAGCGTCTCACCGCCGAGGGTCCCGGCTTCTACCTGGACTACTCGAAGAACCGCATAACCGACGAGACGATCCGTCTGCTTATCGACTTGGCCAAGCAGTCTGGCCTTGCCGAGCGCACGGAGGCGATGTTTGCCGGCGAGCGCATCAACGTCTCCGAGGATCGCTCCGTCTTGCACGTGGCTCTGCGCATGCCAAAGAGTGCGTCCTTGCTCATCGACGGAGTCGATGTCGTGCGGGAAGTTCACACGGTGCTGGACCGGATGAGCGCTTTTTGCAAGCGGGTCCGTTCCGGAGAATGGCGGGGCCACACCGGCAAGCCGATCGTGAATGTGGTCAACATCGGCATCGGTGGCTCGGACCTCGGCCCGGTCATGGCCTACGAGGCGCTGCGCCACTACAGTGCACGCGAGCTGAGCTTCCGCTTCGTCTCGAACGTCGACTCCACCGACTTCGTAGAGGCCACGCGCGACCTCGACCCAGAGCAGACGTTGTTCATTGTCTCCTCCAAGACGTTTACGACCTTGGAGACGATGACCAACGCCCGCTCCGCGCGCGAGTGGTCGCTGGCGGCCTTGGGCGATGAGGCGGCGATCGCCAAGCATTTCGTCGCCGTTTCCACAAACGCAAGCGCAGTAGCCGAGTTCGGAATCGACACGGAGAACATGTTCGGCTTCTGGGACTGGGTGGGGGGCCGCTACTCGATGGACTCGGCGATCGGCCTTTCGACGATGTTGGCAATAGGCCCGGCGGGCTTCCACGAGCTGCTCGCCGGCTTCCACGCGATGGACGAGCATTTCCGCAGCACCCCGTTTGAGCGCAACCTGCCGGTGCTGATGGGTTTGCTGGCCGTCTGGTACTCGAACTTCTTCGACGCACAGACGGTCGGGGTCATGCCCTACAGCCAGTATCTCAAGCGTTTCCCGGCCTACCTGCAACAGCTGTCGATGGAGTCAAACGGCAAGCACGTGACGGTTGAAGGGATCCCGGTCGACTACGACACCGGCGCGATCTACTGGGGTGAGCCGGGCACAAACGGACAACATTCCTTCTACCAGCTGATCCACCAAGGCACGAGGCTGATCCCAGTCGACCTGATCGGCTTCGCGCGTTCTCTGAACCCACTGCGCAACCACCAGAACCTGCTCATGTCGAACGTCTTCGCCCAGGCTGAGGCTCTGGCGTTCGGCAAGAACGAGGAGCAGCTGCGCGCCGAAGGGGTGCCCGAGGCGATCGTCCCTCATCGCGTCATGCAAGGCAACCGTCCGACCAACGTCCTGCTGGCCGAGCAGCTCACCCCGCACACACTTGGAGCGCTCATCGCCTTGTACGAGCACAGCGTCTTCACGCAGGGCACGATCTGGGGCATCGACTCCTTCGACCAGTGGGGCGTGGAGCTGGGCAAGGCGCTGGCCAAGCGCATCATCCCTGAGCTCGAAGCCGAGCAGGAACCAACGCTCGAGCACGACAGCTCGACCAATGCGCTGATCCGTCGCTACCGTTCGCTGCGCGGCTGATGAGTAGAGAACGAACGCCAAGCATGAGCGCCGAGCAAAATCCCATGACGAGCGCCGAGCAACCCCATGACAAGCATCGAGTAACCACATGACAAGCATCGAGTAACCCATGACGAACGTCGAACAAACGGTCACAGCATGAGCGCCGAGCAGATCCCGATCGAGGTTCTCTCACGCGACACTGACGTGGCGCGACGCGCCGCCGAGATCGTCGTCGAGCACGCCAATGCCGCGATCGCGTCTCGCCGCATGTTCACGCTGGCCGTCAGCGGTGGCCACACCCCGGGCCAGATGTTCGCCGAGCTGGCACGCCGCAAGGACTTCCCTTGGGGCCAAACGGCGATTTATCAAGTCGACGAGCGGATCGCGCCAGACGGCGACCCCAGTCGCAACTTGACGCTTCTGTGGGACAACCTGCCCGAGGCGGCTTTCAGCCAACTGCATCCGATGCCGGTCACGGCCGAGAACCTGGACGAGGCAGCGGCTGGCTACGCAAGCGCGCTGCCTGAGCGCTTCGACCTGATCCACCTTGGCATCGGCGCCGACGGACACACAGCCTCGTTGGTGCCAGGCGACCCGGTCCTGGACGTGGGCGATCGCGATGTAGCGCTCACGGCCGAGTACATGGGCCTGCGACGCATGACTGTCACCTAT
This sequence comes from uncultured Solirubrobacterales bacterium, assembly GCA_963757995.1. Taxonomy (GTDB): domain Bacteria; phylum Actinomycetota; class Thermoleophilia; order Solirubrobacterales; family Solirubrobacteraceae; genus Palsa-744. Next base: position 368,266 of record CAVWTS010000017.1, read on the forward strand.
CCGGTACTGAACCGCGCAAGAGCCTTGCTGTGGCTGATCACCGGCAAGGAAAAGCGTGACGCGCTGGGTCGATTGCGAGCCGGCGACGAGTCGATCCCGGCCGGGAGAGTCGCGCGCGTGCAGGCACAGATCGTCGCCGACGCCGCGTCGGCAGGCGGCTGAGGAGAACTTCCAAAAACGCGGTGCCCCCGCTTGTCGCCTGCGCCAGTCAGGGGTGTCCCCCATCATGGCGGGTGCCCCGCATGGGGTGCATGCGCGGGAACACGCAGCAAATTGCGCTAGACCGGCAGCGGCTGGCGCGCCGAGGCCGCCTGCCCTTGCAGGTCGCTGAGCACCGCCAGCATCGACTCGACATCGCACTCGCTCTTCGGCCAGGGCTTCTCGGGATGGTCCTCGAGCGTCTTCAGCCCGTTGCCGGTGATGATCGCCACGATGGTCGCGTCGGGATCGAGCTCGCCCGACTCGGCCAGCTTTTTGAGTACCGCGATCGTGGTGCCGCCGGCCGGCTCGGTCAGGATCCCCTCGGTTTCGGCTAGCAGGTCGATCCCGGCGAAGATCTCCTCGTCGTTGGCCGTACCGGCACTGCCTTTGCGCGAGAGGACAGCGTCGATCACCAGATAGCCGTCGCCGGGAGAACCGATCGCCAGCGAGTGCGCGATCGTCGTCGGGTTGCGTGGCTGGATCTCAGGCTCACCGGAGATGATCGCGTCCGCGATCGGCGAGCACCCCTCCGGCTGGGCGATGTGCATCTTCGTCGCGCTCGTCTGAGCCAGCCCAACCTTCTCCAGCTCGACCAGTCCCTTGTGCAGCCGTGAGGACAGCGTCCCGCCAGCGGTGGCGGAGACGATGTGGTCAGGCGCTTTCCAGCCGAGCTGCTCGACGATCTCGAAAACAGCAGTCTTTGCGCCCTCGGCGTAGAACGGCCGCAGCGTAATGTTGGCGAACTCGAGCCCGCTGGCTACCGCCACCTTCTTGCACTCGCGGTTGGCTTCGTCGTAGTTGCCGGCAACCTGGCAGACCCGTGCGCCAAGCGCGCGGCAGACGCGCGCCTTGGTCTGCTCCAGGCGGTTGGGATAAAAGACATAGGGTGTGAGCCCGGCCTTGGCCGCCAACGAAGCGACGGCTGTGCCGACGTTGCCGGTGGAGACGCAGCCGATCTCGGTCTTGCCGAGCTCCAGCGCACGGGCGATCGCGCTCGAGACAACCCTGTCCTTGTAGGAAAAGCTCGGTCGCTGTGAGCTGTCGTCCTTCAAATAGAGTTTGCTCAAGCCCAGTCGTGCCCCCAGTCGGTTCGCCGGGATCAGCGGCGTCATGCCCGACACCTGTCCCACTTCGGCCTGAGCGTGGGTCGAGCGGATCGGTGACAGCTCGGACAGCCGCCAAATGTTGCGGGGACGCTCGTCCATCGGCAGCTCGCGCAAGCGCGCCTTCGCAAGCTCGTAGTCGTAGGCGACGTCAAAGCACTTACCGCACGTTGGGCAAAACGCCTCAGTGTCGGTAATAGGCCGTTTCACATCGCAGCGCTGGCACACCAGTTCGGTCACGCACGAGCGCGTCGTCTCGTTCAGGTCTGCGTGCCCCATAGCGGTGCTCATCGGGTCTCACCCCTTCTTGTTTGGGTTGGTTGACTTCGGTTTGTCCAAGTCATCGTGGCACAAGCTCCCCCTGAGGCCACGACGCGTCGATCTCGCTGCCGTCCGGCATCGAGTCGATCAGCAGCTGCTCCGCGATGTGCGGAGCGAACGGCATCAGTACGCGCGCAAGCATCCGCAGCGCCTCGATCAGCGCCTCGTAATCCTCGGCGCACAACGAGCCGCGCTTGGCGATCACACGCTTCTCATAGTCGCGGATCCGATCGAACAGCCGCATCACGTTGCGAACAGCGCTGTGCATCTCGAGCTCACGAGCGTCCTCGGTGATCTTCTCCACGGCGGTCTCGCACCACTGCTCGAGGCGTTTGCGTAGATGCTCGGTCTTGTCGGGCCCCATCGCCGGGGCTTGCTCGCCGTCGGTCGCCGAGCCATTCGTGGCCCCCTGACTCGGCTCGGCGGGATCGAGTGTGAAGCGCGAGTGCGAGTAGTCCCACAGCTGGCGTAGGAAACGGTGGCAGCGCTTGACGTCGCCGTCGCTCCAGTTCAGCGAGCGCTGTGCGCGTGCGGCGAACAGCACCGCCAGCCGCACGGTGTCAGCCCCGTACTGGGCCACCAGCTCGTCGGGATCGACCACATTGCCAAGGTGCTTGCTCATCTTGCGCCCGTCGCGGATCACCATCTCGTGAAACAGGCAGCCGGCGAACGGCTCGCCGTCTGAGAGGAACTCCAAGGGGCCAATGTCGCGTAGCGCCTTGGTCACGGTGCGCTGGTCGAACACGAAGTTGCCGCTGTCCGATCCGGCGACGACGCGCTCGCATGGCAGCCAGGCGCGCAGGTCCTCGAGCGCCAAGATGTTCTCCAAGCTCTGCTCACGCTCGGTGGGAGGCACGCAGACGGGAACCCAAAGCCACAGCGCGTCGAAGTGACAGTCGAGCGTGTCGGTCTCGCGAGTAGCGGGGCCGCCGCACTTGGGACAGGTGGTCTGCACGAAGTCCTCGCGCTCGGCCAGCGGATTGCCGGTACCGGTCGGTGTCAGGTCGAGCGGCAGGATCACGGGTAGCGCGTCCTTGGGTAGCGGCACCGTCCCGCACCCGTCGCAATAGACGATCGGGATCGGCGTGCCCCAGGAGCGCTGTCTGGAGATGGTGAAGTCATTGGCGCGGTAGCGAACGGCCTCACGCGCACCTGGGACTGAGGGGTTAGGTGTGGTTGTAGAGGTGTCGTCCGAGACTGTGCCCTCCGTGTGCCTGCTTGTGCCCTCCGAGGTGTCCCCGTCGGCGGGCGCAGGAGCGTCCTCGGTGGGACCGAATAGCCGCTCGGCGATCAGTGCGTCGGTGCGGTCACGCTCTGGCACGCCAAACACGGCGGTAGGCCCGAAGCGTCCGTCCACGCTAGGGGTGACGATCACCGGCAATGGGTCACCACCTGTGGGGGAAACGAGCAGGCGACCGGTATCGACAAACGGCATCGTTTGCGCCTCACGCGCACTTCGCTCCAACCCAACCGCTCGCAGCTCCTCCAGCCGCTGAGCCAACCCCTCATCGCGCGCCCACTCCTCAACCTGCGGGTGTCTCGGTGAGACGCTTACGAAGCGGGCCAAATCGAGCGCGTCGGAGTGCGGCGTGAAGACGGTCAGCGGCTCGCCGTCCTCGCCGAGCAGGTCGAGCTCGACCCCATCGACGCGCCCCAGCACGAAGCGCTGCGAGGCAAGCGCGTTCTCATCCCATATCCCACTCGCGGCGAGCTCTGCAAGGCGCCGGTCGTTCTCCGGCACGTACTCGCTGATACGCAGGTACCACTGCGGCCGCTGGATCAAGCGCACAGGATTGTGGCAACGCCAGCAGGTCCCATCCTCGACCTGGATCGTCGCGAGCACCGTCTGGCAGGTGTCACACCAGTCAACGCTCCCGGTCCCGCGATAGACCAATCCGGCCTCCAAAAGGGTCAGGAACAACCACTGCGACCAGCGGTACATGATCGCCTCGGAGCTCATGAAAGTGCGCTCCCAGTCGAAGGAAAAGCCGAGCCTGCGCAGCTGCAGGATCATGTGCTCGGCGCATCGATTCACCCAAGCGCTGGGCGGCTCTTTGCCGGCGATCGCGCCGAGCTCGGCGGGCAGCCCAAACGAGTCGAAGCCGAAGGCGAACAGCACGTCCTCGCCGCGTCCCCGGCAAAAGCGCGCGTAAGCATCCCCGATCGAATAGCTGCGCACGTGCCCGATATGGATGTTCCCAGAGGTGAACGGAGCTGAGGGCTTGATGTACTTGCGCGCGCGATCCTCGGTGACGGGGGGCGTGCGAAAAGCATCCTGCTCGTGCCAAACGGCTTGGCGACGAGCCTCGATTACCAGGGGGTTATAGCCGGCAAGATCGTCGTCGCTCATTTGACCGAGAATACCCAAGCCACACCCGGGCGCGGGCGTCAAGCCCGTTGCTATGCTCGTCCACCACGACTGCAAGGATCCTCAGATGGAAGTAGAGATTGGCCGCGGCAAGAGTGGCCGCCGCGCATACGGCTTCGATGACATCGCGATCGTGCCCTCCAGGCGCACGCGCGATCCAGACGACATCGACATCTCCTGGAAGCTTGGTCCCTACCAGTTTGAGCTGCCGATGATGGCTTCCGCGATGGACGGCGTTGTCTCGCCGGAGACGGCTGCGATTGTCGGCCGGCTAGGCGGTCTGGCGGTGCTCAACCTCGAGGGCATCTTCACGCGCTACGAGGACGCAGACGAGCAGCTGGAGCGGATTGCGGGTCTGCCAAAGGATGTCGCGACGCGCGAGATGCAGGAGATCTACGCCACCCCGGTCAAGCCGGAGCTGATCGCCCTGCGCATCCGCGAGGTCAAGGAGCAAAAGGTCGTAGTGGCCGCTTCGTTGACCCCGCAGAAGGTGCTCGCCTATTACGACATCGCGCTCGAGGCGGGACTCGACGTACTCGTCATCCAGGGCACCGTCGTATCGGGCGAACACGTCTCAACCGTCTCCGAGCCATTGAACCTCAAGGAGTTCATTCCCTCGCTCGACGTCCCAGTGGTGGTCGGCGGCTGCGCCTCCTACCAGACCGGATTGCACCTGATGCGCACAGGCGCGGCCGGTGTGCTCGTAGGCGTTGGCCCGGGAGCCGCGTGTACCACCCGCGGGGTGCTCGGCATCGGCGTCCCGCAGGCGACCGCAATCGCCGACGTGGCACATGCCCGCTCCACGCATATGCTGGAGACCGGTGAGTACTGCCAGGTGATCGCCGACGGCGGCATGCGCAACGGCGGCGACGTCTCCAAGGCGATAGCGCTAGGCGCCGATGCGGTCATGGTCGGCTCGCCGCTGGCTCGCGCCCACGAAGCCCCGGGCAGGGGCTTTCATTGGGGCATGGCCACGTTCCATCCGACGCTGCCACGCGGTGCGCGCGTGGCGACGACTCGCAACGGCACGCTCGAGGAGATCTTGGTCGGGCCGGCGCGAGAGAACGACGGCACCTTCAACCTGTTCGGTGGCCTGCGCACCTCGATGGCCACGTGCGGTCATAAGGACTTGGCGGAGTTCAACCGCGCCGAGGTCGTAATCGCCCCGTCCTTGCAAACCGAGGGCAAGCAACTGCAGCGTGACCAGTCCGTTGGCATGGGCTCAAACGGGAAGGCCGCAGAACTGGTAAACGACTGAGGCAGCAGACGCGTGGCCGGGTTTGTGGGGATGTGGAGGTGGGTGCAGTCATTTTTCAAATTTACAGAAGTGGCTACGTTTGTGAATACTATTGTAAATTCTAAAAAAAGTACATGACATCGACATCCCTGGATGCTCCGGCTGTCGATGACCCCCAGGGTCCCATCGACGCGCGCGAGCAGACCCGCGAGGAGGTTGTGGTCCTCGACTATGGCGGGCAGTACTCGCAACTGATCGCGCGGCGGATACGCGATTGCGGGGTCTTCTCCGAGCTATTGCCCCACCACGTCCCGCTGGAGGAAGTAGCAAAGCGCAAACCGCGCGGGATCATCCTCTCCGGAGGCCCCGCATCGGTGTACGCGCCGGGAGCGCCGAGCCTGGAGCGTGGCCTGCTCGAGCTTGGCGTGCCGGTGCTCGGCATCTGTTACGGCATGCAACTGCTGGTTCACGACCTAGGAGGCCGAGTCGAGCAAGCGGAGGTGGGGGAGTTCGGTCGCTCAGAGTTGACCGTCACCACTCCGGGTGTCTTGCTGACCGGTATGCCAAAGGAACAAACGTGCTGGATGTCGCATCGCGACACCGTCTTTGAGCCGCCGCGAGGTTTCACCGCGCTGGCGTCGTCCACTGGCTCGCCGGTCGCGGCCGTCGAGGACCCGGCCCGCGGCATCTACGGCATCCAGTTCCACCCGGAGGTAGTCCACACCCCATACGGCCAGGAGATCCTCACGCGCTTCCTCACGGAGGTATGTGGCTGCGAACTCACCTGGTCTGCGGCCTCGATCGCCGAAGACCAGATCGCGCGCATTCGCAAGCAGGTAGGGGACGGGCGCGTCATCTGCGGCCTCTCTGGCGGGGTCGACTCCTCAGTGGCGGCGCTATTGGTGCACCGCGCCATTGGTGATCAGCTCACGTGCGTGTTCGTCGACCACGGCCTGATGCGCAAGGACGAGGGCGAGCAGGTGATCAGCGCCTTCCGTGACACCTTCGGCGTGCCGCTGGTCGCGGTCGACGCCGAGCAGCGCTTCCTTCGGAAGCTCAAAGGCGTGACCGAGCCCGAGGCCAAGCGCAAGGCGATCGGCGCCGAGTTCATCCGCGTGTTCGAAGAGGAGGCGGCCAAGATCTCGCAGTCAAGCCCTGCCCGCTATCTGGTCCAAGGGACGCTCTACTCCGACGTGATCGAGTCAGGCGGCGGAACGGGCGCCGCGACAATCAAGTCCCACCACAACGTCGGTGGCTTGCCAGAGGACATGCAGTTCGAGCTGGTCGAGCCACTGCGCGCCCTTTTCAAGGACGAGGTGCGTGCCGTGGGAGCCGAGCTGGGTCTGCCCGAGCGCCTGGTCTGGCGCCAGCCGTTCCCGGGGCCGGGCTTGGCGATCAGGATCGTCGGCGGCGAGGCGACGCGCGAGCGCCTGGACGTGTTGCGCGAGGCCGACCACATCCTGCAAGAGGAGATCCGCAAGGCGGGCCTCTACCGCGAGCTGTGGCAGTCCTTCTGCGTCTTGCCGGACGTGCGCACGGTGGGAGTGCAGGGCGACGAGCGCACGTATGGCTACGTGGTCGTGATCCGCGCAGTCACAAGCGACGACGCGATGACCGCCGACTGGGCGCGCCTGCCCTACGATCTACTGGAGACGATCGCCTCGCGCATGATCAATGAGCTGCGCGAGGTGAACCGGGTTGTCTTGGACATAACCTCCAAGCCGCCCGGCACCATCGAGTGGGAGTAGCCCTGGTGGGCGCCTCGGGGCGCCTGGCGGTGTCCTCCCTCGCTTGTGTACGAAGTACACGGCGGTCAGTGCGTCTGTGCCAGATGCCCCGATCCATCCACCAGCGCGGCTTGACGCATGTTTGGCCTGCGAACCGACTCGACATCGCCTATCATGCACTCCTCGCCGCGCGCGACAGATCGAGTGCGGCCTTTTTCACGCCATGAAGACCTACGTCGCCAAGCCCACAGATCGCGAGCGCAACTGGCTCGTCGTCGACGCCAACGGACAAACGTTGGGACGTCTCGCGACGCAGATCGCCGATGTCCTACGCGGCAAGCGTAAGCCCGAGTACACGCCGCACATCGACACCGGAGACTTCGTAGTGGTCATCAACGCCGAGAAGATCGCGGTCACCGGCAAAAAGCGCCAGGACAAGCGCTACTACCGTCACTCCGGCTACCCGGGTGGACTGCGATCCCGTACTTTCGAGGAAATGATCGAGCGCCGTCCCGAGGAGATCATCAGGCTGGCGGTCAAGGGCATGCTGCCGCGCAATCGCCTGGCCCGCAAGCAGATCACCAAGCTGAAGATCTACGCCGGCCCCGAGCACCCCCACGTCGCCCAGAAACCGCAACAGATGGAGATCGAGGCGTAATGGCCGACGAGCCCACAGAGCAGACCGACGAGCAGCCCGAGCCCACCGAGCCCACCGAGTCGAGCGCCGAGACGCCTCAGGCCGCCGAGGAGATCCCCACGGTCGAGCCGGCCGAGGAGCCCGTAGCCGAGGAGCCCGTAGCCGACGAGGCGGTAGTCGAGGTCGAGGCTGAGATCATCGCGGAGGCAGTGGTCGAGGAGGCAATCGCGGAGGCGATCGCGGAGGCAGTGGTCGAGGAGGCGATCGCGGAGGCAGTGGTCGAGGAGGCAATCGAGGAGGCCGTTGTCGAGGCTGTCGTCGACGAGCTCGCCGCTGAGGTCATCGCGGAGGCGGTGGTCGAGGCTGAGATTGAGGCCGCGACCGAGGCTGAGGCGGAGGCCGAGGATCTTGAAGAAGAAAAGCCCACGCCGCGTGTAAAGCCCAGCGTACCGGGAGCCCATCTCGAAGTAGACATCGTTCCCGAAGGCGTCGACCCGCTCGCGCCCGAGCAGCCGTCAGATCCCTACGCGCTCGACGATGACGAGGAGCCGAAGTCCGAGGAGGACGGCGACGTCGAGCACCTTGCCCAGCCGATCTCAAGCGCCGCCATCGACCTGGCCGCTGGAGCGCGCTACAAGGCCACCGGCAAGCGCAAGACCGCGATCGCGCGAGTTATTCTCAGGCCCGGTAGCGGCACGTATCTCGTCAACGGACGCACGCTCGACGAGCACTTCCCGCGCGCCACGTTGCAGCGCAACATCCGCCAGCCGCTTGAGACCGTGGGCTATCAGGAGCGCATGGACGTGGTGGCAAGACTGCACGGCGGTGGCATCTCCGCTCAGGCGGGCGCACTGCGTCACGGCATCTCGCGCGCGCTGCTCGAGGCCGATCCGAACCTGCGTGGCGAGCTCAAGCGTCGCGGCTTCCTCACGCGCGACTCGCGCGCCAAGGAGCGCAAGAAGGCCGGCCTGAAGAAGGCGCGCAAGCGGCCGCAGTTCTCCAAGCGCTGAAGGTCCCCGTGGCAAGGCTGTTCGGGACCGACGGGGTCCGCGGTGTCGCCGGCGAGCTGCTCAGCGCCGAGCTGGCGCTGGCGCTGGGCAAGGCTGTCACTGCAGGCAGCCCGGCGGATCGTCCACGAGTGCTGATCGTGCGCGATACGCGCGAGTCAGGCGAGATGCTGCAGGCAGCTTTGGCGGCCGGCGTAAGCGCGGCCGGGGGAGAAGCGCTGCTCGGGGGAGTGTTGCCAACGCCGGCAGCGCCGCTGCTGATCAAGCGCTACGGGTTCGATCTGGCGGCTGTGCTGTCCGCCTCGCACAACCCCTACCAAGACAACGGCATCAAGTTCTTCGCCGCTGACGGCTTCAAGCTCAGCGACGAGCAGGAGCAGACGATCGAAGAAGAGTTGCAGCAGGCTGAGGATTCCGCTGTGGGCGCGCATGTGGTTGGCGGGCAACCGGATGGTGCGCATTTGGGCGGTAGGCAATCGGGCGATACGCCTGCTGACAGTTCCTCCAAAAACCCGATGCCCCGCGCGCGCGGGCGGGGCATGCGCAAAATCGGACATGTGCGCGAGCTGCGTGGCACGCACGAGGACTACCTGCGCGAGCTTGAGACGCGTTTCGCCGACTTGCGCCTCGACGGGCTCGACGTGCTGCTCGACTGCGCCAACAGCGCCACATACAAGGTTGCCCCGGAGATCTTCCGCCGTCTTGGTGCAAACGTCACCGTCGTGGCCGCAAGCCCCGACGGACGCAACATCAACGAGGGCTGTGGCTCGACCCATGTCGCCGCGCTCGGCGAGCAGGTGCGGGCGGGTGGCCGTGCGCTCGGCTTCGCCTTCGACGGTGACGGTGATCGCGTGCTCGCGGTGGACCGTACCGGCGCCGTGGTGGACGGCGACGAGCTGATCGCGCTCGCGGCTTTGCACCTGCGCAAGCAGGGGCGGCTTGCCGGAGCAGGCGTGGTTGTGACGGTGATGACCAACTACGGCTTTCACTCGGCGATGCGCGAGGCCGGCATCGAGGTCGCCTGCACGAACGTCGGCGACCGTTATGTGCTCGAGCAGCTGCGCAGCAGTGGCTGGGCGCTCGGGGGAGAGCAGTCAGGGCACATCATCGAGATGGGCTTCAACAGCACGGGCGACGGGATCGCCGGAGCACTGCTTACGCTCGAAGCACTGGCTGGGCGCGACCTGAGCGAACGCGAAGCGATGCGCAAGCTACCGCAGCGGCTCGTCAACGTACGTGTGCTGGACCGAGGTGCGCTCGCGGGCTCTGAGAGCGTCGCGCGGGCCGTGATCGGGGAGGAAGAGGCCCTCGCCGGTCGCGGGCGTGTGCTCGTCCGCCCCAGTGGCACCGAGCCGCTCGTGCGCGTGATGGTCGAGGCGCCAAGTGACGAGGAGGCCGACGCGGTCTGCTCGCGGCTGGTGGCGCTCGTGCAGCGCGAGCTGGGTTAGCGCCCGGCGCCCATCGGGCGTGGTGTCGCTGGAATTGGTGGCCTGCCTGCAGCCGAGCCGGCTGCCGAGCCGCTGATATCGTCGTCGCCATGTGCGGCATCGTTGGCTATGTAGGCAAGCGACCAGCCCGCGAGCTGCTGCTCGCGGGCTTGCAGAAGCTCGAGTACCGCGGCTATGACAGCGCCGGCATCTCGCTGATCGCGGGCGATCAGATCGAAGCGGTGCGCTCGGTCGGCAATCTGAGCGCGCTGCAGGCAAAGCTCGACCACGGCGAGGGCTCCGGCGCCGTGGCGGTAGCCGAGCGCGTTGCCACCACCGGGATCGGTCACACGCGCTGGGCCACGCACGGGCGCGTCAGCGAGGAGAACGCCCATCCTCACTACGACCCCGAAGACCGCCTGCACGTCGTCGTCAACGGGATCGTTGAGAACTACATGGCGCTGAAGGAGCGCCTCGCAGGCGAAGGCAACTTGTTCACCTCCGAGACCGACGCCGAGGTGATCGCCCACCTGGTGGCCGCGCACTATGAAGGCGATCTCACGCTTGCCGTGCGCAAGGCGTTTGCCGAGCTCGAGGGCCACTTCGCCTTCGTGGCGATGAGCGTCGAGCAGCCCGACACGCTCGTTGGCGCCCGCAAGGAGTGCCCGCTGGTCATCGGTCGTGGTGAGGGTGAGCAGTTCATCGCCTCGGCCGTGCCGGCCTTCCTGGCGCAGACACGCTCGGTGCAATACCTGGACAACGGCGAGCTGGCGGTGCTGCGGCCCGACGGCGTCACGATCCTGACGCTCGCGGGGGAGGATGTCTCGCGCGAGGTGCAGCAGGTCGACTGGGATGAGGAGACCGCGGAGAAGGGCGGCTACGAGACGTTCATGCTCAAGGAGATCCACGAACAGGCGGACGCCGTGGCCGAGACGATCGCCGATCGCGTGGCACGTGGTGACGGTGTCGAGCTGGATGAGCCGGGGGCACTCGACGAGGCGATCCTCGCCGACATCAAGCGAGTCGTGATCGTCGCCTGTGGAACCTCCTACCACGCTGGCCTGGTGGGCCGATATGCGATCGAGGAATGGGCGCGGTTGCCCGTTGAAATGGATATCGCCTCGGAGTACCGCTACCGCAATCCTGTCGTCGGTCCTGGTGACCTCGTGATCGGGATATCCCAGTCCGGCGAGACCGCGGACACGCTCGCGGCGATGCGCAAGGCGCGCGACGCCGGCGCCACAGTGCTTGCGATCACAAACGTGATGGGCTCACAGGCCACGCGCGACGCCGACGGCGTGCTGTTCACGCGCGCCGGTCTTGAGATTGGCGTGGCGGCCACCAAGACATTTGTCTGCCAGGTGGCAGTCATCTACCTGCTCGGCTTGCGCCTGGCCGAGCTGCGCGGCACGCTCCCGCCCGAGCGTCTGACGGAACTGGTCAGCGAGATCAAGCGCCTGCCCCACTGCATCGATCAGGTAATCACGAACGTTGACGGGCAGATCGAGCAGGTGGCCGGGGCGCACTCGCAAAAGGAATTCTTCCTCTACCTAGGCCGCCACGTCGGGTTGCCGGTGGCGCTTGAGGGCGCGCTGAAGCTGAAGGAGATCTCCTACATCGCGACCGACGCCTATGCGGCCGGCGAGATGAAGCACGGCCCGATCGCGCTGCTTGATGAGTCCACGCCCGTGGTGTGTGTGGCAACCGACTCGCCGGTGCTGGAGAAGATCATCTCCAACATGCAAGAGGTGCGCGCCCGCGGCGCCCATGTGATCGCCCTGACAACCGAGGGCAACAGCTTGGAGGGTCAGGTCGACGTTGCGATCCCGGTGCCCGCGATCGACTGGATGCTGCAGCCGGTACTGGCGGTAATCCCGCTGCAGATGCTTGCTTATCGGATAGCCAGGCTACGCGGCCTGAACGTCGATCAGCCGCGAAACCTCGCCAAGACCGTCACGGTGGAGTAGGCGCGCGTCTGGCATCTACCTTCCTGCGCGCTAAAGGGGGTGGATTTCCGGGCGAGCCCTTAGTATCGCTCGTCATGCCGGAGCTTCCCGACTGGTGCGAGCCACTGCTCGACGCCTCGCAGATGCGGGCTGTGGACCGGTGGGCGATCGAGCAACGGGGGATACCCTCGCTCGATCTGATGGAGCGCGCGGGGCAGGGTGTGGCGCGGGCGGTGGAGGAGTTCGCGCCCGGCGGGCCTGTGGTCGTGGTGTGTGGCAAGGGCAACAACGGCGGGGACGGCCTTGTCGTCGCGAGGCTACTGCGCAAGGCGGCAAGGGACGTGACGGTCGTCTGTTTGGCGGCCGGAGAGGAGCTCTCGCCCGACGCGCGCACCAATCTAGAACGTCTGCCCGGACCGCCACCGCTGACACTCTCAGATGGAGCGGCCTCCGAGGCGATTGCGTGTGCGCAGGTGATCGTCGACGCGCTGCTCGGCACCGGCTTCTCGGGTGTCGCCCACGGAGCGGTAGCCGAGGCGATCACGGCTATCGACGCCGCGCCTGGGGTTGTCGTGAGCGTAGACATACCCAGTGGGGTCGATGCCTCCACCGGTGTCATCGCCGGTCCCGCGATCACCTCAGCCAAGACCGTCACATTTCACGCGGCCAAGCCTGGCCTGTGGATCCATCCCGGCAAGGGCCACGCCGGTGAGGTCGAGACGATTGACATCGGCATCCCGCGCGGCACGCCCGACACGAGCGATATCGGACTGATCCGCGACTACGTGCTGGACAGGCTCCCAAGCAGAGAGGCTGGCTCGACCAAGTTCAGCAGCGGCCATGTCCTCGTCGTTGGTGGCTCACGTGGGCTGATGGGCGCCCCGGCGATGGCCTCGCTTGCCGCGCTGCGCGCTGGAGCCGGCTATGTGACCGCATGTGTGCCCGCTTCGTTGCGGCAGATCCTGGATGTGCAACTGCTGGAGGTGATGACTCGCGGCCTGGCTGAGGCAGACGGCGCGCTCACGCTTGAGGGACTGTCCGTGGTCAAGGACTCGCTTGGGCGCGCCGGCTGCCTGGCACTTGGCCCCGGGCTCGGCCGCGATCCCCAGAGCATGGACTTCGCGCGCGAGCTGGCGCGCGAAGCGCCGCTCGCGCTGGTGCTCGACGCCGACGGCTTGAACGCCCACGCTGGGTTGCTTGCCGGGCTTGCGGTTAGAGAGGCGCCGACGGTGCTTACGCCGCATGCCGGCGAGTTGGCGCGACTGCTGGGCATCAACAGCGAACAGGTACAGAGCGGGCGGCTTGAACATGCGCGCAAAGCCGCCGAGCAGGCCGAGGCGATCGTTGTGCTCAAGGGCGATGACACGCTTGTCGTCGAGCCCGGCGGCCGTGTTGCGATTAGCTGCGGCAACAGTCCTGCGCTTGCTACTGCCGGCACCGGCGACGTGCTCACCGGCACGCTGGCGGCGTTGCTGGCACAGGGGATGGAACCATTTGCCGCGGCCGCCGCAGGCGTCCAGTTGCATACGCAGGCAGGCCGCGAGGCCGCCCGCAGGCAGGGAGCGGCCGAGGGCGTGATCGCCGGCGACGTGATCGCTGCGCTGCCTGCGGCGAGGCGCCGATGAGCGTGCGCCGTGCGGTCGCGCGCGTCAACCTGGCGGCAATCGAGCGCAACTGCCGACGGCTGCGCGAGGAGCTGGAGCCGGGCTGCGAGCTGTGCGTGGTCGTCAAGGCCGACGGCTATGGCCACGGGGCAGCGCAGAGCGCGCGCGCGGCACTCGACGCAGGCGCGACCTGGCTTGCGGTGGCGGGCGCGCATGAGGCCGCGCAGCTGCGGCGCGCGGGCTTCGGCGAGGTGCGACTGCTCGTGATGGGCGCTCTCAGCCCGGTCGAGCTGAACGAAGCGCTTGCGGCCGAGGCAGACGTCGTCGTGTGGAGCGAGCAGATGGTTGGTGCTGTCGCGCAAGCAGGGGGCGGTCGTGTACACGTCAAGCTCGACAGCGGCATGGGCCGGCTCGGCACGCGCGACCCTGAGCAGGGGCTGCGGGTGGCAGCGCTTGCCGCCGAGACTGGCAAGATCGAGCTGGCTGGGGTGATGACACACTTCGCGACCGCCGACGACGAGCACGACCAGTTCTTTGCGCGCCAGCTCGAGACGTTCAGCGGCTGGGCTGAGCAGCTCAAGGCCTCATATCCGGAGATTGTCGTGCACGCTGCCAATAGCGCCGCCACTCTGCGCGAGCCCCGTTCCCACTTCGACATGGTTCGCTGTGGCATCGGCGTATACGGGATGGACCCCTTCGGGCGCGACCCGCTCGCACGCCGGCTCGACCCCGTCCTCGAGCTTGTCTCCTATCTGGCCGAGGTCAAGGACTGCGCGCCCGGTCAGAGCGCCGGTTATGGGCGGCGCTTCGTCGCCGAGCAGCAGACGCTGCTTGGGTTGCTTCCGATCGGTTACGGCGACGGCTGGCGGCGAGCGCAGTCGAACAACGGCGACGTGTTGATCGCCGAGCAGCGGCGGCCGATTGTGGGCACGGTCAGCATGGACAACCTGACTGTTGACCTCGGCGTGGATACGCAGGCTCGTAGCTTGCGCGGCAGCGAGGCTGTGCTGATCGGTGCGCGCGGCGATCAGCGAATCATCGCCGAGGAGGTGGCTCAACGGATGGACACGATCAACTACGAGGTGACTTGTGCGCTGACCGGACGCGTGCCGCGCGTCTACCACTACGACGGCCAAGTCGCGCCCTCGCTTGGCACGAGCTGATGAGCGCGCAGGCGCTCGAGATCGTCCGCTCAGCGCTTGAGGGGCAGCGTGCATGGCTCGTCGGTGGCGCGGTGCGCGATCGCCTGCTCGGACGGGCCGGGGCCGATCTGGACGTTGTGCTCGACGGCGACCCAGGGGAGGGTGCGCGCGCGATCGCGCAGGCCGCCAAGCGCGCCGGCGCTCCCGCGGCTTGCTTTGCGCTCTCAGAAGAATTTGGGGCGTGGCGCGTGGTCGCGCGCAAAGGCGCTTGGCAGGTTGACGTGGAGGCGATGCGCGGCGAGTCACTGGAGGCCGACCTGCGCTTGCGCGATTTCACCGTCAATGCGATCGCCGAGCCCTTGGCCGGGGGGGAGCCGCTCGACCCGCTTGGTGGTCTCGGTGACCTGCAGGCCGGGTGTCTGCGCATGGCGGGCCCGGATGCCTTCAAGGACGACCCGCTACGAGTCTTGCGTCTGGTGCGGGTCGCGGTTGAGTTGGAGCTGGAGCCAGAGCCTGAGGCGATCGTGGCCGCGCGCACACAGGCGACACGACTGGAGCAGATTTCCCCTGAGCGTGTGTTCCTGGAGCTGCAACGGATCGTCGCCTCGGCGCAGGCTCTGCGTGGATTGGAGCTGATGAGCGAGCTCGACGCGACACGCGTTGTCTTTCCGGAGCTCGAAGCTTTGCGTGGGGTGGAGCAGAGTCGCTTTCATCACCGCGACGTCTACGGCCATACGCTGGAGGTATTCGAGCGCACGATCGAGCTGACCGCGAATACGAGCGATTCCGAGCCGATCGCCGCGCTAGGCGAGGGACAGCGCGCGCCGGTACTAGAGCTGCTTTCAGAGCCGCTTGCCGACGGGATGACTCGCGGCCAGGCGCTGCGTTGGGCAGCTTTGCTGCACGATGCGGCCAAGCCGGCCACGCGCTCGGTGCGCGTGCTCGACCGGCGTGTGACATTCCTCGGGCATGACGTACAAGGGGCAGAGCTGGCCCGGGACGTGCTCGGACGTCTGCGCGCCAGCGTGCGTCTGCGCGAGCATGTCGCGGCGCTGGTGCGCCACCACCTGCGCCTCGGCTTTCTCGTGCACGAGCCCCAACCGCTGGCGCGTGGGACGGTCTACGACTACCTGCACATTTGCGAGCCCGTGGAGGTCGACGTCACGTTGTTGTCGGCCTGCGACCGGTTCGCTACGCGAGGAGCCAAAGCCGAACAGGCGATCGAGGCGCACGTCGATCTCGCTCGACGGATGCTTGACGACGCGCTGCAATGGCATCAGACGGGTGCGCCGAAGCCACTATTGCGCGGTGATCAGCTCGCGTCCGAGCTCGGTATCTCGCTGGGCCCGCGCGTGGGCGAGCTGCTGGCCGCGCTTGCGCGGGCTCAATACACGGGCGAGGTCATAACACGCGACCAGGCGTTGGCGTTCGTAGGGGCGTCTGGCTTCAACGGCGGCCGCAGCTAGGGGAGAGGGTGTGTAGTTCTGTTCCCGGGTCTGCCGATAGTAGATACAAATGTATATACATAAGTATATTTCAAAAAGTGATAGCACGTCCTCTGTGCCATTCATTCCCTGAAATGCTGCTCGATAGTGCGTATACGCAGCTAGGATGACCGCCGTGAGCGAGCAAGACTGCATCTTTTGCAAGATCGTGGCGGGCGAGCTGCCGGCGACGATCGTCGATCAGGACGAACATACGCTGGCTTTCATGGACATCAATCCCGCGACGCGTGGCCATGCGCTTGTGATTCCGCGCAGGCACGCGGTGGACCTGCTGAGCATCGACGAGCATGAGCTCGAGGCAGTCGCCGTCGCGGCACAGCGTCTTGCCCGGTGCGCGAAGGAGCGTCTGGGAGCGGACGGGGTCAACGTGATCAACTCCTGCGGGGCCGCCGCCTGGCAGACGGTGTTCCATTTCCATCTGCACGTGGTTCCCCGCTACGTCGAGGACCCGTTGAAGCTGCCCTGGACGCCAGCACCTGGTGATCCCGCCGAGATCGCCGCCGCGGCCGCCGCCATCGGGTCTGTAGCTTGAGCCCGATCGCTGAGACTAAGGATGACCGCAGAGGGGGAATAATGGCTTCCGCGTCGAACCGCTACATCGTGCCTGTTCTCGTGTTTCCTCTGGGATGCTCCATATGAGACGTCTCATCACCACGATCGTGCTTGGCTGTGGGCTCGTGCTTGCAATCCCGGCAGGCTCGCTGGCCACGCTGACCGAAGTCGGCGTGATTCCCGCAACGACACCGGCCACGGTGCCCAGCTGTCCCACACCCTCGTGCTTGGCGGTCAGCCGCACGACCGGTTTCCAGGTCAAGGTCGAAGCCAACAACAACACCGAGGCGGCTCCTCGTGAAGGCACGATCGTCGCCTGGACGATCGCGCTCGGCAAGCCTACCGCGGCTCAGATCAAGTTCTTCAACGCCAACGAGGGCGGCCCGGCGTCAGCCGGCATCGCGATCCTGCGCGCCGAAAAGAGTCCTAAATTGACGTACAAGGTGATCGGCCAGAGCCCGGTCGTTCCACTGGAAAAGTACTTCGGCAAGACCGCCCAGTTCCCGCTCGCCACGACCGTTGCCGTCAAGAAGGGCGACATCGTCGCTTTGACCGTGCCCACGTGGGCGCCGGCGCTTGCACTTGGCTTCGGAAAGGGCACCTCGTGGCGAGCGAGTCGAGGTAAGGGTCAGTGCACGACGACTGGCACTCAGACCGCACAGACAAATATCGGCACCAGCACCCAGTACTACTGCCTCTATCAGACCGCGCGCCTGACCTACAGCGCGACGCTGATCTCTACGCCCTGATCTACTAAGGCGCGCTGGCGCCGCCGCTCGAGCCGACGCTGCCGGAGGATTTTTCAGGCGTTTTTTCGGTTGCTGCTTTTTCCGACGCTGTTTTTTCGCTAGCGGCTTTTTCGGCTGATTCGCCGCCGGCCGCGGTTCCTCCAGCGGTTTCGGAGCTACTTTCTCCAGAGGCGCCTTCGCTTGATTCGCTGCCTCCCGTCGTGCTTGCGGAGCTTTCGCCGGTCGTCGGGGTCGTGGACGTTGTCGTGGTGGTCGATGTAGACGTTGTTTCGGTCGCTTCCTTTTCGGCCGAGGTGTCCTTCGGTGGCGTTATTTCCGGGGTGCTCTTGGGGGTCGCGTCCGAGACGCTCGTGCCGCCGCAGGCGGAGAGACCGAGACCGGAGAGGAGCACCAAGGCGCTCGCCGCGAGCGCGATCACACGCGAGCGCGACAGGCGCTGGGTCACGTGCCGAGCGGGCCCATCCGCCGGCCGCATGTGGGGCAATCGTTCAGGTCCTTTTGAGCATGCTGCTCGCACCATGGACAGAAGCGCAGGTTCTCAACCGCCCATGGCAGACGCGAAGGGTCGGGGGCCAGCGGCAGCAGCTTGCCCACCACCTCCATCTCCTCACCGGTGTCGCGGTCACGGTATATCTCGCCGGGAACGGCCTCCACCAGGACATCTCGGCCGGTGGATGCGGTGCGCAGACGATAGCGCTGGCTCGTGCTCACGTCCGGCACTTTAGCGGAGCGCCCGGGCGGATGGGCGTGTGGTCCAGGGCGCATGAGCGTGCAAGTAGACGGCGAATAGGCTGCAGGGATGCGCATCTTGATCTTCCACGGCTACCTGCTGAGCGGGACCGGCTCGAACGTCTACAACGCGCGCCTTGCCGAAGCGCTCGTCGGGCTCGGACACGAGGTGCACCTGTTCAGCCAGGATCGCCACCCTGAGCGCTACGCGTTTGTCGATGCAGCTGGAGAGTGGGATGACGGCAAGCTTCGACTGAAAACGATCGGAGGCCCTCACGGCGGGCGGGATGGCGGTCAGCGAGATGTCGGGGAGTTGCCAAGCGGCGCCGAGCGGGATCGCGGTGGTGTGGCTCGCTCATCTCCGAGCTGCACCGTCTATCGCCCGAACATCGGCGGACTCCTTCCCCTGTACGTCCAGGACCGCTATGAGGGGATCGAAGCTAAGACGTTTGCCGATTGCACCGACGAGGAGATCGCCGGCTACATCCAGGCCAACGTGGAAGCCGTGCGTGATGTCGCCGAGCTTGTTCGCCCTGAAGTGGCGCTGGCGAACCATCTCGTGATGGGGCCGGTGATCCTGGCGCGAGCGCTTGGCGAGCAGACGTCCTATGCGGTGAAGGTGCACGGCAGCGCGCTCGAGTACACGGTCAAGCCCGAACCCGAGCGCTTCCTGGGCTTCGCGCGGGAGGGGCTTGCTCGCGCCAAGACCGTGCTTGTCGGCTCGTTGCACACCGCTGAGAGCCTTTGGCGGGCGCTTGGCGAAGACGGGGCTCAGGTCAAGCTGCGCACCCGCCTTGGCCCTCCCGGGGTCGACGTCGAGCGCTTCCGTCCGCACGAGCCGCGAGAGGCTTGGGCAGCAATGCGCGGGCTGCAGCAGCGTCTACAGCGCGGCGCTCCCGCTTGCGTCGAGGAGCCGTCGAGCGCTTTCACCCGCGACGAGCAGCTGGTTGCTGATGCGCTTGAGAAGATTTTGGATAGGAGGGGCGTGCTCGTAGCCTACGTCGGCAAGTTGATCGTCAGTAAGGGCGTGGACTTGCTAATCGCCGCTTGGCCGCTTGTGTCGATGCAGGCGCCCGACGCACAGCTGGCGATCGTGGGCTTCGGCGCTTACCGCGCGGGATTGGAGCGCCTGGTCGCGTGCCTCGCCGCCGGCGATCTCGACGGCGCGATGGAGATCGCTCGCCTCGGGCGTGCCTTGGAGGCTGAAGCAGGCGAATTGCACGATCCGCGGCAAGCAGCACCGCCGACACCTCTGCGTCACCTGCACGCGTTCTTGAGTTCGCTGTCCGGCGTTGACGCTCAGCGCTACCTGGAGGCCGCTCGCGGCCTCCACGAGCGGATCGTGTTCTCCGGGCGCCTCGACCATGAGGAGCTGGCGGAGGTGCTGCCCGCATGCTCGGCGCTGGTTGTGCCAAGCACCTTTCCCGAGGCGTTCGGGATGGTCGCCGTCGAGGCTGGCGCGTGCGGTGCGCTGCCGATCAGCGCCGCCCATTCGGGTCTGGCCGAGGTGAGTCAGGAGCTCGCCGGAGAGCTGCCGCCCGAGGCCGCCGCGTGGCTTTCCTTCCCAGTCGACGACGGCGCTGTGCAAGCACTTGGCGAGCGGCTCGTGGCCTGGCTGGGAGCCGATAGCACGCTGCAAGATCGCACGCGGACGGCGCTGGTCGCGGCGGTGCGTGAGCGTTGGTCGTGGCAGGGCGTAGCGCGGGGGGTGATCGCCGCGGCCGGCGGAGAACCGGTCGGCCGGTCCTTTGGGTAGAGTTGAGCCGCTGATGTACGGGGTGGGTTTGCATAGGGGATTGTCTGCGCGCAGTGTCGGTGCACTGCTCGGAGTGGTTTGCCTGCTGTTCGTGCTCGCCGGCTGTGGTGATGCGGAGAAAGTCAACGACGCGAACCTGATCGTCGGTAAGCAGCAGTTCGTCGCCAAGTGCGGCTCCTGTCACACACTCGCCCGGGCCAACACCAAGGGCACGATCGGTCCTAACCTCGACGAAGCATTTCGCGCGAGCGTCGACGAAGGCCTGGAGCGCAACGCGATTCGCACAGTCGTTGAAGGACAGGTGCAGAACCCCAATCGTGAAGGAGTGATGCCCGGCGGGCTGGCAAGCGGCTCTACGTTGACCGACATCGCCGCCTACGTCGCCCAAGTGGCCGACCGTCCCGGACAGGACACCGGGCTGCTCGCCGACGCGGTGAAAGCGCCAGGGTCCGGCAAGCCGGCTGTTGAGAAGGCCGGCAAGCTCGAATTCGAAGCCGATCCCCAGGGCCTGCTTGCCTATACCGCGAGCAAGGCTACGGCCAGTCCGGGTGCGGTGACCGTCTCGATGAAGAACATGTCAGGTGTCTCTCACAACATTGCGATCGAATCCGGCGCAGGCGGGGCGAACGGCAGCGGTCCCGTGTTGGGCGCCACGACCTTCCAGACGAAGGGCGCCGCGTCGATCACTGTCAAGCTCAAGCCCGGTACCTACACGTTCTTCTGCCAGGCCGCAGGGCACCGTGCCGCGGGGATGTACGGGACGCTGGTCGTCAAGTAATCAGTTACAGGCGGCGCATGCGCAGCCTGCCGGACGCGCACATGTGCGCGTCCGAGACCTGGCACATGTGCCAGGTCTTTTCCAAGTCTTAGAGGCGGTCTACAGGACGCGCACGAGCAGGACGATCGCGACCAGTACGACGAACGCGATCAGGACGTACATCAAGGCCCTGAACGCCTCTCCCTCCGAGCGCAGCGGATTTAGCATGCTGTGAGGGTGTAAATAGGGGCCTCTGAGGGTCGTGGACCAAGCGATGCAAGGACGTACCCCTTCGGGGCACAGGCAATTCGCGTGTGTGCTTTGTACATGAGCGACTGAGGACGCCGCAGCGCGCCGTGTCCACGACCCTCAGAGGACGTAGACGGTGAAATAGACCACCAACCACATCGCATCGACGAAATGCCAGTAGATGCCTGGCACTTCGATGCCGCGGTGCTCCTCCGGCGAGTAGTGCCCTCGGAAGGAGCGGATCGTGACGATCAAGAGCAGCAGCAGGCCGATGAACACGTGTGCGCCGTGCAGGCCGGTGAGCGAGTAGAAGATCGTCGCCTGCGCCTGGTCCTGCGGGGCAAAGCCGATGTTGGCGTACTCGTTGATCTGGATAAACAGGAAGGCACAGCCGAGCAGGAAGGTTGTGAGAATGCCCGCCTTCAAGCCGAAGCGGTTGCCTTTCTTGATCGACTGCTCAGCCCAGTGCAGCGTGAATGAGGAAGAGACTAGGATCGCCGTGTTCATGCCCGCGACTTCCAGCGGCAAGTGCGTTCCAGGTGCTGGCCACGGGTCGCCTTGGGCTACACGGATGAAGAAGTAGGCCGTGAAGAAGGCCCCGAACACCATGATCTCGGAGATGATGAAAAGCAACATCCCAAGTAGCTGAGGCTCCACGCGTGAACTGCGGTGCGCTGCGAGCGGGCCGTGGTGCTCACCATCACCGTGGGCGTCGTGGGCGGCTGTGTGGGCGACGCTTGCGGCCTCCATGATCAAATACCCCGGAGCCTAGCTTGCGGCTGTAGCCACGGTAGCGTTGGACTCGAGTGTCACGACCACGTGCTCGACCGGGACGGTGGTCGCATGGCCGACGCGCTCGATCAGGTTCGAGCGCAGCCATCCCGAGCGCTCTTTCGGGAGTGTGGAGATGATGATGTCGTCGACCTTGAAAAGCTCCAGGGCGTTTATCGTCGCCGTATAGGGATCGGGGTCGCCGATCATGCCTGCGCTAAGCAGGCCGGCCGCATCGAGTCGCTCGAGCATCGTGCCTAGACGGATGCGCGCCTCGCGGTGAGCGGCCCCGCTGCGGTCCTGTTGGGGGACCACTGCGATGAACAGATGGGGCTCGCCGCCGGCTGCCTTGGCGCTGAGGCGGTCAATTAGCTCCTCGCCGCTGGAGGTCCTGTGCGCTACGACGAGCGTCACGGTTAGCGGCAGGCTTTCTTGGGTCAGGTCAACGACGATGTGCTCCACAGGCAGCCCCGAGGCTCGCTGTACGCGATCGATTAGATCCCGGCGCAGCCAGCCCGATTGGGTGGCCGGGTGGGTGGAGATGATCACCTCTTCAGGACGGCGCCTGGCGATTGCATCCATCGTCGCGAGGAATGGGTCGTGGTCGCCGACTTCGCCGGTGGCCGTTATTCCCTCTCTCGCCAGCAGCGAAGTTGCGAGGTCGACGCGAATCTGTGCTGCTTCGCGCACAGCCTCGTCGTGGATGACGAGCCCCGCGGTCGGCTTTGTCTGGGGAACGACGAGGCGGAACGTCACATCGCCTTCCGCCGCACGTGCACGCACGACCTCGAGTAGCTTCTCGCCTCCAAGCGTGCGGTTGGCTACGACCAGTATCTCTTTCATCGGATCGTTTGCTCCTTCACTCGATGGCTGCGTGGAATACCGTGCCCGACCCGCCGGCGCCGCCGCCTACTGTGGCAGGCGTCGGCGGCGGGGCGAAGGTGCCGTGTACCGCTCCCGGCACGCCGTACTCGTAGGGTCCGCCGACGACGGTCGGGATGCGGTCGAAGTTGAAGACCGGCGGTGGTGAGGAGACCTGCCACTCGAGGGTCATCCCGCGCCAGGGGTTGGCCGGTGCGTGCGGACCGCCACGCCAGCTAGTGACCATGTTGTAGACGAAGATCAGCGTGCTCGCTCCAAGGGCAAAGCTCGCGAGTGAGATGAGGAGGTTGGCAGTGGCGAACTGCGCGGAGTAGGTCGCCACACGGCGGGGCATGCCTTCCAGGCCGAGCAGGTGCATCGGCGCGAACGTGAGGTTGAAGAACACGAATGTGCTCCAGAAGTGCCACTTGCCCAGGCGCTCGTCGAACATGCGCCCGGTCATCTTCGGGAACCAGTAGTAGGCGCCCGCGAAGATCGTCATCACCGAGCCGCCGAACAGCACGTAATGGAGGTGGGCAACGATGAAATAGCTGCTGCTTACCTCGATGTCGAACGGCAGCATCGCAAGCATCACGCCGCTGATGCCACCGAGCGTGAACGTCACCAGGAAACCGAGCGTGAACAGCATCGGCGTGTCGAGGTGCAGCACGCCACGCCACAGGGTCGCAAGCCAGGAGAAGATCTTGATACCCGTAGGGACCGCGATGATGCAGGTCGTGATCGCCATCGGGATACGGATCCAGGCGGGCATGCCGGAGGTGAACATGTGGTGTGCCCATACGGTGAAGCCGAGGCCGACGATCGCAAGCAGGGAGAAGGCCATCATGCGATAGCCGAAAATCGGCTTGCGTGCCTTCACGGCGATGATTTCGCTGACGATCCCGAAGCCCGGCAGCATCATGATGTAGACGGCCGGGTGCGAATAGAACCAGAAGACGTGCTGGTACATGAGCACGTCACCGCCCTTGCCGGCGTTGAAGAAGTTGAAGCCTAGGCCACGGTCGAGCAGCACGAAGAACTGCGACGCGGCTATGAAGGGAGTGGCGATCACCACCAACAGTGAGGTGGCGAAGTTCGCCCAGACAAGCAGCGGCATGCGGAAGAAACTCATTCCCGGCGCGCGCATGGTGATGATGGTCACCAGGAAGTTCAGCGCCGTCATGATCGAGGAGGCGCCCGCGAACTGCACCCCGACGGAGAAGAAGTCCTGCCCGATCGGCGCGTCGATCGACAGCGGCGCGTAGGCGGTCCAGCCGTCGGCGAAAGCGCCGCCTGGAGCGGCGAAACTCAACAGCATCATCGCGCCGGCCAGCGGCAAAAGCCAATAGGAGAGCGCGTTCAGGCGCGGGAAGGCCATGTCGGGCGCGCCGATCATGATCGGCAGCACGTAGTTGGCAAAGCCCGCGAACACAGGGATCACGAACAGGAAGATGAGCAGCGAGGCGTGTACCGAGAAGAGCCCATTGTAGGTATTCGCGCTGACGAACTGCGAGCCGGGCTGCGCCAGCTGCGCTCGCATCAGCATCGCCATCAACCCTCCTACCAGCAGGAAGAAGAACGCGGTGACCGTGTACTGGATGCCGATCACCTTGTGGTCGGTATTGATGCGGAAGTAGTCCTTCCAGCTGTAGGCCCCGTGCCCGGAGTGATCCTCGGGCCGGGTCGGGCGCCCGGCGGCCCAGTAGAGCCAGTAGTCAAATCCGCCGAGGCCGAAGAGGAAGAAGATCGGAGCGGACAGCAGCGAGACCGCCATCACGGCTTCCTCGTTGAGGAAGTGGTGGTAAGTGGTATGGCCGGTGGCCATACGCACGATCCAGGTCAGCCCTGCGGCGAACGCGATCCCGAGCGCCAGCCCGAAGAACGCGCGATACAGCCCCGGAGCGCGCAACCTGACGACCATCAGCTCGCTTCCCCTTGGTCCCCAATTATGCCGATCATCGAATCGCATCTCCCCATAGCATCGATCACCATACCCCCACTATGCGCTCGGCGGCGTGCTCGTCTGATGTTTCAGCCAGATGCGGAATTGGGCAGGTGTCACGACGTGAATCGTCGAGCGCATCAACGAATGCCCGACTCCGCAAAGCAGGTTGCACACGACCGGATAGGAGCCCAACAGGTCGGGCGTTGCCCGATAGCTGGTCGTGATGCCCGGCACCGCGTCGATCTGCAGTCGGAAGGCCGGGATCCAAAAGGCGTGGATCACATCGAGCGACTGGATCTTGAATTCGACCGATTCGTTGTCGGGCACATACAGCTGTGTCGTCTTCAGCGGCGCCCCGCCCGTGACCGAGCGCGGATACGCATAGGACCACTCGAACTGGCGACCCGTGACTTCGACCACCATCTCCTTGGCGGGCTTCTTTTCGTTTTCGTGCAACACGACGAACGAGTAAGAAACGAGACCAAGCAGGAGCACGGCCGGGAAAACGGTCCAAATCACCTCGAGACGCGTATTGCCGTGGATCGGTGGCCCGTCCTTCTCCTCCTCGCCCGGCTTCATGCGGAACTGCCAGACCGAGAAGAGGATCACCGCGACGACCAGCACGAAGATCGGTACCGAGGCGATCACGAGCACGTGGTAGAGCGTGTCGGTGTGATGCGCCTGCGTTGATGCCTGCGGCGGAAACCATTTGATCGTGTAGCTGAGCACGATCCCGATCGCGGTCGCAAGCACTCCCGCCACGATCGTCCCCACAATCGTGCGCTTGGACATCTCAGGCACCCCCTCGGTGCGCCGCGCTGCTGTTCAGGGCAACCCTGTACATCGCAATGGCTGATGCTAATGCTTCGAGCCGATGGACGCGTTTTGTAGCGTTTGAAGCTTGCTCTCAGCCGGTCGACCGGAGCTGCCGTGCCGGTCGTATGCGCCTGCCGCAAGCGGCGGGACGCTGTCGTGACATTGTGCGAGTGGCTCGGGCTATGCCGTGTTTGCGCGTGCCTATCGCGGGTATCTCGGTGTCGGCGACAGGCGCTTGACGAAGAGCCCTACACGCAATACATTGAGACAATCGTTGCAAACACGATTGAGGATCGGAGGTGGAGACGATGCAGGTTCGAGACGGGATGAGCCGGGTGGTCTTGACGATCGGCCCCAGTCATACGCTGCGCGAAGCCGCAAGGCTTATGTCCGAGCGTCATGTCGGAGCGGCCGTGGTGATCGATCCCGATTCCGGTGGGCTCGGAATCTTGACCGAGCGCGATGTGCTCGCCTCCGTTGGCGCGGAGCAGAGTCCAGAGCTCGAGCTCGTGGCCGACCATCTGACCCGCGACGTCGTCTTTGCCGAGCCGTCCTGGTCTTTGGAGGAGGCCGCCGCCACGATGGTTCGTGGCGGCTTTCGCCATCTGATCGTCGTCGAGCATGGAGAGACAATGGGGATCCTCTCTGTGCGTGACGTCGTGCGCTGCTGGACAGATGAGGGGGCTATCTGCCCTGTCCCGGCAAGCGCAGCCGTGGGGTGAGCAGGGAAGGTCGAGTGCCTTTAGGGGTAGGCATCATGACCTTCATCGGGGCCGCGCGTGGACTGGGAATCCCATCCACCCGCGCGCGGCGCCTCACCTGGCGCTACAGCGAGTCAGTGATGGTGGTCGAGCGGGAGCTCGTCGATTTCGCGGCGCGTGTCCATAATCCAACGGACTACGCATACGATCGTAAGGATCACGCCCGCGACCAGGAGGATCTTGCTGAGCGTGATGCCGATCACCGCGAGCGTTATGCCTGCCGCGGTCAACAGTGGCAGGATCGTCGGCCCAGGAAGATGGATCTCCTCGCCGGTCGGTGGGATCTCGGGATCGAGTGGGCTCACGAGAGGTATGCCGCCGCGACGATAAACGTCAGCCCGAACATGAACATGCAGATGCCGGCCACAATCAGGCCCGCACGAATGTTCTTCTTGGCAAGGCGACGATCCATGAGGACGTGAAGATTACAACTTCGTGGCGACGAGCATCGCGCTCAGCGCGTCTCAAGCCGACCTGCGGCAACGAACATCGTGTTCGGTCCGCGACTGCCACCTAGGGGCCGCGAAAGGCCGGCGCTCTCAGAGCTTTACGTCGACGACCATGGCGCAGAACAGCAGCGCCAGGTAGGCCAGCGAGAACAGGTAGAGCTGCAGCGCGCTGCGCCGATCGGCGCGTCGATAGAGCCGCACGGCGCCGGCGATAAAGCCAAGCCCGAGGATCAGCGAGGCGGTCAGATAGATCCCACCGAAGCCGCCGGCACAGAAAGGCAGCTGTGTGACCGCGTACAGCAGCACGGTATAGAGCAGGATCTGCCTGCGTGTCTCGGCTTCACCGCGCACGACTGGCAGCATCGGCACTCCCACCTTCTCGTACTCGTCCTTCATCAGCAGCGACAGCGCCCAAAAGTGCGGCGGCGTCCAGAAGAACACGATGAAAAACAGCAGCACGGCGATCCCGTTAACAGAGCCTGTTACAGCGGCCCACGCGACAAGCGGCGGGACCGCGCCTGCCGCTCCGCCGATCACGATGTTCTGGGGCGTACGCCGCTTCAGCCACATCGTGTAGACGAGCACATAGCCGAGGAAGCCGGCAAACGAGAGACTCGCCGCAAGCACGTTGACCGTCAGCGACAGCTCCAGGAAGGACAGTGCCGCCAGCGTGCAGCCGAATGTGAGCGCCGCTGTCGGGGGCACGCGCCCCGACGGCACAGGTCGGTTGGCGGTGCGCGCCATGCTCGCGTCGATGTCACGGTCGAACCAGTGGTTGACGGCGCCGGCGCCACCGGCGGAGAGATAACCGCCGAGGCAGGTCAGTGCGATCAGCGCCACCGATGGATCTCCGGCGACGAGCATCGTTGTGATCGTCGTCAGCAGCAGCAGCGACTGCACCTTCGGCTTTGTCAGCTCGAGGTAATCCGAGAGCAGCTGGCGTGTGCGTGAGGGTGCGGGGAGAGCGGGCGCTTCCAGCGACTGCGTCAAGCCGCTACGGCTCACGACGCTAGACCCCGACTTGCGTGGCCCCGGCGGGCACGGTGGCGCCTCCGGGGGCCGGCACGGCAGAGGTGCGCTGCTCGATCTCGCGGCGGATGTCCTTCATCGGCTCGTAAGAGCGTACTAGCGGAATCACGTCGAAGTTGTTAGTCGGTGGGGGCGATGTCGTGAACCACTCCAGCGAATTTGCCTTCCACGGGTCTGGGCCAGCGATCGCGCCGTGCTTGAGGCTGCGCGTGACGTTGATAATGGTCACAAGCACACCGGAGGCGAGCACGAACGAGCCGATCGTCGAGATCAGGTTGTAGAGCGCGAGGTTGCCGACATTGTCGTACTCATACACGCGTCTTGGCATCCCGTCGAGGCCGATCACGTGCTGGATCAGGAAGGTCATCAGGAAGCCGACGAACATCAGCCAGAAGCTCAGCTTGCCGAGGCTCTCACTGAGCATCCTGCCGCTGATCTTCGGGAACCAGAAGTAGATCCCGGCGAAGATCGTGAACACGGCTCCGCCCATCAACACGAAGTGGATGTGAGCTACGACGAAGTAGGTTTCGTTCAGCTGCCAATCGACCGGGAAGACGGCCAGGAACACGCCGGAGATACCACCGATCATGAACAGCGCGATGAAACCGGCGCTGAACAGCAGCGGCGTCTTGAATTCGATCGTGCCATGCCACAACGTGGCGATCCAATTGAAGATCTTCACGCCTGTCGGCACCGCGATCAAGAACGAGCTCATCATCACGAAGATCAGCAGCGCCTCTGGGATCGGTGCCGTGAACATGTGATGCGCCCAGGTCAAGAAGCCGAGGAACGCGATCGCAACGGTCGATGCCGCGATCGCCTTGTAGCCGAAGATTGGCTTGCGCGCGAATACAGGCAGGATCTCCGAGACGATGCCGAAGCCCGGCAACACCATGATGTAGACCTCGGGATGCCCGAAGAACCAGAACAAGTTCTGCCACAAGAGCGCCGAGCCGCCGTTGGCGGGATCGAAGAAGTGCGTGCCGAAGTGCCTGTCGGTCAATAGCATCGTGACCGCTCCGGCGATCACTGGCATCGCGAAGATGATCAGGATCGAGTAGGTCAGGATCGCCCAGATGAACAGCGGCAAACGGCCCCAGGACATTCCGCGAGCACGCATGTTGGCGATCGTCACATAGAAGTTCATCGCGCCGAGGATCGATGACAGGCCGGTGAGGTGGATCAGATAGATCCACGCGTCCTGTCCGCCCCCAGGCGAGTAGGTGATGCTGGACAGCGGCACGTAGCTCGTCCAGCCCGCTTCGGGCGGGTTCCAGAAGATCGAGGCATAGAAGACGATCCCACCGGCCAGCAGTAGCCAATAGGAGAGCGCGTTCAGGCGTGGATAGGCCATATCGCGCGCACCCACCATCAACGGCACGAAGTAGTTGGCGAGGCCGGCCATCATCGGCACGACGAACAGGAAGATCATCGTCGTCCCGTGCATCGTGAATAGCTGGTTGTAGATCTGCGGGGAGACCAGCGTGTTGTTGGGCACGCCCAACTGCAGGCGGATCAGCAGAGCCTCGACGCCGCCGAGGATGAAGAAGGCGAAGGTCGTGACCATGTACATGATCCCGATGCGCTTGTGATCGGTCGTCGTGATCCAGCTCGCCCAGCCTTTCGGCTCGGGCTTGACGTCATGCGCGACTACTTGCGGGATCGGGGCTGCGTAGGTGGCCATCTGGCTGGGCTCCTAGTTTCCGGAGTCGGAGATTCGGGGGAGAGTACGCATCACGGGTTCTGGACCTGTCCGGCGCCGACCTGCTTGCCGAGCTTCGCGCGTGCCACCGCGGCCGCTGCGTTGGCTTCGGCGAGCTGCTTCTTCTGGTAGGCCAGCCACGCTTCGAACTGTGCCGGCGGAACGGCCTTGACCGTAGCGGTCATGCGCGCGTGCCCGCGTCCGCAGATGAGCGCGCACTGACCGCGGAAAACACCAGGTTTTTCGACCTTGAACCAGGTGTAGTTGTGGTAGCCGGGTACCGCCTGGAACTTGCCCCCGAGCTGAGGCACCCACCAGGAGTGGACCACGTCGGCGGAGACGATGTTGAGCGTCACCGTGGTTTTCGTAGGCACAACCATCTGCTGGTAGGAATATGGGGCGCCGAGGCCGTCGGCTTCGGTTGTACCCGGGTAGATGTACTGCCACACGAACTGGCGGCCCACCACCGTGATTTTCAGCGACTTGCCGCTCGGAGGCAGCTTTTGCTGGGCACTCGCATACAACCGCGAGCTGTCGCTGACGAGATGTTCGCCTTCGGGGCTCGAGTTGACTGGATTCTGGATCGAGGACAGCTTGGCAAACGTGAGCCCGGCCAAAGCCAACAGGATCACAGCGGCGCCGACGGTCCAGCCGATCTCAAGGCGCGTATTGCCATGGATCTGGGCAGCCACGGCGCCCTTCCGCGAGCGGAAGCGGAATAGGGCGTAGCCGAGCGCGCCCTCGACCAACACGAAGATCACGAGCGCTACATACAGCGTGATCTTGTAAAGACTGTCGATCTGGTCAGCGTTGGACGACCCGCCCGATTGGGGGGTGAAGAACGCGAGGGGTGTGGCAAGCAGGTGGCTCAACGCGGCCGTGATTCTATTCAGGCGCGGACGGAACGCGCGTCAACGTCCGCGGAAGTCGGCTGGACGCTTGGCAAGAAAGGCGCTTACGCCCTCGATGAAGTCGTCGCTGCCAGCCATCTCCTGCTGAAGTTTGGCCTCCAGCTCGAGCTGCTCGGGCATGTTGGAGTACAGCTGCTTGTTGAGCTGGCGCTTGCTCGCGGCATAGGAGCGTGTCGGACCGGCCGCCAGTCGTGCCGTCAGGGTGGCGCTCTCCGGCGCGAGGGCCTCGTCGGCAAAGACGCGGTTTATGAGTCCCCAATCGAGCGCCTGCGCGGCGGTCACGCGCTCGCCCAGCATTGCCATCTCCGCGGCTCGTGCCATTCCAACGCGCGTCGGCACAAACAGCGAGGAACCCCCGTCGGGCACCAGTCCGATGTTGACGAAGGCGAGCAGGAAGTAGGCGCTCTGCGCTGCCAACACCAGGTCGCAGCAGAGCGCTAGCGAACAGCCGATGCCGACCGCGCCGCCGTTCACCGCTGCCACTACGGGCTTTTCCATCTCGCGGATGGCATACATGATCGGGTGGTATCGCTCGGTGAGCACCCCGTAGACGTTGGGGCGCCCCTCCGGCGTCAAATCGTCCCCGCTGATGTCGCGCAGATCTGCGCCTGAGGAGAAGGCCCGCCCGGCGCCGGTGATACGAACCGCGCGGATGGCGTCGTCAGTGGCCGCTTGACTGAGCGCCGCCAGTAGGTCCTCGCCCAGCTGCTTGTTCCATGCGTTAAGGGCCTGTGGCCGGTTCAGCTCGATCGTCGCCGCACCGTCGAGGAGTGTCAGGTTGACTGTGTCCAGTTGCATCGTCGCGGGAGTTTATGGTGTGTAGAGATGGGCAGACCTGTGATTGGCATATGCACGGTGCTCGAGCGGGCTCGTTGGGGCATGTGGGACCAGCAGGCTGTTCTGCTCTCGCGCAGCTATGTGGAGGCGGTGCAGCGTGCCGGCGCGCTTGTCGTGATGCTGCCTCCCGACGAGCTATTGCTCACAAGCCCCGAGGAAGCGCTCGATTTGCTCGACGGCCTCGTGATGGCAGGCGGTGCGGACATCGACCCGGGAAGCTACGGGGCACAGCGTCATCCAGAGACGCTCGACACCGTGCCCGAGCGAGACCGTTTCGAGATCGCGCTGGTGCGTGCGGCGATTGAGCGCGAACTGCCGGTGCTCGGCATCTGTCGTGGCATGCAACTGATCAACGTGGCCTACGGCGGCACGCTGCTGCAGCACTTGCCAGAGCGCTTCGGACATCACGAACACCTGCGCGAGCCAGGCACCTTCGATGGCGCCGACCACGACGTCGATTTGGTTGAAGGATCGCTTGCCGCCTGCGCCGCCGGAGAGACCCACCACGCCACCAAGTCCCACCATCATCAGGGCGTAGACCGTTTGGGGGAAGGGCTTCAAATCAGCGGCACCTCGACGATGGACGGTCTGCCCGAGGCGATCGAGATGCCCGATCGACGGTTCGTGCTCGGCGTGCAATGGCACCCCGAGGCCGATGAGACTAGCCGTGTCGTCGGTGCGTTGGTTGCGCAGGCAAGGGAGCACATGCGTGAGCGAGCTGAAGCCACGACGGTGGGAGTGCAGACCGGGACAGCGGGGGGCGAGACAAAGGCGGCTGAGGTAGAGGCAACGGCCGCAGGAGTGGAGACGGAGGCGGCAGAGGTTCAGGCCGGTACGGCGGCATAGCGCTAAAAGCGGCGATGCCCCTTGCGCGCGCAAGGCATACCGAGAAATCCGCCGATTGTGCCCGGCGCAGCGGGAACTGCCGAGGAGGGTCATATACTCCTCGCCCCGTGCGGGGGTCGAAGGCCATCAGGACAGCCGCCTGGGGTCTGGTGGCCGCGGGCGCGATGGCGCCGCTTCTGCGCAAGCGCCTATCGACGCCACCGATCGTGGCTCAGACGGTAGCGTTTGCCGCTCCGATCGGCCTATGTGTGGCGGTACGCCGCTCGCGCACGCGTGACGTTGCGGTTTGCGCTCTGCAGATGTGGGCCTATCTGGCTGCCTACAAGGCTCCTCACGACGACGAGAACGCCCAGGAGCGACGGGTACTCATCGACTACCCGATCGCCGTCGACCGTGTGCTCGGGTTGGGCCAGTTGCCGACCGTGCGCTTGCAGCGCAGGCTCGCCCGTGGGCAGTGGCGGTTCGGTGACCGCGTGCTTGTCTGGGCGCACTGGCTTTGGTTCCTGGTCCCGCACGGAACGCTCGTCTACATCATGTTGCGTCATCGCCCCCGCTTCGATAGCTCCGCAGTGATGACCTACGCAGTGTTCGACCTCGGCGCGATGGTCTACTGGATCCTGCCCACCGCACCGCCGTGGTATGCGGCAGCGCATGCCGGTCGCGGCCGGCATTTCAACGGTCGTCTGCTCGGTGCGTCGAGCACGAATGGCGCCCCACACGATGTTGCTGTGGGGGCCACAACGACGGCATCAACCGGTGCCAATGACATAGCGGTCAGGCGCATGATGGTGGAATATGGCGAGTTTTTTTGGAAAGACGGCTGGGGGCCCCTTTACAGTGTGCTTGGAGGCAATCCATTGGCCGCGATGCCCTCGTTGCACTTCGCCACATCGATGATGGCCGCCCAGCTGCTCGCAGAGACTGGGCCGGTTGCCGGCGCCCTGGCCTGGGGATATACCGCGACGCTTGGCTTCGCGCTCGTGTACCTCGGTGAGCACTACGTCGTCGACTTGATCGCCGGGGCAGCGCTGACGACGACGGTACGCCGCTTGGGCCCACAGGCAAGTCCCGGGCTACGACGCTTCGGTGCGGCGGTGGCGGCTATCCAGGCCCTGGCACATGATGCGACATGAGCCTGCGGGGAGATGAGATGAACGCAGCAGATTCCTCTGAGCGCGAACCCGCCGCCGGCAACCAGGAGGAGGCTGTCGTGGTGCCAGATGGCGCGGCGGCTGTTGGCAAGGTCGTTGAAAACGAAGATGTATCGGCGCCGACAGATCCCGCCGCGCTCGATGGAGGTAGTGGCGACGAGCAGATGCCACGCGTGCCAGTTACGCGGCGCAGCGCGGTCGCCTTCGGTGTATTTGTCCTCTCGGCGGTGGCGTTCCTGTATTTCGTGCTGCCCAAGCTCACTGGTTTCAGCAGCACTGCTCATCGCATTGAGAGTGGCGACACCTGGTGGATCGCTATCGGGGTGCTGCTTGAGATCTGCTCGTTCGGGGGCTACGTCGTGCTTTTCCGGGCCGTCTTCGTGCGCGATCCCAGCCCGATCGGCTGGTCTGAGAGCTACCAGATCACGATGGCTGGATTGGCGGCCACCCGCTTGTTCGCTGCCGCTGGCGCTGGCGGCATCGCGCTTACCGCTTGGGCCCTGCGCCGCTCGGGGATGGAGGCGCGGCTGGTGGCGTGTCGCATGGTTGCCTTCATGGTGCTGCTGTACGTGGTTTACGCCGGCGCCGTATTGCTTGACGGACTTGGCATGGGTGTTGGCCTGCTTCCCGGTGAAGGCTCGTTTGCGCTGACGATCGTGCCGGCCGTCGTGGCTGCCCTGCTGTTCGCCGTGGCAGGTGCGATGGCGCTGCTGCCAGGCGACATCGAGCGGCGTTTGGCTCGCTGGGCCGCCGGCTCGGGTCGTCTGGAGCGCTGGCTGGCAAGTGCGGTGACCGTGCCCGCGCTGGCGGCAAGCGGTGTGCGCACGGCGATCGGGCTGGTACGCGAGCGCGACCCCGGGCTGCTGGGAGCGCCGGCTTGGTGGGGCTTTGATATCTGCGTGCTTTGGGCTTGCTTTCACGCATTCGGCTCCGCGCCGCCATTCACTGTCATCTTGATGGCTTACTTCCTTGGCATGGTCGGCAATCTGTTGCCGCTGCCGGGGGGCTCGGAGGCGTCGAGGGCGGCATGATCGGCGCCTTCGCGGCCTTCGGCGTTAACCTCGATCAAGCAGTGCTCGCGGTTCTCGCCTACCGCGCGATCTCCTTCTGGCTGCCTACTGTCCCGGGTGCGATCGCCTATTTCCAGCTGCGTCGCACAGTGGCGCGCTGGCGCAGCGAGCAAGAGGCTCCCAAGCCGACCCTAGCGAAGCCGATCGAGACGGTTGGACCGCTTCACGCCTAGTAAACGCGCTATACTTTACAAAGTAAAGTGGTTGCCAGTCTTGCCTTGACGAGCGTGAAGTACACGAGCGCCTATCGCTGGATTGGCTACCTTGAGATGACGGCGCTCGCGGACGCGAGCGAGAAACGAGCTAGGAGACGGGAGTTAGCGAGATGGCGGATGTCGAGAACACGATCATCATCGGCAGTGGACCCGCCGGATATGCGGCGGCGCTGTACACCTCGCGTGCCAACCTCTCGCCGCTCGTGGTTGAGGGATTCGCATGGGGCGGTCTACTGCAGCAGACAACCGATGTCGAGAACTATCCGGGGTTCCCCCAGGGCATCATGGGCCCCGATTTGATGATGAAGCTGCGCGAGCAGGCCGAGCGTTTCGGTGCGACGCTGGAGACCGATCAGGTAGAGCGCGTGGAGCTTGCCAATGAGTCAGGCGGAGTACATAGCGTCTGGGTTGGCGACACAGAGCATCGTGCACGCACCGTGATCCTCGCGATGGGAGCCGAGCACAAGAAGCTCTGCGTGCCCGGCGAGGATGAGCTGAGCGGCCGCGGTGTCTCCTATTGCGCCACGTGTGACGCTGCCTTCTTCAAGGACGCTCAGACCGTGATCGTCGGAGGCGGGGACTCCGCGATGGAGGAGGCTATCTTCCTGTCGAAGTTTGCTGCCAAGGTCACCGTGGTGCACCGTCGCAAGGAGTTTCGCGCTTCGAAGATCATGCTGGAGCGGGCGCGCGAGCAGTCGAACATCGAGTTGCTGACGCCCTACGCCGTCGAGCGCTTCGAGCCTGGCGCGAATGGCGCCTTGAGTATTGCCAAGCTCGTCAATACAGAGAACGGCGAGCTTCGCGAGATACCGATCACCGGTGCGTTTATCGCTGTCGGCCACGAGCCGCAATCATCGCTAGTGGACGGTCAGATCGAGCTTGACGAGAATGGATATGTGAAGGTTGAAGGTCGTTCCACTCGCACTAACAGGCCTGGCGTGTTTGCCGCCGGCGATCTTGTCGATCACACGTACCGTCAGGCGATCACCGCGGCCGGCTCGGGCTGTCAGGCGGCGCTAGACGCCGAGTGGTATCTGCGCGACACGCCCGAGGTGCCCACACCCGAGGGGATGCCCGTCGGGGACTTGGCCGAGGCCCAGTGGGCGGCACCGGCACCGGTCGCCGATGCGACCTCTTGAGAATCGACGCCGGCGGTAGAGGCCATCGCGATCAGCGGACTTTCGGCTGTAAAGCAACGAAATTCGGGGCCGAGGAGGTGGGCTCCGCGCACGTCGGGGTCAGTCGGCCTCTGCTGCGAGGCGACGCAGGGCGGGGGCTGGGCGGTAGCGCTCCTCGCGATACTCATCCCCCAATGCTTCGATTGTGCTGAGCACGTAGGCCGGACCGATCTCCCGCATCCACGCGAATGGGCCGCGCGGATGGCTGAGGCCGAGCATCATGCCGGTGTCGATGTCATCGGTCGAGCCGACGCCTTCGCCGAGTGCGAACGCCGACTCGTTGATCACCTGACACACAATCCTTGCGAGCACGCCCGCAGGGGCGGGTAGCACACGCTCGGTGTGCAGGCCAAGACCCCTGAAGGCCTGCTCGCCCGTCTCGCCAGTGACCTCAACCAGTGCGAGCGGCACGATCGCGTAGAAGGGCTCGCCGTCTACGGTGCCGCTGAGCCCGTTCACCGCGATCTCAGGGCCACCGTGGCCGGGGGCGAGCGCGCGCAGCGCATCGGCCACGGGGCCGCTACCTGTCACGAGCGCGTCGCCTCCGCCCGCGGGCGGGTCTGGGTCGGCGGGCCGATGCGGACCCTCTCCGCTGTAGTCGTAGTAGCCGCGGCCCGTCTTGCGCCCGTGTAGTCCGGCCGCCACCTGGCGCGCTTGGATCGGCGAGGGTCGCCAGCGTGGCTCGCCGAAGCTCAGCTCGTAAAAGCTCTTTGAGACGTCGAAGCCGGTATCGACGCCTACAAGGTCGCTCAGCTCGAACGGCCCCATGCGAAAGCCGCCTCCGAGGCGCACGATGCGGTCGATCGTCTCGATGTCTGCGATCCGCTCTTGCAACAGACGCAGCGCCTCCAGGCCAAACGGGCGGTTGCAGCGGTTCACGATGAAGCCGGGCACGTCGGCTGCGCGGATCACGTCCTTGCCCATCGCGAGGCCGGTCGCATGTGCGATCGCCAATGCACGCTCGTCGGAGAGGAGACCGGGGATGACCTCGAGCAGCCGCATCAGCGGCGCCGGGTTGAAGAAGTGCATGCCCACCACGCGCTCGGGATGCGTGGCCCCAGCCGCCACCGCGGTAATCGGCAGCGAGGAGGTGTTGCTCGCAAGGACGCAGTCGTCTTTGACGATCTCCGACAGGCGTCCGTACAGCTCGTGCTTGACATCGAGCCGCTCCGGGGCCGCCTCGATCACCAATTCGCACGAGCTGAGCAGCTCCAGTTGCTGCACGGGCTCCAGGCGCTCGCCGGCCTCACGGGCCTGCTGGGGCGTCAGCTTTCCCTTCCCGGCTTCCTTTTCCAGACCCTTCAGCACGCCCCCCGTACCGCGTTCAAGCGCCGCGGGGATGGGATCGTGCAGGAGCGTGCGGGCACCTGCCTTACAAGCAAGCTGGGCGATACCACTGCCCATCGTGCCGGCGCCAACAACCCCTATGACACCAGCGGCACGCCCATCCAATCCCTCCAAAACCTCAGCCTCCATGTGCATCATGGTCTCCTGAACAGGAGACCATGAGCATGGGTTGGTGGATGATGGGCATCGAAGCTCCCTTCAGGAAGGCACGAGCGCGTTGATGCCGGTCATCGCGCGGCCGATGATCAGCTTCTGGATCTGGGAAGTTCCCTCATACAGGGTGGTGACGCGCACGTCGCGGAAGTAGCGCTCGACGGGATGATCGTCCACATAGCCCGCACCGCCGTGCACTTGGATCGCCGTGTTGGAGCACTCCACCGCGGCCTCGGTTGCGTGCAGCTTCGCTACTGATGTCTCAAGCGTATTGGGGCGGCCCTTGTCCTTGAGGAAGCCTGCGCGCCACACAAGCATGCGCGAAGCGTCGGTCTTTAGGACCATGTCGGCGATCATCGCCTGCACGAGCTGGAAGCTCGCAATCGGTTTGCCGAACTGCTCGCGCTCCTTGGCGTATTTGACCGACTCCTCGACGCACCCTTGACAGATCCCCACGCAGCCGGCTGCCACCGAGTAGCGCCCGGAGTCGAGCGAGGACATCGCCACCTTGAAGCCGTCGCCTATTTCTCCAAGCATCTGATCGTCTGAGACCTCCACGTCTTCAAGCGCGATCGAGGCCGTGTCGGAGGCGTGCAAGCCCATCTTGTGCTCGATCGTGCTCGGCTGGTAGCCGGGCTGGTCGGTGTCGACCATGAAGCACGCCAGCCCCCTGTGGCCCAACTCGGGGTCGGTCTGGGCAAAGATCAGCGCCACCTTCGCGTAGTTGCCCATCGAGATCCACATCTTCGCGCCGTTGATCACCCAGCCTTTGTCGGTCTTCTTCGCGCGCGTGCGCTGTTTGGCGGCGTCCGAGCCGGTGTCGGGCTCGGTGAGGCCGAAGCAGCCGAGCCACTCGCCCGAGCACAGCTTCGGCAGGTAGTGCTGCTTCTGCTCCTCGGTCCCCCATTTGAGGATCGCGCTGCACACCAGCGAGGTTTGCACAGAGATGACGGTGCGCACCGACGAGCAGCCCCGGCCGATCTCCTCCACGACCAGCCCGTAGGAGATGTAATCGAGACCCGCTCCCCCATACTCGCGTGGCACGATCGCACCCAAATAGCCCTGGTCGGCGATCTTCTTCACGATCTCCAGGTCGAAATGGTGGTTGCGCGCGTTCTGCTTGGCTTGCTCCACGATCTCCTTGTCGGTGAACTCGCGCGCGGTGCTGCGGATCAGCTCTTGCTCGTCGGTCAGGTCGAAGTCCATCTCTCTCCTTATGCGTTCAACTTGGGTGTTTGCCACGGCGCCGCCAGGCGCCTTTCGAGCTCGCCTGGTAGCTCATCGATCTTGATGCGGTCCTGGGCCAGCGAATCGCGGTCTCGCAGTGTGACGGTCCCGTCCTCGATCGACTGGTGGTCGATCGTCACGCCCCAGGGGGTGCCGATCTCGTCCTGTCTGCGATAGCGCTTGCCGATCGAGCCGCCCTCGTCGTACTCGCTCTGCATGCGTCCGCGCAGGTCCTCGTAGATCTCGCGCGCAAGCTCCGGTTGGCCGTCCTTCTTGACGAGCGGCATCACTGCCACCTTCACGGGCGCCAGGCGCGGGTGAAGGCGCAGCACGGTGCGGGTTTCCTGCGGCTTGCCGCTCATCTCCGCTGATCCGTCCTCGGCGCTCGCGCTCTGTACGACTTCCTCGTCGTAAGCATCCACCAGGAACGCAAGCGTGGCCCGGTCGGCGCCCGCGGCCGGCTCGATCACGTGGGGTATATAGCGCTCGCCGCTCTGCGGATCGAAGTACTCGAGCTTCTCGCCCGAGAACTCCGCGTGTTGTTTAAGGTCGAAGTCGCCGCGGTTGGCGATCCCCTCGAGCTCCGACCAGCCGATCGGGAACAGATACTCCACGTCGCTGGTCCCCGAGGAGTAGTGCGACAGCTCGTCGGGGTCGTGCGCGCGCAGGCGCAGGTGGTCGGAGCGCAGGCCGAGCTTGGTGTACCAATTCATTCGCTCGGAGAGCCAATGCTCGAACCACTTCTGCGCCTCAGCTGGCGGCGTGAAGAACTCCATCTCCATCTGCTCGAACTCGCGTGTGCGGAAGATGAAGTTGCCGGGGGTGATCTCGTTGCGAAACGACTTGCCCACCTGCGCGATCCCGAAGGGCGGCTTCTTGCGCGAGAACTGCAAGACGTTCTTGAAATTGATGAAGATCCCCTGCGCGGTCTCCGGGCGCAGATAGGCGACCGAGCCGGACTCCTTCACGGGGCCGATCGTCGTCTCGAACATCAGGTTGAAGTCGCGCGCCTCGGTCAGATCGCACTCGTCGGTCTCGCCCGGATGCTTGGAGGGCTTGCGCCCACAGGGCAGATCACCAAGGTGATCGGCGCGGAAGCGCTGCCCGCAGGTCTTGCAGTCAACGAGCGGGTCGGTGAAGCCGGCGAGGTGGCCTGAGGCCTCCCACACGCGTGGGTGCTGCAGGATCGCCGAGTCGAGCGCCACGATGTCATCGCGCTGGCCCACCATCGCGCGCCACCACTCGCTCTTGACGTTGCCCTTGAGCAGCACGCCATAGTGGCCGAAGTCGTAGGTCGAGCCGACGCCGCCGTAGATCTCTGAGGAAGGGAATATGAAGCCGCGGCGCTTGCACAGCGCCACGATCTTGTCCATCGTCACAACGTCGTCGCTGGGGGGTCGTTCGGGCATCGGCTCGGATGGTATTGGAGCATGCTTGCAGGAGGGTCTGAGCGGACGTGTGCCGCCGGGGCTAGGCGGTATGGATCCCACAAAAAGAACGCCCTTGACATATCCCCTCAGTTATGTTTACATACGTTGTGTTCTCTTGCTGACAAGTTGACGGGGAGAAGGACTCTCCGCCGCTAGGCGGCAACGAGCAATCGCAAGAGCGTGAGTGACTCAGCACGATCGCACAGGGGCCGCGGGGCGTTGTATCCAACCTCTCCCACGACGTCTCGCACATATTCCCTGCTGCCATAAGACGTGCCGCTCTCCTCAACCCGGGCGCCGCGGTCCCCCACCGGCCGCGGCGTCCAAATGCGTGGGGCATAGGATTGCCGGGTGGCGAGAGTCCTGATTGTGGAGGGCGCAGATAGGGGCTTGCGCCTTGTCGAGGCGCTGCTCGCCGACAGCCATGCGGTGCGAGCTACGACGAGCGACCCCGTCAGGGCGAGAGCGATCGAGGCTGTCGGGGGCGAGTGCCTGCTCGGCACGCCGGAGCGGCTTGCAACGCTGTGTGGCGCGCTCGAGCACGTCACGGTGGCCTGCTGGTTGCTTGCCGACGTCGAGGATCCAGAGTTGGCGCGTGCGCTGCACGGGCCGCGTCTGGAGCGCTTCCTTGGTGACGCGATTGACAGCACGCTACGTGGCTTTGTGTATGAGGCTGGAGGCACAGCTGTGCACGCCCAGGTGCTCTCAGACGGCGAGCGAATCGTGTCAGAGACGGCGCGGCTCAACTCAATCCCCGTGGCATTGCTGACGGTGGATCCGCTCGATATAGACGTTTGGTTGGCGCAGGCGCTGGCCGCGATCGGGGGCCTGTTGGAAGGTCGCTAGATCGACACGCAAGCGCGCTATCCTCCTCTATATACCCAAAAGCCGATCGGCTTTTGACGATGAGCTTCTACACAGGAGGACAGACGATTTGTCCGGATACTCAAAGAACGTGCTCGTCGACGCTACCTGGCTTGAGAAGCATCTTGGCGACAGCGATATCCGCATCGTCGAGGTCGATGAGAACCCTCAGCTCTACGCTGAGGCCCACATTCCCGGTGCTGTTGGGTTTGACTGGAAGCAGGACCTACAGGATCCCGTCAAGCGCGATTTCCTTGGCCCCGAGGACTTCGGTGCGCTGTTTTCGCGCAACGGAATCTCAAGCGCCCATACGATCGTGCTCTACGGCGATCGCAATAATTGGTTTGCTGCATATACCTACTGGTATTTGAAGTACTACGGCCACGACATGGTGCTATTGCTCGACGGACCACGCGAAAAGTGGATCGCCGACGGACGGCCA
The DNA here is from genome assembly GCA_963757995.1 of uncultured Solirubrobacterales bacterium. Lineage (GTDB taxonomy): Bacteria > Actinomycetota > Thermoleophilia > Solirubrobacterales > Solirubrobacteraceae > Palsa-744. Next base: position 409,288 of record CAVWTS010000017.1, read on the forward strand.
ATCACGACAGACGCGCCCGGCCACGACCCAGCCACATTTGTGGCCAAGGCAGGCGACGAGGCGATCAGAGCGCGACGCGAGGAGGTGCTTGTCGCGGTCGGCGACTCGGTCAACCTCGTTGACGTGCGCTCACCAGCCGAGTTCGCCGGTGAGATCATCTCGCCGAGCGGCTATGAGCAGGAGGGTGCCCAACGCGCGGGCCATATTCCGGGAGCGGCTTCGATTCCCTGGGCACAAGCTGTCAACGAGGACGGCACCTTCAAGAGCGCCGAGCAACTGCGTGAGCTCTACGGTTCCAAGGGGATGCTCGACGGCAAGGACATAATCGCCTACTGCCGTATCGGTGAGCGCTCGGCACACACCTGGTTCGTTCTACACGAGCTACTTGGCTCCGAGCATGTCAAGAACTACGACGGCTCCTGGACGGAGTGGGGAAGCCTGGTAGGTGTCCCCGTCGCGACGGGAGCTTAGGGCCAAACTTCGAGTCCACCCCTCTGGGCTCGTGGATGGACCGCCGCGTCATTCGTTGGCGCGGCGGTCCAGCAACGGGCCCACTTGTCCCAGCAGTCCCTCGAGGATGCGTGCCGTCGCACCCCACACGAGTTGCTCCTCGAATACGTAGGCGTCGGTCTCGAAGGAGATACCGCGCCGTTCGAGGCGTGTACGCGTCCGTCCAGCGCGAACGTCGCGCAGCGTCGGCTCGAGCACAGTATCGACCTCGAGCTCCGAGGCGCGCCATGGATGGGGGCCCTTCAGTAGTCCAACGAAAGGATGGATCGCGTAGTTGGTGACGAACGTGGAGGTGCGCTCCAGCGCGCCGACCACCATCACCTCTGAGCGCGCGAGTCCGATCTCCTCTTCGGCCTCGCGCAGGGCGGTATCCATCAACGTTTCATCCTCGGGATCGCGACGCCCTCCCGGAAAAGAGATCTCGCCCGCATGGCGGCGCAGGTCCGCGCGGCGCTTGGTCAAGACCACACGCAACTCGCCGTCGTCAGACTCGTACAACGCCACAAGCACGGCCGCTGGGACCTGCTCGTCGGCTTGCGGTCGGGAATGCGAGGCAGCGTCAAGCAGAACCTCGCGCAGAGCGAGCGCCAGCCCTACGTCTGAATCTGAGCGCAGCAGTTTCTCAGACTGGGACGCTGGTGCGTTCGACACGCTCCTGGAACATGACCTCGCCGTCGAGTGTCCGGTGGACTGGACACTTGGCCGCGATCACCTGCAGGCGCTCCACCTGCTCCTCGGGCAAATCATCTGGCAGTCGCAACACAACGTCGAACTTGGTCGGGCAGCCGCGCTCGGCGGGCGTGTACTGGACGTCCACCTCTACTTTGCCGATGTCCCAGCCCTTGCGGGCCGCGTACATCTCCATCGTGATCGCCGTACAGGAGGCGAGGCTCACCGCGAGCAGCTCTTGTGGGTCGGGACCTGCGTCCTCGCCACCGGACTCAAGCGGCTCGTCCACCGTCAACTGATGGTCGCGCACTTGAACTGTGTGTTTGAACGCCGAATCATTGCGTCTAACACTGGCCTTCATCACTGCAACACCTTCCGATCGGGTTGTCACAGCACCCTCTCCTTCCATGGTATCGACGGCACTGGGCTACGAAAGGGGGTTAAACAGCAGCCCGGTCAGTAGCTTCGGGTAAAAGAACGTCGACTTGGGCGGCATATTCTCGCCGCTGGCCGCAATATCTCGCACTTGCCCGACAGGCGTAGGGCGCATCAGGAAGGCCGTGTCGTACTCGCCTGAGCGCACCATCGCGACGGCCTCCTCGGCGCTGCGCGCATAGAAGAGGCCGTTGAAATGCGAGATATCATCGTCTGACAAGCCAAGTGTCTGCTTGAGAAGCAGGGCCTCCAGTACCCCTGTGTCCAGGCTGCGATAAGCCTCGGAGGAGTTCGGCAGAGCAGCGTCGGCGATCGTTTGGTCCTTGAGCGTCAGCCGGTAGGGCTGCTGGTGGTGGGCATCGATGTAACCGAGCTCTAGTGGCCCGGAGCCTGGCTGCGGAGCGAGCTGCTCGAGCGGCACCTCGACGATCTCGAAGTCGCGGCGCAATGTTTCTCTCAAGCGCTCTTGGCGCGCGCGATCGAGGCCGCGCACGACCCGGTGGGTGGGGAACACGGTCAGGCCGGGGTCCTCAAGAGCAACCAGACACATCAGCATGTAGCGGTGCTCGCCATCCCCGCCGAGTTCCTGCGCATATGTGTCAGCCGTCTCATAGCGATGGTGGCCGTCGGCGATCAACAGCTCGACGTCGCGGGTGGCCTGCTGTACGCCCGCGATCGCCAGCGGATCGGTCACGCGCCAGAGCTTGTGCACGGTGCCATCCGTATCGGTGACCTCGCCCCAGGGGGCGCTTTGGGTCGTCGGCTCCAGTGCCTTCCAGGCGGCGTTCGTGGGGTCCGAGAACAAAGAGAAGATGGGGGAGAGGTTCGTGCGTGTCGTCCTCATTAGGCGTAGGCGATCCTCCTTGGGCCCCGGATGCGTGCGCTCGTGCGGGCGCACCCGGCCAGGCCCGTAGCCCTCGATCCGAACACGGCAGAAGAAGCCCTTGCGCGTGCGCGTCTGCCCGTCAGGCCCGGTGTAGGTCTGTGCGTGAGCCCAGAGCGCAGGCTCGGGATCACGGACGATCGCGCCCTGCAGTTGCCAGGCCTCCCATAGCTCGCCGGCGGCAGCGTACGGATCCGGCTCGCCTTTAGGAAGATCCACGGCGACCACGTTGAAAGGTGAACGTTGGAGCAGTTGCTCGCGCTGCTGGGCGTCGATCACGTCGTAGGGCGGAGACGTCACATCTGACAGCGGGCCGACCAGCGATTGGTCGTAGTGCAGGGCACGTAGCGGTTGGATATCGGCCATGGCGGGGCGGACCCTAGCAGTGGGCACTACTCTTAGTGAACATCGGGGCGTGGCGCAGCCTGGTAGCGCACCTGCTTTGGGAGCAGGGGGTCGCCGGTTCAAATCCGGCCGCCCCGATTGCCTTAGAGAACCGCGAACAGCAGCGAATACGGGCGAAAACCCCCGAAAACGCTGGGTCTCGCGGGACGCTGTTCGCTTGTGTTCGCGGCTGTTCGTTGGTCTGGAGACCGCAAACGGACCGCAGCGGGCGCGAAAAGGGACCGCAAAAGGACCGCAGCTTCCCGCGAGTGGATGCGCGACAATCACGGCTATGGGTGAGAGTCCCGAGATTGAGCTGGTGCGCCGGGCGTGGGATGCCTTGATTCAGGGTGGCCCGGAGGTCTTGGGCGAAGTGCTTGCGCCCGATTCACAGTGGTATGGCGTGGAGGACGGGCAGCTCTGCGATGGCCGCAAGGCGATCATCGACGTGACGAGTCGCAACCTCGCTGGCCGCTTGCGAGGCACGGTCGAGGAGACCATCCAAGACGGGTCGCGCGTGGTCGTGGCGTTCCGTCCCGAGCAGCCGGCGCAGCTTGACCGTCCGGTGGACGAGGGGATCGCTTATATGGTCGTGACGATCCGCGATGGGCAGATAGTTGAGATGAAGGGGTGCGTCGATAGGGCCGCTGCCGTGAGTTACGCGCAGAGCGGCGGGTAGGCAGGGGCGCGGCATCGCGCGTAACGCGACGTTGCGGGGTCGAGGCCGAGTCCGGAGATAGTGCTCTCGCGGGAGTCTCCTGCACGGCGAGCACGGCTTGCATGGCCTTCGGCCGCGACGTCGGCGACAAAACCGCTCTCGCCGAGCGCTACTCGTAGGAAGTCGTCACCGAGCGCCGGACGGCATGGGCACAAGCCAAGCGCCAGCTCGCAACCGGCCGTATTGGCCGCTGGGGTGTAGCCGATCCTGCGGGCCGGCGATGCGGGAGATTGGATCGACCGGCGTAAGCTTGGTGCATGGGGTTGGACTGAGGATGGCCGGCAAGCGTCAGAGACGGGTCGCGGAGTTCATCGAGCCATTCCTGGTGAAGCCCGGGTCGAAGGTGATCCTCGCCAAGGACTTCGACCCTGCCTTCAAGGGAGGCGTGAAGAAGAAGAAGAAGGAGGGGGTCGCCTTGCTCGCCGAGGGAGTGCGACTGCTGTCTGAGTACCAGGCACGGCTGGCGGCTCAGGATACGTGGGGAGTTCTGGTCGTGTTGCAGGCGCTAGACACCGCTGGAAAGGATGGGACGATCCGCCATGTGATGAGCGGGGTGAACCCCCAGGGCGTGGCGGTGCACAGCTTCAAGGTGCCCTCAGCCGAGGAGCTTGATCACGATTTCCTCTGGCGCTATGCGCGGCGTCTCCCGGGGCGCGGCGAGATCGCCATCTTCAATCGCTCCCACTACGAGGAGGTGCTTGTGGTGCGCGTACATCCAGAGAATCTGGATCGCCAGAAGCTGCCTAAGACATCGAGGACGGGGAACATCTGGAAGCGTCGTTACCGAGAGATAAACGACTGGGAGCGCTATCTCACCGACAACGGGCTGAGGATCGTCAAGCTGTTCTTGAACATCTCAAAGGAGGAGCAGCGCACTCGCTTGCTGCGCCGGATCGACCTTCCCGACCACAACTGGAAGTTCTCCGCGGCTGACGTCAACGAGCGTGAGTGCTGGGATGACTACCAGCGAGCGTTCTCGGAGATGCTATCGCACACGAGCACCGAGTGGGCGCCGTGGTATGTGATCCCCGCAGACCGCAAGTGGTTCGCACGGGTCGGAGCGGCGGCCGTGCTGGTTGACACGCTGATGGAGATCGATCCCCGTTTCCCGCCGGTGACCAAGCAACAGCGCGAGGCGCTGCTCGATGTCAAGCAGCGTCTCGAGGAGCAAGCGCCCAAAGGCGCCCCGGGGGACCCCTTCGAGCAGGAGCACCGGGACGCGTAGTAATTGGCCAAACGCCCAAGTCGGTGTCTACCCGCCAGATGTGCGACTCGGTAGAGACTCGCTGGCTTGGATCTCCTCGAGAGCAGCCTCAAGCGTGGGGTAGAAATGCTCGCGATCTAGAGTCTCCAGGAGGCCGTAGCGCAAGGTCAGGTCCTGGAGGCGGCTGCGCATCTCCGCGAACGCCAAATGGGTTCCGGCGGCGTTGAGCTCGTTGTCGAGCTGCTCGAGCATCTCGGCGGCGGTGACATCAACGTCGGTGACTGCCTCGCACTGTAGGACCACCCACCGCGGCTTACGGTCACGGACGAGTTTGCGGATTTGCAGCCGGAAGGCGCCGGCGTTGGCAAAGAACAACGGCGCCTCCCAGCGGTATACGACAACACCCGGGATCTGCTTTGCCTCTGGATGAGTGTCAACGTCGTGCCACGCGTCGTCATCTTCGAGCTTGCCCAAGACGGCGCCGTGAGGCCACCAGTTGCGCCTAAAAAAGAGCAGGATCGCGAGCGTGACGGCGACGACGATGCCCTGCAGCACTCCGAGCAGGATCACACCGGCGGTTGCGACAAGGGACACCGCGAACGCGCTCTTGCGAACGCGCAGGTAACGGCGCAAGATGCTCACGTCCATCAACGACAGGGCGGCGACGATTACTACGGCCGCCAGTGCCGTTTGCGGCAGGTCGGCCAGCAATGAGTTGAGGAACAGCAGGAGCACCGCGACCAAAGCCGCGCCCACAACGCCGGTGAGCTGGCTCTTGGCTTTTGACTGTTCGGCTACCGCTGTCCGTGAGCCACTGGTCGATATGGCAAAGCCCTGAAAAAGTCCTGCGGCGATGTTCGCGGCACCCATGCCGATCATCTCCTGGTTGGGCTCGACCTCTTCACCGCGCCGAGCCGCGAAGCTCGTCGCGGTGGCGATCGTGTCGGTCAAGGACACGAGCGTGATGCCCACCGCGGCGATGAATAGGGGAACGACATCACCAGCGCTCGTCCATGGGAGCGTAGGAGTGGGAATCCCCTGGGGCAGTGCACCCACCGTGGCCACGCCTTTGCCGGTGAGCCCAAACACGGCTGAGGCGACGGTGGCGCCAACGACCCCGACCAGTACCGCAGGCAGCCGGGTGGTGATGCGGGGGAGCACCAGCAGGAGGGCGAGCACAGCGACGCCGACGAGGAGGGTCGTCGTTTGCGTCTGATCTAGGTGCTCTACGAATGCGCGTAGCTCCGCGAGGAACGAATCGGCATGAGTGGAGAAACCAAACAGCTTCGGCAGCTGGCCGACGATGATCGTGATTGCAAGGCCGTTCATGTATCCGACCTGCACCTCCTTTGACAGGAGGTCGGCGACGAACCCGAGCTTCCCCAGTCCAAGGCCGATCTCAGTGAGTCCCACGAGGACGGCAAGCATGCCTGCCAGGGCGATTGCGCTTGCGGGATCTCCGGTTACCAGCAGCGGGGTGATGGCAGCGAGGATCAAGGGCGAGATCGAGGAATCGGGTCCGAGTACGAGCACTCTGGAGGGCCCGAACAGGGCGTAGCCGATGAGGCATGCGATCGTCGTATAGAGACCGGTGGCTGCCGGGAGTCCGGCCAGCTCGGCGTAGGCCATGCCCTGCGGAACGAGGATCGCCGCCAACACAACGCCTGCCACGAGATCCGCTCGTAGCCACGAGCGCCGATACGTTCGAACGACGCGAATGCCCGGCACCCAACGCTCGACTTGAGTCGAAACCTGCCTGCTCATGTCATCGAACCTGAGAGCTTTCAGACACGCTCTCAGGCTCCCGCAGGCAGCGTGACACGTAGGTTGCCCAGCCGGTGCCGAGCAGCATGCCGGCGACCACGTCGCTTGGGTAGTGGACGCCCAGGTAGACGCGAGACGCGGCCACAGCGAGAACGATCAACAGTGCAAGGCCGGCAGCCACGCGGGTTAGCTTCGGCGATGCCCCCGCCGCCGGCATTGCAAACACCAGCGAGAACCAGAAGGCGCTCGCTTGCGTGGCATGGCCCGAGGGAAAGCTCGAGCCGGTAACCGCCTGTAGGTGCTCCACGGGCGGGCGCGGGCGTGACACGAGCAGCTTGACCCAGTCTGAGATCAGCATCGTGCCGCCGAGGCTGAGCGCGACCGCGAGCGCCTCTCGGCGCAGGCCCGCCTGGGCAAACGCCAGGCAGGCGATCAGGGCGAGCGGAACCAGCAGAAACGCGCTGCCCGCCCAAGTAATCACCCGCACTACGTCGGTGAGCGTCGCTGTGCGCTGAGCGGCCACATCGCGTACCGCGTTCAGCTCAACCGAGCCCACGACCGAGGTCCAGAGTTCGCCGATCCCCCAACCGAGGAGCACGAAGACGGCCAGGCCGAGCACCAGTCGTGCGGCCGGGTGACTCACCGGCCAGCCGCCACCCGTAGAAGCGCACCAAGGTTGTCCACAGTAAGCGCCGCAGCTCTGGCGGCCGGTGGTAGACCGACTCCGCTAGGCAGTCGCACGCGTAGCGCGCCTGGAAGCGACGCGAAGCGCAAGGGGGGATCGAGCACGAGCGCCTCGCCGTCGAGCCCAACCTCCACCGGGCCAGTGGAGCGGACCTCAAACTCCTTGGTCGACCACGCCAGGAGACTCGGAAAGCGGCCCGCCTGACCGACCAGCTCGAGCGCGACGAGCTTTGACACGTCGGCGGCGCTACGCACCCGTGCGGCCAGGACGCCGAGCTGGCCCGTGTTGATTCGTGCGCGCGTGCCCGCGCCGGCGAAGCTCGCTAGCCGATACGGATTGTTCGATACGAGCACGAGCGGCGCGTCGTCGCAGCGGCTCCCGTTCGGAGCGGTGAATTCAAGGTCGATCGGCTCCGCATCGGGGCCCAGCAGGTCGGGCAGCATGCCAGTCCAGGTCTCGAGCTTGGCATCGCGATAGGCGTCGGACTGGACGACCTTGGCATACACGCCGAGCGAGGCGTTGTTGACAAACACGCGGTCGTTGACCTGCGCGAGATCGATGCGCCGCTCGACGCCGTCTGTGAACGCATCCAGCGCACCCACGACGTCGTCGCGGTCAAGGCCGAGGTCCAGGGCAAAGTGGTTTCGAGTCCCCGCGGGAATGCAAACGTGGGCAACGTCGTGCCTGGCGGCAACCGTCGCAACGAGTGCCTGCGAACCATCACCGCCAGCCATCCCGATGACCTGCGCACCGCGTGCGACGGCGCTCTCGGCGAGCTCGAGCAGGTCATCGCCTGGTTGCAGGACAACCGGCTCGATGCCCCGTTGCCGGGCTTGAGCAGCAAGGTCAAAGCGCTCGGCCTTACCCCCACCCGACTTCAAGTTGATGATCAGCACCGCCGATCCGGCAGCGTTCACTGGCAGCACCGCCCCAACCACGCCGGCAGCGGCTGTCCCCACGGCCAGGCCCAGCGCGTAGCGCGCGGCAAGCCCGAAAACACCCAGCAGCAAGAGCAGCGCAACGAGCACGACCACCCCCTGCCAGTTGGCCACCAGCACCACGATCAGCCCAACCCCACTCAGTGCGGCCAGCGCAGCGCTGAGCGCTCGCCGCAGACCGCGACGGGTCAAGGAGACCCAGATGAACGCGCTACAGGTCAGCAACAGCACGACCGCCAGCAAGGCGACGGGCACGTCGCCCGCCAATGCGATCGCGGCCACCACAACCATGACAACCGGCGCGAGGAGCGCAACGACCGCGGCAAGACGGGACCGCCACGGCACCCGCACCGCCTTTGAGATCATGACGTCCTCGGGCGGAATGGCCGCTGCTCGTCGTGGCCTTGACCGACGATCCGGCTGGTCGCCTCGGGCACTTCATGCCACACGCCAGGGATGTCGCCAAGCGGCTCCGAGACGACCATGTGTGAATCCTCTGAGATCTCCTCGTACAGCTCCCGCTGCGGATAGAGCTTGCGCAAAGTCGGCACGTCGGTCGTGTAGAAGAGCGAGCGGGACTTTCCCTCGCTCGAATACCGGAATGTCCAGATGGTCTCACCCCTGGTCGTAGCGATCGTGCCCTGAAACGGATTGACGATCCCATGTTGGCCTGCCACCTCCTCAACCAGCCCTACGGCGCGCTCGACCGCGGCGAGCGGATCGTCCTGGAGGCCGAAGGTGAGAGACAAAAAGAACAGGATCTCGGAGTCGGTCTGTCCTTCGATCCGCGGATACAGCGATGGATCGACCGCGAGGACGAGGTCGCGCTTGATCGTTGCGAACTCGTTGATGTAGCCGTTGTGCATGAACAGCCAGCGGTCGTGGCGGAACGGATGGCAGTTCGTCTGCTGCACGGAGCTACCGATCGCCGCGCGGATATGAGCGAAGAAGTTCGACGAGCTGATGTGGTCAGCGAGCTCGTGCAGGTTCTTGTCATTCCATGCCGGCTCGGTGCTGTGAAAGACGCCGGGAGTCGGCGGCGTGCCATACCAACCAACGCCGAAACCGTCACCGTTCGTCGTCTCCGCACCGAGCCGTGAGTGCAAGCTTTGCTGTATCAGCGAATTGGCGGGCCCGTACAGCGCTTCCTTGAGAAGGAGCGGAGACCCTGAGTATGCGAGCCAGCGGCACATCGGCGGATCCTTTCTTGAATGCTGCGTTTGTGCCCGAGTACAGGCGCCGTCACGAAGCAGTTCGGCCCGCTACCAGGTGTGTCGCCGAGGCCGGCGCTGGTAGCGCAAGCCGACAGGCCTCGCCTTCTTTGAAGAGGGCGAGGCTTGCCCATGATCGTGTCATACAAGTCTTCCACTTTATGCGGTATGCCACTATTTGTCGTGATGGCAGCAACACGGTCAAGTTCGCAGCAACGGAATACTGGCTTGAGTGCGAGCCATGAGACCGTGCAGGCCGGCTTCGAAGCGGTGCGGCCCGGAGTCGCATGCCAGGAGATCGACCGCGCCGCCCGCAAGGTGATCACCGACGCTGGCTACGGCGAGTATTTCATCCACCGAGTCGGCCACGGAATCGGTATCACCACACACGAGCCGCCGTTCATGATCGAGGGCGAGACCCATCCGATCAAGCCGGGGATGTGCTTCTCGATAGAGCCCGGGATCTACCTACCCGGCCGCTTCGGCGTTCGCATCGAGGACATCGTCGTCGCCACAGAGGACGGCGGCCGACGCCTGAACAACACCAGCCATGAGATACGGATCGTCACATGAGAGAGGGCACCCCATGATCAGCCATACCCACAAACGCCTGCGTCGCGGCTCAGGCTACCGTCACACAAACCTTCGCCACAATCGCCCAGACAAGATCGCGACGCGCTGGGCTTTTCAGGTGGGCGTGCTGGGCCTCTCCCTATTTGTCCTGGCCGCGTGTGGCTCAGGCGGCGGAGCGAGCGTGGCCAGCAGCCTGAGCCAGACCGCCTCCAGCCGTGCGGATAACACCACCGCGAGCACCAGCAGCAGTAAGCCAACCGCCACGCAGGCCAAGACCGAGACCCAGCCCTCCCAGAACCAAACAGCCACCGCGTCGACACAAACAAAATCCGCGACGACCGCAGCCACAAAACCGACTCCCACCACCACAAACACCACCCCGACCAAGACGGTTACCCAAACCAAAACGGTTACACAGCCTTCGCAGAAAACGACCGTGACTACACCCACCCAGACACAGACGAACACTGTCGTCAAAACACAGACCGTCACCACCCCGACCCCGACCCCGACCACGACCACGAGCCATGGGGCGGCGGCGGCCGCAGCAGCAGCCGCGGCGGCCGCAAACAAAGAGCCATCCTCGGAATCGAGCGGTCTACCCGGATGGGCCTGGGCACTGATCGGCGCTGCCGTTGTCGGCGGCGCGATCTTGATCATCACCCTGATTCGCCGCGGTCGAAAGGACGACTCACCGAGCGATGGGACGGGAGGCCCGGGAACAGCGGGGGGCGGACCGCCGCCTTCCAATGCGTCGCCTCGAATATGAGCGCTACCGACTCTCCAACCGTCACCTAACCGAGCGCGAAATGTCTGACCCGCCGGAATGCGACCGCTCGACCACCACGGGTGCAGTAACTACTAGCGACGACTCATCGCGCCCGAAGGAGATGACGGTCCGCGGCGCCATCTTTCTCGGCGTCGGAGCGATGGTCGGCGCCGGGATCTTCGCCCTCCTCGGCGAGGCAGGCGCCATCGCCGGCTCGGCCGTATGGGTCTCCTTCCTCATCGCCGGACTCATCTCTGCCCTGCTCGGCTACGCGGTAGTGAAGCTCGGCGTGAGATACCCCTCATCCGGTGGGATCCTCACCTACCTGATGGAGGGATTCGGCAACGGCCGGCTCGTCGGGATCGCCTCCTGGCTCGGCTACTTCTCAGCCATTCTCCTGGTGTGCTCAATGGTCGCTGTGTCCTTCGGCGACTACGCGACATCGCTGCTCGTCGGCACCGAAGCTGCCGCGATCTGGCCCAAGCTGTTCGCAAGCGGCGTCGTGCTCGCAATGGCCGCCCTGAACGTCGCCGGCGCGAAGGGAGTCGACAAGGCACAGTCGGTGATCGTCGTCGCACTGCTCGTCGTGTTCTCGGTGTTCATCATCGCCACCCTGACCGAACTAAACCCCCATCTGCTCGCCCCCTCCGGCTACCCCTCGCTGCGAGCGATCATCTCAAGCGTGGCGCTTACGTTCTTCGCCTACCTGGGCTTCTCAGTCATCAGCTTCGCCGCCGGCGACCTGCCAGACCCAGAACGCAACCTCCCTCGTGCAATGTACACCGCACTAGGCGGCACAACCGCTCTATACGTCGCGATCTCGATCGGAGTGTTCGGCACGCTCACAGTCGCAGAGGTCACGAAATACGGGGCCACCGCCGTAGCCGAGGCAGCCCGGCCCGCACTCGGCGACGCCGGCTTCACGGCCGTCACGATCGCCGCGCTGCTTGCAACGTCATCTTCTGTAAACGCCACGCTCTACGCCTCGCAAGGCTTCACCGGAACACTCGCTCAGGTCGGCCAGTTCCCACCGCTCTTCGGGCAGCAGTCGCGTCTTGGACGACATGGCGGCCTCGTGATCACCATCGTGTTGATCTTGCTGTTCGTCAACCTGTTCGACCTGAGCGCAATTGCCTCAGTCGGAAGCGCAGTCTCGCTCTCCGTGTTCGTCCTCGTCGGAATCGCCGGCTATCGCCTGCGCGATCAAATCAAAGGCAAGCCTGGTGCCCTCGCCCTCGCCGTGACCGCCGCCGGATTCGTACTCATCTTCTTCGTCATCGACACACTCCGCAACGACCCCAGCACATTCGCAGCCATCCTCGTACTGATCGTACTCGCCATCGCACTCGACTTTCTCTGGAAGCGAGCCAAGCTCAAAGCAGGGAGCAGCCCTTGATATTCGGAACTCTTCGCGACGCGCTTGGGAGTCTGGAGGGAGGTTCCGTGAGGTGCTTATCATTCAGTCTGTCCAGCTTGGGAGGAGTCGCCATCTGCCGCGGATGACAGAGACAGAGTGGAGGGAGTTTCTCGTTGCCGGTACGCGCACCGGCAAGCTTGCGACGACGCGCCTGGACGGTCGCCCGCATGTCGTGCCGGTCTGGTTCGTACTCGACGGCGACGACATCGTCTTCAACACGGGGGCCGACACGGTCAAGGGACGCTCACTACTCAGAACCCACTGGGCATCTCTCTGCGTCGATGACGAGAGCCCGCCCTTCTCGTTCGTGACGGTCAGCGGACCGGTCGCCATCAGCACCGACCTTGACGAGATGCTCTCGTGGGCGATCCGGATCGCGGCACGGTACATGGGCGACGCCCGCGCCGAGCAGTTTGGCCGGCGCAACGCCGTGGAGGGAGAGATGCTGTTGAGGCTCCGGGCTGCCCACGTGGTGGCCGTCAGCCATCTCGCGGACTGACCTGAGAACACGCTCAGTATCAGAAATGCGAGGCGAACTAGACGGCGCCGCATGCCCAAAGAGCGGGCATCTCACTGACCACAGTTGACGCTCCCGCACAGGACGGTGGGTGTCGCGTAAAGTTGCCGCGGGCGATGGGTGAACGCCAGCGGCGATGACAGTGCTGCTGGTAGAGATCGGGGTTTGCGGGCCTGGTCGGGTGTCCGTGCTGCTCGGTTGCCGTTTTAGGCCGTCTGGGCGACCAAGTGGTGTTTGTGGAGCTTGAGCAGGTTGTGAGTCGCGGTGATCAGCCGCCATTCCGAGCGTGCGGCGGATCTGCCTCGCCTGTGGAATTGATTGATGCGCCGGTTGTGCTTGGTTTGAGCGAACACGGGCTCGACCATCGCCTTGCGTCTTCGGTAAAGACCGCCGCCGTAGTCACCGGCAAGCCGGTGCGCAGCGCCCTGGCTGAATATCGGGCGGCTCCGGAAAAGATGCGGAAGGCGTGGGGCGAAGCGTACGCTAAGCCGCTGGAAGAATACGAAACGGCGCTCGAAGAAAAGAAGACGCTGCCCAAGACGGTTGCCCTGGACCCCTCGAGCGGCGCGGTGATGGTCAAGGCGAGCGGAGCCGGACCGGTTCCGGTGCTGATGGGAGGGCTGTTGAGCCTCGCCCAGAGCGGGGGACTCGACGGCGCTCTGTTGACCAGCAACCAGTTCTTCCAGACCGACTACACCAAGCCGCTGCTGTTCATGGCCGACGGCGGCCTGCTGGGCGAACGCGCCGAAGGCGACCACCTGCTCGGCGAGCAGTGGGAAATGATGAACGAGACCGGCAGCTACCCAGGCCAGGTCTGGCTCTGGCTATACACCCTCTGGTACCAGGTGGAACCGATCAAGTCCTCCTCCAACGCCGATATCGAGGTGATGCTCATCATGGGCCTTCTCAGCCTCGCGTTCATCTGCATACCGTTCATTCCGGGCGTGCGTGACCTCCCCCGGTGCGGCGCGAACCGGCGCCGGACCCCGGCCTGAGCAGCGAGGCGACGAAGCTCGCTCCACACCGCGGCACTCGACCACGGCCTGCCGCGCGACGGCCCGTCGATCACGCAAACATCGGCCCGACCGGCAAATGAGACGCGCGCTGTGAGCCAGGGCCGAAGCTGTTCCCAGCCCCAGGCGTCCACCCCGATCTCGCGGCGCCGCCCGCCCTTGGCACTGCGTACCAGCAGAGAGCCGCGTTGTGGGTCAAGGTCGCGTTCGTTGAGGCTGAGCGCCTCCTGGATGCGTAGCCCGCCGCGCCAGAGCACAACTATCAGTGCACGCAGGCGAGCGCCGTGGCGGTCGGTGCCGATCTCTCGCATCACCGCGATGGTCTCCTGCACCGTGGGCGGATCGGCCGGGTAGCGCAGCCCCTTGTTGCGCGGCGGTCGTCCAGCGTGGAAGCCGGGCAGGGTCGCTGGTGAGCGACGCCGTCCAGCGGAATCGAGAACAAAGGGAACAGTCATGGATTCTCCTCGGGATCGAAACAGCGAACAGTTCTTGCTGCACTATCAGTCCACCGGGACTCCCAATACGCGTCTGCAGATCGGTTCATGTTGTGTTCGGGCGCTACTCTTGAAGTCGTGAGGCATTCTGTTTTGAGCACCACCCCGACGGCTGAGAAGCCCGCGCTGAGCGACGAGGAGCGCGCCGAGCGGCGGCGGCGGCTCGCCGAGCGCGTGTTTAGCCCGGGCGGGCTTGATCGGGATACGCTTGAGCACATCGAGCAACTGACGGACAACGAGTCGTAGCGACCTGCGGTGGATGCCGTCGAGCTGCTGGCAGGCGATGCGCCGTTAATCGCTGACACATCGGCATGGTGGCGGTTCTCCTCCCTCCCCGCTGTGCTTGCCGGGCTCGTCAAGCAAGCGATGGACGATGACCGGCTGTGGATCACGCCGATCGTGCGGATGGAGATCCTCTACTCCACTCGCAGCAACTCCGAGTACACCACAGTCGAGACAGAGCTCGATGGGTTCCGGATCCTACGAAACGATCGAGCCGTGGCTGACGCGGCGATGAGCGCGGTCGGTGACCTGGCCGAGCGCAGCGATGGGTACCACCGCGTGCCACTGACCGACGCATTGACCGCCGCAGCCGCCGCCGAGCACGGCTCGGCGGCATCGCGCTGCTTCACCGCGACACCCACTTCGACAAGCTTGCCGAAGTCCTCACATTCGAGAACGTCGAGCTTCCAGGGTCCTGAGCCGTCAGGCGTACACCGACGACGCCAGCCATCTACGAGATGCCTCTCGTCCTGAGCGCAAGCGGCGTGTGCCTGTGCAGAGATGCCTCCTCTAACGCGTTGCGAGCGCATTGGCGGAGGAGCTTCGTTAGGTCGGCAGTCTCGCGTTTCGTTTCGCGCTTGTCGCTGCGATAAAGGCCGAAGAACATGAAACCTCATGATCGACGGAACCCACGTAGATGCACGCGATCAGTCGCGCCGACCTTCAATCGTGGTCGGGAGATGCGCGTGAGCGGAAACTACCGCGGCCCTTCTAGGTGGGTGC
>CAVWTS010000018.1:0-104650 GCA_963757995.1 uncultured Solirubrobacterales bacterium
CAGCAGCCGATGCACGACCGCGGACACGGCGCGATGCTTCGTGCCGCTCTTGCCACCGCTGTCCCTACCCGCCTACGAATCCGCGGCGAGCGTCGCCGCCTGCGGGGCCGAGTTAGATAGCTTCGGGCTGATCGACATCAGATCGCACTCCAGCGGGCAAATAGAGCGTGCCCGCCGTTTCGATCGTCACATGCCGGCCCGCTTCGGCGCGAGCCAGCTTCGGACAAGTGGAACCAACTCGGCGAACAACATCGGCTCGCCGCCGGTGAGCACCACATGTCGCGCTATCCGCTGGTCGAGCACTTGCCGCACGATTTCGCCGACCGCCAGATCTTCGCCCTCCGGGTCCAAGAAGCATAGGGCGTGTCGCAAAAGCCGCACCGCAGATTGCAGCCGCTGGCCGCACGAAAGTGCTCGGCGTGCCGGATGAGCAATCCTTCGCCTTGCACTGAGGAAATCTCGCTGACTCTCACGTGCTATCTGGCCGTCGAAAAAAGGGACACACTTCGCGCCGTCCACCGCTCCCCGCGCTTTTTGCGGCGGGGTGAGGGAACCTGATACTTCAGCGGATCGCGAGCCCGGCTTCGGCAAAGCCTTGGCAGTCTGCAGGACGCAGCATCGCATGCTCCCGCAGAGGCGTGCCGGTCGAATTCGGATCCTAGCAGGTGTGCGTCAAGCCGTAAGTCGACGCCCATGCCGTGCCGCGGCGAACGATGTCCGCTTTCGTCAACGTCGCACAATGGGGCGTGAAACTGGAAACGCGAGTGTGCCCTCGACGCCGGCTTTCGTCGCCAAATTCGCCAACTTCTCGAAAGGCGGCGATGAACTCGGGCCGGCAGTCGGGATAGCCGCTGTAATCGACCGCGTTCACGCCGATGAAAATATCGGCGGCCCCCAGCACCTCGGCCTAGCCCAGCGCAAGCGAGAGCATCACCGTGTTGCGGGCCGGCACGTAGGTGATCGGAATCTCGGTCGTTCATTTCTTCCGGAGGTCGCGATTTAGGAACCGCGATGTCGGCCGTCAGTGCGCTGCCGCCGAAATTTCCCAGTATCAACGCCGCACCGTGGTATGCCGCTCGACTTCTGCCGCGGCCACCACGCCGCAGCGGCCTCGAACTCAACCGGTGCCGCTGACCGTAATCGACCGACAAGGCGAACACGCGAAATCCTTCGGCCCGAGCAATAGCGGCCGTGGTTGCGGAATCGAGTCCGCCCGACAACAAAACCACCGCTGGTTTGGCCACGCCGCGCCCTCGTTCCGCCGAGGTTCTTACACCGAACACGTGGTGCGGGCGCTCAACGGTCAGCATATCGAATGAACACGGGGGCGAAATGACTAAGATTGCCAACTTAACCAACCGGGGTCTGTCCCCATTTGCGATGCCCCGTGAGCAACATGGGGACTGACCCCCGGCGCCGCGAGTTGAGTTAGGACTTCTGATGTCGAATGACGAATGTCTAAAAAATGACTAAGAGCAACGAACCACGAATGGCGTGTCGACGCGTACGCGAAGACGTGCTTGCGGGCTGGACTCACTAGAGTTTCGTCGCCCTCTAAGTCATTAGACGTTCGTCATTCGACATTCGTCATTTGTCAGCCGTCATGCGGCCTGTGCGCCCTGCGGGCCGGTCGGGGGGCGGCATGACCTGGGGCAGCGGCAGCCGGGCGGCAAGCCAATCCGATTCTGCGCGTCGCCGGCACCTGCACTTCGCTTTCGGGGACCACACATCCAACAGCGCCACGACCGGGCCCGAGGGGCCTGCTGGGCTTCTGCCAAAAGCACGCCATCGTGCGATTGCAAGATCGTTCCCACGGGGCCCTGGCATTGACCTCGCTTGCGATTCCAGCCGAATCGATGACAAACTTCATGGCCAGTTCTTCGTAAGGAAATAAGGTTCCGCTCGGTCGGGCGCGGGGCCGCGCGCCAGATGCAAATGCACGACTGCCGCGGCAAGCAGCGAGCGGCTGATCACGCCAGGGCCGGCGGTCAATCTGCCGGATGCTTCCTCCAGTCGGCCGCGGCTGAACTGTGCCTGTTGAATCGTGATCGCTGCGGATCCGCTCAGCCGGTGCGGGAATTGCTCGGTCACGAGTTGTTGCAGATCGATGTCCGTGAATTGGCCGACATCTCGCCGTCGATCCCCTCGGTCGTTTCCATGAACCAGACCGAGCCATTGAATTTCGCCCGCGTACCCAAGTGGTTGGCGACCCCGAGTGCCGGCCAACATGTCGGCGGGGATGTCGGCGCCGGCCGTATGGGAACTCGACCGTTCGGTCGTCGGCTGCGAGTTTTTCAGCGTCCGGACAATTTTCACGCGGATCGGCTGCGGTGGTGTCCATGCCCGCCACGCGAAAACTTAGCATTGCGATGCGGGGTGCGTCGGGCGGGCCTGGCAGGTCCAGTTGGGCCAGGCATTCGGAGAGCGTTTGCGAGCCCGTGGGCCAATGCAGGGTTGCTTCGCTGGCGGAAATGCAAGACGAGGTGCCGGGTTCCGTCCGCCTGTCGCAATTTCGCTTGCAGTAGGCTCCAGAATTCGCCGAGCCGCAAAGCGTCGAATTCCGGCTGCGCCACGACGCAGGCGGTGAGCCCGTCGGTGCCGCCGGCTTCCAAGAACCGGCAGCGGACGAGCGGCGGGGCCGGTTTCCGAATCGGACAATTCCACCCCTTCATCGGACAGCGTGTATGCCCGGTCGAGGAAAGGCCACACGCTGGACCGCGGCCCGCAGTCCGCTGGCCTGTGTGAAGCGGGTTCGCACGATCGGCGTTGAGACGTTCCGCTGAGCATGCTCGACCAAGCCAGCACTCCTAGCGTGGTAAGCACGCCTAGAGCCAGAAAGCCCGAGCGGCAGATCAACCGGCGGCGTTCGGTCGTGCAGTGAAAAAGGGGACATTCTACTTTTCTCGCCCATTTGCCAGCAACAATAACAGAGTCTGCAGAATAAAAGTAGAATTCCCCTTTTTCATCGCTCGCGGGCCATCTTCAAAAACAAATCGTAGCGGGCTTTCATCTCGGCCACGCTATCGCCGCCGAATTTTTCGATCATCGCCGCAGCCACTTCGAATGCCACTACGTTTTCGACAATCACACTGGCGGCCGACACGGCACAGACGTCGCTCCGTTCATAATCGGCCGCTTCGGGCTGCTTCGTCTCGAGGTTGATCGATTCCAGCGGCTTGCGGAGCGTGCTGATCGGTTTCTTGGCCGCCCGGACCACGAGCGGCTGACCATTGGTCATGCCCGCTTCTAGACCGCCGGCATTGTTGGTCGGTCGCATGTAGCCCAAATTCGGCGTGTGCTGCTGACGTCGGATCGAACTGGATCGGATCGTGAACATGCGAACCACGCCGCCGGGCCGCTTCGAAGCCCAGTCCGATCTCGACACCTTTGATCGCCTGGATCGACATCACCGCCTGCGCCAATCGGCCATCGAGCTTGCGGTCCCACTGGGCATGGCTCCCCAAGCCGAACGGCAGGCCTTCGACCCGCACCTCGACGATACCGCCAAGCGTGTCCCCTTCTTTGCCGCAATTGTCGATCAGCGTTTTGAATTCTTCATCTTGCGCGGGATTCAGCGAGTAGATGACGCTGCTGTCACGGCGCTGCACGCTGCTCGTCGAGCGTGCCCGGTTGCGGCCGCGATGGTCATGCCGCCGATTTCGACGACATAGCCGAATGCGCGGATGCCGAATTCGGCGAGCAATTGCTCGGCGAGCGCTCCCGCGGCGACGCGGACCGTTGTTTCGCGAGCACTGGCCCGTTCGAGCGTGCCGCGGATCGAGCCGAGATACTTGATCGCGCCGGTCAGATCGCCATGCCCGGGCCGCGGGCGTTCGAAGATCGCCGAGGCGTTCGAGCTTGTAGTCGCGGTTGATGACTTCCAGCGCGATCGGACTGCCGAGAGTAGGCCCTGCCAGATGCCGGTCTTGATGTCGACATGGTCGGTTTCGATTCGCTGCCGGCCGCCGCGACCATAGCCTCCTTGGCGGCGGCGCAGTTCGACGTCGATCGGACGCGGCGTCAACTTCAGGCCGGCGGGGAAACCATCGACCAAGCGCCACCAGGGCCTTGCCATGCGATTCGCCAGCGGTCCAATAGCGCGGAACATGCTATCTGCCTATCCGAGAACCGGCCGAGGAGAGGGGGACAGGCACATTTTGCTCCCAGGGCACCGCAAAATGAGCCAGTCCCCGCCGGTTCTCGGATGGGCTCTAAGTGATAAACGTCAGGAATTCCAGGGCAAGAACGCCGAAGCGCAAGCCGCAATGCAATCTTAGCCACGGACCCGGAACGCCGGTAGACCGACTATCTGGTTGCGAACCGGCCCGGAGGGTGGGCATTGCCCACCGAACGACACAGGTACCGCGACGGTTCGCGCGAACCGGGGCAACGGCGGCAGTGCCCACCCTACGTCGGCCTAAAAGCCGGAGGCGCGGGTGGTTGAGCGGTCGGCGTTGCGGAAGTCGCAGATCACGACCAGGATCATCACGGCCAGCGTGAAGGCGGGGGCGAGCCAGTAAGTGGGTTGCAAGCCCGCGGCGGCGGCCATCGTCAAGGCGCCCATAAGAACGAGACCGAGCAAGAACAGCCCCTGGCATTTCGCTTGATGGCCCGAACCTTCGCTCAGGCGAGCCAACCAGGCACTCACGAAACCGAAAATCTGCACGCCGCCCAAGATCCAAAACTGCGTCGACGGATTCAGATTGGCCATTCCTTTGGCACTCCCCTTTCGATCGCTAAGGTTAGGCGCGAAGTGCGCCGCCCGGCTTCGTGCCGGACCGGGCACGTTTTTATGCGATCGATGTGCCAAATAGAAGAGCAAAATTCGCGACTTCGCCGAGAAAGAGTGCTAGCGGCGGAGCAAAGTGATTCGCCCGTGTGGGCTTCGGCGGAGTGATAAACCAAAGATTTGAGCACCAGGGTTGGACCGAACGCGGGCCGCGCCGGGCGATGGATGCGAAATTTTTTGAACGCGAAATTGCAAAATTTGCACGCCGATTCCGCTTCTGCGCGATCCATTGTCGCGTTAGGGCAAACCCAAACCGCGCCGCTCGATTGCGGGAGGGCGAGGCTCCTGCCGAGCCGGTACGCTGAAGGCTCGGCAGGAGCCTCGCCCGACCGAAAGAACGCTCACGGCTCGATAGGAGCCTCGCCCGCCCGAACTCGCGAATTCGTATTTAGGTGTGGCGACACACGGCGCAAAATCAGGCGCCGATGGTTATTTCAGCCGGGCTTTCAGCACGCCGTCCAACTCGCTGATGTGAATGCCACGGTTGATCACGTGGCCGCTGTCGTCGATCAGGATCATCGTCGGCAGCGTGAGGATGCCCATTTCGTTCGGCGTAGCGGCTATCCAGTCCGCCCGGCTCGAAAAGTTGCGGCCAGGGGAGAGGGTTGTTCGACAGATAGTCTATCCAGCGGATCGCGGGTTGGTGTCGAGGCTCACGCCGATGATCGCGAAGCCTTGCGTCGCGTATTTGGCTTGCAGCCCTTCAGCGCGGCCAGATCGACCGTTGCACGGCTCGCACCAGGTGGCCCAATAGTGGACCAGCACGTACTTGCCTTTCAATTGGCCAGATCGACTTATTCGCCGTCGGTGCTGCGACCGGCCAGTTCGATCGACTTGCCGACCGAATCCAAGCGGCGGATCGCGCCGGCCGCTTTTTTGGCTGCCGGCGTTCGAATCGAAATCGCTCGACGATCTGGCGATACCACTGCTTGGCCTTGTCATCCTGTCCGGCGAATTCCTGGGCGATGCCGAATTGCAACATCGCGTCGGCCGTGTCGGGACTCTTCGGATGCCGGCCGACGAATGTTTCGAGATTCTGCAAGCCACGTCGGCTTGGATCTTCGGGAAACTCGGGGTTCGGGCGCTTGCAGGGCCAACGCATATTCGGCCGAGAGCTCGCGGAATTCGACATACGCGGCCAGATCGCCGTCGGCCGGGCTCTTTTCCAGCTTCGTGCTAGAGCGACTTGAGCCGTTCGGCCCCCTTGGGATACGTGCCGATTGGACGGCCGCGCTCATCGTGTCGGCCATTTGGCGAATCCACTGGGCACGCTCCTTGTCCGAGGACTTGGGCCGATCAACTGCTCGAAAAAGTCGGCCCGTTCGTCGTTCAGCTTCGCTTGCTCCTCCGGCGACGCGGCCGTGGTGATGCTGGTCGAGCTTTTGCAGTTGTCCATCATCTTTTGCAGGCTTTTCGTCTGCCGCCGCTGGTGGCCGTGTCTTGCGCCGGCGCCGTGGATCGAGCCGGCGACGAAGAAGACGCCGCCGGCTCGAGTCGGCCAGCTTGCCGTTCTCGGGCACGACCGGCACGTCGACCATCCGCCAGCAATCGCCGGCGTTGATCATCGTGCCGATTTGAATTTGCGTGTCGTTGCCGTCGGTTTCGACGACGGCGACGACGTTTTCATAAACTTCGATATCGGCCGGCAGCACCGAAAGTGCCGGCCGGGACGATGCCCGGCCGATTGCCGCCGAAATGAACCCAGTTCGATGTTGGCCGTGACCGGCGATTGCCGCCGGGCCAATTCGGCGAACGCGGTCGGCGCGGCCGACAGCTTCTCGGCCAGTTCCTTCGTCTTGGCTGCGTTCAGCCCCAGCGATTTCAACTCGGCCGGCGTGAGCAGCAGCCGGGTGAATCGGGCCGGATCGCGATCGCGCAGGGCCATGACCACCTCGGCCGAAACTTCCTCGGCCGAGATCATTTTCCAGTACTCGATCTGCCCATCTGCCGGCCTGCGAAACGCCCCAGCGGATGCCGGCGGTGTTCAGCCAGCGATGCTCGGTCGCCTTGCCGTTGAATTTCGGATCGATGTCGCGATAGACTTCGACGCCGTCTTTGAAGTAGCTCCAGCGATCGACGACGTTGTCGCCGTTGGTGTCGACGAATTCGCGGAGCATCTTGCCGTCGCCGTCGCGGACGACCCAGCCGGTTTGCCCCTTGTGTTTTTCGGCATGGATCGTGCAACGCGCCGCTTCGGCGGGCGATGGGGCGATCGTAGTCGACGTCTGTTCTGCATCGGCGTGAGCTTCAGGGCCTGCTCGGCCGAGGGCGTGGCGGCTCGGGCGTCGTCGTGCCGACCGTGCACAATCCGCCGCAGCAGAGAGCAATCGCCACCCATTGCCGGTAAGTCGCAAGTTTTGCAGCCATCATCGCACAACCCTTTGTTGAGAAAGCCAACAGGCGAACGGGAGAATTGATTCGGAACAGACGGAATGCGGGTCGGCCCAGTGACGTCTTGCCGTCGGCCTGTTTGACATACGCGCGGCAGACCCGAGCCCGCCTAGTTTTTTCGGTGTCGCGCCAGCGGTGCGGCATGACCCGGAGCGTTGGATCTTGCCGGTTATGCCGATTGTGCCCCGCGGCTCGCGAAAGCTGGGCGAATCAGGCGAGTGGCAGCGCCGATCAAACTGAGAAGACCACCCAATGCGACGAAGCCATTTGACACCCGACCCAGGGCACCTAGAATAGCTAATCTTTGACTTTGGGAAATGTGCTTGACGGGTTGCCGGTCAAGCTAGTTTGATTGGCGCATAGCTCAGTTGGTTTAGAGCGCGTCCCTGATAAGGACGAGGTCCCAAGTTCGAATCTTCGTGTGCGCACATTTTCCGGCAACCGGAGGCGGGTACCGCGATACAGCGAAGCCGAGTCGGCGGTCGAGAGGGGACGTAGCTCAATTGGGAGAGCACTAGCTTTGCAAGCTAGGGGTTGAGGGTTCGAGCCCCTTCGTCTCCACTGGCTGTGGGCCGCATGCGGTGGGCTCTGCTTTGCTCGTAAGAGTCATATTCGCGGCAGGCAGAAACAGCGGCTGATGCGCTTTGCGCGGCTACGCCTGCGGTTGGCGAGCAAAGTCTGCATTTTTTCTACGAACGGCTCCATATCGACCGGCTTGCTCGCATAGTCATCGCAGCCGGCGATGATGGCTTTCTCTAGATCGTCCCCCATCGCATAGGCCGTCAACGCGAGGACGGGAATGTCGCGAGTCTTGGGGTCGGCCTTTAGCAGTCGCGTTGCTTCGTAGCCGTCCATAACCGGCATATGCATGTCCATCACGACCAAGTCCGGCAGCGTCGTCTCCATTACATTCACGGCTTCCTGGCCGTCGCACGCCACCAGGGCACTGTAGCCGCGACGTGCGAGACGGCGGGAAAGCATGTCGCGATTCATTTCGTTGTCGTCAACCACCAAGATTGTAGTCATCGCATACCCTCGCCGACTGCTGGGAGGCCGTTCGATTGGTTACGACTCGCCGCCACGAGTCGCGCACTGAAATACCGTGAAATCCTAGGTCACGGATTAACCGAGAGCGGGCCGCTTTCTGCGATGCGACAAAATGACGCATCGGGACAGTATCCCCTCTCATTGCCGGACCTATCAAGCGCCCATTCGACCCGAATTTCCCTTAAAGATCGCCCCCCGATGGGTGGCCCTGGCACGAGCGATCTAAAATGCGACTATTCGAAAACAGCCGCTGTCAGGGGCACGGCTATGCTCGGGACGAGCCGACAACGCCCCGCTTCGCCTATCCTCCCGCCCGCGGAGAGCGGGTGAAAGAATGGGGACAGTCACCTGGCGGGCCGCCGGTAATTGCTGTTTTTACGCGGCTGGCTCGGAGCCAATCCCCATTCTTTCAGATCCTCGGAGCGTAAATCTCCGCTTTGCAAGCTCATGGTTGAAGCGCAAGCCTTTTCGTCTCCACTTGCGTTTAGCTTTGCGCTGCGGGAGGCGGTCGCGCCGGGCTTTCAGCATTCTCATCTCGGCGCGGTGGCGAGTCCAGGTGAGTGTGCCCTTCAGCTAGGGCGGGCAGCAAGGAAATGCCACGCACGCAAACGGTCAGGGACGACTGGATCCTAAATGCTCTATCGCCTCCACGGAAGTCGCGGCAAGCGGCTGCATACCGCTCGTACATTTGCCGGGCTTTTACGAGCCATTCGCGGCGATCAGCCATTTGCTGGGCGCAGCGCTGTTTTGTTCCTCGGCTATTTGCTCTTGCGCCGTGGCTGGGGGGATCGGAAGCGCACGGCGATGTTGGCGATTTACGCCGTCGCGTGCGTGTTCCAATTTTCGATGAGCGGCATTTACCACATGACAGTCCGCGGCGGCGCCGCTCATGAGTTGATGGGCCAGTTGGATCATGCGGCGATTTACCTCCTGATCGCCGGCACGTTTACTCCTTGCTACGGTTTGCTCTACCGCGGCAGGCTTCGCTGGGCGCTGTTGTCGTCGACCTGGATCGCAGCGATCCTCGGAATTCTGTTCACCACGGTCCTGGCGAATAATGTACCCGACGGGCTGCGACTGGGACTCTATCAGGTGCTTGGCTGGTCGGGGATCATTGCGGCCTTCGACGTGTCCCGGCGTTACGGCTTTGCGTTCGTCTGGCCGGTACTGGCGGGCGGAGCGATGACCTCACTCGCCGCGATGACGCAACACTTTGGTTGGCCCGTGCTCATTCCCGGCGTGATTCATGCGCACGAGACGTTTCACGTCGTGATGCTCGTCGGCACGGTGTTTCAATGGACGTTCATCTGGCAACTTGCCAGCGGCAAGGTGCCCAGCACGTTGGACGAACGGCGCTTGCGGAGTCGAGTCAGCGTCATCATAGCGCCGCACGTTCCGATCTCGCGGCCGGCCAAAGCCGCTTGAGCCCGATACCGACGAGAAGAACTCTCGCCCGTCAGCTTCACTTGCGGCCGGCGTGTTTGTTGAAACCATCTCGTGCTGGCGTCGCGGTCGCGGCGATGGGCGATGCCCACCCTACGGTGGCTGGCGCCGGTTCCTTGCAGCATCCTATTCCGCTATGGATCGGAGTTTTCCGCCAGTGATCGCGCAAACAGCCTGTTTAAAAGGGGACAGGCACTACGCGAGTACGTCAATACCGGGGGAAATGCTCTCGATCGCTAAGAGCCAGTCCCCTTTTTTAACAGGCTGCTAAATAACGGAAATTGTCCCGCGGCATCTTGCAAACCGCGGGTCGGTTCCCATACTGAGAGAACAAATTCGAACGGGCTTTCGCGCTGTCGAACGGGGCTCGTCCGAAGCTCGCTGATGCAGTTTGGAACAGTTCATGGCAGAAGACTCATCGAAAGCGAAATCGGCCAAATCGGCTCCGGTAGAAACCGGCGGCGGAAGAGTCCGAACCGCCGCGCCGCGCCCGCAAGCGGATCCTGTTAGTCGACGACGACCAGGAAATCATCGAGTCGATGAAAATCGCCCTCGAATCCAAGGGCTACGAAATCATTGTCGCCCGGGACGGGAACCAGGGGCTGGCCCTGGCCGAGCGCGAAGATCCCTCGCTGGTGATCTTGGACATGATGATGCCGAAGCGAGCGGATTTCTGGTCCTGGAAAAGATCCGCCGGACCCAAAAGGACCCGATGCGCGTGATTATGATCACGGCCAACGAAGGGAGCCGGCACAAGGCCTACGCCGAAATGCTGGGCGTGGACGATTACCTCCGCAAGCCGTTCGCGATGGACCGGCTGCTTGAGGCTGTGCAGCGGTTGTTGCCGTAATACTCGCCGATCTCTGCGTTCTGTCCCCGCATGTGACTGGACATCTGCCCACAACCTTGCGGGGGGCCGCGAAAAAATTTCAGCGCTCCAAAATTTATTCTTACACGAAGGGCGCAACGCTCGACGGATAGGATAGTTGAGCGGCGCCGATGACTGCGACGAACGCCGGTGCAAAAGACGGCCAAAACCTGATATTGCCGAAATGCAGAATTCTGGCAATACTAGGAGATGGTGGAGGCAAGCGGGGTGTCGGTAACCTGACACTTCGACGGCACGCGAACGAGAAGACAGCTTCCCGACCGTAGTTACGGTTACGACTCCCACTGGCGTTCTTTTGCAACTTCCCCTGAACTTGCGCCAGCAAGTCTCTGACAGTTGCCTTCGTTGAGGTTTCAGCGGTGGTGGCTGCTGCGCAAGTTCAAGGCCCACGATGGTGTCTCCGGGTTTTGTGCTGCGCGGAAATAAGGGCTTTGCGCAGTTTTGGAAGAAACCATGCAACGCGGACCGAGAAAAAGGGAACAGGACCAAACTGCTGACTCGCGCGGAAGCAGGAGCTTATGAGGCGGACAAGTTTGACCAACTTGATGGGCTCAATTAGGAATTCCGAGCAGGAAGGACGACCTGCTCACAACCTGGGGGTGAGCTTATGACCGGTGGACGAGAAATCATCTCGCTGATCGCTCAGCGGCAAGACCTCAATCAATTCCGTCGTAAGAATTGGGAAGGCACGTTCGAGGAATATCTCGATCTCGTCGCCGCCGATCCGCGCGTGACGCGCAACGCCTTCGAGCGCGTCTACGACATGATGATGTCGTACGGCACGACGACCTACGACGTCGGCCGCGAAAAGCGCGTCCGCTACAAATTCTTCGACGACCCGGACGACGGCGGCCGCGATGCCGTCTTCGGATTGGATAGTTCCGCTGCAAGCGCTGGCCAACGCCTTCAAGAGCGCCGCACAAGGTTTCGGCATCGAAAAGCGGGTGTCTGTTGCTGCACGGTCCGGTCGGATCGAGCAAGAGCACGATCGCCCGGCTGCTGAAAAAGGGCCTCGAGCGCTATTCGCAAACCGACGCCGGCGCGCTGTACACGCTGGGCTGGGTGCCTGGCCGATCCGAACACGGTCCATTGGTGCCCGATGCACGAGGAGCCGCTGCATCTGGTTCCCGAGCGGTTCCGCGCGCGAAATCGCCGAGCGGCTGAATGGCAGCCGCACGGAAGGCCAATATCGGGCGAAAATCCACGGCGAATTCTGCCCCTTCTGCCGCTATGTCTATGCCGAACGGCTGCAAGCGCTACGAAGGCGATTGGACGCGCGTGGTCCACGACGTTCGCGTCAAGCGGCTGTGTTGAGCGAAAAAGACCGCATCGGCATCGGCACCTTCCAGCCGAAGGACGAGAAGAACCAGGATTCCACCGAGCTCACCGGCGACATCAACTATCGCAAGATCGCCGAATATGGCAGCGACAGCGATCCCCGGGCGTTCAATTTCGACGGCGAATTCAATATCGCCAACCGCGGGATCGTCGAGTTCGTCGAAGTGCTTGAAGCTCGACGTGGCGTTTCTCTACGACCTGCTGGGCGCTAGCCAGGAGCACAAGGTCAAGCCGAAGAAGTTCGCGCAGACCGACATCGACGAAGTGATTCTCGGCCACACGAACGAGCCCGAGTATCGCCGGCTGCAGAACAACGAGTTCATGGAAGCCTTGCGCGATCGGACGGTGAAGATCGACGTCCCCTACGTCACTAAGCTGTCCGACGAGATCAAGATTTACGAGAAGGATTACAACCGCAGACAAAGTGCGTCGGCAAGCACATTGCCCCGCACACGATCGAAATGGCCGCCATGTGGGCAATTCTCACGCGATTGGAGGAACCGAAGAACGCCAACCTCTCGCTGTTGCAGAAGCTCAAGCTCTATAACGGCAAGACGTTGCCCGGCTTCACCGAGGACAACATCAAGGAGCTGCGCGAGCAGGCGGTGAACGAGGGGATGCACGGCATTTCGCCCCGCTATGTGCAGGACAAGATTTCCAATGCCCTGGTGGCTCATCCCGAGGCTAAATCGATCAATCCGTTCATGGTGCTTAACGAGTTGGAATCCGGACTCAAGCATCACAGCCTGATCACGGTCGAGGAAACCCGCAACAATATCGCGAGCTACTGGGCGTGGTGAAACAAGAATACACGAACATCGTGAAGAACGAAGTCCAACGGGCCATCGCCGCCGACGAGGACGCGCTGAAGCGGCTCTGCGGCAACTATATCGACAACGTGAAGGCCTACACGCAGCGCGAAAAAGTCCGCAACAAGTTCACCGGCCAATACGACGAGCCGGACGAACGGCTGATGCGGTCGATCGAGGAAAAGATCGACATTCCCGAAAGCCGCAAAGACGATTTCCGCCGCGAGATCATGAACTACATCGGCGCCTTGTCGATCGACGGCCGGACGTTCGACTACAAGACGAACGAGCGGCTGTACAAGGCGCTGGAACTGAAATTGTTCGAGGATCAGAAGGACACGATCAAGCTCACGAGCCTGGTGTCGAACGTGGTCGATGCCCAGACGCAGGCCAAGATCGACGTGGTAAAAAGCCGACTGATTCGCGATTACGGTTACGACGAAGAAAGCGCCACCGATGTGTTGAATTACGTGGCCAGCATTTTCGCCCGAGGTGATGTCAAATAAAGGCCCGGAATTGGGCGTGACGCGCGGAGTCAAGGCGACGTGAAACGCACCAGTTCCTGGACCGCAACCCGAGCCGGCTTTCCCATGGTTCTCAAAATCGAGCAGGACGCACGGCGATTCAAGCAGATCGTTCGCGGCAAAGTGCGCGAGAATCTGCGGAAGTACATCACCCACGGCGAAATGATCGGCCGCAAGGGGCGCGAGCTGATCAGCATTCCGCTTGCCGCAACTCGACGTTCCCCATTTCCGCTACGGCCAGAACGACACCGGCGGCGTCGGCCAGGGCGATGGCGAAGTCGGTCAACCCGTCGCCGGCGGCAACGGCCAGCAGCCGGGGCAAGGGCAACGGTCCGGCCGGCAGCGATCCGGGGGCCGCATATCCTCGAAGTCGACGTGACGCTGGAAGAGCTCGCCGAAATCATCGGCAATGAGTTGGAGTTGCCCCGCATCGAGCCCAAGGGCAAAGCCAACGTCGTCGAGGAGAAGGCCCGTTACACCAGCATTCGCCGCAGCGGGCCCGAATCGCTGCGGCATTTCAAGCGCACCTACATGGAGGCCCTGCGGCGGCAGATTTCGTCGAAGTCGTACGACCAGCGATTCGCCCCGCGTCGTGCCGATCCGCGAAGACAAGCGCTATCGCTCGTGGACCACGACCAGCTGCCGCAAACCACCGCGGTCGTGATCTACATGATGGACGTCTCCGGCTCGATGACCGACGAGCAAAAGCAGATCGTCCGGACCGAGGCGTTTTGGCTCGATACCTGGCTGGCGAGCCAATACGACGGCATCGAGATGCGGTACATCATCCACGATGCCGTGGCCCGAGAGGTCGATGAAGAGACGTTCTATCACACGCGCGAAAGCGGCGGCACGCGGATCAGCTCGGCGTACAAAGTTTGCAGCGAGCTGATCAAGGAGCATTATCCGCCTTCGGAATGGAACATTTACTGCTTCCAATTCTCCGATGGCGACAACTGGGGCGAAGACAACGAGCAGAGCTTGCGATTGCTGCGCGAAGAACTGCTGCCGGCCGCGAACTTGTTTTGCTACGGGCAGGTCGAAAGCCCCTACGGCAGCGGCGAGTACATCCGCGCACTGCGCAACGCCCTGGGCGAGGACAACGAAAAGCTGGTCCTCTCGGAAATCGAAAACAAAGAAGGCATTTACGATTCGATCAAGTTGTTTCTCGGCAAAGGAAAGTAGACAGTGAGCAGCGCTTCGAGCGGTTAGGCGATACAGAGATGGTTAGGCGATAAACGGGAGGGCGAGGCTCCTGCCGAGCCGTGGGCCTAGCTCGATGCCCGGCTCGGCAGGAGCCTCGCCCTCCCGATAACAAAAGGTCGGTCAGCAACATTTAACCCCAACGCATCCCCTTATTTTGTGCCCATTATGGCTACCGACGTCTTCGAGCCGCTTCCCCGCGATCTGGCGGAAATCCAGCAGCAAATGGAGCATTACGCGCGCGGCCACGGGCTGGATTTCTTCCCCACCGTGTTCGAGGTCGTCGAGGCCGATCAACTAAACGAAGTCGCCGCGTACGGCGGCTTCCCGGTTCGCTATCCGCACTGGCGGTTCGGGATGGAATACGAGCAACTGGCGAAAGGCTACTTCTACGGATTGCAAAAGATCTACGAATTGGTGATCAACAACAATCCCTGTTACGCCTACTTGATGAAGTCGAACGCCCTGACCGACCAGAAGATGGTCATGGCCCACGTCTACGGCCATTGCGACTTCTTCAAGAACAATTATTGGTTCAGCCAAACGAACCGCAAGATGATGGACCAGATGGCCAACCATGGCATGCGCGTCCGCCGGCACATGGATCGATTCGGCGTCGAGGAGGTCGAGAACTTCATCGACGCCTGCCTGAGCATCGAGGACCTGATCGATATGCACTTGCCGTTCATCAAGCGGCACGAAGAACGCGTAAAGGCGAAAACGCCCGAGGACGATCTGCCGGCCGAGGCCCCCGGCCGCTTCGACGCCAAGCACTACATGGACACGTACATCAATCCGCCGGAGGCGCTGGCCGCCGAGGCGAGCGCGCCGGCAGCAGGAGCGCACGCAAAACGAGAAGTTCCCGAGCCAGCCGGTGCGCGATGTGATGCTGTTCATCCTCGAAAACGCCGCCGCTCAAGCCGTGGCAGGCCGACGTGCTGTCGATCATTCGCGACGAAGCCTATTATTTCGCTCCCCAGGGCCAAACCAAGATCATGAACGAGGGTTGGGCCAGCTATTGGCACTCGACGATCATGACCCGGCAGGGAATCGAGCCGGACGACTTGATTTGCTACTGCGACCACCACTCGGGCACGATGGCCAGCTCGCCGACGCCGGTTGAATCCTTACAAGCTCGGAATCGAGTTGTTCCGCGATATCGAAGACCGCTGGAACCGGGGCCGGTTCGGCAAGGAATACGACGAGTGCGACGATCTGACAGCCCGTCGACGAGTGGGACACCGATGCCGGCCTGGGCCGGCAAAAGATCTTCGAGGTCCGCCGGATTTATAACGATCTGATGTTCATCGACACCTTCCTGACGCTGGAATTTTGCCGCGAGCACAAGCTGTTTTCATTCGGCTACAACCCCGGCGACGACGCCTACGAAATCGAAAGCCGCGAGTTTCCCAAGATCAAGGAGCGGCTGCTGTTCAACCTGACGAACATGGGCCGGCCGCATATCGCCGTTCGCGACGGCAACTACAAGAACCGCGGCGAGCTGTTCTTGGAGCACGAGTTCAACGGCGTCGAACTGAAAACGTCGTACGCCCACGACACGCTGGCCAACATTTACCGGCTCTGGTCCCGGCCCGTCCATCATCGAGACCGTCGTTGACGACGTGAAAACCACATTTTCGTACGACGGCCACGAACATAAGACACAGCCTGCCAAATGATCTGTCCCTGCAATCACAACGGCCAAAAACAACGACCTGCCCCTGCTCTTCAAAACATGCGTCGCAACTCCATTTGCCGACCGATTGCTCGCAACCATTGCTCGCAACCATTGCTCGCAACCATGGATTAACACCTAGTGAAACCACGCATCCACCGCCGTTCCCCCCAGCAACAGGCCGGCCTTGATTCGACTAATTTCCAGTCGACAAGGCACACCGATTGCAGCCCCTGGGGATCAACGTCCGATAAGTGAAGAAAAGGCGCCCCCAGATGTTGCCGGGGTCAAACGTGTTATGAACCTCAAGTCGCGGGCCGACGCGGCCCTGAAAACTTTCGCTCCCTTCTTGCAGGGCCGGCAGCTACTCGACGAAACTGCGGCCGGCCAGCGGCTTCAATGCGATCTCGTGGCGCTCGACGCGTTGGCGTGCGCCTTCGATCGATTCGAGTTGCAATCGCGCCGCGCTCGCCTCGACCGCAATGGCGGAATTGAAGCCGCTTTCGGAAAACCTCTCGCGGCGGCTGACCTATCTGCTCGAGCCCGATCAGCCCGATGGAAGTGGATGCCGAGCAGTGCATCGTGCAACTCCGGTCGAACCCGCCGCAAAAGGACGACGACGGCACCAGCTACTACGAGTTGCTCGTGGCCCGCGGCGGCCGACTGAGCCTCTGCCGGTGGCTGAAAGAACGCGGCCAACCCCGCCGGATCATCCCGGCCCAGGTGACGCGCGAAGTATTCCTGCGCCTCATCGCCGACTTCTCCGCCGCGGCGGGATAGAGAGCTTCGCCGTGCGCATGGCGGACGTCGCTCACTTGGACGGCGACGCTGTCGCTGCCCTACAATGGCTTGTTCCCCGTGCCAGTTTGCTCACTCCTTTGAAGAATCCCACCGCATGAGTCACGCCGCTCGTGCCGAACACCGAGGTTTCGCTCACTCCCCAAGAAGGCTGGCATTGCAGCCATCTTTATTACCGTTTCGATCGCGGCGCGGCTGGCGGCCATGAACGCCGCGGAAGTCGAAACCGGCCGGACGAATTTTCTCGTCGTGCTCGATCCGCAATCGCCGGAGGCGCCAGCCCGGCTGCAAGCTTCGATCGTCGCCGGACACAAAGGCCGATTTCGGACTGATGCTGCTGGATGCGGATCCGCTGCGAGATCGACGCGGTGCATCAGCGGCTGCTGGGCGGAGCGTTGGGTCCGGCGATCGTGCCGACTTACTCATTCGTCTCGATGACCGAAGTGTCGGAATACGTGCCCACGGTGGAACAATATGGTCGGCGGCTGGTCGAGGAAGGGGAAACGCTCGACAGTCCCAGCGTATCGCGCGAAGCTGAAGGCCTACGAGGGGCGCGAGGCGATGATGCGCACGCAGCGGCTCACGCCCGATTTGCCCCCCTGGCCGAACACCTGCTTCTATCCGATGAACAAGAAGCGCAAGGTCGGCGAGAATTGGTTTCTCTTGCCTGTCGAGGAACGCAACCGGCTGATGGCCGAGCATGGCCGGACCGGAATGACCTTCGGCGGCCGGGTGACGCAATTGATCACGGTCGGCCTGGGCTTCGACGATTGGGAATGGGGCGTGACGCTTTGGGCCCGGCGGCCGGAGTTCCTGAAGGAGATCGTCTACCGGATGCGGTTCGATGAAGCCAGCGCCCGATATGCCGAATTCGGCCCGTTCTACACGAGCTACATCACCACCCCCGCCGCGATTCTCGACCATTGCCGCGTCGGCGAGCGACCACGGTAGGAAGTGCGCATCACCCACCAACTCGCTGTAGGGTGGGCATTGCCCACCACGGCAATCGTTTGAATAGCAATAGAAGGTGGGCATTTCCCACCCTACGAAATTTCTTTCTCCCCTCGGCCCTTTGCGGGAGAGGGGTCGGGGGTGAGGGGTCGGAGTACCAATCGGCGACTTCATCACCCTCACCCCGGCCCTCTCCCGTCGAGGGAGAGGGAGGACACCGGTGGGCGGTGCGACCCACCCTACTTCTGTGGCGTTTTGTTGACAGGTTTCTCACTGGGCTTTGCCGTTTTGTCGATCTGGGGGATCAGCGCCAATTCCACCTGGGTGTCCTTCGGCGGAATTCGCTCGGTATACGGCTCGAAGAGATGCTCTTCCCAGGCCTTCGGGCTTTCGATCGGGAGGTCCATCATGGCCGTCGGAAAATTCGCCACGCAGATGAAGTCGCCGCCATCGGCGTTGTAGAACTTTTCGTGCGTGTCGGGATCGACCTGGAACCCGCTGCCACCGAAGACCCAAGGATACTCCAGCGATTTGCCGGTCTTCGTATTGCGGATCCAACTGCGGCCGTCGGCCTCTTGCTTCACCCCCTTGTCGTCGGTCCACCGGATCAACACTTTCACGACCGGGCCGCTGGCGGGATGGAACTTGTCGTCGAATTTCGAAGGATGGCCCGGCACCGCGCCCAGCGCCAATAAAGCCGCATGCACAGGTGCGGCCTTGGTATTCACGGCGATGATCGATTCATAATCCTTCGTGCCCGCCGGGCAGGCCAACATCTCCAAATTTCCCTTCCGCACAGCAATCTTGCCGGTCATCACCACGGCGTGTTGCTTCTTGTCCAGCCACAAGTCGTGCTTGGGTGACAGAAAAATAATGTCGGCCGAGGCGGCGGGAGCGGGTTGCTGCACTGCGGGCTGCTGCGCTGCGGGTCTGCTTCGTGCCGAGCAGCCGAACAGGGTCGGCGGCGGGCGGCTCGGCGGCATTGGCGCAGGCAGCAGCCGCGATCGACAGGCAGATTGCTACGACGAACAGCATTTGCGATTGGCGAAGTGTCATCCGAATTGTCCTTTGGCGTTGGTTGAACCGCGCGAATTCAAGGTTCGCGGTTCAGAGGTTCACTTGCTCGAGCGACTGCCGCTGTTGCCCCCGCAATGATAAGATACCGGGGCTCGCTGAGGAAAAATACAGCGCAGTATTTCGTTTCGAGAACCAAACACTCATGCCGACACGACAATTATACCGTTCCGCGGAGCCGACCGTCATCAGCATGCCTGGGAAAATCGCAGAGGAGCTATGCCCGCCGTGGCCCCGCACGACGATCCGACATTTTGGCAGTCATCGTCGCCGGACGAAGTGCGCGATGCTTACGATGGGGGCGATTCGGCGCGAGGTTGGCAGCTTTGGCAACGATACTGCGCCGGGAAAACGCCGCAAGAGACATCGTCATCAGCCGTGCCGTGAAAGATTGCTCGCTTTCTTTCGCTCAAAAAAATCGGCCGGGCGCTGGTGGCCGGTGAGATGATCCCACCTGCCGGGACGAGGGCCGCCTGGCTCTTGGACGTCGTCGCCGCGGAATCGAAAAAATCGGCGTCTGATTCGTCGTCGGCTGCCGCGGCATACGCCGATTCGTGGTTCGCGGAACAACCCAACGTCAGCCGCGCTTGGATTGCGAACGAAGTCGACGCCTGGGAAGCCATCGTTTGGGCACATGCCCTGTTGCCGCTGGCAAAGTTGTTGGACGGTGCGCGATGGTGGCAATTAGTCCGGCAGTTGCATCATCTTGCGGCATCGGCCGACGTCGAATTGACCGATGACCCCCTTGCCCAGCAACTCGCGCATGGGGGAATTGCCCTGGACCTTGGCGTGCGTGTTGCCCGAACTGACCCCGTGCCGAAAGTTGGCCGCTGGAGCAAGCACCGCGTTGTCGCGCGGGATGGCCGAATTGCTTGACGCAAAGGACTGCCGGACGCTCGCCGATTGAAAGCTTTTCAACCGTTGTTGGCGTGCTGGATTCGCTGCCGGCTGGCAAGCGAGTTTTCTCGCGGCGTTGGCGATGTTCGAGAACGACTCGCTGTGCTGGAACGACGACGCCGAGGCACAATTTCCCGCGGCGATCCACGAGTTGATCCGCCTGAGCCATCCCGACGGATCTCCTGTTCTTGTCCGGGGCATTTCCGGCGGTCGCGGCGGAAGAAATCGAAACAACTTGGCAGTCGTTCGCGGCCACCGGGCGGTTGGCGGAAGCCGCCGCGCGGCAAGTTCTCGACAAACAAGATCGCCGGGCAGTCCGAATGCTGATCGCCCTGCGCTCCGCGGCAAAGAAATCCAAAGCAACCCGGCGTTCGACGGCCAGCGCCGACGAGCTTCCACTGCCTAGTGTCCACAGCGAGTGGGCACGGCTGGCAATTTTGGCCACCGACTGGTCGCCGTGCGTCGAACCGACTCGCTGTTGCTTATCACGCACAGCGGGTAGAGCATCGATCTGGAGGTTCGCCGCCGACTGTTGCTTCAAGGCGATTGGGAATTCGACGTCCGGGTCGACGGCCTGCCGGCGCAGCCCGAGGGAGAATGGAGCGAAATCTGCTGGGTCAACGATGCCGATTGCGATTATCTGGAATTGGAGCTGCAGCTTACCGGCGGCCTGCGCTTGCAGCGGCAAATGCTGCTTCCGCGGCAAGACGATGTCTTGTTTCTCGCCGACGTCCTGGTCGGCACGGAGCCGCGCAAGTTGAGCTACCGCGGTCGACTACCGTTGGCGGACGGCGTGCTGTTGGAGCCCGCCGCGGAGGAAGCCCGTGATGAAGTCGACGCAGCCATGAGCGCGATGATCGGCACCGCAACCAGTTCCGTGACGAGTGAGCTTGTCCTCACGGAAAAAAAACCGCGGGCGATGGCCCTGCCGTTGGCCTTGTCCGAATGGCGGGCCGACACGCGCCGCGGCTGCTTATCTGCCGTCGAAGGCACACTCGAGTTGCGACAAACGGCGCGCGGCCGCTGCCTGTATGCTCCGTTGTGGCTCGATCTGAAGCCAAAGCGATTTGGCAAGCCGCGAACCTGGCGGCAGTTGACCGTGGCCGAGCAACTTGTCGAGCAGCCGCGCGATGTGGCCGTCGGTTATCGCGTCCAGTTCGGCTCACGGCAATGGCTGGTGTATCGTGCCTTAACCGCGCGGGGCAATCGTACACTGCTGGGCCAGAATCTCTCGACGGAATTCTTCGTCGGCCGCTTCCAACGCAACGGCGAGTCCGAGTCGATCTTAGAAGTCGAGTGACCACTTCTGCGCCACTGGCAAGCCCCTAGACGCTGCCAGACGCCAGCGCATACAACGGGCGACATGAGGGCCCTCGTTATTCTCTCCTCGCGCTGGTTGCGGTGCCGCTCGCATGAACTCCTCGCGCCTTTGGCTCCGAGGCGGCGTGATTCTTGAGGTTTCTCACTTCGCTTTATGTTCATTTAGCGCCGATGCCAAGCCGGGAACCTGGTCGGCCCCGACGGGAACCGTGATCGTCGAGCCTTCGAACGTGCGTCGCCGATGGCTTCGTAGCGGCCCCCCAGATGCCGGGCGAAAAACGCTTCCGTCACGGCCGTGAACGCCTGGTTGTTTTCCGGGCGATGAAAGCCGTGGCCTTCGTCGGGGAACAGCACGTACGTGACCGGGATGTTCTTTTCTTCCATCGCATGCACGATCTGGTCGGCCTCGGCTTGCTTGACGCGCGGGTCGTGCGCTCCCTGGCCGATGAGCAGCGGCCGCTCGATTCGGTCGACATAGGTCAGCGGCGACCGGTCGGTCGAGCAGCTTTCGGCCCGCCTCGGTCCCCGGATCGCCGACGCGGTCTTTGAACATCTGCAGCGCCGGGCCCCAATAGGGCGGAATCGATTTCAACAGCGTCATCAGATTCGACGGACCGACGATATCCACGCCGCAGGCGAACCGATCGGGCGTGAACGTCATGCCGACGAGCGTTTCGTAGCCGCCGTAGCTGCCGCCCATGATCGCGATCTTTTTCGGGATCGGCGATCTTCTTGCGCACGGCCCAATCGGCCGCGTCGAGAATATCGTCGTGCATCTTGCCGGCCCCATTGCTTTTCGCCGGCGTTGGAAAATTTCTTGCCGAAGCCGGTCGAGCCGCGATAGTTGACATTCAACACGGCATAGCCGCGATTGGCCCACAATTGGCACTCCGGATCAAGCCCCACGAATCGCGGGCCCAGGGGCCGCCATGCACGTCGATCACCAGCGGCAGCGGCTTGTATCGGCCGATCGCGCATACTGCTCGCTTCACCGTCGCGGCCGACGGCGGCAGCGTCAGATAGCTGACCAGATTCCAGCCCATCGCGGGCTTGAATGATCACCGGGTGCATCTTCTGCAGCGGCCATTCTTCGAGGTCCTTGCGATTGGTGAACAGAAACCGCTCTTTCTTCGCCGGGCGGTCGTAGTGGTAATAGCGCACCGGGCCATTGTCCATCAGAAACGCGACGATCCATTGCTTGTCGTCGAGCGTGCGGCTGACGACCATCACCTCGCCATCGGCCACGGTTTGCAGATACTTGAAATCGGCTTGCAACCGCCGGGTCGAAAAACTGCCAATGCATCCGCTCGTAGGTGAACGACACGGCTTGGATCGTGTTTTCGGTCGGCTGGAGCCATGATGCCGCCGGCATCGGCCTGCGGATCTTCGGCGATGATTTTTTCCTCGCCCGTTTTCAGATCGAGCGTCGCCAGCGCGCCGGTGTCGCGATCGCGGCTATCGGTGAGATAGGCGACGTTGCCCGTTTTGTCGAACCCGCGGATGCCGGTGGTGAGCGTGTCGGCCTGCGGGATTTTCAAAAAGTCGGTCCAGCCCCCTTTGCCGTCGGGCTTCAGCAGCACGTTGCTCCCGTCGGGCGTCGAATTTCGAGGCGAAGCGGATCCGAAAATCGTCGTCGGTAATCGAAGCCGGCGAACTCGTTGTTCTTCTGCACCAGCTTTTTGTCGCCGGTCTCGATATTGATCCGGTAGATATCGTGATATTCGGCGATCGCGATCGTTCAGGCCGATCAAGAATTCGTGCGGGAATTTGTAGCTGACCTCTTCGATCTCGGCCCGAACTTGCTTG
Source organism: uncultured Solirubrobacterales bacterium (assembly GCA_963757995.1). GTDB lineage: Bacteria > Actinomycetota > Thermoleophilia > Solirubrobacterales > Solirubrobacteraceae > Palsa-744. The sequence continues at coordinate 22,955 of CAVWTS010000018.1, forward strand.
TCGGCGCCGCGCGGCGTGAGGTCTTTCGCTTCGCCCGAGTCGAGATTCGACGGCGTAGACGTGAAAATTCTCGTCCCCCTTCACGTCTTGCGCGTAGAGGATGTGGCGATTCGTGAAGGCCCATTCGTAAGAATCGCCGATCGGGCGGTCTTTTTCTTTCGTCACCGGCTTGGCGGCGGCGGGATTGTCGATCGGGCCGACCCACACGTTCAGCACGCCATCGACCGGCGCGAGATAGCTCAGCCACTTGCCGTCGTGGCTCATCCGGGCCATCGCCTTATCGGGATTGCCGAACAGCACTTCGCGGGGAATCAGGCCCGTTTTGTGCCCGGTCGGCGTGGCCGTGGGGAGTGCGGAAAAACCGGGTTTTCCAGCGGGTTTCTTGGAGACTCGTTTCGGCCGGCGCCCTATCGGCCGGATTTTTGTCGGCGGCGTTGGACATGTCCGTCATGGTCGTGAAGATAAAAAGAGTTGCCGAGCAAATCGATGCGCTCAAAAGCATTCGAAAAATGCGTCCACAAGTTAACCTCTTGGCATTCATATTCACCGCCTTCTCGATCTGGCTGTCCGTTCAAGTCGCTTGCCGCTGGTCAACATACCGCATGTTCCGCCTCGGACGCAATTGAAGGCCGTCCTCCTGCGACGATATGGCTGGTGCAACAAGGCGGGAGCCGGGATAATCTTAGGCAGACAAGTCCGCGTGTCGATGAATCCCAGATGGGGTTGAAAGGGAGGAAGCAATCTCTGTATGAACACCAAGCGAACTGGCTGTCTGTTATTCATCTTTGCTGCGACGGCCATTTCGGCAAGCGGCTGTTCGAAATCTTCGGACTCTGGATCGAATGAATCCAGCGCCACGCCGACATCGAGCAGAACCGAGCATGCCGCCACGCCCGACGATAGCCACATGCTGCCGGCCCGGCCGATTCAGCCCGGCGATTGGCCGATGTGGCGCGGACCCTGGGGCGATGATGTTGCACACCAGGCCTCGCCGTGGACTTACGACTGGCCGCCCGAGGGACCGAAGAAGCTGTGGACCGCGGAACTCGGCACCGGGTTCAGTTCATTTGCGGTGTCCAACGGGCGCGTGTATACGATGGGCCACGAGTCGTATAAAAGGCCGGACGCCAAGACTTCCGAAGACTCGACGCCGAACACGCCCGAGAAAGAGCGCGAAGCCGAATTGGGCGACGATGTCGTCTGGTGCCTCGCTGCCAAGACGGGCGACGTTGTCTGGAAGCTGCCCTATCCGGCGAAGCTAGTCGCCAATTTGCACGAAGGGGGACCGGCCGCCACGCCCACGGTTGATTTCAACCGCGTCTACACGCTCAGTAAGGATGGCCAGCTATTCTGCCTCGACGCCGCCAAGGGAGATGTGATTTGGAAAGTCGAGCTCACGCCACTCACCGGCGTCGAGATGCCCGGCTGGGGCTTTTCCTGCTCGCCGCGCGTCTCGGGCGAAAAACTGATTCTCGACGCGGGCCGCACGATCGCCTTGGATAAAGCCACCGGCAAGCTGCTTTGGAAGACCGACAAATATCCGCCGGGCTACGGCTCGCCGACCTTGTTTAATGCCTTGAATGAATCGCTGGTGGCGGTGCTCAACAACCAACTGCTGATGGTGCTGCGGACCGACGACGGCGGCGAAGTCGCCAAAGCAGAGTGGACGTCTTCCTTCGCCACCAGTGCCGCGACACCTATCGTACATGCCGAAAATGGCGGCGCGACGATTTTCGTTTCGACAGGTTACGGAACAGGCTGCGGGCTGTTTCGGCTGGTTGCCGGAAAAGATACGCTCGAAAAAGTGTACAAGGAAAAGCATCCCTCGACGCACATGTCCAGCGGCGCGTTGTTTGGCGGCGTGGTCTATGCCTTCGACGGCCAAAGCTCGAACCCTTCGCAGTGCAATCTGATGGCCGTCGATTACGACAAAGGAACGACGCTTTGGAAGCATCGCGGCTTCGGGTGCGGCTCGCTCGTGGTCGCCGACAACCGCCTGATCGTGCTGGGCGACGAAGGGAAGCTGGCGATCATCGAAACGAATCCGAAAGAATTCAAGCAGTTGGCCGAGGCACAAGTGCTCGACGGCAAATGCTGGACCCCGCCCGTGTTGGCCGGCGGCCATATCTACTGCCGCAACGCCGCGGGACACATGGTGTGTCTCGACGTGGCAAAGTGATCTACCGTGAATGCTGGAAATCAGAGTGAGCCGATTAGCCCCCGGCGAGTCGCCGGGGGCTAAAAGCGACTCGCCGGGGGAGCGTCGCGCGAATCGCCGGCGTTTTGGCGAAGAGCAACCCCCGGCCATTGGCCGGGGGCTAATAATGGTGGCAAACGAGCGGAGTTGCGGATGGGGCTCTTGGGCACGATGTACACGACGACGACATACGGGACATGGCTCCGCGGGGATTGGCGGGGTTGGGTCGAAGACGGAAAGATTTTGCCGTTCGACCCGAAACTTCAAGCCGCCGACCGGCAGCGGATGAAACATTCACCGTTTCGATTCGAAGCGGATCAACTTCACGCGATTGGCGCATCGATCGGCGCCAGTTTGCAAACGCGGTTGCGGCAGCGGATTCTTGCGCTCACGGTTCAAAATTGGCATGTGCATCTCGTCGTCGCGGCCAGTGCGTATGGAACTGCTGAAGTGATGAAGTGTGCGAAGGAGGCCGTCCGGTATGGGCTGCGTCCGGGTCGGCCGATCTGGACGGATGGATACGACAAACGGTATTGCTTCGACGAGCCGGCGCTGATTTGGTCGGATTCATTACGTCGAGCGTCACAACACAGCGTCAGGATTGTCGGCCCGACCATGGGACTTCATCGAACCATACGCTGTCCATTAGCCCCCGGCGACTCGCCGGGGGAACGCCTCGCGAACGGCCGGCGCTTCGGCGAAGGGCAGCCCCCGGCCATTGGCCGGGGGCCAAGGACGACAACCCGCGAAAAAAGGAAAAAGAAGAGGGACATTCTACAATCCATAGAATGTCCCCTTTGAATATGGAGGCGGCGGGAATCGAACCCGCGTCCCGCGGTGTTTCCGCGAGGGCTTCTACGTGCGTAGCCGGAAAATTTCAGTCTTCGCCCAAAGCACCCCCTCCCGGCAGGGTGCACGGCAGGCTAGTCAGGAACGGTTTTTAGTCTCGGGCGTACCCGGCAGTGACCTGGAACCCGGCGTCAAGCAGGAACCAGTCTCGATCAGGAGCTATCCGTATCGCGAATTGGCCGCCCAGACGCTCGGTCACGTCGGCTCGGTCGCGAAGAAGAGCTCAAGCTGCCAGCTTTCAAGGGCGTGCCAAAGGCCACCGTGGTCGGACAGTCAGGTTTGGAGTATTACTACGATCGCTATCTGCGCGGCAAGCCGGGAGAGCGGTTCGTGCAGGTCAACGCCGAAGGTCAGCCGGAGCCGACAAAGCTGCCCGTGGTGGAGCCGAAGGCCGGCCACGACCTCAAGCTGACGATCGACCTTGGGCTCCAGCAGGAGGGCGAAAAGGCGCTGCGCGACGGAGTCGCACTCGCCAAGGGAAAGGCAACCCGGGCTCTGGCGCGGCATTCGTCGCGATGAACCCGCTCAACGGAGAAATCTATGCGATGGGCTCCTATCCGAGCTACGACCCAAACCGCTTTGCCAAACCGATGACGCAGAAGGAATTCGACCAGCTCAACGGCAGTGGCGAAAATGAAGGCCCCGACCCGCGCGCACCGCTGCTCAACCGGGCCGTTGAAGGTCAGTATCCGACCGGCTCGACCTTCAAGCCGATCACAGCGATGGGTGCGCTCGAAGCCGGCGTCATCAATCCCGAGGAGCCGCTGGGAGGGGGCTCATGCATCACCGTGGGCGCAGAGCAGTTCTGCAACTCGGGCAAAAACGACTACGGCGCATTGCCGCTGGTGCAAGCGCTCACGGTCTCATCAGACACCTATTTCTTCACGGTCGGCGAGTACGCCAACAGTCACGGCGACGTGATCCAGAACATGGCAAAGGAGCTTGGGATCGGCAAAGAAACGCAGGTGGACTTGCCGAACGAGATCGAAGGGACGGTGCCCGATGCGGCCTGGCGCGTGCGGCAGAACAAGCTGCAGGAACACTGCGAACACAGCCACCCGAAGACCGCGGCGAGCGTTTGCCACATCGTCTCGGAACTCGGTCCGTGGACAGTCGGCGATGACATGCACCTGGCGGTCGGACAGGGCGAACTGCTCACCTCACCGCTACAGATGGCGGTCGCCTACTCGACGCTTGCCAGCGCATACATGAACGGTGGCGAGGGCACGGTGGTCCGTCCTCACCTTGGCCTCGAGATCGATAACTCCAACGGCGGGCTCGTGCAGAGCCTGCCCGTGGCCCCGATCCGCCACGTCCACCTGGACTACTCGGACCTAAGCGATGTGATGGAAGGCATTCACGACGCCACGTTCGCGCCAGGTGGCACCTCGGCCGACGTGTGGTCAGGCTGGAACCAGGCGGAACACCCCGTGTACGGCAAGACCGGTACCGCCGAACGCGCCGGCCAGGTCGAACAGGCGTGGTACATGTGCTTTCTGCCCGACGCAAAGCGCCCGCTCGTAATCGCGGCCACCGTCGAACAGGGCGGCTTCGGCGACGAAGCGGCCGCGCCGATCGCGCGGCTGATCGCATCCAAGTGGTTCCACAAGTCGCTGACGCTCGTCTCCGGCTCCAACCCAGACAAGTGAGCACGAGCATGCCGGCGTCATCGCTCAGCCCGATCCAGCCGACCGAGGTGCCGCCCACACCTTCGGGAGGTGGACTGCGCCTGCCGTTGGACCCGCTGCTGACGCTTGCCACGGTCGGCCTGGGGGTCTGCTCGATCGTCACGCTGCGAGTGGCGACCCGAGAACTGATTCCAGCCAATCCCCACTACTACGTAGAGCGCCAGACGATCTACCTGGTGGTGGGACTGGTGCTGATGGTGGCGCTCTCACGCGTCGATTACTCGCGCCTGCGCCATCTCATGTACCCGATCTACGGTGCGCTGATCTTGAGCATCCTTGCGGTACTCGCGCTTGGTCGCGAAATCAAGGGCTCGGTGCATTCGACGCGGGCGATCAGCTTCCCGCTGTTCTCCTTCCAGGCCTCCGAGCTCGGCAAGGTTCTGCTGATCGTCGCGTTGTCGGCGTTCGTGGTGAACCGCTCGCGGCGGCTGCGCGAGCTGGATACGACGGCGCGGGTGTTGCTCGTGGCGCTCGTACCCGCGATGCTGGTGATTGTCCAGCCAGACCTCGGTTCTGGGCTCGTGTACATGGCGGTCGCGTTCATGCTGCTGTTCGTGGCAGGAACCTCGTGGCGGCAACTGGCGGGACTGGTCGCATTGGTTGTCGTCTCGGGCGCGATGTGCTGGTGGCTGCGCCCGCGATCGGCATGCACGTGCTCAAGCCCTACCAGGAAGAACGCCTGACCGTCTTCTTGAATCCATCGGGCGGCACGGCGAAGGGGCCTACCAGCAACTGCAGTCGAAGGTTGCGATTGGCTCAGGCCAGAAGACGGGACGCGGCGGCGAATCGACCCAAATCGAAGGCAAATATGTACCTGAGGACGAAACCGATTTCGTCTTCGCCGCGGTCGGCGAGCAGTACGGATTCGTCGGAGCGGCGCTCGTGCTCTCGCTATATGCGCTGCTGATCTGGCGCACGCTGCGGATCCTCACGATGTCCAAGGACCTGTTCGGCACGCTGGTCGCCGCCGGGGTCCTGGCTATGCTGATGTTCCAGGTCTTCGTGAACGTTGGCATGGCAGTAGGGATAATGCCGATCACCGGCGTCACGTTGCCTCTAATGAGCTATGGCGGATCGTCGGTCATCACAACCCTTTTGGCAGTGGGTCTACTGCAATCGATCTACGTCCAGGGACGCGCCTCCCAGGCGCTAAAGGGCCGCGTTGTCCGCCACTAAGAACTTCTTTCGAAATGAGCGGTACGTTCGGGCCGTTCATGGATCAAGCTGGTCGTCGTGGGACGTTGCAGCGCATACTGGTGGTACGCGCAAGACGTCACGTGGCGATCCAGCGCAGTATCCAGGGACGGATCCGGGCGTGCCGATCAATTCGAAAGACGTTCTAAAGAAGATGTCAGCCGAGACTCTCCACCAACCAGCGAAGGCCGCGCCAGAGACCGCAGTGGTCTGGCGCCCGCTTGCGTGGGATTCGGCGATACCACGGGCGCAGGGATTCGAAAACCCGCCCGTCCCACCCATTACAGATCTCGAAAGACTGGATCAAATTGAGAAAGCAAGTGCTTGTCAGCGTCGATCGCGCGGAGACGCGCGTCGCGCTTTTGGAGGCAGCCGGAACGCCCGGCGCCCTACCTGCCCCGAATGGGGCATCACGTTCCGCCGGACGCGGCTCCAAGCGCTCGAACGCTCGTCCCGGCGCCGGCTATCGAATAGCCGAGCTCTACATCGAGCGTCGTGGCGGGCGCTCGATCGTCGGCAACATCTACAAGGGCAAGGTCGACAATGTGCTGCCCGGCCTGGAGGCGGCATTCGTTGACATAGGCCTTGAGAAGAACGGTTTCCTGCACGTTGACGAGATAGTGCTCCCAGGCGTCGAGGCGCCCAAGCGTGGACGAGGCGGTGGCCGCAAGATCTCAGAGCTGCTCCAGCCAGGGCAGGAGATCGTGGTGCAAGTCGTCAAGGACCCCCTGAAAACTAAGGGGGCGCGTCTGTCGATGGAGGTCACCATCGCGGGCCGCTACATGGTGTACGCCCCCACCGGCGAGGGCGTCGGCGTGTCGCGTCGCTTGGAGGACAAAGAGCGTGAGCGCCTGCGCCGCCAGACGGCCAAGCTCGAGATCGGCCAGGGGGGAGTCATCATCCGCACCGCCGCCCACGGCGCGCAGCGAGCGGACTTTGAGCGCGAGCTGCTCTACCTGCACAAGCTGCACGAGGTATTGATGAAGCGCGTTGAGGACATCCAGGCGCCGGAGATGGTCTTTCAGGAGGCCGACCTCTCGGTACGGGTGGTCCGCGACATCTTCTCCGAGCACTTCGAGCGCGCGATCGTCGACAACGAGCAGCAGCATCGCCGGCTGGTCTCGTTCTTCGCCCGCACCGCCCCCGAGCTGGTCGAGCGCGTCGAGCTGTGGGAGGAGCCCGAGCCGCTGCTCGACGCCTACAAAGTCACCGAGGCGATCGACGGGGTGCTCTCGCGGCGCGTGGATCTTCCGAGCGGCGGCTACCTGATGATCGACTACGCCGAGGCGCTCACCGTGATCGACGTGAACTCGGGCAGCTTCATCGGGCGCGGCAAGGGCGCGAGCCTCGAGGACACGATCACCAAGACCAACCTCGAGGCGGCCGAGGAGGTTGTCAACCAGCTGCGCCTGCGCGACATCGGCGGAATCATCGTGATCGACTTCATCGACATGGCGCGCGCGCGCAACCGCGACGCCGTGATGAAGACATTGCGCAAAACGCTCGACGAGGACCGCACGAAGACGTTCACCGCCGAGATATCGCGCTTGGGCCTGGTGGAGATGACCCGCCAGAACGTCACCGAGGGGGTGCGCGAGATCATGAGTCGCCCCTGCCCCACCTGCGAGGGAGAGGGCGTGATCCGCTCGGAGGAGACGATTGCGATCGAATTCGAGCGCAAGCTACGCGACCTTGTGGTTGAGCACCCCGACGCGGAGGCGTTCCTCGTACAGATCAATCCGCGCGTCACCGCCCAGTTCACCGGGCAGGGCTCGCGCGTGCTGCACGCGCTAGAGGCCCAGACGGAGCGCTCGTTTCACTTCGAGGGTTCAGAAGGGCTTGTGCTCGACCACTTCGCGATCACCTTTCAGGGAACGCGCGAGGAGGTCGAAGAACGCGCGCTGCCGTTCCGCGAGGGCGACGAGGTGCTCGTGGACATCGTCGAGCCACACATGTACGACGTGGATGATGCGGTGGCCAAGCTCGACGGCTACATCATCTCGATCGCCGGTGCAGCGCGCAACGTCGGCGAGAAGCGCATGGTGCGGATCGAGACGGTCGGTCGTACAGCGGCCAGCGCGCTGTTGCTCGACGAGTCGGGCGACGTGATTCGCCCGACGCCCCGTCCGGCCGCGCGCCCCGCGGCCAAACGCCCGCGCAGACGCTCAAAGGCCGCCGCGCAACCCAAGACGGGGGAGGCTCAAATGAACGAGGGAGAGCAGACGGACTTGGCTGATGCGGTTGCGCCGCTCCAGTCCCCAGAAAAGTCCTCGCGCGAGCCCGCCCCGGAGCCGGTCGCCAGCGACTCGCAAGCGAGTGAGGGGGAGCCGGCGGGCGAGAGTAACGAGGATGACCTACAATCCAAGCCTCGGCGCCGCGGCCGTAGAGGCGGACGGCGCCGTTCGGCTGCTAAGGCAGAGGCAACCTCGGAGTAGTAGGAGCACATGTACGCGATCGTCAAGACAGGCGGCAAGCAGTACCGCGTCGAGCGGGGTCAGACCCTACTCGTGGAGCGCCTCCCCGCTGAGGCGGGCGCGAGCGTGGCACTCGAGCCGATCCTGTATCGCTCCGAGGACGCTGTATTCGACGCCGACTCGCTGAAGAAGGTCAAGGTCACGGCGAAGGTACTTGCACACGAGCGTGGCGAGAAGCTGCGCGTGTTCAAGTTCAAGCCCAAGCGCGGCTACAAGCGCCGTACCGGGCACCGACAGGAGCTCACGCGAATCGAGGTCACGAACATCTCGATGGGAGCGGCCGCGAAGGAGCCGGCCGCCAAGGCCACGTCCAAGCCGGCCGCCGCGAAGGTCGAGACAGCCAAGCCTGAGGCAACGAAGCCAACGACCGTCAAGGCTGCCGCTGCCAAGCCCAGCACCGATACCCCCCAAACACCTGCCGCCGCCTCGCGCACCGGCAAAGCTACTTCCACTTCCCAAAGTCCTGCTGGCGCCGCAAGCGCCAGCAAGGAGCAGGAGGACCCCAATGGCTCATAAGAAGGGACTCGGGTCAAGCCGCAACGGCCGTGACTCCAACGCCCAGCGTCTTGGCGTCAAGACATTCGCTGGTCAGACCGTCACCGGTGGAGAGATCATCGTGCGCCAGCGCGGCACCCGCTTCAAGCCGGGAATAGGCGTCGGCATCGGCAAAGACGACACGCTCTACGCGCGCGCGGCCGGCACTCTGCAGTTCACGACCGGCCGCCGTGGCAGGGTCGTGAACGTGCTCTCCGAGAACAGCTGAAGCAGCCCGCCCGTGGTGCGGGCGGGGGAAGGCTTGGCTTGATGTTGGACGATCGCGCACGAATCGAAGTGCGAGCCGGCGCCGGCGGCGACGGCTCAGCCGGCTTCCGCCGCGAAGCGCACGTTCCGCGGGGCGGTCCCGATGGCGGCGACGGCGGCCGCGGCGGCGATGTCGTGCTCGTCTGCGACGATTCGTTGCGCGACCTGCAGAGCTTTCGGCGCACGCCTCATTATCGAGCCGGTCGCGGTGGCCATGGAGAAGGCTCTCAGCGTCACGGCGCCGACGGCCAGACGTTGCTCGTACGGGTGCCGCCAGGCACGCAGATCGAAGGAGTCGAGGGCGATGTCGCAGGACGTCGCTGGGACCTGCTCGCCGCCGGACAGCGCGCTGTGGTCGCCAAGGGCGGCTCGGGGGGCAAGGGCAACAAGCGCTTTGCCACGCCGACGCGCCAAGCGCCGCGCTTTGCCGAGCGTGGTTTGATCGGCGAGGAAGGCTGGCTGCGGCTACAGCTCAAGCTGCTGGCCGACGTCGGCCTGGTGGGCCTGCCAAACGCGGGCAAGTCCTCGCTGCTGGCACGCCTCACGAGAGCCACCCCCAAGGTCGCGAGCTACCCGTTCACGACGCTCTCGCCGGCGCTCGGCGTGCTCGAAGCAGACGAGCGCCAGCTTGTGATCGCAGACATCCCTGGTTTGATCGAGGGCGCAAGCGAAGGCGCCGGCCTGGGCCATGACTTCCTTGCCCACGTCGAGCGCACGCGTCTGCTGGTGCACGTGCTCGACCTAGCCCCTGAGCTCAGCGGTGGGGAGCAGGCAGACGCGCTGGCCAATCACGCCACGATCGAGCACGAGCTGGCCTCGCACGACGAGCGTTTGGCTCGCCTGCCGCGCGTGCTTGCGCTCTCCAAGGCTGATCTCGTGCCACCGCAGCGCCTCAGCGAAGAGGTCTCGCGTTGGTCAGAGCGCCTCGGTGCGGATGTGCCGGTGATCGCGACATCCAGTGCCACCGGTGCCGGGCTGGGAGAGCTGGCTGTCGAGTTGCTGCGACTCGTGCCGGCCATCGAGCAAGCTGGACAGGGCGCGGGGCATGGCGTCGGCTTCGGGCCTGCTACGGGCTCCGCCGCGGAGGCCGACCAACACGGCAGCGTCTCGGCGAGCGGTCGGGGGGCCGGTGGGGGCGAGCCTGTGCTCGCCGAGCACATGGTATTTCGCCCGGCGGCTTCCACCGGCTTTGCAGTCGAGCGCACTGGCCCAGGCTCCTATGCCGTCAACGGCCGAGGGATCGAGCGCCTCGTAGCCCGCTATGACGTCGAGAACGAGGACGCGATGGCCTATTTGGAGGGACGTCTGCGCAAGATCGGAGTGCTTCGAGCGCTGGAAGCAGAGGGCTTTCAGCCAGGAGACGACCTCGAGATAGCGGGAGTCGTCTTCGAGCTTGACCCGGATGAGGCGGCCTAGCGGCTTCCGCCGCGGCGTGTGGCCGCGATTCAGCTCCACCAGTGCGCCCGCCCCGTCGCGTCGCCCCGCTCAGCCCAAAAACACCCCACTCACACGCGATTCGCGTCCGCACCATCTAGGCTGCCCTCGATGAAGCGTGTGGTCATAAAGCTGGGCTCGAGCATCGTCGCCGACGATCAGGGCGAGTTGCGCAGGGACGTGCTCGCGCATATCTGCGACGAGGTTGCCTCCCTGCACAGTGAGGGCAAGGAGGTCGTGATCGTCTCCTCAGGCGCAATCGCGCGCGGAGTACGCATCATGGGCCTGCCTGCACGTCCGGGTGGCGTCGATGAGCTGCAGGCCGCAAGCGCCGTTGGTCAGGGCAAGCTCTACCGCGCCTACGACGAGCTGCTGCGCGAGCGCGAGCTGATCTCCGCCCAGATACTGCTGACGTTCATCGACATGAGCGCACGGGCCAACTACCTCAACGCGCGCCAAACCTTGCGCAAGCTGCTCGATTGGCGGGTTGTGCCGGTCATCAACGAGAACGACACGACCGCCACCGACGAGATCTCCTTCGGCGACAACGACTTCCTCGCAGCCCAGGTGGCGATCCTGACCAGTGCCGATCTGCTCGTGCTGCTGACCGACATCGACGGCCTGCACACCGCTGACCCGAGGCACGACCCGGAGGCCAGCCTAGTCCGCGAGGTCACAGATTTCGAGAGGCTTGAGGGTGTCGAGGTCGGCCACACGACTTCGCCATTGGGCTCCGGCGGAATGCGCTCCAAGGTCGTCGCTGCCGACATGGCCACAGCAGCTGGGATTCGGGCGGTCATCTGCAACGGGGTGCGCGAGGGCGCCTTGCACGCGGTGCTAGCCGGGCAAATGGAGGGCACGAACTTCCCCCCACGCGTAGCGCGTCACTCCTCTTTCAAGCTGTGGTTGCGCTATGCCAAGCCGAGCCACGGAACACTCCTCGTTGACGAGGGTGCTGCGCGCGCGCTGCGTGAGGGCGGTACGAGTCTGCTGCCGGTTGGGATCAAGGAGGTTGTTGGGTCGTTTCGGGCCGGAGATGCCGTCGAAATCGCGGAATGGGTCCCCCCACCAGATCGCCCAGGTGTCGAACTATCGGGTGCTGGGGCTCTGCTGGCGAAGGGCATATGCAGCTATTCGGCCGAGGAGCTCAGGCGCGTGAAGGGTCTGAAGTCAAAGGCGGTCCAGGAGATCCTGCCGCGCGCCAGCGAGGAGGCGGTGCACTGCGACTACATGGTGCTGGCGTAAGGCATGTCTGCTGTGTTATTCAAATTTTGGACAATTCACGATAGTGACTACATAAGTAGCTACTATAGTGAATTGAGCAAAAAGGACACAATCATTCCAGAGCCGCTCCCGTTGACGGATTCCGGCAACCGATGGACTCGGGACCCCGGGGCTCCGTGACTGCGAGAGATTTGCGAGACCGCCACACCGCCACACCGCTACACCGTCGCACTGTCGTACCCTTACCTGAATGGCGATCACTGTCTCACCGGTGGCGGACATCTGCGAGCGCGCACGCAAGGCGTCGAGGGTTCTGGCCCGCATCGATACCACCACTAAGAACAATGCTCTGGCGGCAATCGCGGCTGCGCTTCGTGAGCGCACCGAGGAGATCCTCCGCGCCAACGAGCGCGATCTGGTGGCCGGTCGCGAGGCGGATATCGGCGCTGCGCTGCTCGATCGCCTACGGCTCGACGTAGGGCGGATCGAGGGGATCGCCCAGGCGGTCGAAGCGGTTGCCAAGCTGCCCGACCCGGTGGGAGAGGTGATCGACGGTCACCGTCTGCCCAATGGTCTTGACGTACGCAAGGTGCGCGTGCCATTGGGCGTGATCGCGGTCGTCTATGAGGCACGTCCCAACGTCACGATCGACGCCGCCGCGCTGTGCCTGAAGTCCGGCAATGCGATCGTGTTGCGTGGCTCCTCGAGCGCCGAGCACTCCAATGCGGTGCTGTCCTCGATCGCTGCCGAGGCTGCCGTAGCCGCGGGGCTGCCCGACGGCTGCATCGGCCTGGTCGCCGGTGGCGGGCGCGGCGAGCTGGCCGAGCTGGCAACCCAAGACGGTGTTGTGGACCTATTGATTCCGCGCGGTGGCGAGGGCCTGAAGGCCGCCCTCAAGGAGGCGGCAAGCGTGCCGGTCATCTACGCCGCGTCGGGTAACTGCCACGTCTACGTGGACGCATCTGCCGACCTCGATGACGCGCTTGCGGTCGTGTTGAACGCCAAGACGCAACGTCCGGGCGTATGCAACGCGGCTGAGACGCTGCTCGTCCATGCTGACGTCGCACCTGTTTTCCTGCCGCGCGCGCTGGCCGCGTTGAGTGCCGCCGGCGTGGAGTTGCGTGTCGAGGAGCGCGCCGCGGAGCATGCCGGTGAGGCCGGGGCGCTCACGACGCCGGCGAGCGATGAGGACTGGGACACCGAGTATCTGGCGCTGACGCTCGCGGTCGCGGTCGTAGACTCGCTTGAAGAGGCAATCGAGCACATTGCCCGCCACGGCTCCGGGCACTCCGAGGCAATCCTCACAAAAGACACGGCCAGCGCCCACGAATTCCAGCTCGGCGTGGACGCCGCCTGCGTATACGTCAACGCCTCGACGCGCTTCACCGACGGAGGCGAGTTCGGGATGGGGGCAGAGATCGGCAACTCGACACAGAAGCTCCACGCCCGCGGCCCGATCGGGTTGAAGGAGCTGTGCACGTCCAAGTACCTCGTCGAAGGCGCCGGTCACGTCCGCGCGTGACGCCGGCGAGCGCATCGGAGTTCTCGGCGGCATGTTCAACCCGCCCCATGTCGGCCATCTCGCGCTTGCACGTGCGGCGGCGAGCGGTTTGGGGTTGCGGCGAGTGCTGTTGACACCTGTGCTGATCCCGCCGCACAAGCCAGCCAAGTGGGATCCTGGCGCCGAGCACCGCCTGAGGATGTGCCAGCTGGCGATAGACGACGATTCGCGCCTGGGCGTATGCACGCTTGAGCTGGAGCGCCCCGGCCCGTCCTACACAATCGATACCCTGAGAAGCATCCATGCAAGCGACCATGACGCAGAGCTGACCCTGATCCTCGGTGCTGACATGGCCAGAACGCTGGTTTCTTGGCGCGAACCGCACGAGATCCTGAAGCTGGCAAGCCTCGCGGTGGCGGAGCGTGAGGATACGAGCCGGCGCGACGTGCTGGATGCGCTCGCCCCTCTAGGGGGAGAGGCGCGCACCGAGTTCGTGGAGATGCCACGACTCGACATCTCCTCTTCGCTGGTTCGCAAACATCTGACCTCCGGCGAGCCGATCGAGGAGTTGGTGGGCAACGAGGTTGCGGCCTATATAGCCGAGCACGAGCTCTACGGTCGCCAGCCCGCAGGGCGCACAGGAGGGATGGGATGACCTCCGAGGAGCTGCTGGAGCAGATCTGCCGCTACGCCGAGGATAAGAAGGCCAGCGAGCTGGTCACACTTGACTTGCGCGAGCTGCTCGGCTACACCGATTGGTTTGTGATCTGCTCAGGCGGCACCGAGCGTCAGACCAAGGCGATCCACGACGGCATCCTCGAGGGCCTCAAGCATGAGCACGATCTGATCCCGCGGCGCGTTGAGGGTGTCTCAAGCGGCGACTGGATTCTCATGGACTACCTGGACGTGGTCGTCCACATCTTCACACCAGTCACCCGTGAGTTCTATCGACTGGAACAATTGTGGGGAGAGGTTCCGGCGCGCCGCGTCGAGAGCGTCTGACACCAAGCATAACCCTGAAATAGGCGACTGACGAGCCAGTCGGGCGTGGCGCGTGACTCGACGCGTTGCGACAAACGAGCATTCAAGCGCCCGAGAATTGCTCCAACAGTCGAAGGCGCTGACGGCCGTGCAGGGCGAGAATCTCGCGGTGGGCGTCGCGACAGACACGATCGAGGCCGGTTACCAGCCTCGCGCTCCGTTCCGCGACGAGCTCTACGAGCTCGATGGCACGCCGCGCCCGGCGGCCCAGGCGCTCATCGCAGAGCTAGGCCGACTTGGACCGGAGGGCTTGGTCGAGGCGGGACGTAGGCGCGATGCGATCTTCATGCAGCAAGGGATCACTTTCGAGACCAGTGGGGAGAGCGGTTCGTCACACGAACGGCCGTTCCCGCTGGATCTCGTGCCACGCGTGCTCACCGGCGAGGAATGGCGCGCGATCAAGCGCGGCCTGGCACAACGCATTCGCGCCCTCAACCACTTCGTAGACGACATCTACCACGCGCGCGAGATCGTGCGCGAGGGCCTTGTTCCGTGGCGCCTGGTGGCTGGATGTCCACACTTCGCGCGCGCCGTACACGGGATACGCCCGCCCGGCGGGGTCTACTGCCACGTAGCCGGCTGCGATTTGGTGCGTGACAGCGACGGGGCCTGGCGTGTGATTGAGGACAACGTGCGCATCCCCTCCGGTATCTCCTACGTGCTCGAGAATCGGGCCGCAATGGCGCGCTTGGTGCCCGAGCTGTTCGCCTCCTATCGCGTGCGCCCGGTCGACCACTACCCACAGCTGCTGCTAAGGGCGCTCCGCTCAGTTGCTCCGTCCGCCGAGAGCGAGGCGACCGTCGTCGTGTGGACTCCGGGGCCGGCCAACTCGGCCTACTTCGAGCATGCCTTCCTGGCGAGGCAGATGGGAGTGGAGCTCGTGGAGGCGTCGGACCTGGTCGTGCGCGACGACGTGCTCTATATGCGCACCACACGCGGCCTGGAGCGCGTCCACGCCGTCTACCGACGCCTGGACGATGACTTCGTCGATCCGCTCGAGTTCATGCCGGACTCGCTGCTGGGTGTGCCGGGCCTGGTACGCGCCTATCGCGCTGGCAGCGTCGCCATCGCCAACGCCTTCGGGACAGGCGTGGCCGACGACAAGGCGATCTACTGCTTCGTGCCGGAGATGATCCGCTTCTATCTGGCGGAGGAGCCGATCCTCGAGAACGTCAACACCTATCTGCTCTCCGATCGGGAGGTGCGCGAGCACGTTCTCGGCAGGCTCAGTGAGCTGGTCGTCAAGCCGACGGGAGAGTCAGGCGGCAAAGGCGTGATGATCGGCCCGCACGCAAGCGAGCAGGAGATCGCGCGCATGGGCGAGCGCATCAAGGCCCACCCGGAGCGCTGGATCGCCCAGGACGTCGTGCGTCTCTCAACCGCCCCCACCGTTTCTCCAGACGGGACGCTGCGCCCATGCCACGTCGATCTGCGTCCGTTTGCTGTTTTCGGCGAGAGCATCGAGATCGTCCCGGGCGGGCTCACACGGGTGGCGCTCGAAGACGGCTCGATGATCGTCAACTCCTCTCGCGGCGGTGGCTCCAAGGACACGTGGGTGCTCGAGGACGGCGACGACGCTGATCGGGCCGGGCCGCCGATCGCCGATACGCAGCCGCCAGCATTGCCGGACCTGCGCTACGGCGCCTGGATAGGCCAGCAGCAGCAACAGCAACAGGAAAGCCCTCAGCAACAGCAGCAGAGCTGATGCTCGCGCGCATCGCCCACGACCTTTACTGGCTCGGGCGCAACCTCGCGCGCGCCGAGTTCACCGCGCGCGCGGTGGAGGCCGTGTTCCAGGCAGAGGTTCAAGGCACATCCGATGCGATGCCGAGCGTGAGCTTCGGCTCGAGCGGTCTGCTGGCGATGCTCGGAGACGAAGTCGAGCGCGAGCAAGCCGATAACGCCGATGCACTCACGCGACTAACGCTCGATGCCGAGCGTCCAGGCTCGATGCTCGCAAGCGTCGAGCGTGCGCGCGAGGGAGCGCGCACCGTGCGCGACGTCATCAGTGCCGAGATGTGGGAAGCCATCAACACCACCACACTCAGCCTGCGAGGTGGGGGCCAGGGCGGGTGGGCTCCAAATCCACGTGCTCCCGCCGGACCATATCTAGCTGCCCAATACGTAAAGCAGCGCACCGCCCTGATCTGGGGCGTTGCGGCTCGTACGATGCTACGCGACGAAGCCAAGTGCTTTCTTGACGCGGGTGGCACGATCGAGGTCTCCGACATGGTGCTGCGCATGTTGCGGATCGCCTTGCCTGCTGGCGAGCATGCCGCGGCAGATGGGCACGCACTGATCCTGTTGCAGGCGGTGGGTGGATTTCATGCCTACCTGCGTGCCGTCACAGCCCCACCAAACGCCCATCCGGTGGCCCGCTTCCTGCTGTTCGAGCGCGCCTATCCGGATAGCGTGGCAGCTTGTGCGGACTCGCTGCACGATGCCTTCACAACCGCCGATGCCGGTCCGCGCAACTCGAAGCCGGTGCTGCGCGTCAGTCGCCTCGTAGCCGACCTGGATTTCCAGCGGCGGACCTTGCCCGACGGCGCCGAGCTGTCCGGCATCTGCGAGCGCACCCAGCAGGAGCTCGCACACATCGACGGCGACGTCGCCGAGCGCTACTTCGCGGGTGCCACGCCAGGCCAGGAGAGGCGATAGTCGATGGCCGAACTGGGTGGTCTGGGAACAGCCTCGAGCCAGGAAGGTAGGTAGGTCGCCGTGCACTTCGCCATCCGCTACATGACCGAGTACCACTACGACGGACCTGTCTCAGACAACCTCAACGCGCTACGCGTGCGTCCGGCAACGACATCCTCGCAGCGCTGCGACGAGTTCCACACGCGCATCGAGCCCGAGGCGCGCGTCAGCCGCCACCTCGACTACTTCGGCACGGAGGTACTCGAGTTCGGGGTTCCCACAGCCCACGAAAACCTCACGATCGACGTGCGCGCGCGTGTGGTCACCTCCGACCCACCCGAGCCCCCGCGTGGGTCGTGGGAGAGCGTGGATAGCGACTCCTACATCGATGCCGCGGGCGAGTTCGCACTGCCCTGGCAGGACCAGCCGGCGATAGCGGGGCTCGAGGAGATGCAGGCCGAGCTCGCCGGCGTCAGCCCGCTGGTGATGCTCGAGGAGCTCCTGCGAGCGCATCCCCGACCGCTTCGAATACCGCCCCGGAGTGACCTACGTCGGCTCGACCGTCGAGGATCTGCTGGAGACACGCGCTGGGGTCTGCCAGGACTTCGTGCATCTCTCCTTGGTGCTCTTGCGCCGCTTCGGGATCGCCGCACGCTATGTGTCCGGCTACCTTTGGGCCGCACCCGAGGACGGTGGTGCGGACTCGCTGGAGCTCGACACGCACGCCTGGCTGGAGGCGTTGCTCCCGGGAGTTGAGGGACACGGAGAGCCGATCTGGGTGGGAGCTGATCCCACCAACCGCCGGCTGGCGGGGGAGACCCACGTAAAGATCGGCCACGGACGCTTCTACTCGGACGTAGCTCCGGTCAAGGGCCTCTACATGGGTGGAGGGGGCGCGGATCTCAAAGCAGCCGTCACAATGTCACGACTGGACCCCCAGGCGGGAGCACGGGCGTAAGACCACGCCCAGCGCCGTTGCTAGTGTGCTGGCCAGGTGCCAAGGTTCGACGAGTGGCAGATTGAGTTGCACGGACGCCGCGCGTTCTACCGAATCGCGGGTGAGGGGCCGCCTGTGGTGCTGGTGCATGGCATGCTCAACTCTTCGAGCCACTGGCAGGCTGTTGCTCTCGACCTAGCCAGCGAGTACACGGTTATCGCCCCCGACCTGATCGGCCACGGCGACTCGGCCGCCCGCGCGGGGACTACTCATTGGGCGCCCACGCGGCGAGCATTCGCGACCTGCTTACCGCTCTTGGTATCGAGCGTGCGACGATAGTCGGCCACTCGCTCGGCGGCGGTGTGGCGATGCAGTTCTTCTACCAGTTCCCGGCGCGTGTGCAGCGCCTCGTGCTGGTATCGAGCGGTGGCCTCGGGCACGATATCAGCCCGATGCTGCGCACAGCTGCGTTGCCGGGCATGTCGGCTGTGCTGTCACTCGCGGCTCACCCACGACTGCTAGGCGCTGTGTGGGGTGCAGGCACTCGTCTACGCCGCGCCGGCGTGCGCCAGGGTGCCTATGTGCAGGCAGTCGTGCGTGCTCTGCGTCCGCTGGAGCGCCCGCAGGCGCGCGAGGCCTTCCTGCAGACGCTGCGCGCGGTGATCGACGTCCGCGGGCAGCGTGTCAGCGCCACTGATCGTCTATACCTGCTCGAGTCGATGCCGACGATGATCGTATGGGGCGAGCGGGACAACACGATCCCGCTCGAGCACGGCCGCCGCGCACACGAGGCGACCCCCAACAGTCGTTTTCGCACGCTCCCACGGGCTGCGCACTTCCCGCATCTGGAAGAGCCTGAGGCGCTGGTCGCCGTGCTGCGCGAGTTCCTGGAAGAGACCGAGCCGTGCGAATTGGATGATGCCGACTGGGGCTTGCTGCTCTCCAGAAGCGCGCTGCCCAGGCGACGTTTGGCGGACGCCGCGGCATAGGTTCCTTGGATTGGTTCGGTTTGTGGGAAGATCCTTGTGTAGGAGGGGTGTCGCTGCCATAGGGAAGCAAGTGATTGCTTCCCACGCATAGAACGGAGGCGGTTTGCATGGCCGAGGCTCTGGAGTTGCACGCGACCGAAGCTCAACCTGCACGGGACGGACTCGCGGCGAAGACACCGCCTGCCATGCGCGGTTCTGTGCTGCTGGACACTTTGCGTTTTACGCTCGACCCCGACGGCTATTTCGCATCTGCGCATCGTCGCTGCGGTGACGTGTTCACGCTGAGGGTCCTGGGGCAGCAATGGGTCGTGATCGCCCACCCTGACGCCGTCAGCGAAGTACTTTCGCTTGGTCCGGAGAAGGTGGACTCCGGCGAAGCCAGCCAGGTACTCAGTCCTGTACTGGGCGTTCGTAACCTGCTGCTACTCGACGGCGCGGAGCACCTGCGCCGTCGCCGCATCGTGCTGCCGCCGTTTCACGGAGAGCGATGCGCACCTACGAAGAGACGATCCGCGCGGCAATCGGTGTGCAGATCCAACAGTGGCCGCTCGGTGAGCCGGTGGCGACTCTGCCACGTATGCAGGCACTCACTTTCGCAGTGATCATGAGATGCGTGTTCGGTGTGGAGGAGCGCGAGCGCGTGGGTGACTTGGGGGAGGCGTTGCAAGCAATGATCTCGTGGGTCACAGACATGCGGCGCGTGCTGTTCTTCTTCCTGGTCGGGCCTGAGCGCCTGAACAGCGTGCCCGCCTTTCGTCGCCAGCTGGCGCGTGTTGACAGGGAGATCCTCGCGGAGATTTCACGCAGACGAGCGCTATCGGACCTCGACAAGCGCGAGGACATCCTCTCGATGCTGGTTCAGGCCACCGACGAGGACGGAAAGCATCTCAGCGACCAGGAGTTGCGCGATGAACTGATGACGCTCTTGATCGCCGGTCACGAGACCACCGCGACGCTGCTTGCCTGGGCGGTCCACGATCTCGCCCGTGACCAGGACAGCCAGGAGCGCCTCGCGAGCGAGGGCAACGCATTCTGCGACGCGGTAATCACCGAGACGCTGCGGCTGCACCCGCCGACCGGTGGGATCATTCGCCGTCTGCGTGAGCCGCTCACGATTGGAGGCTATGAGTTGCCGGTGGGCACCGATGTGCTGCCGGCCACGCTGCTCGTGCATCGTCGCGCGGACGTCTATCCAGACCCTTGGACGTTCAGGCCGACACGCTTCCTGGACACCCGCCCACCCGCCGGCGGTTGGTTTCCGTTCGGCGGCTCGGTGCGCCGTTGCATTGGAGCGTCTTTCGCCCAGTTCGAGGCGAAAATCGTGCTCGAAGAGCTGACCAAGGCGCTCAGCCTACGCCCAGTCGAGCGTCGGCCGGAGCGAACCAGCAGGCGCGCGGTCGTGCTCGTGCCATCGAAGGGCGCAAGGGTGATCGCGCAGCGGCGTTGAGAGCCCGGTCCTAGGGCTTCCACTTGATCGAGCAGTCCACCGGCTTCGTTTCCTCTAAGTCTCCTCGTTGTCACCATGCTGAAACCACCATGTCGCAAAACCGCCAGACTTCTGCCTCTGGGTAGGTCAGACTGAGATGCATGATCGAGGACTTCGACCGTTGTTATCAGGCCGCTCAGTCGCGTGACCCACGCTTTGACGGATGGTTCATCACGGCTGTGATGACGACCGGCATCTACTGCCGGCCGAGCTGCCCGGCAATGACGCCTAAGCGCGAGAACGTGCGCTTCTATCCGTCAGCGGCCGCTGCACAACAGGCAGGCTTTCGCGCCTGCAAGCGCTGTCGTCCCGACGCCGCTCCAGGTTCGCCTGAGTGGGACGGACGCGCGGACGTTGTGGCGCGCGCGATGCGCCTTATCGGCGATGGTGTTGTGGATCGTGAGGGTGTGCCAGGTCTCGCAACGAGGCTCGGCTATAGCGTCCGCCAGCTGCAGCGGATGCTGCTCGCCGAGCTGGGCGCAGGGCCGATCGCGATCGCCCGCGCCCAACGCGCGCAGACCGCGCGCATCCTGATCGAGACGACCACGCTGTAGCATGGTCGAGATCGCATTCGCGGCGGGCTTCTCGAGCGTGCGCCAGTTCAACGACACGATCCGGGACGGTGTTCGCGACCGCTCCAACGGAGTTGCGAGCTCGCGTGAGTAAGCGACGGGACGCCGGCGAGCACCCGCGTCGGGGTCCCCATGCCAAGGCGGTCTCACTCTCCGGTGCAGGCGCACAGGGCGCGATCCTGTTGCGGCTGCCGTTCCGCAGGCCCCTGTGTCCCGACAATCTCTTTGGCCACCTCGCGGCCACGGCGATCCCGGGAATCGAGGAGGTGCGCGACGGGACCTACCGACGCACTCTGCGTTTGCCACACGGCCCGGGCATAGTCGAGCTGACACCCACGCCGGAGCACATCGTGTGCCGTGCCCGTCTCGCGGATGTGCGCGACCTGACAACCGCCATAGCGCGTTGTCGCTGGCTACTCGATCTCGACGCTGACCCGGTCGCGATCGACGAGCTTCTCCACGGAGACCCACAACTTGGGCCAGTCGTGGCAAGGGCCCCAGGACGGCGGGTGCCGCGCTGCGTCGAGGGAGCCGAGCTTGCGATTCGCGTGGTTCTGGGACAACAGGTCTCCACTGCCGCCGCACGTACGCACGCGGCACGGATCGTCGCTCGCCACGGTGAGCTAGTCGGCGACGAGCAGGGTGGGCTCACGCATCTCTTCCCAGAGCCCGATGCGTTGGGCGAGGTGCAGCTAGCGATGCCGCAGGCGCGCAAGCGCACGCTTGCGGCGCTTATCGACGCCTTGCAAAGCAAGCGTCTGTCGCTCGACCCGGGCTGCGATCGCGCCGAGGCGCTCGCGACCCTCTCAGGGCTTCCCGGCTTTGGCCCGTGGACTACACAAGTGATCGCGATGCGAGCGCTCGGCGATCCCGACGCTTTCCCGGTCGCCGACCTGGGTGTGCGTCGCGCGGCCGAAGCGCTTGGCCTGCCGGCTTCTCCAGGAGCGCTGAGCGCCCATGCCGAGCGCTGGCGACCTTGGCGAGCTTACGCGGTGCAATACCTCTGGTCGGCCAGCTCCCATCCGATCAACCATTGGCCGCCGCTCGCGAGCGGCGAAAGCGTCGATCCAGCGTCCACAGGGACGCTGGCACAGGAGGCAGCATGACACTCACAAGCACGAGCCGGCCCACGATTATCACCACGACAATGGACAGCCCGATTGGTGAGCTGACGCTCACCTCTGACGGGGAGAAGCTCACTGGCATCCAAATGCACGAACAGCGTCACCTCAAAAAAATCCCAGCCGAGGCGCAACCAGACGACGGCGGACTGGCACCTGTCGTCGTGCAGTTGCAAGCGTATTTCGCCGGCGAGCTGACCGATTTCGACTTGCCGCTGCAGACGCACGGAACGGAGTTCCAACGCCGCGTATGGACGGCCTTGTGTGAGATCCCGTACGGCGAGACGATCAGCTACGGCGAGCTGGCACGCTGGGTGGGAAACCCCAAAGCCTCGCGCGCGGTCGGCTTGGCTAACGGCCGTAACCCGGTCGCGATCGTTGTGCCGTGTCATCGCGTGATCGGCGCCGACGGTAGCCTCACCGGCTACGGCGGTGGGCTCGATCGCAAGGTGTGGCTGCTCGAGCACGAGGCCAGCTCCCGCCCCGGCGCTGGAGTTCAAGCCAAGCTCGACCTACAGACCCAGCTCGCCTAGCGCTTCGCGCGCCGCGCCCTGTCCGCACATGCCGTGCACGCCGCCGCCGGGCGGCGTGGAGGAGGAGCACAGGTAGACGCTTGGGATGGGCGTGCGATAGGGATGCAGGCTGGGGGCGGGGCGGAACACGGTCTGGCGCAAAGTGGCAGCACCGGAGTTGATGTCGCCACCAACGTAATTTGGGTTGTGGCGCTCGGTTTCCACGGCGTTGACGCTATGACGCGCGAGGATGAGATCGCGAAAGCCAGGAGCGAAGCGCTCGATCTGCGCCTCTATCCGCTCGCTCATGTCGCGCTCGGAGCCCGAGGGCACGTGGCAGTAGGCGTAGAAGGTGTGCTTACCCTCAGGCGCGCGGGTGGGATCCGCGACACAGGGCTGCACGGCGATGCAGAAGGGATGCTCCGAGTGGCGTCCGGCCGCCACGTCGCTCTCGCTGCGCGCGATCTCCTCGAACGTACCGCCGATGTGAAGCGTAGGAGCGCTTCGGCAGACCTCTGCCTGCCAGGGCACGGGCCCATCCAGCGCCCAGTCCATCTTGAAGATGCCCGGCCCATATTTGAAGCGACGCATGGCCTTGACATAACGCGAGGGCACCTGTTGGCCGGCGAGCTCGAGGCAGGTTGCGAGGGGCTATGTCGAGCAGCGTGCTCTGCGCTTGCGGAAGCTCGCGCAAGTCCGTGATCCAGTGGCCGCTGTGCACTTGACAGCCGCGACTCTGAAGCTCGGCGACCATCGCCTCGACGATGCGCACGCTCCCCCCTTCAACAACCGGCCAGCCAACGGCATGCGCAAGCACACCGAGCAACAGCGCGAACGCGCCGGTGCCAGGCGCGCCGAGTGGTCGCATCGAATGGGCGCCCAATCCGGCCAGCAGCGCACGTCCTTGGTCGGTCTTGAAGGGACGGGCAAGCACCGTCGTCGGCCACAGCCCAAGCAAGCCGAAGCGAGCCATGGCCAGGGGATGGGCCGGGGAGAGAGCAGGGGCGCCAGTACCGAGGGCACGATTGCGTCGGTGTCCTTGACGAGCTTCGCAAAGATGCGGCGGTAAGCGCGCGCGTCGGCACCGAGTGTCATTGCGGTCTGCTCGACCGAGCCTGAGACGGCGGCCGCCCGGCCGCCATCGAGCGGATGGGCAAAGGCGATCTCCGGAATCTTCAGCGCGAGCCCGGCAAGCGGCTTCTCGGTGAAGAACGGAGAAGCAGCAAGCAGAGGGTGAACTGTCGAGCAGACGTCGTGGGCAAAGCCGGGAAGCGTCAGATCCTCGGTGCGGCAGCCGCCCCCAAGTGTGTTGGCCCCCTCGAAAACGTGCACGGCAAGTCCAGCACGCGCAAGCGTGAGCGCGGCCGCAAGACCGTTGGGACCGGAGCCGACGACGACCGCGTCTGGAGTGCCACTGGGCGTGCCGCTTGCGCTCATCGGCTCTAGCCGGCTCGGCTTGCCCGTCGCATGGAAAGGCTCCATACCAGTGCCATGCTCACAATTGCAGCACGGCATCCTGCGCGGCGACGATCACCTCGACGGCGGATGCCTCGGCGAAGCGCTCTTTCAGATTATCCAGCGCATCGTCGCTGCGGTCAGGCCGATGGTGAGCGAGCAGGACCTTACGTGCTCGTGCGCGGCGCCCAAGCTCGACCGCGTAGTCGGCGGCCGCATGCCCGAAGCGTCCTTCCGCGGCGAGCTCGGCCGCTGTCAGCAGTTGCGAGTCGTGTAGCAAAGCATCCGTCTCAGCGGCAAGCTCCAATGCTGCAGCGTGGTATTCGCCGCAGCCGTCCGGGCCAGCGCCGAGAGAGGTAGGACAGTGGTCGGGCATATAGGTAAAAGTCGAGCGTCCGTCGCTGACGCGATAGCCGAACGTGCGCCCGCCCTTGTGCGGAATCTCGCGTGCCAGCACGGTGAAGCCATCGAATTCCTGCTCGCCGGGAGCGAGCGTTGCAAAGCTCCACGTGCCACGCAGCTGGTCCGGTTCCATAGGAAAATGAGGCGGGGACATCGAACGCGCCAGCACCGAGATTGCCTCGGCGCCGTCTTCTTGCTCGGGCAGCAACAGGTGCACGCCAGCATCATCGTGGTCACCGGCATGAAAGAAGGGCAATCCCTGTACGTGATCCCAGTGCAGGTGAGTCAATAGGATCGTGCCGACGAACGCCTGTCCGCCGAGCAGCCCCGTCACCGAGCGTATGCCCGTGCCGGCATCGAGGATCAAAGTGGGGGAAGGCGCGTCATTGTGGGCAATCGCCACGCAGGATGTATGTCCGCCGTAGCGCAGAAAGTCGGCGCCGGGCGCGGGGGTCGAGCCCCGAACCCCACAGAGGTAAACGCGCACGGGCTCTAGCCTCGCACAGGCTTCTTGGGACGCTTCCCCTCGCGACGATGACCCTTGGATAGCTCGTGCAGCGCCCCGCGTTCGAGTTGCTCGGCCTTGACCGAGGCCACTCTGCAGGGTGTGACGGCGACGAGCGAGGATGTCCTCAGCCCGTCTTCCAGATGCGCGCGCTCGCCGAGCATCGCACCAGGCCCGTACTCGGCGAGTCGCTCCCCGTCGTGCTCCACGCGCAACACTCCGTCGAGCAGCAGGAACACCTCGGTTCCGTGCTCGCCTTGCCTGACAAGCGTCGTGCCGGCCTTCACCTTGGTGATTGTCGGCTTTTCCCCCGCCGCGCATCACCTGCGCGGAGAGCCTGCGCTCGAGCGCAGTCTCGACGGCTGTTACCAGGGCCTTTGACTCCTGATCGCCCCAGGGCGTGTGGCGCCCGAATGACTTGCGGTACCAGTCCTTGAAGTCCGCGAGTCCTGACTTGTGTGAGAGCTGATCGTCCTTGTCGTAGACCCAGTGGCGCGGGAAACGGCTGGCGCCCTCCATCGCACTCTCGGCGCGGCCATCGGCGTAGATGGTGAGCGTGAGCGTCGTCCAGACAAGCGGCGCCTGCCATTGGATGAACGGCTTGCGCCGCACGCGGCGAGGGGCCGGGACGCCGGTGCGACCGCCGGTGGTCTGCACAAAGCGCACGAAGTCCTTGCCCTTCTCGGGTCGCTTTTGAATGGTCGGCAAGCCGATCGCTTCAAAGGTCCGGGCAACGGGTCCCATCTTCACGGTGGTGCTACCCATCATGCCCCCACCGCTATAGCCGAAGTCCTTGATCTTGCCCTTTTCGTCCACCTCGATCCAAGCGTCGAGGACGTTGGCGAAGCGAAAGCGGTCCTCATCGCACAGCGCCTGCAGATTGTCGATCTTCTCCGGCGGCGGGGGATCGTAGTGAGCCATTCCCGCGTCGAAGGGAATGCGCATGCTGCCCTCGATCGCCTCCGAGGGGATCCATGACAGCGAGGTGATTGAGCTTTGGTGACGCAAGGACGCGATTCGGGTCGTGCTCAGGTCTGGGCAGTGCTCAGGTCGGGCGGGAGCTTAGCATCGGCCGCGACGGTCCACACGGGCACCTTGGCCACGCGACCACGCACCTCGAACTCGCCGACAAGCGTCAAGCTCTCGGGCGGATTGTGCATCCGTTCGCGTGTCGTGTCGGCGATGAACAGCATGTGCCCGCTGCCCTTGGTCATGCCCTCCAGTCGCGACGCGGTGTTGGTCGTGTCGCCAAGCGCCGTGTACTCGACGCGTTGCTCGGAGCCGATGTTGCCTGCCATCACGCTGCCGCTGTTGATCCCAACGCCCATAACGAACTCGTGTTCGTGTCCTTGCTCTTTCAGCCAGTCGTTGAACTTCTCCAGACGCGGCCCGATCATCTCGACGGCGGCAGTGAGCGCGCGGTCGGCGTGGTCGGGCTGCTCCAGGGGCGCGCCGAATACAGCCATGATCCCGTCGCCCATATAGGCGATCAGGGTCCCGCCAGCCGCCATGATCGCTTCGGTCATCTCGTTGAGGTAGCAGTTGACGACCTCGATCACGCGTTCCGCGGGCTGGTTCTCGGAAAAGCTGGTGAAGCCCCTGAGATCGGAGAACAGCACGGTGCAATCGCGCTCCACCGCGCCCAGTCGCAGGTTCTCGTCGGTGCGTGCCATCACCTGGTCGACTACGTCGGCGGGCACGAAACGCGAGAACACGTCGTGCGTGCGCTGGCGCTCGATCGCCTCACTTAGGTAGAGGATGGCGAGTGTGCCGAGGGTGCCGAGGGCAAGCGCCAAGAGGGGATAGACGAAGCTGACGATCCAGCCACTGTTGAACAGGAGTTGGGTCAGAAGGGTGAAGATGATCGCGGCGGCAAGTGCGTCGGCGAGGGCGCGCCAGGGACGCACGCGCAGGCTGCTCAACGGCGTCAAGGCTCCCATCAGGATGATCAGCAGGAGGTTCAGGCCGCCCCCAACGTCCCTGAGGGGTATGCCTTTCAGGAGGGTGGCGGTGGCGTTGGCCCAGATTTCGGGACCGGGCATGACCCCACTGCCACTGGTGGCGGTGGGGTGGAGGTCTTGGAGGATTGGCGCAGTGGCGCCCAAAATCACGATCTTGCCTCGGACTGCCTTCGAGGAGAAATTGCCTGCCAGAACCTTCGAGTAGGGGATCTCGTTGACAGTCCCCGGCGGCCCAGCGAAGTCGATCGGCTGGGTCCTACCACCGAACTTGGCGGTAGTGATCGCATGCCCCGTCGCCACTTCTACAGCGACCACCGGGAAGCTGCGTAGATCGCTGTAGGAGTAGGCGAAACGCCGCGTGACACCGTCGGAATCCTCAGGCAAGATCGCCTCGGCAGCCCGAGAGCCCAGTTCGCGTATGTGTTCGTTCCCTCCGAGTGTCGCAGTGCTGCCGCCTTTGCCCACGACGACGGTTGCCAGGACTGTCCTGCCGTGCGCCTGGCCGATGGATTCGACCAATGCATTGTCGTCGCGTTCGTCGGTTTCCTGGGCGAATTCGATATCGATCGCGATTACCTTGGCCCCGGCAAGACGGAGGTTGTCGATCACCTTGGCGTCGTAGCGTCGGGGGAATGGGAACTCGGCATGGAGCTTGAGTTCCCTCATTTCTTCTAGCGTTGCGTTGTCGATTCCTACAAGTACTACGTCGGAGGGGGGCGCTTGCTTGCCCCGGACAGAGAAGCGCGCGTCGATCGTCTGCAGTTCGGTGCGCCGCAGCAGGTGCGTCGCGTAGGCCAGCGCACCGATGCCCGCCGCCAAGACTGCGGCTGCTACCAGCAATAGAGCCTTGCGCTTGGCCCAAGCAGCACGCCCCATTTACTCGTCCCCTGTCATAATGCGCGCCTCGACACGCGCTGATGCTAACGGCTGGGGCTTATATCGGAGGACGTACGTCGCGATCCAGGGTGATCGTTGCGCTGTTGCTCGCCTCGATCTCGATCTCGATCGTTCTCGTTGCGCTTTTGGCAGTCGCCCCGACGCGAGCGAGCGCGGCCGTCGAAAGCGGAGCGCTTTCGCAGCTCAACCAGCCGTTTGCTTGCATTGGGGAGGTCGAAGAAGAAGTCGCGAAATGTGGCAAATCGGTTCAGTCCGGTTTGAGCTTCGCTTATGAGATCCAGGTTAGTTCGGATGGACGCAATGCCTACTCGGTGGCCGTCCAAGGCGACCTGATCGAGTACTCGCGCGATCCGACGAACGGCTCGCTCTCTGTTATCGGCTGCTTCAGCTCGAAGCCAAAAACAGAACTGGCGTGCGAAACAAACGCCGAAATGGAAGTCGCGTCGATCGAATCCCCGGCGGCCCTAGCGATCAGTCCGGATGGCTCAAGCGTCTACGTGGTGGGCCAAGGTGCCGTCAACGATCTGGTCGCGTTCAGTCGTAATTCGGAAACCGGCTTGCTGACCAAGATCGGATGTGTCACGCAAGAAGCCACTTTGGCTGGATGCACGACCGGTGCCAAGGGCCTCGAACTTCCTTACGGTGTGACCGTTAGTCCTGACGGCGAAAATGTCTATGTTGCAAGCTTCGCGGATCAGGCGATCGCCGAGTTCAAGCGCGAACCGACAACCGGCGAACTCACGCAGCTCGCGGAACCTAACAACTGCATAAGCGAGAGTGTGCTTAGTGGATGCGGAACTACGACCGGCGTCATCGGCCTTAAGGAAGCGATCGGTGTAGTTGTCAGCCGCGACGGCAAAGACGTGTACGTGGGCGCAGGTGGCACATCCGCAGAAGGCGACATCGCCGCGTTCGGGCGCGGTCTCGATGGCGCGCTGACACAACTGCCTGGGGAAGAAGCGTGTATCGGCGAAACGGTGAGCGGTTGCATGAACGGGTCGCACGCCGAACACATAGAGGGCACGGAAGACATCGTTGTCAGTCCCGACGACAACAACGTCTATGGAACCTCCACCGCGACCAATTCGATAGTGGAGTTGAAGCGAACCGGTACCGGCGCTCTCGAACAGCTCGCATCTCCCAACGAGTGTGTCACAACCGAAAAATCCTTCTCCGGGTGTAGGGAAGTCAAAGAGATCAGGAGTCCCGTCGGGGTTGCTGTCAGTCCCGATAGTTCCAATGTTTACGTGTCGAGTAGAGGCGAAAACTCGGTGGCGGCGTTCGCGCGTGGTGGCGGAGGCGAACTTACTCAACTGGTCAGCTATCCGTGTGTGACCGAAGCCGCAAGCGGTTGCGAACCGGCAACGTCCAACGAACGAATCGGCCTCAAGTATGCCCGTCGCCTAACGGTCAGTCCTGACGGCACCAACGTGTACGTGGCCAGTCAGAATGCCCACGCGATATCGGCGTTTGCGCGCGCCGTGAGGCCTGTAGTCACAAGCCTGAGCAACGGCGGTGGCGTTGAAGCGGGCGGCAACGAAATCACGATCGAAGGCAGCGGATTCGTGGAAGGCGCAACAGTCGAATTTGTGGGTGCGGGTGGTGCGTCGGAAGTGCACGTGCAGTCCGCCGGTGCGATCACCGCCATCGTGCCTCCGGGCCATGGTGCCGCATATGTAGTGGTCACGACACCTGCCGGAACATCCGCGGCCGGGGCGGGGAGTGAATACGTATACGGTCGCTTGGGAGGCCTCAACATCGCCGGCTACTGCGAAGGGCTTGGCTACCTGGGGAACGGGTCTGGTGCGACCGCGCTGTTGCGTGAAGGGCACATCGAAGGGCCGGAATACGCATACGAAAACTGGGCCTGTGTGAACAGCAGCGGAGCTGCGATTCCGGTCGCGGCGCACGGTTCGGCGCCCAGCATGGACAACGCTTGCGCTGTGGCTTTCCCGAATGTGCAATCTCACGCACGCGCCGACAATCCCGACAACGCATTTTCGTGGACTTGCTACGAGGGCGCGCCATCCGAAGAAACGAAAGGTAAGGGCGAAGGCCCCACAACGTTGCCTCCCTTGGTAATGCTCGCCAGCGAACTCATAACTTTCCCGCTACCGATCGTCGTCCCCCCGCCCGTCCTGGCAAAGACTGGCAACGTTGCCCCCGTCAAAGGCACCGTGCTGGTCGAGCTACCCGGCACGAAAAGCTTCGTGCCGTTGGCCTCGTTGACACAGATTCCCTTCGGGACCGTCATCGAAGCCACCAACGGCACCGTCAGCGTAACGACCGCCAACCCCAACCGCACGACCCAAACCGGTCAGTTCTTCGACGGCCAGTTCATCCTCACCCAAGGCAAGAACGGGCAGGTGCTGGCCAAGCTGAGCGGCGGCAATTTCGCGGTGTGCCCGACGGCACGCGAGCGTGCCCATCGCGCGAGTGTCTCCTCGCGAACACCGGACGCCCAGGCGGCCGCATCAGGCAAACACGTCGTGCGCAAGCTGTGGGCCAACGCGCACGGGAAATTCTCGACCGAAGGCAACTATGCCGCTGGGGCCGTTCAGGGGACCGAATGGCTGACCGAGGACCTTTGCGAAGGCACGCTTATTCGTGTCACGCGAGACAAGGTCGCGGTTACGAACCTCGTCAAGCACAAGCATGTCGAGGTCAAGTCAGGGCACAAGTATTTGGCCAAGGCGCCCTGAGACGGCGATGTCGCTGCCCTGTAGCTCGGCAGACCTAGTCTTTTAGTCCCCTAATTTCCCTAGGGTACATCCAAGTTCTCGTGCAGAGCTCAACCGTGAGCAGGGCGCACGTCGAAGAACCCATGTCCCTCGAATGTCGCCGGCCCGCCAAGGGCCGGGCGGATTTGGAGTTCTCGATGCTCGTACGAGCCGCATTGCTCTCAGTTGCAGTCTTTGCCTGTGCGATGAGCGTTGGCTCCGCGCTGGCCGAGGCCGGGCCTGCGCAGTCGCCCAGTCAATTGCAAGGCGCGACCGGCACCGGGACGCTCTCGGCTGATCCGAGCCCGTTGAAGTTCGCCGCGATCCCCTATACGCACGGCGAACACGAAGAAAAAGAAGGCCAGAACGAGACCGAACAGGTAAATGTCGAGAGTCTCGAAGGCGCGGTCCAGATCGAATCCGTCAGTATCTCCGGTCCCGACGCCTCCTCCTTCTCGGTGCAGTACGGCAACTGCGTAGGTGCTCAGCTCTCCGAAAACAACTCCTGCGACGTGGGCATCCGCTTCCAGCCCACTTCGCTTGGTGTAGAGCGCGCCGAACTCATGATCGACAGCGACTCGACATCTGGCCCGCTCGACGTCGTGCTCGAAGGCGAAGGACTACTCGGCCCACAGATAAGTGTGAGCTCCAACGAATCGCAGCTCGGCAACGTCCTGATCGGCGGTTCGGCCTCTCACACCTTCAACATCGAAAACAGCGGCGACTATCCGCTGTTCATCCAGCAGTCCTTTCTGGTTACGGGAGCTCCAAAGATGTTCCCGCTCCTTGCCAACACTTGCGATGGCGAGATCGTGACGCCTGGCGGCTCGTGTGCAATTCACGATCGGCTTCCAACCGACGACGCTCGGTGAAAAGGAGGCCTCGCTGATCTTCATCACCAATGCCACGCCACAGATCAACGTGCTCGGCATCAACGGTGTCGGCATCCAGCCGGCGGTTGCGCTACCTGTGACGCCGCCGTCTGTCGCACTGCAGCCTGCCGCGGCTCCCGCTCAGCTGTTGAAGCTAACGCACAAGGACGGCATTCGCCGACAGTCGTGCCGGCATCGAGGCCGTGGTCGGCGAGCTCACAAGGCTGCTCGCCGCGCACGCTCGCTTGTCAAAGCGCCCAGGGCCGGGTTGCACGCGCCGGCGCACCGCGCCTGATCGTTTGAGGTTGCCGGCGCACACGGCAGATACTCACAAGGACTGTCACTATCTCCGCAGTGGCGACGCTACAGCTGCACTTTGCGATCTCAAACCACTTCCTCGACGAGCGTGGTCAGCGCGCCGGCTTCATTCTGCTGGGCTCCTTTCTGGCTCGTTCCTGTTCATCCGCACGAGTGCGCGCCTGATTCGTAACCCCAAGGTGACGTGGTGGCCGGGAAGCGTGACCACCAAGAGCGGGCTGCACCTGCATCACCTCGTGTGGGGGATCGTGTTGATCCTGGCGTCGGGATTCCTCAACTTCGTGCTGGTTCCGCCGAGCCCGTGGCTGGAGATATTTGCCGGCGCGTTCGGCATCGGCGCCGGCTTGACACTCGATGAGTTCGCGCTGTGGATACACCTCGAAGACGTTTATTGGTCCAAGGAGGGCCGGGCCTCGATCGACGCGGTGATCGTGGCAACGCTACTCGGCGGTCTCGTCGTGCTTGGGATCGCGCCATTTGACGCCTCCGACAGCGCGTCTCCAGTTGGCTCGCTCGTTGCAGTCGTAGTGATCGATCTGGCCTTCTCGGCGATAGCGATCCTCAAGGGCAAGCCGATGCTTGGCCTGATCGGCGTGTTCATCCCGCTCGCCTCGATCGCCGGGACGGTACGTCTTGCGGCGCCATCCTCTCCTTGGGCGCGTCGACGCTACTCGCCGGATGGGCGTCGCATGGCTCGCTCACAGGCGCGCTTCAAACGAGTGCGGGCACGCCGGCGCTGGTTGATGAATGCGATTGGCGGAGCACCTAGTCGGCAGGCGGACGGCTAGCTGTCGCCGATCAGTCAGAGAGTCGACGCTTTTGCGGGTGCGGTGTCTCGCCTCGCGCCAGCATCACAACGAACTGCTCGATTCGCCGCGCCCGTGTATCGGCGCGCTTTGCGCTTTGGGTGCGGAACAGGACCGCATACCGATTCTGACTGGAGAGGATCTCGAACATGGCCTGTGCCCGAGGGTTGGCTGCGAGCGCGCTTGCCAGATCGGCCGGTACCTCCATCTTCGCCTGGCCCTCATAGGCGGCCTCCCAGCGCCCGTCGGCCTTGGCGCGCTCCACCGCGGCCAAACCCGCGGGCTGCATCCTGCCTTCGTCTGTCAGTCGCACGACGTGACCGACGTTGCGCTTGGACCACGCGCTACGGCTGCGCCGTGGCGTGAAGCGTTGACGGAAGGTCAGCTCGTCCAGGCGTCGTACCTGTCCGTCGATCCAGCCGTGACACAACGCCTCGTCGAGCGCTTCGCTGTAGCTGAGTCGCGTCGGCTCGCTCGTGCCCTTCTTGGCCAGGCGCAGCCAGATGCCCGTCGAATGCTCGTGATGCTCGGTCAGCCACGCGTGCCACGCAACGACGTCGGGCACGCTGAGAACTTCCTCGTCATCGATCATCCATACAGCTTGCCAGTCACGGGCGCCGACTTTACGCGACGCTCAACGACTCTTGCGCATGGTGTGCGTCGCTGACGCGCCTGTGCAGAATCAACTGGCAGCCACGGCCGGGGCTGACGGTGATGTTGCGCCTGCGCGTTTTCTCGCCGCGCGCCCGCGGCGGCTCGAGCTCGAAGCGTCGCAGCATCGCGCCTATAACGAGCTTCATCTCGAGCAACGCAAAGCTAGCGCCAAGGCAGCGTCTGCGCCCGCCGCCGAAAGGGATCCAGGTGTATGTGCCTGGCGCTTGGTCGAGGAAGCGCTCGGGTCTAAACGCATGGGGCTCTGGATAGATGGTCGGATCGTGATGAACTAGATGTGCGTATGCCGCCAGCATCACGCCGGGTGGATAGAGAAAGCCACCGATCTCGACCGGACGCATCGTCAACCTTGGCTCGGCGTGAGGGAGGACGGGTCGGTGGCGTAGAATCTCCTGGACGGTGGCGGTCAGGTAGGCATCCTCCGGGTCATCGAGATCTTCGTACAGTCGCTCGAGCACCGCCGGCTCGCGTGCGAGCCGCTCGAAGCCCCAGGCAAGCTGCGATGCGGTTGTCTCGTGGCCCGCAACAAGCGCGGTCATCAACTCGTCGCGTAGTTCTGTTGCGCTCATCGGCGAGCCATCCTCGTGCTTGGCGCTCAGCAGCAGCGCGAGCACGTCATCGCCCTCGGCGCCTGTACGTCGGCGCTCGGCGATCAGCTCGAAGATCAGCTCGTCTACGCGCGCGTGCAATCTGTCCTGGCGGGCGATCGGGCCACGCGTCGTCAACCATCGCGGCGGACGGGGCAACATCGACAGAGGGTTCTGGGAGAAGGCGAGCATCTCACCCAAGAGGTCGCGCAGCTGCTCGAGCTGTGCGCCTCGCTCCAGCCCAAAGACTGCGCGCAGGATGATCTCGAGCGTCAGACGCTGAAGTCGGGGGTGAAGTTCGACTATCTGTCCGCTTGGCCATGAGGCAAGCTCCTCTTCGGCCAGATCTTCCATCAAACCGGATAGGCGCTGCATACGCTCGCCGTGGAAGGCCGGTAGCAAAAGCTTGCGTTGCTCCAGGTGCGGCTGCTCGTCGAGCAGGATCACCGAGTGTTTGCCGACCAGCGGTTCGAGGATACGTGCTCCCTCACCGGGGTGCAGCACGTCTGGTGGCGCCGTGAAGACTTCCTTGATCTCCTGCGGATCGGAGAGCACGACAAAAGCTGGCTGGCCGATCACACGGACCGTGAAGCGATGGCCGTAGCGAGCGTGAGCGCGCTCGACGAAGCCGCTCGGGCGGCTCCAGAAGGCGAGCGACTGCAGGACGGAGGGCATGCGGGGCCTGGTGGCAGCTGATCTCTCATTGGCTCTGCTCCTTGCGCTAGAGTATTTATACGAGTGAGTATATCTACTCAAAGGTATAGTGCAAGGGTGTGCTCGAACGAACCGCCCGCCGCTCCGAGAGGGAGAATTGCTTGATGCCACGAGGACATTTCGACCGCTCCAAGCGCCGGGCCCAGACGCGCGAGCGCCTGCTCGAGGCAGCCGCTCTGGTCTATGCGCGCCGTGGCTTCGCTGGCGCAACGCTCGACGAAGTCGCCGCCGAGGCGGGCTTCACCAAGGGCGCCGTCTACGGGCACTTCGGCAGCAAGGAGAACCTCCTGCTTGCGCTTGTCGAGGAGTACCTTGCGGGACAGGTCACAGAACAGATGGCGCTGTTCGACCGCGATCGCGCGACCTGGGAGCGGCCACTTGCGGGAAGCCATCGCTGGATGGATCGTCTACAAGAGAGTCCAGACCGCTTCCGCCTATTCGTCGAGCTGTGGGCCTACGCCCAGCGCGACGAGCACTTGGCGCGGCGGCTCGCCGACGGATTGGCGGCGCTGCGCGCCACGTTCGCGCGCTTCGCCTCGGAGAGCTCGCGC
Source organism: uncultured Solirubrobacterales bacterium (assembly GCA_963757995.1). GTDB lineage: Bacteria > Actinomycetota > Thermoleophilia > Solirubrobacterales > Solirubrobacteraceae > Palsa-744. The sequence goes on from CAVWTS010000018.1 coordinate 58,072, forward strand.
GACGCCGGCTTCGAGCCCCCACCCGGCGTGCCCGAGCAATTCGCCAACGTGATGCTCGGCTTGGGTGTTGGGCTCTCGATACTGAAGTTGACCGATCCCGACGCGGTCTCAGGCGATCTGCTTGGGACCACGCTGTCGGTGCTGATCCGTGCGACCGAGTCAAGCGTCCAGGCGCAGGAGGCGTTCAAGGCTCTGGACTAGGCATCTACCGCACTCCAAAGCGCGCGAGGTCACGCAAACGCCAGAGCGGCTATCTGTGAGCGACTGTCAGATCTGCCTGATCAGGTTCGACCAGTTTGCGCAGAGTCCAGTTCACAGCGCTGATGATGATTGCCGCGAGTGCTGCCCACCAGAAGCTCGAGATCGTGAACTGGGGGACGATCCAATGTGTCAGATACAGCATCAGGATGTTGATCAGGAAATAGAAGATCCCGAGCGTCACGATGATGAACGGGATCGAGAGGATCGCCAGGACGGGCTTCAAGAAGAAGTTGACCAGTGTGAACACGAGCCCTGAGATCAGCAACGCCCACCAATCGTTTCCGTAGCTGAGCCCGGACAGCAGCCACGTCGCCACGAACAGGGCGATGGTGTTGAACACCCAGGTGATCGCGAGCCGCTGAAGCATCGTTCAAAAGGGTAGCTTGCCATCCCCCAAGCGCTTTCTGCCCGCCGAAACCTTTGCTCTCTGGCGCATCCGCTCTGCTGTGCTGCCGAATTCCCCCACTGCGTGCGCTAGCGTTTTCAAGCTGTGGCGACGACGGTGCAGCGGCGGGTTGTGAGCGCAGGTCCGGCGCACCGGCGATGGCCGGTGATCGTTGCGCTCGTGTTGGCATTGCTGCTGCTGGTTGGGTTGCGCAGGGTCACGACGGAGGGCACGCCGCCGCTGCTCGTCCATCGCACGTTGCCGGCTTATGTGCGCCTCTCTGGGAACGCGCCCGCGCTTGCCTGGCCTGAGGAAGGGCAGGCGGCGATCGAAGTCGAGGGGGTCGGCGGTCTCGGCGTCTCCGGGGACTCTGAGCCTGTGCCGATTGCGAGCGTGGCGAAGGTGATGACTGCCTACCTGACGCTGCGCGAACATCCTCTGGCGGCTGGCCAGGAAGGGTTCTCGATGACGATCACCGCTGCCGACGCCGCCGAAGAGGAGCAGCGCGAGGCGCTGGGGGAGTCCACGCTGAACGTGAGGGCGGGCGAGCGGCTCAGCGAGCGCCAGGCGCTACAGGCGCTGCTGTTGCCGTCGGCAAACAACATCGCTGCGCTGCTGGCGCGTTACGACGCCGGCGGGATCGCGCAGTTCGTGGCGCGCATGAACGCCACTGCGCGAGCGCTTGGCATGGCCTCGAGCATGTATACGGATCCGAGCGGCTTCAACGACGAAACGGTCTCCACCGCGACCGACCAGTTGAAGCTCGCGCGCGCGACGATGCGCATCCCGGCGTTTGCGGAAATCGTTGACGAGCACTCGGTCGTGCTACCGGTGGTTGGACGCGTCGTCAACTTCAACGGGCTCGTCGGCGAAGACGGATATGTGGGGGTCAAGACGGGCTCGGACAGAGCCGCTGGGGGGTGCCTGGTCTTCGCCAAGAAGGTTTTGATTGATGGGCGTGCCTTGACTGTGCTTGGCGTCGTGCTAAATCAGCGAGGCGGCTCGCTGATCCAAGCTGCGTTGGTCAGTGCTCGTCAGCTCGGAGACTCGGCCGCGGCAAGCCTACGTCTCAGAACGGCCCTCCGGGCCGGTACGGTCGTGCTGAGTGCGAGCTCTGTGGATGGTCGTGGGACCACGGCCATCACTGCAGGGGCCTTGCGAGAGATCGGCTGGGGAGGGGAGAAGATCCCCGTGCGCGTGACTGCGCGCCCGGCGATGACACAGTTGAAGGCCGGGGAGCAGATGGCGAGCGTTGCCCTTCTCGGAGGCAGTGTCACGAGCACCCGTGCGCTTGCGAAGAGTCCGGTCGGCGGGCCTTCGTTCGGCTGGCGTTTGCGGCATTTGTTCTGAGGTCCTAGATATCAGCATCCTCAGTTCAAATACTGAATGGGTGAGTCTCTCGTCTGTTTGTCTACTGCCTCTAATTCCCGCTGCAGCCGCTGGTAGAGTCGCTCCGCGAGCGTCGGTCGGCGCTTGAAACTTTGGCGCACAAATGGAGGAAGCATGCTTCGCATCCGATTGTCAGATGGGCCTGCTGAGGAATCGACGGGTACGGGCATGCACATGCGGGCTTTGGCCCATAGCGCTCTGATTGTCTGCGCGTTGACTGTCGCGGTCATGCTCGTCTCCGTGTCAAGCGCGTTGGCCGTCAGTGGCATCCCGGTCAACGTCGGCACGCCCTTTGAGTCCCAGCCGCCGGCGGTCGCGGTGGACGCAGCCGGCAACGCGATCGTCGCGTGGGCGAACACGAAGGATCTCCCGCCGAACAAAACCAATGTGCTTCAGTACTGCGTGCTGCCCGTCGGCGCGACCGGGTGCGTGCACAGCAACACGCTCGTTCCCGCAGACGGCGGCGAATACATCGATCGGGTACAGGTGCTCGTGGACGGATCGACGATTCTGTTGCTTACCGATGTCTATGGGACTCAGGGGTCGAAAGCGCGCGACTACGAGCCTGAGCAGGAGTGGCAGTCGACCGATGGCGGCGCGACTTTTTCGCTTGTAAACGGAGGGTTGTCGGTCGCCGCCGGCATCCTCAGTGCAGACACTAAGCCGCTCAGCGCCGTGATCGTGCCGGGTACTGGAGTACTTGGTTATGGATGGGATACCGCTGGAACCTCGCCCCCGACCTTCAACGCGTTCCCGCTGAGCTCTCCGCCTGAGTGCTCAGCCGAAACATGTTCGGCTGGCTTCGCGTCGTTGGAGCCAAATACCAACCCCGACCAGATCGGCAACGAAGAAGGTCAGTTCGCCTCTCAGGAAGGCCCCAACGCCGGTGTTATGGGCGTTTTCGGCACGGACTTCACCAACGGGCCGCTCGGGTGCTCATCCTCTGAGACTGTGCCGTTCGGCACTGCCTACGCGTTCGCCAGCGGGGCGCAGAGTGCGACCAACAACTACAACATCTCGCCGGGCGAACCCAACAGCGCCTGGAAGGTACCCGTCACGCAGGCTGACTGCAACGTGGACTACTTCGCGCTCGCCGGGGGTCCGAGCGGCTTCGGCGTGCTCGAGGACAATGAACTGACCAAATCGATCGTCTACCACCGCTTCGATCAGGTCACCGACAAGTTCGACACGCCCCTCTCGACGGTTGCGGCAAACGCCTTCGAGGAGTCCCCGGCCGTCTCTCAGGATGGATCGGGGGGTATATATGCGACCTTCCTGTTGGGCGGGCCCGGCGGTCAGATCGCCCTCGCTTACAGCGCCGATGGTGGGGCGAGCTGGATAGGGCCGGCAACGTTGAATCCCAACGTCGACGAGGGTGCTGCGGAACTTACGAACGCAGTCAATGCCAATGGTCAAGGTTGGGCTACCTGGGAGGACAACGGCTCGATCTATGCGCAGCCATTTATAGCCGCAGATGCCATCTCGCCCGTGGTCGCCGAGCCGCCGGCTGCCGACACTCTGACGACGAGCCAGACATCCGGTACAACAACCGGTGCGTCCATCACGATTGCCGCTGGAACGGTGGGTGAGACCGACCGTGCGACGGTCAGCGGCGTAAACGCTGCGATCGCGACCGGCACGGTCACCTACGACCTCTTCTCGAATCCGACCTGCACAGCCTCCAGCAAAGTGTTCTCCGGCGGCACTGTCGGCGTCGCCGCCGGCGTGGCCGCGCCGTCGGCCGCGGTCACCACCGCGCTCGCTCAGGGCACCTACTACTGGGAGGCCGCCTACAGCGGTGACGCTCATAACGCGGCGAGCACGAGTGCATGCGGCTCGGAGGTACTCACCGTGGTTCCCGCCACATTGGTCGAAGGCAAAGGCACGAGCAGCGGTGGGTCTGTAACGGTCACGATCACCTGCACTTCGACGCCGTGCACAGTCACGATTACGATTACGATCACCGAACCGAGCGGCAAAGCGGCCGCGGCGCGCAAGAAAAAAGCCAAGCGTCCGAAGATCGTCACGCTGGCGACGGGCAAATTCACGATCACAACTCCCGGTGCGCACAAGCTGACTCTGCACCTGACGAAAGACGGCAAACGGCTGTTCGTTCGCGATCACGGCCGCCTCAAAGCGAAAGGTCTTGTCGCTGAGAAAACGGCGGGTGGCCTGGAGACGACGGCGCGAACCGTGTCGTTCGCGCCGGCCAAGACCAAACACAAACACAAAAAATAGGGTTCTTTGAGGGCTGCGTGGCAACGGCTGGCCGCTGATCCTCGCGAGTCTGAAGACGCTGCTGAAGACAGGAAAAGTCCCTGTCCGGGGCCCCCGAGATTCCCCGAGGTTTCGCGGTCCTCAAAAGGCAGCGTAGCCCTCAGGAGTCGACGAGGTTGGCGCGAGAGAAGTGTGAAGCAGGTAGTTGGAGCTGCATCTCAGGGCGGCTCCAAACACGTCAGTCAGATGTGACCGTTATGCCTCCCCAATCCTCGGGGGCGACATCGGCGAGCGTCTGGGAGAACGTCCACTGGTGGCCGGCCAGGTCCTCGGCGGTGTACTGCCGCTCGCCGTAGGGGAAGTCCTCCGGCTCCGCGACAATGCGAGCGCCATGCTTGCGGGCGCGCTCACAGTGCGCTCGCGCGTCGTCCACACGCACCATCACCGAGTGGGTGGCCTCGCCCGGCCGGGGTGATCGACGGTCGTTGCGAACATCGCCGAGGATCACCGCGCCATCGCCAAAGCTCAGTTGCGCACGGTGGTCCTCGCCGATCTGTACACGCTCGACGAAGCCGAACGCCGCGTCCAGCCAGTCGACGGCCGCGCGCACGTCCGGATAGATCAGGACCGGTATGACGGTCGCTTGTGGGATGGAACGGTTTGGCTTCGGCATTGTGGTCATCCTATCTCGAGGAATCCGCTCCGAGGACCGGCGCGGCCCACGGGGATGAGCTGCCATGGGCCATACGAAAGCGAGCTTTGACTGGCCAGGGACTGTGGCACCATTCTCCGGGTGGCACGAAAGGCAAGCGCTGATACTCGCGCCGCTATTTTGCGCCGGGTGCGGGCGATCCCCCCGGGCTTTGTCCGTACCTACGGCGATGTTTCACCGAGCGCACCGCGCCTGGCGGGCTATGTGCTGAGTCATACCGATGCGCACGAGGTGCCATGGCACCGAGTCGTTCGCGCCGACGGTTCGCTTGCAAAGGGCGCCCGTCAGCGGCGCCTGCTTGAAGCCGAGGCAGTCCCGTTTCGTGGTGAGCGTGTAGTGCTGTCGAGCGCACGGCTCGACGATCTCGATGTGACGTGACGGACGCGCTTCATTACTCGGATGGTTCGATCACCATGTGCAGGGCTCGGTCACCGAGGCGGTCACCGAGCCCCAGCCTGGGTTCTTTTGCCTGACGCCGGCCTACGCAGGACACCCGATCCTGGCCACGCCTGCCGGCAGTAGGCATCGCTTGGCAGTCGCGGCTGCGATTACCGGTCGCGTCAACTGGGTAGGGGCGATTTGATGCCTCTTGTGATCAGGTCAGGGATGAAATTGGGAGCGGGCATTCTCGCGATCGGCCTGCTCGTGATTTTCATGGCGCTGACGGCCCCAGCAGCGGGCGCGGCGGTGCCGCCTGAACAAGACCCCTTCTACTCCTACGAAGGTTCCACACCTCTGGCTAACATCGCGCCAGGCGCCGTGCTGAAGACACGCACGCTCTCCTACCATGTGGCGGGCGTGCCGCTGCCGATTAAAGCGGTGCAACTGCTCTATCGATCGACGGGTGAGACGGGAGCGGCGACGGTCAACGTGACCTCGGTACTACAGCCGCCACTGCGCCTCGGCGCTCCCACGATCGTCTCCTACCAATCCTTCTACGACTCGCTCAATCCCGAAGACGAGCCTTCCTACGCCATCTCAGGCGGGGTCACGTTGGGCGGCCTCATCCCAACCGCGGAGTCGGGCTTGATCGCGCCCGCGCTGCTCGCGGGGGAGACCGTTGTCGTGCCCGACACCGAGGGCGAGGCGGCAGATTTCGCGGCGGGCCCGGAGTACGGGATGAACACGCTCGATTCGCTGCGTGCGGTGCTCACCTCGCCCGCGAGCGGAGCGGCAGGAGCAAAGAAGATCGGCCTGATCGGCTATTCCGGGGGCGCGATCGCGACCGGGTGGGCCGCCGAGCTCGCGTCTTCCTACGCGCCCGACATCAGCTCGCGCATCGTCGGCGCGGCGATGGGCGGCGTGCTCGTTGATCCCGCACACAACCTGCACTACGTCGAAGGCAGCGCCGTCTGGGCCGGCGTGATTCCGATGTCGGTGATCGGAGTCTCGCGAGCCTTCCATGTCGACCTCACGCCGTATCTGAACGAATACGGGCTGCAGCTCTACAACAAGCTCCAGCACGCCTCGATCGAGACCGTGCTCGGCGAGTACCCGGGTCTCACCTGGGCGCAGATGGCGAAGCCCGAATACCAGACACCCGAGAGCGTGCCCGTATACGTCGAAGTGGTGAACCAGCTGATCATGGGTAGTCGCGGCACGCCCAGCATGCCGATGTTCATTGGCCAGGGCAATGGCGGTGAACTCGAAGGTACCGCGGGCAACAAGGAAGGCATCGGTCCCGGCGATGGCGTGATGATTGCGGGCGATGTGCGCAGCCTTGCGCGCGAGTACTGCAGCCGCGGCGTTCCCGTCCAATACGAGGAATACGGACATCTCAGTCACGTGCCGAGCGCAGCGATATGGCTGGGAGAAGCCGACTCCTGGCTCGCCGCACGTTTCGCCGGGATGCCGGCACCGCAGAACTGCTCGAGCATCGCGCCGGGCAACTCGCTGGCACCGATCGGCTGAGCCACTCTGCAATTGGTTGCGCGGAAGACTCTTATAGTGGGGTTAGTTGTCTGCTCAACAAAGGAGCCTGCTGTGGACGTCGAGATCTGGTCTGACATCGCGTGCCCGTGGTGCTACATCGGCAAGCGTCGCTTCGAAGCCGCTCTCGAGCAGTTCGAGCACCGGGATGATGTGAATGTGACTTGGCGTAGCTTCGAGCTCGACCCCGGCGCACCACATGAGCGCACCGGCGATCGCGCAGAGCGTTTGGCACAGAAGTACGGCATGACCGTCGAGCAGGCGCGCGAAGCTGAGCGGAAGCTGACGGGCGTGGCGACTGGCGAGGGTCTTGACTTCCGCTTCGACATCGCCTGTAGCGGCACCACCTTCGATGCCCACCGGCTGGTGCACCTGGCCGAGGCCAATGACCTGCAGGATGCGATGAAGGAGCGCCTTCTGCGAGCGTACTTCACCGAAGGCGAGCTGATGTCAGATCACGACACACTCGTGCGGATGGCCCTCGAAATAGGGCTCGAGGAGCAGGAGGTTCGCGAGCTGCTCGCGGGCGAGCGCTACGCCGATGAGGTTCGCGCCGACGAGCGCACCGCCGGTGAGCTCGGGATCAGCGCCGTGCCGACTTTCGTAGTCGATCGCAAGCTTGGCGCCTCCGGCGCGCAACCGCCGGAGGCGTTGCTCGATCTGCTGCGCCAGGGATGGGCCAAGCGCAGCCCCGCATCGGCTGAGCTCGATGTGACAGCTCGACGTGACAGTCACGGTGCGAGCTGCCGCCCACGCACCCAGACATCGTCCTAATGGGCGAAACTGCTCGGCGCGCAAACCACCTGCTCTTCGAGGCGCCGGCGATCCATCTCGTCCGATAGCTGCAGCCGCGAGAATCGCGCCGTAGCATTTCTTCCCAAGCTGATCGCGCGAGCACGATCAGCGCAGTGGCGTCGAGACGACGCTCGACCGTCGCCGCGCCGTTCGAGCTGCGCACGGGCGTCGGCTCGAGCACAACCCCCAATGTTGTATAATCATGAATCAGTTTTATTGATTCTTGAATGCAATGACCCTCCCACGCGACATCCACCCATTCCGGGATCTTCCAGCGACTGCCTACGAGGGTTTGCGGGAAAAGTCCAAGGTTCTGATGGGCAATCGCGATCGCTTGGAGATTGCGGTCGCGATCGCAGTCTCAGAGGACGGGGTCGTCAATGCGACCGACATTAGCCGGCAACTGGGTATAGCCCCCAATCGTGTACGCGCAAACTTGTTGGCATTTGCGCACGTCGGACTGCTGGATCAACCACCGCCGCAGAGCGGACGCCGTTGGTTTATCCGAAGGTCGAGCACCTTCTGGAGCCTCTGCCTCGACATCTACCAAGCCTGGTGCCCAGAACGCGACGTTCTTCGACCAGTCGACGACCAATAGAACAATGGCTCAGCCCACGAATCACGAAGCATTGACTCTCTACGGTCCATTCCGGCGGCTCAAGAACGATACGACCCAAACGCCGGAGGTGGCGATCAGCCAACTACGGAGCGGCCAGCTTTGGGGTAGACCCATAGCGCGGGACCCCGTGGTCAAGGCTCACGCCGGTCCGCTGCGCGAGGATGAGGAGGGGCTCGAATTCTGGGCGCCAGTACGCCCCGACAATCCGCACGGTAGTCGCGTCTATTGGCGCTATCCGGGTCCATACGTACAGATCGACGATGCGGTAGCCAAGCTCACGGTGTTCGTCACTCGCGTGACACAGCCTGTGGCGGTGGTCACATGACTCACACGGCTCTCCACGTGGCGTGGCTCTCGCCCGACAATGCCATCGACACGAAATCTGACCTCGCGGCTACTGTCATGCTCAGCGGCGAGGGTTGGGAGCGGCACGGAGCACAAGTTCTTAAGCATCGATGACGGCGAGGGCGAGATAGTTCACAGCGCTGGCGGCGTCTGTACGACAAGTGTTGGCGATATCGCCTTCCGTGTCTGGGACTATGGCGATGAGCCGACAACGTATCTGCTTGTGGAGGGCGAACTGTCCGAGCGCCCGGCGCTTACGGAACTCGTAGTTGCACAAATGCGACGCGATGGGATCTTGGGCAAAGAGGTGGAGGTTGCGCTGTTTGCCAACCACGGAACTCCAGCTGAAACGCAAAGATACGACGTACCGTCAACGGAGCTTCAATATCTTCTGGAAGGTGCGTACCCCCGTCGGGCTCGTGGGGAACGCGGCGTTCGCGCCCGCGCTCTGATAGCGCAGCGACGTGAGCTTGTTGTCGCCGCCGCCCGCGACCTCATCGCTGTGCCCATCGCACTCGTGGTAACCGTAGGCCTGACGGTGACATCCGCGTTCAACAATTGGGGGCTGTCGCTAGTGCCTCGCATCGGCGTGGTTGCTCTCGGCGCGATACTGGTCATACCCCTCCTCATATCGGTCGTGAGCCTACTCAGACTTTCGCTGTTCCGCGACGCACTCGCGACTCGCTCGAGTCCGTTGCAAAACCCTGAGGGCGATGCTCAAGCGGATGCAGGGGAGGAACTCGCGGAGGCTTAGGGTGGGCGGCCTCTAGGAGGACGCGTCGCTGGCCCTTGCAGACTCGGATGGTAGGTCCACAGTCAATGCAACCCCCAGAGGTCCGTCCATCGGATACTGGCTGAATGTGAGGGCCGCGTGAGCTCGTACTGGTGGTGGCGCCACTCAACGGGTGCGAGTTGAGTGCGAGTCATGGGCGAAACTTGGCTGTGCGCAAACCATGCACTGATGGCAGCACCCGCCGTCAGCGTCGGCCAATCAGCACCGGGCGTGAGGGGATCGGTCAAGGGCGGCTCGCCTGCTTGAGCGTCGCCTTTCCCTCAGGGCCGAAAGCGGAAAATGGGTGGCTGCTCAGCAGAGTTAGCGTCGAGCTGTGCCAGCAGCGATGCTTGCTCGCCTGTACTCAAGCCCGAACGCGTGATTGCATCGGCGTAACCGCTAGTCAGACGTAGCGCTTCGCCGTCGAGCCTATGCGGATCCCAAGTCGGGGGGACCGCGACCGCCTCGAAGCCGCCATCACGGCGGGTCACACACCCGTAGCAGGCGTACTCCGCATTCGCGATCTCGACCAGCCGGTCGAAGGACATCAGGGTCTCGTCCTCGGCGCCCATACTTGCTCGCAGCCTGATCCTGGTCGAATCGCCGCTGTACTCCGCGCGAGATCCATAGATCAAGATGTAGTGCTGACGGAACCGCAGATCCTTCAGACTGTCGGGCACAAGGTAGTCATCGAAAAAGCGTGCTGCGTTCATTGGGTCGGCAAACCATGCGCGCCACGAGTTCAACTGATCCCTGGCCTGGGTCAATTGAGCGGACTGGCCGGCGTCCTTGCGCTGCCATCGCTTGCTGGGCTTCTCGATCTCTATGAGCATCGCTGTGAGCTCGGCGCTATCGACGCTCAGCCAGCAAAAATCGGGCACCTTCTCTTGAAAACCAATCAGCCGCGGTTGCGTGATCAGCGCCGAAGGCCACGGTTTCCAGCCGGACATTCCGCGGCGCCCAGCGTAGCCAGGAACAAAGGCGGGATGATGCTCAAGCCAACGCTGGACGACTTCCTCGTCATCCTGCCCCACGCCAGCGAGTAGCTGACGTAGCTCGCTTGCGCTGTTCTGAATCCACTCTCCAGGGTCGAGCATGTCTATACCATCTTGTCATCGACGTGGCGAACACGCAGGATGCATGGGAGCGGGTCAAGACGGCGGGGCTACGACGACGCCCCAAGATGTTTGACATCTTCGGTGTCTGGCCTGGCGAGAGAGACGGCGATTGGACAGCCCGCTTTGACAACGAATGGGCCGTAGCGTTCCATAGTGTTGGGCAGGAGATCGAAGCCTTGGTAAACGAGCTTGAGGGTACGCACCGTCTCTCCCAAATCGTCGGCGACCGAGAACTCCAGCGCGAGATCCTGCGTCAGGCGGCTCTCGATGAGCTTTCCCATGGTCGCCAAGACCGAGGATGGCCCGAGGTTGTGGAACTGATAACAGACCAAATGACTAGGGCCGTTGTGGCGGTCCCGATCGGGGGTATGCGGAGTTCCGCCGTTGACGGTGCTGGCAATGCGCGACCCGTCAGGCTGGGGGCGCATATCGTCGCCGGACACCTCGACGATTCGCTGGAGCGCTGCGTCGATGACCTCGCTAAGCGGCACGAGCTAGTCGGGTTTCGCTTTAGCGACGACTCATGGTGGACGGAGGACCTGATGGCCGCAAAGGAAGATCCACAGGCCGGAGCGGAGATCCTCGAGGGCTACGCCGATAGTGAGAGTTGGCCGCGGTTTGTCATTGCGAGCGCAGTATCTAGTTCGGGGAGTGCAGCGGAGATCACTGGCGTCCTTAATGCTGAAGCGCTCATTGGTGCTTTGGTGCTGCTCGATCACCCACCAGGCCGGTTCTGGACTGAGGAGACGCCCTGGATACCCGGCCACGGAGTCCAGGCTGAACTCCCAGCCGATACGACGTCAGATGACTCCTTGCCTGCCACCCAACCGCAGGTTGTCGATGGCCGCGCGATGCATCTGCAGACGGCGATCAGCGCGCCCTCGTTGGGTTCAAGCCGCAGCGAGCTTGACGCCGGTATACACATGACTGGCATTGGACGCGATCTGCTCGGGGCGATAGTTTCGCCTGCAAGGAGGACGCAACCGCTTGCTGTTTCGTGCCGCCTTGCTCTGCACGCAGCAAAGACATGGTCCCCGGAGGCCAGACACAGCCTGGCCGCGTCCGCGATCCGCATCCTGTTTAGCGAGTTCGATGATCCTGATAGGGCGAGCGAGTACGACACGGTCGTCAGCGACGGGGTCAAGTGGCGGGTGGCCAATGACGCCGAGTGGCCGTCTCACAGCCCGTATGTCGAGTACACGCTTCAACCAGGCCATTGGAAGGCATCGCTTCCAAGCTACGAGCATCTCGTCGTAGCCCTCGATCTCCGCCCCCATAACATCGACATGAACCAGACGGCAATTGACGGGCACGTGCTGCTCAATGTCGTGCAAGCCATCCTTTTCGGACGCGCCGCCGCGCTACCAGCGGAGACAGCCACATCCCGCTTCACATAGGTGCGTGGCGCCGCGCGGCTACGTAAACATGACTCTCGCCGAGCCCCCCACGGGGCGACTCAGTCGCGCTCCCGCAGGTAGTCCTCGGGCATCTCGACCGCTTGAACGCCGCGCTGGGCTGCTCTCATCCTCGCCTGTGACGAGCGTGACGCCGTTGGGCTGACCGACGAGCCTTTCCAGTTCTGTACAGGTGGCGATTATCGAGCGGTCTGCGTCGGGGTTGCGCCGGTCCTCGCCGACGAGCTCGACCTCCATCGTGACGCCCGGCCTGAGAGGCGCCCCCGGGGCGCATCATGCCCTCGATATGCGGGAGGATTGCTCGGGCTTTTCGGCGGAGCCGGTCGCTGCCGGTGTACTTCTTCTCGTCCAGCTCATCGACGACTTGCATCGGGAGCAGCAACCGGACCTGGTCAGCATTAAGGAGTTTTGACCGGTCAACGCTCTCCGGCGGTTCGTAGTGCAGGAGAAGGTGTGTGTCGAGCACCGCAATGTGACCTCCGGCGACGGCGCGCTCCTCCCGTCTGCGGAGGTCCCCAGCGATTCGGAGGAGCGCCGCCTTTTGTGCCTGAGTCTCGCTTTCGATGAGAGGGATGCCACGAGGTGTTTTCTCGTCCGCTTCGCGGATCGCCCAGTAGAAGCGGGTGTGGAGTTGCGCGGACATGTCCCGCTCGTCGGCAAAATTGCCCAACTGCCCTTCAGCATTCTCGATCCACTTCAAGTAGCCGTCCTGACGCCGCCGGAAGACCTCCGAGAATGAGCCTCCCCCGCCTTCACCTGGCAGATTGCGAAGGTTGACCCCGAGTGTGTCGAGGATCTGGAGAGCCTGCTCGGGACGAGTGCCTGCCTTCAACGGGAGAGCCATACCCGGGCACGATAGCGACGCCTCGGTCCGAACAGCCGATCGATCCCGGCACCTCGCTACCCGTCCGCGAGGCGAATGCCATCCCAAATTTCAGTACGATACCGGCTTATGATCTACTGGCTGTCGTACTGGAACAAGCCGGAAAGGCTGCGAAAACAATCCTGCTTGCAGGGTCATCCCGTAGAAGAAATCTTCGTCCCTTGGGGCTGGAATGTCATCGAGCCGGGCGATGTCGTCTACTGCTTTTTTGTTGAAAATGGGAAGGTCCATCTGGTGACGAAGGTGACCGCTCCTGGCAAGCTAACGAAAGACGACAAACACAACCAGTCAGTCAGCGTCGTACCGGTCTCTACAAGGAACGTCGTCCCGGTCAGCTTTCAGCGCACGCTCAATGTGAAGCAGGCGAACGAAGTCGAGTACGAACGTGCTGATGGGACTATCGGAGAGTTTAAGCCACCGAGTCCGTATTGCTTCCAAGGGAGAGCAAGTCTTCGTAAGCTGCTGGACGGCAAGGTCGCTCTAAACGAACGACTCGGCGAACCGTAGTCGGCATCGCTCTAGCGATCCTCAGGACTAGGCCGTATCGACATCACAGAGCCGTCCGTTCGGAAGAACAGCGATTCCTCGGATGAGACCTGTGCGCCAATGACCTGTGGGCGCCCGAGGACGGCGTTTCGTTCCTCGATGAACATCTGGATCTCGGCGATTGGTTCGACTCCCTGGATCGCCGTCCAAATGGGCTCCGTCGTGCTGCGCTCGCGGTAGCAGCATTCGACATCCAACTCCCAGCGAGCATTGACGACGATCACGGCGTCGTCTCCCCGTGCGTACCGGTCCTGGCTCAAGATCTCGATGGGACGCGCGTCAGTGACGATGCTCGAATATTCCAGGTGTGGCTGGAGATCAATCCACACGGCCTTTGGGATCTCAATCGAGTTGTTCAGCCACTCGCCGATTGAGCGACTATCAAGGTCGGCGAGATCCTCTAGTGTGGCGAACCGGCCAGCCGTAGATTCTCCGAGACGGGCAAGGAATACGTTGATGTTCTTGTATACATGCAGGCCATAAGCGGCAGGAATGTCGTCTTTCATACCCTGGTGCAACTGGTTCCGCGAGTCGCTCATGTCTCCGTCCGCTGAGAGCAGGTGGCCCTCCTCGTTACCCTCAGAGTGGTGACGAGCCACGGTGAGCCAGATAGCTACATCACGACCCCCACGACCTGGTTTATGCGTTTCTCTCCGCTTCGCTGGCGCAGTTCCCACGATCTCTCGCTCGAACGCGGTTATGGCGTCGTCGGGATGCAGCGGCAGGATGGTTGCGAACTCCTCGAGGCGCCGCCACCACGTCGCCAATGCATCATCCACGTCAGGCCACGGTTCGACATGCACGTCAACCTCCGCCCCGAAGAGGGCTTCAACCTCACGCTCCGACTTGTCGAGGGTGTCAAGAGATGCCTGGAGGGTGCGGCGGTAATCCTCTTCGGCCTCTCTTACGACGACCCACGGAATGAAAATCCTCTGCTCTAGCTGGTGAGCCACGATGCTGAGAGCAAGTCGGTCGGGCTCCTTGAGAGTCCGCCACGGCCAAAGGACGTTCGCGTCGAGGTAGATACTCACGCAGTCATCTTGACGCGCGTGCCCTGAACTTGCGGGCCACTCATGGATCGATGAGTTCTACACGAGCCGCGATGGCCAAACCGGCCGCCGCAGGACTCTGCCTCTTGAGATCTGGCGGGGGTTCTGCTCTGCTCTGCGCGCGAATCGACAATTGAAGCGGCCGAGCGAGCGTTGATGGCGCCCGCCCGGCCTTTAGCACCGAAGGGCGTGCCTTCGATGCCACGGAAACCGTAGCTGTCTGCGGCTGGCGGGTCGTGCTCGCGTGCGCGCTCCTCGGGATATCCGAAAGGAGCCAGGGAGATGTCCAGGAGCAAAGACGGAGGCAAGCGGGGAGCCGGCGTGCGGTCCTCACGAGTGCAAGGTGATCGTGACGGCGAGTTGCGCCGGTTTGAGCCGGTGTCCGATGACATGGTGCTCGCGGCTGTGGAGCGTGCGGAACGCCATCGTGAGCGGAAGGATGAGGGCGTGATGATGAGCGACATCGCGGAGCATTTGGGGTTCGTTTATGGCTCGTGGACGACGCGGCGGCTGCGTCCGCAGATTGAAGCGTTTATCGCTGCCGGGCTGCTCGTGCGTTCGCGTCGGCACGGGGTCCTGATTTGGGGTTTGACGAGCAGCGGGCGTAGGCGCGTCGCGCGTGTACACGGGTCGGTGGTGTTGCCGGAGTCGCCGCAGCATCGTGTGTGGCGGCACGCCCGGGCATTGGCTGCCGAGCGGATCGACGGGCTCCGGGCACGGGTGCGCGGCGTGTTGGATGACGCGACGGGCGTTCTCGACGCCGACGGGGTCTGTTCGGATGCGTGGTTCGCGCTGGCTGAGCGTCTGGAGTTGGCGTGCGGGCAGCTCGGGTCGGCAACGTATTGCCTGTCGGAGTGGGCAGAGCCCGACGACGGCAGCGCGGACGTTGACGACCGTATGGAGCCGGGGGACGAGCAGATGGATCCTGATGAGTTGGGCGGGGTGCGTTATCGGCGTGGTGGGCGTCGCAACGTGTGGAAGTGGGCGGACGCCTAACCCCGGCGCACCTTTGCTGCGCTCGGTGTCGGCGTAACGCCCCGCCGTCGTTTTGTGTCTGCCGACACGGGGCTGACACAACATAAAAATTGGTGGCGGGCTGTACTGAAACGGCTCGAAATTGGCCTTCATCTATTGGAGCCCTTGATCGGGTGCAGGCCGAATGGCGTGTTGTCCCGTTGGGCTCTGGCTTGGCGGCTGTTGCCGTCGTAAGGGTCACTCACCGACACCAGAAAATATGGACGATTACATTCGTGCCGCTCGCCCTCGCGTGCAGCGGCTTTCACGTGAGCTGGAACTCGAAGCGATCCGGCTGCTCGCCGAATTGCTCGCAGATGCCGCGAAAGAGCGCCGTGGCGTTTTGCCCGGCGCTTTCAAGCGCGAATTGCGCGCGCCTATGCCCGGCGCCACACCCATCACCGGCACGGCGGATTCCCCGCATGGGACCGCAAAACGCCAGGGCTCCAGGTGCGCGACAAAGGGAGGTAAGTAGATGCCCAACGGGATGTCTACGCGACCGGCGCGTGTAGGGAGCGCGTTCGCTTGGGAGGTAGCGAAGCACACGACCGAGCGCGACCGGGAGATCGCATGGTTGCTGTATCGACAGAAGATCCTCACAACCGACCAGCTACGGCTGCTGTTCTTCGGTTCGCTGCGTCGTTGCCAGGATCGTCTGCTGTGGCTGTATCGCCATCGCGTGATCGACAGGTTCTACCCGGCAGGCCCGTTCTCGCTGGGAAAGCCCCAAGCGCACTGGCTACTCGATGAGGTCGGCGCGCATCTCGTCGCTGCTCGCCTCGGACGTGACCGGCGTGGCCTTGGCTGGGATCGCCAGCAGGACTTCCACGAACACGCGCAGCTCGCTCACCGACTGGAGTGCAACAGATTCGTATGCAGCGTCATCGCCGCGACCCTCAACACACCGGACATGTGGGTCGCCGCGTGGGAGGCGGGATGGGGTGCGATCAAGCCGTACTGGTCACACCCGGCATACGAGATGGCGCGCCCGGATGCCAGCCTCACGCTGAGCACACCCCTCGGGCTCGTGGTGGCTGCGGTGGAGTGGGATCGCGCGACCGAGCCGATGGCGACACTCGCCGGGAAGATCAGCCGCTACGCCACGACACTTGAGCAAGCCCGCGGCCTGCGCTGGCACAACGTCTGCTTCGTCGTCCCTGGCGAGTGCCGCGCACAGCGCCTGGTCCAAAAGGGCAGAGAGGACGCATGGTAGGTGCCGAGCGCGCGCTTCTGGGTCACCACTACGGCCCAGCTTGAAGCGTGTGGGCCGCTCGGAGAGATATGGCGCTGCCTTGACTACGAGGAGCAGCCCTGCGGGATGGCGGACTTCAAGACGCTGGACGGCGCTGAGGTAACGCCGCGTGAGCGGGCTCTCGGCCGGCGCTGGCAGGTGCCGATGCCCGAACGCTGGGCGGCGCTCTCCCCGCTCCGCACACCCGGCCGGCCGCAGGACACGCCGACTGCGGTAGCAGCGGAGGATGCCGAGCTTGCCCGCGAATGGGAGCAGCGCCGCGCCCAGGAACGCACCGAAGCCGAACACGAGAGTCAGCCTCCAACAGTCGATCGCCCTTGGGTCGGTGAGGGCTTGAGATCGGGCGCGGGTTCTGGTCTCCTCGACCACCAGCAAGACCACGAGCAGGAGGAGCCTTGGCGATGACACGCGTATGCATCTATACCCGTATCTCGACCGACGAGGAGAACCAGCCAACCTCGCTCGCTTCCCAGCATGAACGGCTGGAGGCGTTCTGCAAGGTGCAGGAGGACTGGAGGATCATCGCCCACCACCAAGACCGCGCCACTGGTACAAAGCTCGACCGACCCGGCCTGCAAGCCGCGCTGGATCTCGCCCGCCAAGGCAGGATCGACCAGTTGCTCGTCTACAGGATCGACCGCCTCTCGCGCAAGGTGCGTCAGCTCGCGAGCATCGCCGAGGAGCTAGACACGCTCAACGTCGTGTTGCGCTCGGCGACCGAGCCATTCGACACCGGCTCGGCAGCCGGACGGATGATGCTGCAAATGCTCGGTGTGTTCGCCGAGTTCGAGCACGCCACCATCGTCGACCGCGTCACCAGCGGCATAGAGCGGCGCGCCCGCGAAGGACGCTGGCCCAACGGACGCATCCCATTCGGATACGCACGCAACGAGCAAAAGCAGCTCATCCCAGATGAGCGCACGGCACCCGTCATCCGCCGCATATTCACCCGCTATGCCGCCGGGCGGCTCGGTGCCGCCGCGATCGCCCGGCGCCTCGTCGTCGAACACGCTCCCGCTCCGTCGCGTGGCTGGCAGCCCAACATCGTGCTCTGGGTGCTCAGCAACGAGGCGTATGTCGGGCGGGTTCACTGGCGCGAGCAGACGTTCCCCGGTCTGCACGAGCCGCTGATCGACCAGGAAACCTTCGACCGCGCGCAAGCGCTCCTGAAACAGCGCGGAGAGGACCTGGCGATGCGCGCCGCCAGCCGCGCTGAGTTCCTACTCACAGGGCTCGTGCGTTGCGGGCGCTGCCGCCGCGCATACGTCGGGATGTCCGCCAAAGGCAACGGCGGCACCCTACCACCACTACGCCTGCTCCGGCCGCCAAAAGCTCGGACGAAAAAGCTGCGACGGCGAGCGCATCCCCCGTGAGAAGCTGGAGACCGCGATCCTCACACAGCTCACCAGCATCTACCGGGACGGCGGGCTCATCCGCGACGCGATCGAGCAGGCGGCCGCGAGTGATGACACCGATCGCACCGCGCTCACAGAACAACGCGCGTCGCTCGCAAAGGAGATCACCCGCTCCGAACGAGCGATCGACCGCTACCAAGACGCGTTCGAGGCCGGCGACCTCAACCCCGCGCACTTCAACGAGCGCCTAACCACACTCAAGGCACGACTCGACGTTCTCCATGACCAAGACCAAGCACTCGCCCACGAACTAGCCGCAGACGCGCCGACCACGCCTGATGCGGCGGCACTCCGAGCCGTGGCTGACCAGCTCGATCACGTCATCGAACACGGCGAGCCGGAGCAGGCAAAGGCACTCCTCGCGATCCTCATCGCGGAGCTGCGCGTCAACAGCCGCAACGAGATCCTGCCCACCTACCGCGTCGGCGCACCCGTGGTTTGCGCGCCGAACAGTTCAGTGGAGCTAGTCGGGCTCGAACCGACGACCTTCTGGCTGCCAGCCAGACGCTCTTCCAACTGAGCTATAGCCCCGAGTCTGCGATCAATCGTATAACGCTTGGTCCTCCGGGCCTTGTCTCATCCCCGAGGCATGAACTCCGGCACGTCGAGATCGCTGTCCGGATCGTCGTACGAGGCGCGGCTGGACCGGGAGAGGGGGCGGTCGCGATGCGATCCGCCTGCAGGCGAGGATCCAGGGGCCACCTGATCGAGGCGGGCGGTCATGCTGCCGTGGGTCAGCCTCACGTCGCGCAAAAGTCGCTCGGCGTTGCTGCGCATGGAGACGGACAGATCGTGCAGATTACGTGACACCTCGGTACCGTCGTCGAGCACTTCCCGTGCGATCTCGTTTGCCTCACCGACAATCTCGCGTGCATCCGCTCGTGCTCGAGCGCGTATCTCGCTCGCCTGCTCCTCCGCGGCTGCGCGTTGCACGGTTAGCTGCTTCTCACCCTCCGCAAGTCTCTGTGCCAACTGCTTCTCGCCTTCGGCAAGCCCCTGCTCGACCTGTTCCCGCGCGCTCGCGAGCATTCGCTCGGCCTCGTCCCTCGCACCGGTCACTGTTGCCTCGAACTGCGTCTGAGCGCCCTCCAGCAGGCGAGCCGCCTCCTGCTGTGCCTCTGTGAGCTCGCAGCTGGCGCGCTCATGAGCACTTGCCATCGCCCGCTCGGCCTCCGACTGTGCGGTCGCCAGTGCCTGTCCTGCTTCGGCATGGATCTCTCCGACGGCGGCAACCGCCTCGTTGCGGGTCTGCTCGGCCTGCGCCCTGGCTTGCGTAAGGATCTCCTGTGCCTCCTCCTCGGCTGCCTGCACGCGGTTGGCCCCGGCGCGGTCAGCCTCGGCGATCCGCTCGGCCGCTCGCTCCTCGGCCTGCTCGCGCAACTCTCGCGCCGCGCGCTCGGCGGCGTCGACGATGCCCTGGACGCGCTGTGGTGCCTCATCCAACTCCATCGCCTCATGGTAAGGCCTTCTTGCCGGCGCCCATCGTCTCGGGCCTGCGTATGCTCTCGCGCTTGCCATTCCGCGTCAGAGCTGTCCCCGCGAGCGTCGCAGCCGCCGTCTTCGCCGCGGTTGCGTTTGGCATTGTCGTGCCCGCGAGTCGCGCTACCACGACAGCGCCTAGCTGCGTGCCGTCGACGCTCAATGCGTCGGCCGCGCTCGCCGGCGGTGCCGTCACGGTCACGCCGGCACCGGACACGCTCGACGCCTCTTATCTGACCCAGATCAGCTTTCTTGGCCCGCCGTCGGCCGAGATCACCGACGTCAAGGTTTCCGGCTCGCACAGCGGTGCGCACAGCGGACGATTGCTGGCCTATTCCCAAGGCGACGGGGCGAGCTTCCTGCCGACCAAGCCCTTCGCGCAAGGCGAGGTCGTCACGGTTCACGCCGTTCTGCGTGGCATCACCTCCAGCACGCCCATCGCCTGGCGTTTCAGCGTTGCCGAAGTTGACAGTGTCAGCCGCTCGCTGGAGACGCCGCCGCCCCCGCCGCCACCACCGAAGTCAAGCGAACTCCAGCACTTCGTCTCGCGTCCCGACCTGCGGCCGCCCACGGTAGACGTAACGACAAGCACAGGTTCTCAAGCACCCGGTGACATCTTCCTGGCACCCTACGCAGGGCCAGGTCAGTATGGGCCGATGGTGCTCGACGGATCGGGCAAGCTGGTGTGGTTTAAGCCGATACCGAGCGGAGAGCGTGCGGCAGACCTGCGAGTGCAGGAATATGAAGGTCACCCAGTGCTCACTTGGTGGCAGGACCCGTTGGTGTCCGGGGGTCGGCGCGACGCCGGGGTCGTGATCGCCAACAGTTCCTACAAAGACATCGCGATCGTGCGTGCCGGCAACGGCTACCAGCCAGACCTGCACGCGTTTGCGATCTCGCCACGTGACACGGCTCTGTTCACGGTCTACGATGCGATCCGCTGCAACCTGAGCGCCCACGGGGGGCCAGCCAACGGTGCCGTGGCGGACACGCTCTTTCAGGAGATAGACCTGGGCACGGGCCTCGTTCGCTTCGAGTGGCACGCACTCGACCATGTCCCTGTCACCAACTCCTACATGCCGATCGGCGGTGGCGGCACGCCACTCTCGCCGTGGGACTGGTTTCACATCAACGCGGTCTCAGAACATGGCTCGAATCTGTTGGTGGATTCGCGCAACACGTGGGCCGCATACGAGGTGCAAGCGAGCGGCGGACAGGTGGCCTGGCGCCTGGGTGGCAAGCAATCGAGCTTTGCGATGGGCCCAGGAGCGGCCCCCGCCTTCCAACACGATGTGCGCGAAGAGCCTGACGGCACGATCTCCTTCTTCGACAACGGCGGTACTCCCAAGGTGCACTCGCAATCGCGCGTGATCGTGCTGTCGCTCAACCGCCAGAAGATGACGGCAACACTCGTCTCGAGTTTCACCCATGCGCCGCCCCTATCGGCTCCGAGCCAGGGCGACTTTCAACCGCAGGCCGATGGCAATTGGTTCGTCGGCTGGGGCCAGGAACCATACTTCTCGGAATTCGCCGCTGAAGGAAAACTGTTGTTCGACGCTCACCTACCAGCGCTCTACCAGTCTTATACGGTGCTCAAGTTCCCTTGGACCGGCGAGCCAACCCAGCCGCCGCGGCTGGTGGTGCGCGCCGGCTCCCATGGCGGCGTTGTTGCCTACGCGAGTTGGAACGGAGCCACGGCGGTCACGCAATGGGGCCTATTGGGCGGAGCGAGTCCTCACACCCTCTCACCGCTGGCGGCCGCTCCGCGCAGCGGTTTCGAGACGACGATCACAAGCCCCAGCGCCCCCCGTTTCCTGGTAGTACAGGCCCTTGGGGCTCAGGGCCAGGTGCTGAGCACATCTACCGTCGTCTCTCCCTGAGTTTTGGCAGGGCCGATTCCCGCCGAGTCATCGTGGCTGGAATCGTGGGAAATCTGTCCTTGCGGACAGGCGCGTACTCAGGCATGATCGAGCGATGCCCAAGCGCCAGACCCCTCGCCAAGTTGCGATCCTCGCCTTCCCGGAAGTCCAGAGCCTCGACGTCACCGGGCCGCTCGAGGTGTTCGCGGGGGCGCAGGCGCTGATCGAAGCCGTCAATCGGGACGATCGTGGATATGAGGTTTCGGTCCTTAGCCATGAGGGCGCTCCTTTGCGTACATCCAGCGGGCTCCAGGTCATCCCGCACGGCAGCTTCTCCGAGGCCCAGCAGCGACTCGACACGCTTGTCGTGGCCGGGGGCTACGGTTCGCATGCCGCGAGCAAGGATCCAGCCACACTCGAGTGGATCGTGAGCGCATCCAAGCGCTCCCGGCGCACAGCCTCCGTCTGCACGGGTGCCTTCCTACTTGCCGCCGCGGGGCTGCTCGACGGTCGGCGCGCGACTACTCACTGGTCAGCTGCCAAAGAGCTTGCCAAGCGCTATCCGAAGGTACAAGTCGACCCCGAGCCGATCTTCCTGCGCGATGGCCCAATTTGGACGTCCGCCGGCGTCACGGCTGGAATGGACTTGGCGCTGGCGCTGGTGGAAGAAGACCTCGATCGCGACGCCGCGCTTGCGATCGCTCGCCAACTTGTCCTGTTCCTACGCCGCCCTGGGAACCAGTCACAGTTCAGTGCGACGCTGGCCGCCCAAGAGCCTCAACAGGAGCCCCTGCGCGAGCTTCGCCGCCACATTGTCGAGAACCCCGCGACGGACCTGTCCGTCGAGGCGCTCGCGCAGCGTGCCCACATGAGCCCACGCCACTTCGCCCGCCTGTTTCGGGTCGAGACCGGTGTCACCCCAGCCCGCTATGTGGAGAGCGTCCGTCTCGAAACCGCCCGACGTGTCCTGGAGGACAGTGGGCAACCGATCGCGGAGGTGGCGCTTAAATGCGGTTTCGGCACGCCTGAGACGATGCGCCGTTGCTTCCTGCGCGCTCTCGGTGTCGGCCCAGCTGAGTACCGCCGCCGCTTTCACCCGACGGGATCGCCCCACGGCGAGATGGCGGCGGCGTGATCGCTCAGCCGTGTTCCCGCTGAAGGCACGCCCCTCCAAATCCAAATCCCAAAAAGAGAGCAGGCATACGATGGAGATCGCGATACTCATCTACCCGAGGTTCGCTGCCCTGGACGCAGTGGGTCCATATGAAGTGCTTAGCCGTATGCCCGGCGCCAAGGTGACGTTCGTCGCCGAGCAGGCCACGCCGCAGCGCACCGACACGATGCAGCTCGCGATACTCGCCGACGCCACGATCGAGCAGCTGCCGCACCCTGACATCGTGCTCGTCCCCGGTGGACCAGGCCAGACGGCTCTCATGGAGGACGGACCGGTTCACGAGTGGCTGCGCGCGGCGCACGAGACCTCGACCTGGACAACCTCGGTCTGCACAGGCTCGCTTGTGCTCGCCGCGGCTGGCTTGCTCGACGGCAAGCGCGCCACGAGCAACTGGCAGGCCATCGAACAGCTGCGCGCACTCGGCGCCGACGCCGTCGAGGAGGAGCGCGTGGTCTTCGACGGCAAGATCGTCACCTCCGCCGGCGTCACCGCCGGCATCGACATGGCGCTCCACCTTGCCGCTCGCATCGGCGGCGACCAACTGGCGCAGGCAATCCAGCTGGGGATCGAGTACGACCCCCAGCCGCCGTTCGACGCTGGCTCGCCGCACACGGCACCTGCGGAGATCGTGGAGGCCGTGCGGGCTTACTCGCGCTTTGCCGAACACGCTGCCTGATTTGCCGAACACGCTGCCTGAGGTAGAACACGCTCACAGTGGGCAAGAGTCAGCGCGCCGGGCAACGGTCGACTTGGTCATTGTCCGATTGAGGAATGCCCCTACGCGCGCGGGGGGCATGGCGTTTCCAGAGAACCGTCCGGGGCCGACCGCTAACCTGCGCTGTCCAATGGCAGAGCGCCGCTACCACCCGCAGGAGATCGAGCCACGCTGGCAGAAGGTTTGGGCCGATGAGCACACCTGGGAGGTTTCAAATGAGGCCGTCGTCGGGGAGGCCGAGGATGCCACCTCCTATGTGCTCGAGATGTTGCCTTACCCAAGCGGCGAGCCTCATATCGGCCATCTCAAGAAATACGCCGTCGGCGATGCGATAGCGCACTTCCACAGGCGCACGGGACACCGTGTGCTGCACCCGATGGGCTATGACGCCTTCGGCCTGCCAGCCGAGAACCACGCGATTAAGACGGGAGTCCATCCCCGCGACTCCACAGCCGAGTCGATCGCCTCCTTCCAGCGCCAGTTTCGCTCGTGGGGTATCTCGATCGACTGGTCGCGCGAGCTGGGAACCCACGAACCTTCCTACTACCGCTGGACGCAATGGATCTTCCTGCAACTGTTCGAGGCGGGACTTGCATACAGGCGTGAGGCTGCTGTCAAGTGGTGTCCTAACGACCAGACGGTGCTGGCCAACGAGCAGGTCGTAGACGGCTGCTGCGAGCGCTGCGGCGCCGTAGTCGAAGTCAAGCAGCTGGAGCAGTGGTTCTTTCGCATCACCGACTATGCCGAGCGTTTGCTTGGCGATCTCGACGGCATCGACTGGCCCGAGCACGTCAAGACGATGCAGCGCAACTGGATTGGGCGTTCCGAGGGCGCCGAGGTCACTTTCCGCTGCGAGGAGCTCGACATCGACTACCCGGTCTTCACGACGCGCCCGGACACGCTGTTCGGCGCCACCTTCTTCGTCATGGCCCCCGAGCACCCAGACGTACTGCGCTTGGTGCAGGGCACGCCGCAAGAGCAGGCGGTGCGCGACTACATCAACCAGGTCCTGACCGAGTCCGGCGAGGAACGCGGCTCGATCGAGAAGACGAAGACTGGGGTAGCGCTGGGCCGCAGCGTGATCAACCCGGTCAACGGTGAGGCCATCCCGATGTATGTCGCCGACTACGTGCTGATGGAGTACGGCACCGGCGCGATCATGGCGGTCCCGGGCCACGATGAACGCGACCACGCGTTTGCGCGCGCATACGACCTGCCGATTCGCCGTGTGATCGAAGAGGCCCCGGACGATGGGGGCGATACGCACGCTTGGGAGGGAGAGTTGCCTTACACGGGCGACGGTTCGCTGGTGAGCTCTCATCCCGATTTCGACGGCATGCACAACCGCGATGCGCTGACCGCGATCGTGGCCTGGCTTGACCGCGAAGGCAAGGGTCATGCATCGGTCAACTATCGCCTGCGCGACTGGCTGGTCTCGCGTCAGCGCTACTGGGGCTGTCCGATCCCGATCGTCTACTGCGAGGACTGTGGAATGCAGCCCGTTCCGGTCGAGCAACTGCCAGTGATCCTGCCTGACGTCGAGGACTATGCGCCCCATGGTCGCTCTCCGTTGGCAGGCGCCGAGGAGTGGGTCGCTACCGAGTGTTCGTCGTGCGGTGGTCCGGCTCGTCGCGAGACCGACACGATGGACACGTTCGTCGACTCGAGTTGGTACTTCCTGCGCTACTGCGATGCTCGTAACGAAGAGGCAGCATGGGATCCGGCCGCATTGCGACAGTGGATGCCGGTCGACCAGTACATCGGTGGTGTCGAGCACGCGATCCTGCACCTGATGTACGCGCGCTTCTTCACCAAGGCTCTGGCGGACCTGGGCCAGCTCGACTTCCAGGAGCCCTTCAAGGCGCTGTTCACTCAAGGGATGGTCACCAAGGACGGCGCCAAGATGAGCAAGTCCAAGGGCAACGTCGTCTCCCCATCATCGATCGTTGAGCGCTACGGCGCCGACACCGCGCGCTGCTACATCCTGTTCGTCGGCCCGCCAGACCAGGACGCTGACTGGTCCGATGAGGGCGTCGAGGGCGTGCATCGTTTCCTGGCACGACTGTGGCGTCTGGCGGCCGAGACGGCTGAGCGCGGAGAGCGGGGCCCGCTGCCGTCGGTCGGGGCGTTCGGCTCGGATAACGGCTCGCCGGCAGGCGATGACCTAGAGCTTGTGCGCAAGGCCCACTGGGCGATCGAGAAGGTCTCTGAGGACATGCGCCGCTTCGGCTTCAACACGTGCATCGCCGCGGTGATGGAGCTGCTCAACGACTGCTCACGCATGCGCGACACGCTGCAGGTAGACACGCTGCGCTTCGGCCTCGCCACCGCCGCGTCATTGCTGTTCCCGTTCGCTCCGCACCTGTCATCGGACATCTACGACATGCTTACCGGCGAGCGTGTGTGGGAGCAGCCGTGGCCGCAAGCCGACCCGGAGATGCTCGAACGCGAGGAGTACGAGCTGGTCTGTCAGGTCAACGGCAAGCTGCGTGACCGTGTGCAGGCGCCGAGTGATGCCAGCGCCGACGAGCTCAAGGCGTTGTGCCTTTCTGCACCCAACGTGCTCACGCACATCGACGGTCGCGAGATCGTCAAGGAGATTGTGGTGCCAGGGCGGCTTGTGAACCTCGTAGTGAAGTAGCAGGCGTCGAGTGAAATGGGCGTAGCTGCAGTGCGATGCGGTAGGCGGCTCAGGCGATGTCGGTTGCCACCGGCCGGCGCTCGCCCTTTGCCACAGCCGCCATTGCATGTTGTCCCAACGCCTCGATCGAGGTGTCGGGCAGGATGCGCGCCACACCGCCGGGCAGCCACCAGTTCCACTTGCCAAACAGCTCCATCGCCGTTGGCACGAGTACCAGCCGCACGATCGTCGCGTCGATCGCGATCGCGAGCGCACAACCGAGCCCCAGCTCTTTGATCGACGGTACGCCGGTCAGCGCGAACACACTGAACACGCACACCATGATCAGGGCGGCACTCGTGATCGTCGGCGCGCTCGAAGAGAGCCCTTCGACTACCGCGCGACGCGTATCGCCGGTCGCGGCGTAGCGCTCGCGTATGCGGCTGAGCAAGAACACCTCGTAGTCCATCGAGAGGCCGAACACGACCGCCAAGACAAGCGGTGGGATCAGCGTTTCCACTGTACCGAACACAAGCGTCAGCACGCCGTAGGCGGCGCTGACCGACAGCAAGTTCATCACCACAGCCTTCAGCGGCAGCACGATCGAGCGCAGCAGCAGCATCAGCACGAAGAAGGTCACGCACATCACGAACAGCGCCACCTTCCACATCGAGCCCATCACCTCGGTGTGGTAGTCGCTCAGATAGGCAGCCGTGCCGCCGACGAGTGCTCCTGCCGGGAGGTTTGCGCGCAAACGCTTCACCGCCTCTTGCCCTTGAGACGACTCTCCGGCGTGGCGCGGTATCGCGCGGATCAGCACTTCAGAGCCGTTCTTCGAGGTGATAGTCGCCGTGATACTGCGTATCTCCGGATCGGCCGCCATTACCGCGCGTGCTCGTGCGGCCTCGCTCGCAGGAACGATCGTTTCGATCGGGCTGCTCGCCCCGGACCCCTCGACCGCCGCAGCCGCCTGGAAACCGCGTAGCGTCTCGTTGCCCGTGGGGAACTGGCGCAGCGCCCCGTCGGCTGTGTGCAGTTTCAGGGCGGGGAATGCCAGTGCAAGCATCACGATCGCGGCCGTCGCGGCGGTCAGAGCAGGGCGGCGGGTCACGAGCGCGGTCCAACGCTCCCAGAAAGTTCTTAGGGCTGGGCGTCTTGCTGGATATCCACGCGAATATGCGCCCGCGGGCGTGCGTACGTGTGCCCAACAGGGAGATGAGCGTCGGCAGCAGCGTCGAGGCGGCCAGCACGGACACGGCAACGACCACGATCGCGCCGAGCGCCATCGAACGGATCGCCGCTGCGTGCACGATGTACAGCCCGAGCAGCGCCGTCACGACCGTGGCCCCGGAGAAGATGACCGCCACCCCCGAGGTGGCAAGCGCCGTCGCGCGCGCCTGCTCGGGCTCCGCGCCCGCTCCGATCTCCTGACGGTAACGAGCCAGCACGAACAACGAGTAGTCGACCGCCACACCGATCCCGATCATCGAGGCCATGTTCGTCACGAACACAGACATTTCCATCGTCAGCGAGAGGAAGTAGATGATCGCGCCGGTGATCAGCACGGACACGGCTCCGAGCGCGAGCGGCAGCGTCGCCGCGATCAGCGAGCCGAAGACTGCCACCAGAATCAAGGCCACGATCGGAAAGCCGATCTTCTCGGCGGTCGCTAGATCCTTCTTGCTGAGATCCTGAAGCCCGGCCCAAAGCGCGTTCTGGCCGACCAGATGCAGCTCCACTGGGCCGCTGTCAGGGCCATTCAGGTTGAGCCGCTGGCGCAGTTCGGTAGCGACATTGCCGGCGCCTTCTTCGTTGACGCTCAGCGTGAGCGGCACCACGAGCGTGCGCTGGCGGGCACCGGCGGCGTCGATCGCGTGCTGCACCTGTGTGCGCACGCTGGCGGACAGGCTCACGTTGGCCGCGCTAGCCGCGGCGGTGTCAAGCTTGGCAAGGGCCTGGGTCATCTCTGCGGCGCTCGCGCCGGCTTTTGCCTCCAGCACACCGGCAAGCAGCCCGTGTGGGGCCCCCGCCGAGATCTTGGGAAGTTGTGCCACGAATCGCTGCGACTGAGATCCAGGTATCGCATAGCCACCGCTCGAGAGATGGTCGCTCTGTTTGGCCGCGAACGGCAGGGCAGCGAGCAGGAGCACGAGCCAAACGCCGATCACGGCTCGGCGGTGACGACTTAGCCAACGATCGAGCTTGAGCATGGTTCTCTGCATGAGGCCTCCCGAGATCGATTTGGCTGCCCGGCCAGTTTCTCGCTTTGGGAGCTTATCTAGTGTGCGGGGGGACACAGAAGGCCGGTTGACCCTGGGCTTGGTCATCGGCCAAGCTTGATCGACGACGCATCAAATATCTGGCGGGATTTGCGCCATCAACACCGCGATTAGTGGGTGGTGTCAGACCGCTCGCCTAGACTCGCCTGGATGCCCGCCCTAAAGCCCGCCTACCTGATCCACGGCGACGACCACGGCGCGATCGCCGAGCGCCGTTCTCGCCTCAAGGCGCTCGCCGAATCCGACGGCGACGCGGGCAGCGTCGAGGTTCTCTCCGGCGATAACGGCACGCCTGAAGCTGTCTCGCTCGTGCTCTCGACGATGACCTTCGCGATCGGCAGACGCGTGATCGTGGTCGACGGCGTCGAGCGTTTCAAGGAGGCCGAGGTCTCCGAGCAGATCGTGCCTGCGATGGCCGCGATGCCTCCCGATACGACGATCGCCTTCTTCGCGCGCGAGGAAGGCAAGACGAAGGCGCCGGCAGCATTGCACGCGGCGGTAAAGGCCGCCAAGGGTCAGATCGTTGCCGAGACGACGATCAAGCCCTGGGAGCTTGCCGGCTGGGTACGCGAGCAGGCCACGCGGCTCGGTCTCTCACTTGACGCATTCGCTGCGAAGACGCTTGTGGCGCAAGTCGGCGAGCGCCAGCAGCGGCTGCTGCGGGAGCTCGAGAAGCTCAAGCTCGCCGCCGAGCAGAGCGATGACGGTCCCATCAAGGTCAGCGCCGATGACATCGAGCAACAGTCAGCTCACTCGACCGCCTACCGTGCTTTCACGTTCGCCGACGCGCTCGTCGGTGGCGATGCAGCCGAGGCGATGCGCTCCTACCTACGCCTGCGTACCCAGGGTGAGCGCCTGTCGGGGCTTGTGTACTTGATGGCCCAGCGCCTGCGCGACGCCGAGGGGGTGTCGGTGCGGATTCAGGCCGGCGAGGCGCCCGCTGCGATCAAGCGCACACTGCGGATGCCGCCACGCGCGGCCGATCGCTTCATCGCCGATGTGGCCCGCACCGAGCCCGAGCGTCTGCGCGCCGCGCTCTGCCGGATCGCCGACCTGGAACTGGATACGCGTGGGGGAGCCCCGTTGAGCGAGTCGCGCACGTCGCTGTCGTCGCTCGAGGAGGACACGCTCGCAATGCGAGCGATCCTGGCGGTACCGGCTGAAGTCCGTCTAGGACTTGCCGGCGGCAACGCGTGCCGCGCGGGACTTCTTACGAGCGCCGGTGTTGCGATGCAACGCGCCGCGCTTGACGGCCTTGTCGATCGTGCGCACGAGGCGACGGTGCTCGGCCTCGGTGGCCTCGCTGTCGCTCTCCTTGGCGAGAGCCTCCAGGCGACGGAAGTAAGTCTTGATCGCCGAGGTGTACTGGCGGTTCTCAAGACGCTCGCGCTCGGAGCGGAGGATGCGCTTCTTTTGGGATGCGATGTTGGCCATGTGAAAAGGACGCTGCGGCCTGGCAGACTGCCTGGGCGCGCCGCGCAGCGCCGTACTATAGCGCCCCGTGGCTGTGAGCTCTGAGACGGGAGAGGGATCGGCGGGGCCCAAGCCTCCCAACAGCATCGCGCGCAACACCGCGATGTTCTCGATCGTGACCGGCTTCTCGCGGATCGTGGGGCTGTTGCGCGAGATCGCGTTCGCCAGCTATTTCGGCACCAGCGCCGCCGCGTCGGCCTACACGATCGCCTTTCTGGTGCCCAACTTCGTCGCGCAGCTGTTCGCCAACGCGGCGCTGTCGGCCGCGTTCGTTCCTGTCTTCACCGACCTGCTTGCAGCAGGGCAAGAAGGTTGAGGCCTTCCGCTTGGCCTCGACGCTGTTCTGGATCCTGCTGATCGCGCTGAGCGTGGTCACAGCCTTCTTCATCCTCGCTGCCGGCACGATCATGCCGCTGTTCACCGGGCCGAAGTTCCTTCCCTCGACCGTCTCGCTCACCGTGGGGCTTTCGCAAGTGCTGTTCCCGGTCGTGTTGCTACTCGGCCTCACCGGGCTGCTGCTGGGCATCTTGCAGTCCTACGACCGTTTCACCCTCCAGGCGATCTCCCCGGCGATCTGGAACGTGATCATCATCGTGTTCCTCGTCGTGCTGCATCCGCACTTCCACGGCGAAGCGAGCATCTACGCGTTTGCGATCGGCGTGCTGGTGGCCACGGGCGTGCAGATGCTGATGGCGCTGGGGGCGCTCGCGCGGATCGACTTCCGCTTGCAGATGACGATCGACTGGCACGACCCGCGCGTGAGCCGTGTGTTCCTGCTGATGCTGCCCGTGACGATCGGCCTGGGCATCGTCAACCTCGACCAGCTGATCAACTCGGCCTTCGGCACGCTCGTCTCCGCCGAAGCGCCGCGCGCGATCGAAAACGCCTTTCGCGTGTACATGCTGCCGCAGGGCATGTTCAGCGTGGCGGTCGCGACCGTGCTGTTTCCGACGATGAGCCGCATGGCGTCTCGTCGCGACACTGCGTCGATGCGCAGCACCGTTGCCTCGGGGATGCGCCAGATCAACCTGCTGCTGATCCCGGCGGCGGCATTCATGGCGGTGCTGGCGACTCCGATCGTGCGGCTGCTGTTTCAGCGCGGAGAATTCGACGCGCAGTCGACGCATCTGGTCTCGACCGCTCTGTTCTGGTTTGCCTTCAGCCTGCCCTTCGGTGGGCTGAACCTGCTCTTGACGCGCACCTTCTTCGCCGTCCAGCGGCCCTGGATTCCAACGCGCCTGGCCGGCGATCAACATCATCGTGGACATCATCGTCAGCCTCAGCCTCTACAAGCCGCTGGGGATCGCGGGGCTCGTGATCGGGACGCTCGTGGCCAACATCGTGATGACCGTGCTGCTGGCGACGCGCGTGCGCACAGGCTTCAACGGGCGTCTCGATGGGGCGCGCACGACGATGATCACTGTGCGCGTGTGCACGGCCTCGGCGCTGCTCGCCGGCGTGTCCTACTTCGTGTGGTACCTGCTCGAGACGCTGTTGGGCGTGTCTCGTTGCCGGCGCAGATCGTCAGCGTTGGTGCGGCCGCGCTGGCGGGACTGTGGGTCTACTCGCGTGCCGTGCTCGTCATGAGCGTCCCCGAGGCCCATCAGGTGCACCGTCTGATCATGGCCCAGCTGGGCCGGGCCTGATACCAATCGGGAGGGGAGGAGGCGCGGCGCAACGCGGCAAGAAAAAGGGGCAAGCAGTACGGCGTCGCGGCACGAAAACGAAGGGCCGAGAAGGCTTTCGCCCTCCCGGCCCTGGTCCGGTCAAAGATCGCCGGGTTACTACTACGTCCCAGGACTTGTGTCTTATGCCTGGGCGGCTATGACACTCCCAACCACCTGGACTGGCCACCCCAAGGGGACGCGTGGCCTGGCTTGAGCCCGAAGGCTCCGGTCGAGTGGGCGATCTGCCGGATCTCTAAGGCTATCGCGCCACCGTCTCGTCCAACGAGCGCGGCGACCGGTCAGACGGCCATCCTGCGGAGGCGAGCGGATCTTGTCTCCCATCCCCTCCCAAGACGCGGGCCATCTACGCTGTAGCGGCCCATGGACCAAGCCGCATACGCAACTTCTCGATCATCGCCCACATCGACCACGGCAAGTCGACGCTGGCCGACCGCATTCTCGAGCTGACGCACGCCGTGGACGAGCGGGCGATGCGCGCGCAGGTGCTCGACTCGATGGACCTGGAGCGCGAGCGGGGGATCACGATCAAGGCGCAGGCGGTGAAGGTCGCCTATACGGCCTCCGACGGGGAGACCTATCAGCTGCACTTGATCGACACGCCCGGCCACGTGGACTTCACGTATGAGGTGTCGCGCTCGCTGGCGGCGTGCGAGGGTGCGCTGCTGGTCGTGGACGCCTCCCAGGGTGTGGAGGCGCAGACGGTGGCGAACACCTATCTGGCCGTCGAGGCCGGACTGGAGCTGATTCCCTGCCTGAACAAGATCGATCTGCCCGGCGCCGAGCCCGAGCGGGTCGCAGGTGAAGTGGCGGAGCTGATCGGCGAGCCCGAGGAGGCGATCTTGAAGATCAGCGGCAAGACGGGCGCGGGCGTGGCGGAGGTGCTCGACGAGCTGGTGCGAGCGCGTGCCGCCGCCCTCGGGCGATCCGGATGCGCCGCCGCGCGCGCTGATCTTCGACTCCGAGTTCGACCAGTACAGGGGCGTGATCGCCTACATCAGAGTGGTCGATGGCGTATTCCGCAAGGGCGAGGCGATCAGGGCGATGGCGGCCGGGACGCACGCGGAGATCGACGACATCGGCTTCTTCTCGCCGACGATGACGCCGGTCAAGCAGCTCGCGGCGGGCGAGGTGGGATATCTGATCACGGGCATCAAGGACGTCACGCACTTGCGTGTGGGCGACACGCTGACAACGACGGTGCATGGTGAGAAGCGCACCTCCGAGCCGCTGCCGGGCTACCGCGAGGTCAAGCCGATGGTGTTCTGCGGGCTGTTCCCGATCGACTCCGACCGCTACCCCGACCTGCGCGATGCGCTCGAGAAGCTGACGCTTAACGACGCCGCGCTCTCGTGGGAGCCGGAGACCTCCGACGCGCTCGGCTTCGGCTTTCGCTGCGGCTTCCTCGGGCTCTTGCACATGGACATCGTGCGCGAGCGTCTGGAGCGCGAGTACGACCTGGAGCTGCTTGCGACGATGCCCTCGGTCGAGTTCGACGTGACGCTCACAAACGGCGAGGAGCTGGAGGTGCACAACCCCTCCGACATGCCCGACCCCGGCACGATCGCCGAGATCCGCGAGCCGTTCATCAAGGCGCAGGTGATCGCCCCGCGCGAGTTCGTCGGCGCGGTGATGGAGCTGTGCCAGGAACGCCGCGGCGAGCCGGCAGGCATGCACTACCTCTCGCCCGAGCGCGTGCAGATGAGCTATGACCTGCCGCTCGCGGAAATCGTGCTCGACTTCTTCGACCAGCTCAAGTCGCGCACACGCGGCTATGCCTCGCTCGACTACGAGCTGAGCGACATGAAGCCCGCCAACCTCGTCAAGCTCGACGTGCTGCTTGCCGGCGACACCGTCGACGCGCTGTCGATGGTCGTGCACCGCGAGAAGGCCTACGACATGGGCCGCACGCTCACCGAAAAGCTGCGCAAGCGGATTCCGCGCCAGCAGTACGACGTGCCGATCCAGGCGGCGATCGGCTCGCACATCATCGCGCGCGAGACAGTCAAGGCTTTCCGCAAGGACGTGATCGCCAAGTGCTACGGCGGCGACATCAGCCGCAAGAAGAAGCTTCTGGGCAAGCAGAAGGAGGGCAAGAAGCGCATGAAGCAGGTGGGCCGCGTGGAGGTGCCCCAGGAGGCGTTCCTGGCGGTGCTTGAGATCGGCGATGAGTAGCTGGCCCGTGTCGCGGAAGCTGTACCCCGAAAATAACTCGCGGGTTGTTTTTGGGATTGGATGGGCGTGCCTTTCGAGGCACAGCGCGTAAATGCGAGTCCTGTTTGTGTGTCTGGGCAACATCTGCCGCTCGCCGACCGCGGAGGGTGTGATGGCAAAGCTCGTCGCCGAAGCCGGGCTACAGCAGGAGATCGAGCTCGATAGTGCTGGGACCGGTGCCTGGCACATTGGCGAGCCGGCGGACGCGCGTGCCCGCAAGGCGGCCCTGGCACGCGGGATCGAGCTGCACAGCATCGCGCGGCAGGTGCGCACTAAGGACTTCGAGCACTTCGACCTGATCCTGGCGATGGACGGCTCCAACCTGCATGCGCTACGTCAGCTGGCGCCGGATGAGGACGTGCGCGAGAAGGTCAGGCTGCTACGCGAGTTTGATCCCGCCAGCGCCGATCTGCACGATCTGGACGTGCCCGACCCCTACTACGACAGCCAGCGCGGCTTTGAGATCGTGCTCGACCAGGTGCAGGCAGCTTGTGAGGGCCTGCTCGAACAGGTGCGCTCCTCCGAAACGCTGTGAGCATTTCGCTGCGAGCGGGTGAAGTGTGAGCCTTTCGCCGCGAGTGGGTGATCAAGCGTGAGCCTTCCGGTGGGGGCTTGAGAGCCTCAGAGCTACACCGGCTGAGCGGCACTGTCCCGCCGAGGGTTACCTGTCGGATAAGGGGATATGCGCCCCGCAACGATCGAGCAGCGCCGCCGCCTGTACCTGCTCGCGCGAGTGGTCATCGCTCGCCACTACCGGCGTCCGCTGACGCTGGAGGAGGTCTCTCGCGCGCTTTCAAGTTCGCCGCGTCAGGTGTCTCGCGCCTACGCGCAGTTTGGCGAGAGTACCTTCCGCGAGGATCTGCTCACGCGCCGCCTGAATGTCGCCGCGCAACTGCTGATCGAGCAGCCGGCGATCTCCGTGCGCGACGTCGCCAGACTGGTCGGCTTTCGCCAGGCGCCTCATTTCGCAAAGGCGTTCCGTCGACGCTATGGCTTGACGCCCGCAGCTTTTCGAGCCGAGGGACGAGCTTTCTCGCGAACCGCCCAGAACGCCTCAGAGCAGGCCGACGAGCGCTCGGATATGTGTTTAGTGCGTCGCGTGTAGCTCGCTGTCCGAGCGCGGGCAGCGACTCGACCGGTCCCGCTCCGGGCAGGCGCAGGCGCATCAGTGTGCCCCCCGTGGAGCGGCCTCCGCGCTGATGCGGCCGCCGTGCTGTTCGGCGACCTGGCGCACGATCGCAAGACCCAACCCCGAGCCCGGGCGACCGCGCGCCTCAGCGCCGCGGTAGAAGCGGTCGAAGACATGGGGGAGATCGGCGGCTGAGATGCCTGGCCCGTGGTCGCGTACGGTGAGCTCCTCACCGTGCACCGCGATCTCGACCGGGCTGCCGGGTGGGCTGTAGTTGACGGCGTTGTCGAGCAGGTTGTTGATCGCGCGGGCGAGTCTTCCCGGCTCGCCGGTCAGGACAACCTGGTCCAGCTCGACATCGAAGGGCGTGTCCGGTGAATGGCGACACGCGCGCTCGATCGCCTCCTCTACGACTAGATCCAGGCGCACGTCCTCGCTGCCACTGCGTGGCTGCTCGCCGCGGCCAAGCTCGATCAGGTCGTTCATCAGCAGCGTCAGCTCCTCGATCTGCTCGACCACGTCGTCGAGCATGCGTTGGCGTTCCGCCACCGGCATGTTCGACTCCTGCTTGAGGATTTCGATGTTCGTGCGCAGGCTGGTGACGGGCGTGCGCAGCTCGTGCGAAGCGTCGGCGACGAGCTGGCGCTGGGCGTGCACGGAGGCGTCGAGCGCGCTCATCGAGCTCTCCAGCGCGTCGAGCATCGCGTTGAAGCTCTCCGCGAGGCGCCCAATCTCATCTTCACCCGCGGACTGGATCCGGTTGGAGAGGTCCTGTGTGCGGGTGACGTGCTCGGTGGCCTGGGTCAGGCGCTTGATCGGCGCTACCGCTGCGCCGGCGACGAGTCGTCCGAGCAGTGCGGCTAGCGCGACCCCGCCGATGTCGAGCAGCACGAGTATCAGGCGCAAGCGCCCGAGCGCGCTGTCGACGTCGGTCAGCGGCTGGGCGAGTTGGGCGGCATAGCCGTGAGATATGGCCTCGGTGAGGACGCGCAAGTGGATGCCGTCGGCGCTTGAATCCTCGAAGAACGATTTCCCGCCGTGCGCGGCGAGATTGAGCGTCTTGGCGCCGATCGGCAATTTTACGTTCGGCGAGGAGGCGAACAGAATTGTTCCGCTGGAGTTGATCAACTGCTGGTAGCCGCGCACCTGATCGGGTCCCGGCGGTATCCCCGGAAAGGCGTTGTGATGCGCTCCCTGCCGCGCGAAGGGTGTCGGTCCATGTTCGAAGCGGCTCACCAACGGATGCGCGCGAGCGCGCAGTTGGCTGTCGACCTGACCGTAGAGCTCGCGAGCGGAGAGCAGATAGGTGAGCGCGGAGGCCAGCACGACCGCGATTGCCACCGCAGCGGCCGAGACGAGCGTGATGCGTCGGCGGAAGCTCACGGCGTCGGCCGGCCTCGGCGTCGGGTCGCTGTCGGCAATCTCATTAGGCCCTCAGAACGTAGCCCACACCACGCACGGTATGCAACAGGCGCGCCTCGCCGGTGGCCTCGGTCTTGCGGCGCAGATAGCCCATGTAGACGCCCAATGAGTTTGAGCTCGAGCCGAAGTCATAGCCCCAAACGTGCTCGAAGATGATCGAACGCGTCAGCACCTGCTTTGGGTGGCGCAGAAACAGCTCGAGCAGCAGGAACTCGGTGCGGGTGAGGTTCAGCGAGCGCTCCCCGCGCCAGGCCTCGTGGGCGAGCCGGTCCAGGCGCAGGTCGTCGAAGCGCAGCGTCTCCTCCTGGTCGATCTCATCTGCCCGCCGCAACAGCGCGCGCACGCGTGCCATCAGCTCGCGTAGGGCAAAAGGCTTGACCAAGTAGTCGTCCGCGCCGGCGTCCAGGCCCGCGACACGGTCGTCGATCTGCTCGCGCGCGGTGAGCATCAAGACAGGCGTGCGGTCGCCGCTGTCGCGCACACGGCGACACACTTCCAGGCCGTCGAGCACCGGCATCGAGACGTCGAGGATGACCGCGTCGTAAGAGTTCTCTGAGAGGCGCTCCAGCGCGTCGCCGCCGTCGCCGGAAAGCGAGACCTCGTAGCGCTCGAGCGTCAGCGCCCGCGACAGCGCGTGCTGGACTGCGGGCTCGTCGTCAACGACCAGTATGCGCGCGGGCTCTGCCATGTCTGTTTCGCTCTCACAAGCCCAGGGCAATTGATACCGGGGCGGTCGGGCTATGGTGACGGTAGCTGGTACAAAGCTAATAACGAGGCCGAAGAGGATGCGAAGAATCGTCGATGAGGATGCCGCCGAGGCGATTCGAGCAGATCGGTCTCGCGCGAACGCAGAGCGGTTACTCCCCGACGATGGGGATTCGCCTTCGCTCGCTGACTCCCCCTCTGGGACTGACTATGCGAGCGGGCGCGGCAATGGGGACATGTCAAGCCAATCGCGGCGGCTGCGCAACGGGCTGATCAGTCTCGCCATCTTCTTCGCGCTGGTCGCGGCTCTGCTGTTTGCCGTGCCCGGGCTGCACTCGGCCGGCGAGCTGATCACCGATGCTGACATTCCCTGGGTAGCAGCTGGTGTCGGCTTCGAGCTGCTCTCCTGTGCCGGCTATGTGATCCTGTTCGAGCTGGTCTTCAAGATGGAGCGGGGCTTCAGCCGTCGACTGGCGCTGTCCGAGCTTGGGGTCAACTCGGTCGTCTCCGCCGGCGGTATCGGCGGGATCGCGCTTGGAGCATGGGTGCTGCGCACGAAGGGCGTGGCGGTCGACCGGATCGCGAGGCGCTCGGTGCTGATCTTCGTCTTGACTAGCGCCGTCAACGTCGGCGCGACAGCGCTGATCGGCATTCCGATGTGGCTCGGGTTGCTGCCTGGCTCGGAAGACCCGCTGCTCACGCTGTTGCCGGCCGGGCTTGCGATTGCGACGATCGCGGGGACGCTCGCGATCGCCGGGCTCGCGGGGTGGCTTGCGACGCGTAAGCGACTGAGCAGCGGACGATTGCACGTCGCGCTTGTCGCGATCAGTGACGGCGTGCGCGGTGCGCTGCGGGTGATCGCTCGCCACGATTGGCGTTTGCTTGGCGCCGTCGGCTACTGGCTATTCGACACTCTCGTGCTCTATGCGTGCCTACTTGCCTACGGTCAATCGCCGACCTTCTGGGTCGTGGCGATGGCCTATCTCGTCGGCCAGCTGGCGAACTCGATCCCGATACCCGCTGGCCTCGTGGCGGTCGAAGGGGGGCTGATCGGAATGCTTGTGTTGTTTCACGTGCGGCCGGTCTCGGTAGTCGTGGCGGCGGTGGTCACCTATCGGGCAATCTCATTGTGGTTGCCTGCTTTGATCGGCTCAGCGGCCTTTTTCGGCTTGCGCCATGAGATTGGGGAGCCGGTGGTGGCGGCATCCGACGTGCCCGCTCACAACTAGCGGACGCTAAGGCGATTCCGACAGGCGCTGGCTGCCGGCGAGCGCGGCCCGGGCCTTTTGGCAGGGATGGCCTGGCAGCGCGTTCATGGCAGCGGTGAGCGGGGGTGAGACGGCGCCTGAAAGCCCTGGGCAGTAGACGGGGGGTGGCAGTTTGGCGGCTGATCCGGGCGCGTTCAGTGGCTGTAGTTGCCCGGCCGCGAGCAGCGCGTGTGCGAGGGTGTCTGAATAGACGTCGATCGCCAAGCGGCCGCTGTAGAGCTCGATCGAGCGTTCTTCGTTGTATACGGTCGCCGGTACGCCTCTGATCAGCATGTTGCGCTGTGGGCCCAGCGGGGCGTTTGAGTGCAGCGAGTAGATCACGGTCGTGACTTGCAATGGCAGCAGGCAGCTGCCGCCGCCGCCGAGCAGGCCCTTGCCGCTGACGCAGTCGCCGTAGTAGACGCTGTCGCCGATCCCGGCGCTGTAGCTCTTTAGGCCGTCGGTGGCGGCCAGCGGGTGGCCGGCAAAGGTTGGGCCCGCCCAGTAGAGCTTGAAGTAGGGGAACGTCTGCGCTTCAGCCAGAGCCGCCCCGCTGAGCGCCGGTGGGTGGACGGTGCCACACCCGGATGCGAATGGGACGAGGGCAAGCAGCGCGAGCGCCAGCCCCCGGCGGGCGCGCAATTTAGGAGACGGTCATCGGCGCTGATTATCGGCTACCGGCGTTTGCGATGCGCAACGCGACTTCTGATGCGCTCGTCTGTTCATACAGGTACAAGCGCGCGACTCGTCCATCTTGAGATCCGACTCGCGTGCGTGCTGAGGCTCGGCGGGGTAGCACGCCGAGCCTCAGCCAACTTATCGGCTTGCTCGGCTGCGTAGTGCGCACCGATCGGTTCGCGACGTACGTAGATCGACCGGCCATTCGGATCGGTCGCGAACAGTGTGCCGGCCGGCCATTTCCGTGCCGCCCACGACCCACATCCGCCTCACGCTGTGGGCGGCCTCGCCATACTGGGCCGCTTGGGTTCCGTGGATAGCCAAGCACTCAGCCCTGGGCAGCCCCGGTTGGGGTCCTCGCGCAGACCGCTCGTGGACGTGCACATCTCGTTGGCGATGGTCACGGCGATCGTGCTTGTCGGGAGCTGGCTGTTGCTTGCTCCTCGCTCGCCGGACTTCGCCGCGCAGACTTATCGCGCGACGCTGTTCGAACGCTTTGGCTTCACGGTTTGGGACAACAACTGGTACGGCGGGCACCATCTTCCCGGCTACAGCCTGGTGTTCCCCTGGCTTGCTCTGCTGCTCGGGATTCGCCTTGCCGGCGCGCTTGCGGTGCTCGTCTCTACGTTCGCGTTCGAGCGGATAGCGCTCGGCGAGTACGGGTCGCGCGCGCGCTGGGGAGCTGCCTGCTTTGCACTGGCGGCAGCCGGCGATCTGTGGATCGGGCGCGTCACGTTCGCGCTCGGCGTCACGTTTGCCGTGCTGGCAGTGCTTGCGCTTGTGCGCGAGCGGCCTTGGCTTGCGGTCGTGCTCACTGTGCTGTGTACCGCGACAAGCCCCGTCGCCGGATTGCTGCTCGCGCTGGCTGGCGCTACGCACGTGTTCGTCAGTCGTCGTGCGCTTGCCGGGCTGACTTTGGTGCTGCCCGTCTTCTCGTCGTACTGCCGCTCGAGGCGCTGTTTCCCGAGGGTGGCTGGGAGCCGTTTGCGGCCAGCTCGGTGATCGCGACGGTCGCGGTGACCTTGGCGTTCCTTTACGCCGTGCCTTGGGAGGAGCGGCTGTTGCGGATCGGCGCACTGATCTATTTGGGCGTGACCTTTCTGTCGATCGCGCCGACGCCGATGGGCAGCAACATCGCTCGCTATGCGGTGATCTTGGCTGGGCCGCTTGCGCTGTGCGTGTTGGGGCGCGATGGCTTCAGCCGTCCCGGTCGTCCGCTTGCGAGCATCGTGCTTGCTGTCGGGGTGATCATCGTTTGGACTGCCTGGGGGCCGGTGCGCGAGAGCGCCGAGGTGATCGGCGACCCTTCGACGAGCGCTGCCTATTACGTTCCGCTCGAACGCTTCCTTGACGCCCACGGCGGGTCGCTTGTGCGAGTGGAGGTGCCCTTTACCCATTCCCATTGGGAGGCCGCCTTTCTCGCGCAGCGCTTTTCTTTGGCCCGCGGCTGGGAGCGCCAGCTCGACACCAAGTACGACCCGCTGTTCTTTGGTGGCACGCTCACTGCCGCCGCCTACCACGCATGGCTGACGAATCTGGCTGTCAGCTACGTTGCTCTGCCCGATGTACGCCTCGATGGTTCCAGCGACGAAGAGGCGGCGCTGATCCGCAAAGGCGCTCCCTACCTGCGCGAAGTGTTCTCCAGCAAGCACTGGCGTGTGTTCGAGGTGCTCGATCCCACGCCTATCGCCTCAGCGCCGGCCGTGCTGACTGGGCTGGGCCACGACTCGTTCACGCTGCGCTTTGCCACACCCGGGACTTCGCTTGTGCGGCTGCACTACACGCGCTACTGGACGTTCGTGCGGGGTCACGGCTGCATCGCGTCTGCCCCGGCGGGTGGACTGAAGTGAGCGTCAAGTACTCCGGTGTCGTGCGTGTGCGGGCGAGCTTTTCGCTCGAGCGTGGGCTTGGGCTGGCCGGGAGGTGTGGCTGACGACGACGTGCTTGGTCATGGCTTTTCTTGGGGCCTTCGTGTGTGCCTTGGCGATGGCCGCGGCAGCGGCCTTTGCGTGTGGTGTCCTCGTGCCGGCGCCGGTTGCGCTCGGCTTCTTGGCTCTTTGCGGTGTCGCGTCGAGCGGTGCTAGCGCGTACAGGCCAGTGATACCCGACAGGTAGAGGTAATGGTTATCGCTGATGACCGGGTCGAAGGAGCCCGTATTCATCGAGAACACGACTTTGCCGGTGGAGATGCCAAGGCCCACCGTGCGGTGCGTGCCGAGGTCTGCGAAGTACACGATGTTGCCGATGATCGTCGCCGAGCCGGAGATCTTTCCCCCGCGTGGTACTCCCACTCGATGTGGCCCGAGCGGGCGTTGAGAGCGTAGAACGTGCCGTCGTAGGAGCCCAGGTAGATGGTCGGGCCGAGACCCGGGGCATTCGTGACGGCGGGCGAGGCGTACACGTAGGCGCCCGTTTGAACCGCCCAGTCGAGCGCGCCCGAGGAGGCGTCGTAGGCGTATACGCGTCCGTCGGTGTTACCCAGGAACACCCTGCCGTACATGACCGATGGGGTCGAGTAGAAGGTGCCGCTACCGAGCAAGGCGCCGCCGGAGCCGCTGCGCCACAGCAGGTGTCCGTGCTCCTCGCCCACCGCTTGCAGCTCGCCTGAATAGTCGCCGAAGTAGAGCACCCCGCCGGAGAGGCTTGGGCTGGCCTTGACCGCGCCGGCCGCGTGGTAGGTCCACAACACGTTGCCGTTGCTTGCGTTGAGCGCATATACGGTGCCGTTCTGGGAGCCGAAGAACAGCTTGCCTTTATCGAGTAGGGGGGAGGACTCCGCGCGGCTGGGTAGGTTGCGCGTCCAGCGGAAGTGGCCGTTGAGCGTGTTCAGGGCCACGACCCTCCCCGCCTGGGATCCCGACGAGCGCGAGAGCACGGTCGCGTAGACGGTGTCGCCGGCGACGGCCGGAGTGGAGGCCGACAGGGCGCCAAGGCGCCGGCTCCAGAGGGTCTGTCCGGTGTACTTGTCGATCGTATTGAGTGTGGCGTCGTCCCCGAGCTGGAAGATACGGTTGCCCGACATCACCGGCGGGAACTCGAGCAGGGCGCTGCCGCCGCGCGTCCACACGGTCCTGAATGGGGGCGTCAGTCGTCGGCGAGGCCGGGAAGAAGCGGGTGTGGTTCTTGGTGTAGCCGTACAAAGGCCAGGCGAAATGGTCCTGGCCTTTTACCTTCGGCAAGGTTGGCGTCGGTTGCGGCACGAATGGTGCCTGCGGGTGGTAGATATTGCCGGTGCGGTGTTTCTCGTAGAGGTAGCCCGCCAGGACTATTCCTGCCAGCACGAGCAGCGCCACTACCGCCGTCGCCAGTCGGCCTCTCCTCGAGCCTGGAAGCAGGCGGAAGCGTCGCTTGCCGCTCATCGATCAGCCTGCAAGCTGGGCCGCCTTTAGGCGGCGAGTCTGCTCGACGGCGGATCGGACTCCACCGCTGAAGCCTGTCGTGCGTGTTCGGCTGCATGGCTGCTCGTGCTGTTCGCCTAGCTCGCGTGCTGTGCGAGGGGCGGCCGAGCAGCAGGCCCATTATCCGGGCTGCGCCAAGTACCAGCTGGGCGATGCTGACGGTTCCCAACGGCAGCAGCGTGAGACCCGCCACGAGCGAGACGATGTCATGACCGCCGGCGATCGACCAGTTCCACAGCATGTAGTCGGCCACCGTCAGCACGAGCAGGAAAGCCAAGGCCCTTGGACGCACGGCTATACCTTAGTGGTCTCGCGTGACGGTACGATGACGGTGCTCTTGCGGGCGAAGTGTTGTGGTTGCACAAAAGCCTTCCAAGCTTTTAGGGCGGGTTCGATTCCCGTCGCCCGCTTTCAGGCAGTTCTCCAGGCAAAACCGTCTAAGGAGGCAACGCGATGGTCAAACCGATACCGGACAACTACCCGCAGGTGATGCCCTATTTGATCGTCGACGGTGCTGGCGAGGCGATCGAGTTCTACCAAGGCGTGTTCGGCGCCAGCGAGCGCATGCGCCTGGGTGGACCCGACGGCAAGATCGGCCATGCCGAGCTTCAAATCGGCGAGGCCGTGATCATGCTCGCCGACCAGAACCCGGGGATGAATATCGAAGGCCCGAAGTCGGTCGGAGGCACGCCTGTGACGATCCACGTCTACGTCGAGGACGCCGACGGTACGTTCGAGCGCGCGATCCAAGCTGGAGCCAAGCCGTTGCGAGCAGTCGAAGATCAGTTCTATGGGGATCGTTCCG
Source organism: uncultured Solirubrobacterales bacterium (assembly GCA_963757995.1). Taxonomy (GTDB): domain Bacteria; phylum Actinomycetota; class Thermoleophilia; order Solirubrobacterales; family Solirubrobacteraceae; genus Palsa-744. Next base: position 101,070 of record CAVWTS010000018.1, read on the forward strand.
GGCAGTTCGAGGATCCCTATGGGCATCGCTGGAACGTGGCCACGCATGTCGAGGACATCTCTGAGGAGGAGATGGTGCGGCGGGCGTCGGAGATGGGCGGGGGTTGAGTCGAATGGTCGAGCCTGCAAGCAAACCCGGGGCCGCTATGCACCAGCCAGGGGTCGATTCGTCTCCCGTGCTCGTGGTTGAGCACTTCATGGAGTTTCTGCGCCGCGGGGATCTCGATGAGGCGGTGGCGCTCCTGGCGGTAGACGTGCGTTACGAGAACGTTGGTCTGCCCACCGTCCACGGGCGCGAGCGCGTCCGGCGCCTGTTTGGCAAGGGGTATGAAGGTGGGGCCGGTTTCGACGTCGTGATCCACACGATCTGCGCAGACGGAGCATCGGTCCTCACCGAGCGCACCGACATCCTCAAGTTTCGCCGACTCCAAGTTCAGCTTTGGGTCTGCGGGCGCTTTGACGTTCGCGAGGGGCAGATCGTGCTGTGGCGGGACTATTTTGACTTCCTTGACTTCAACAAGGGGCTACTGCGCGGGATGCTTGGCGTGCATATCCCCGGGCTTCGGGCCAAGGTGCCGTCGAGGGTTTGATCTCGCGGCTTGTCTTGCGGGCAGGTGCCCCGAGGGCATTGTCCGTAGAATCGAAGAGCACCACGGGGAGTGGCGCAGTCTGGTAGCGCACCCGGCTGGGGGCCGGGCGGTCGCAGGTTCAAATCCTGTCTCCCCGATACGACTTCGCTGCGCATCGGTCGAAAAAGTATCGATTTGCAGGGATTTCTTTTAAACTGAAGATTGTTACGTCACAGGTTCATGTCTCGAGGTGGAACTCCAAAACGCCCGTAGATTGGGGCTTCCTGAAGGCTCGTGTGTCTTGAGCGGTCTTGGGGCGGGCTTTTCCGGTGCAGATCTTTTGCAGCGGAGGCCCGATTCTTTTGCAGAGCTATGACCCCACGATCGTCAGTCTTGGCCTTTGTTTTGCGGGATCTTGGATGCGCCGCTGGTAGGCGTCTATGGCGCGTTGTGCACGGGCGTGAGCACGTTTCTCTGAGAGCTTTGTGTAGACGGTGGAGATGAGGTAGCCGCCGTCGTCGTGGCCGACCATCGTGGCGACTGTTTGGGGATCGAGCCCGAGGCCGCCGTCATCGATTGGGTCGATCATCCATTGGATCGCTCGGTGCTTGAGCTCATAGAACTCTTGGCCGGGCATTCCTGCTGAGGCGCGTACGGCATGCCAGTAGTGCGTCCAGTTGGATTGGGTCATGTAGCCACCACGGATTGCGGGAAAGAGGATCGTGTCGCTGTATCGCGGCATGCGTTCCAGATGCCTACGGAAGGTGGGGCTCATGACCACCCAGCGCAGATCATCGTCCTTCGGGGAGACCCGCTTGCCCGTGTTCGAGTCCAGCTGCCACCGTATGTGGCGTTCTCGGTGTAGTCGATTTCGTCGCGGTGCAGAGCGAACACCTCGCCTGGACGGATCGCAGCCTCACCGACAGCGAGGACTACACCCTCGACGACAAGGCCGTAGTCGTCGACGCGGCTTGTTCGCGCGGCGTTGCGCAGTCTCTCGTATTGGTTGTCGGTGATGATCTCGAAGTCGTGGCGGTCAACCCGGCGCTTGCGCTTGCTCGCGCCGATCCGTGCGAAGGGGTTGTTCTTGATCAGCTCGCGGTCGAGGGCATGGTTGAAGAATTGGCGCACGTTCTGCCGGGTATGAGCGCCCCTGGGCGGGATCCAGGTGAGTGCTCCATCACGGCCGAAGCTGTCCATCGGCCGGTCTGGGAACTGACGAATGAATTGCTGCAGCGCCTCCTGCATCCACTGGACGGAGCTGGCCTTGCGGCCCTTCTCCTTGCGAGCACGCTCACCCGCTGGCCAGGTCATCTATCCGGCCGGTCTTCTGGTCGATCTTGGCGCCCGCGAACAAGTACCGTTGGGGCCCGCAGGCGATCGTCGGCATCGACTTCCTCCCGTAGTTCGACGAGCCGTTGCTGTCGGCTGCCCTGTATGCCGCAATGTTTGAGTGCGTGCCTACCCACTTCGTGCGCCCCCTGAGGACACAAGCCCACGTACTTCGGCTTATGCCGTGTGCCCGGTTGTGCGGCATTTGACCTCTCCTATCGCGTTCAAGACTACCCATGTGCCTTGACTACAGCTTCCATACCTGCGGTTGTGTCAACGCGTGGTGCTGGGTTCCCGGGGCGGGCGCTGTCGTCCGCCTTAGTGCCTTTCGCGGGAGGGGCCGCGAGGCCGTCCCGTGCGAACGTGAGGTAGGGAGACGCCGAACCACCGGATCAGAGCGGAGTGGATGGGGCAGACCGTCGAGACGCTCGAGGATCTGCTGAGGCCGGTTCGCGAGCCGTCTGCGTCGGCATCAACCCTTCGCCGGTGAGCGTCGCTGCGGGTCACGACACCAAGGCCGGGCGGGGCAAAAATTCTTCGAGCGTTTGCGTAGCGTTGGCCTGATCCGAGATGGCGAGGGCTACGAGGACGATCTCGCCTTCTCCGAGGGGGTTGGGTTCACCGACATCGTCAAGCGCCCCACTCCCAGCGCGAAGGGCATCACTCCCGAGGAGTACGAGCACGGAAAGCAGCTCCTGGCCGGGAAGCTCACCGAGCGGCGCCCCGAGCTCATGATCTTTACCTTCAAGAAGACGGCCGAGATGCCGTTCGGCAAGTTTGCCGGCAACGGATTCGTCGATGGCCTACACCTCGCCGACAGCGAGGTCTTCATCATGCGGGCCCCTACGCGGACGCTGCCTCCGCGTCCGCGACACTGCAGATCCTCGCCGAAACGCCTTCTGCGCTAGAGGCGTCCTCGCGATCGTGCTGGCACGCGCGTCGACGTGAGCGGGCTAGCCAGAAGGGGGCGTGACCGTCAGGACATCGACGCGGTCGCGGCGCTCGCCGTGCTCCTTGACGGACTTCCAGGCGATGTCGGTCCACCCAGCCGTCACACAGAGCCAGAAGGTTGCTCGCTCGCCGTTCGGCCCGCGCGCTGTCGAGAAGCCAGCGATCTGTTCGTGCGCGCGCTCCTCGTCGAGCAAGTGCAGGTTCGCTTCGCCGCGATCGCTGAGCTTCGCGCCGAGCTGCCCCAGCACCAGGCGATCCTGCGATCGACTATGCCGAGCGCCTAGCCTCCCTTCCGGCGGCCGAGGCTGAGCAGGCGCGTGGGGACGTGGCGCGCTTCCTGCAAGAGCATCCCCAGGTGGCCAGTGCGCTCGAAGGTGAGGAGACCACCCGGGACGTCAACCCTGCGAGCCGAGGGCGTCCGGCAGGTCGTTCGTCTTGATCGGCGTTGGCGATTCCCTGAGTTTTGCGATCGCCTCCGTCAGCCGCTTTGCGGCCTCGGGGTCCATGTCGCCGAGGATCGCGTTGCGCTCCACAACGAGTCGGTTTGCGTCTTCGAGATCAGCGGTGTTAGCTTCCGCGAGTTCGTTGTGCAACTGGTTGTGCAGGCGGACCATCAGCTGGCCGTGTCGGAGTGCAATCGGCCGCAACGCGAACGACTCGGGTTGGCTCTTGATGAACGCTCGCGCCGGTGCCTTCCATCCGCTCCACCCCAATAGGTTCGTAGCGCTTA